>JAURIJ010000025.1 GCA_030832825.1 Gammaproteobacteria bacterium
GAGTTGGTGGAGGCGTTGCCGAAGGCGTTCAGCGCCTTGGCGTGCTTGATGATGCCGCCGATGTAGTACAGGGCTTCCAGGGACAGGCCGGCGTACTGGTCGCCAGCGAAAACGTTCTTGCCGTCCTTGGAGATGGACTGGTGCACGTGCATGCCGCTGCCGTTGTCGCCGACCAGGGGCTTCGGCATGAAGGTGGCTGTCTTGCCGTAGGCGTCTGCGGTGTTGTGCACGCAGTATTTCAGGATCTGCACTTCGTCAGCCTTCTTCACCAGCGTGTTGAACTTGGCACCGATTTCCAGCTGACCGGCGTTGCCCACTTCGTGGTGGTGCAGTTCTATGGTCAGGCCCATCTCGGTCATGGTGTCGCACATGGCGCAACGCAGGTCCTGGAAGGAGTCGATGGGGGGGACGGGGAAGTAGCCGCCCTTGACCTTCGGACGGTGACCCTTGTTGCCGCCTTCGATGGCCTTGTCGGAGGACCAGGCGGCCTCGTCGGAGCCGATCTCGAAGAAGGAGCGGTGCATTTCAGTCTTCCACTTCACTTCGTCGAACACGAAGAATTCGGGCTCGGGGCCGAAGAAGGCCTTGTCGCCGATGCCGGTGGACTTCAGGTATTCCTCGGCGCGACGGGCCACGGAGCGCGGGTCACGGTTGTAACCCTGCATGGTCTTCGGCTCGATGATGTCGCAGGTGATGTTCAGCTGCGGGTCGTCGGAGAACGGGTCCATGACGGCCGTGCTGTCGTCCGGACGCAGGATCATGTCGGACTCGTTGATGCCTTTCCAGCCGGCAACGGAAGAACCGTCGAACATGACGCCTTCCATGAAAGTCTCATCCACGACAGCCGCGGGGAAGGTCACGTGCTGTTCTTTGCCCTTGGTGTCGGTAAAACGGAGGTCAACCCACTTTACGTCGTTTTCTTTAATCAGTTTCAGAGTCTTTTCAGACATTCTTGATCCTCCGTGAGATCGAGAAATGGACGGCTGGCGTCTTGGTTTAATGGCTGTCGCCGCGGCAGAACCGCGGCTCCTGTGAAGCCTTGCTTGCTCTCTTTGTCTTGTTTGAGCGCTATCGCGAACAGGCGACCTGCAGCCTGCTCAACAAGTAAGCGTTGCAAACCTATAATAGCGCGCAAGCTGGCCTTGTGTGCAGGGGTGGAGCAAAATATATGCCAGTCACCGGAAGCCCTGCACGCGAGCAAATCCGCCGCTTCCAGGCCGGTCGATCGATGCCTTATTGCTCGATTTGCACCAGTATGGTGCGCTTGTAAAGAGTCTGCACCTACGTAGTGCGTTCTGCGATTTTGCTTTCTCCCAACTTGCAGCGAGCATGGTGTTTATGAATTTATCGTTTGTTTCAGAGCCAAGTTTATTGACCAGAACTGGACAGTCCCCAATTGGAACATCCAGGGGATACTCTATATGAGGGCTACTGCACGCGGCGTGCCCCAGGGCGCACGCCGCGCGGTTGTCAGAGGGCGGATACAGGCGTGCGGCTGTGGTCTTCCACATGCGCTGCGTGCGTGGTGAAGTCGTACAGCATCAGATACAGGCTCGGCACCAGGAACAGCGTGATCACCGTGGCGAACAGCACGCCCCAGCCCAGGGAGATGGCCATGGGCACGATGAAGAAGGTGGCCGGCGTCGGCGAGAACATCAGCGGCACCAGGCCGATGAAGGTGGTCATGGACGTCAGGAAGATCGGCCGGAACCGCGCCACGCCCGCGCTGGCGATCGCGTCTGGCAGACTGTGCCCGGCTCGCACCTCGGCATTCACGTAGTCCACCAGCACCAGGCTGGAGTTCACCACCACGCCACTGAGCGCCACGATGCCGATCAGCGAGAAGAACACCAGCTCCACGCCCATGATGAAGTGGCCGAGAATGGCGCCGATCGCGCCGAACGGAATCACGCTCATGATGATCAGCGGCTGGGTGTAGGACTTGAGCGGAATGGCCAGCAGCGCGAACACGATCAGCATCGCCAGCGGATAGGTGGAGAGAAGGCTGCCCAGCGATTCATCGCGCTGTTCGCCTTCACCGCCCAGGGACATGGTGATCTGGTAGTCATCGTTCCAGCGCTGCGTGAATTCCGCTGCGATCTCGCGGGTGATCTGCTCCGGTGCGCTGACTGCGCGATTGACGTCGGCATTCACGGTGATCACGCGACGGCCGTTCTCGCGGTTGATGCTGGAATAGCTGTTCCCGAGGGACAGGCGTGCCACGCTGGAAAGCGGCACCTCGCCGCCTTCGGGCGAGCGCAGCATCATGTCTTCCAGATTGCCCATGGACTGACGCTCGCTCTCGGGGTAGCGCACCATGACCTTGATCTGATCCGGCCCACGCTGGATGCGTTGGGATTCCGCGCCGTAGAAGGCCTGTCGCACCTGACGCGACACATCCTGCAGCGTGAAGCCAAGCAGTTCGCCTTCTCGCAGCAGTTCGATCTGCACTTCCTGCTTGCCTGCGCGGAACGAGTCGCTGACGTCGAACACCCCAGGGTAGCGCGCCAGCGCCTCACGCAGCTCCGCGGTGGCGATGCGCAGGGTGTCCTCGTTGCGGCCTTCCAGGCGGAAGCTCAGTGCCTGCCCGGCAGAGAAGGAGTCGGACACGAAGTTCAGCTCCAGGGCGTCCGGGATCACGCCCACTTTCTCGCGCCAGCGGTCACGAATGTCGTTCGCGCTGACTTGACCGCGCGCATCGAATGAGCTGAGGATCATCACCACCTCGGCGATATGGCTGCCGCCCGCGCCGCTGCGCCCCATGGCGGGACCGCCACGATTGATGCGCGAACCCAGGGTGGTGAGGGTGTTCTCCACGGCATGACCCGGCTCGGCAGGGGCATCACCGGCTGCGATGCGTGCGTCCAGTTCGGCTTCCAGTTCTTGAACCAGTTCTGCTGAGGCCGTCTCGATGCGGGCCAGAGCCTCTTCGGTCACCTCGACTGCCACCCCTTCCGGCATCTGGATGCTGGCGTAAATCCGATCGCCTTCCACTGCCGGGAAGAATTGGAAGATCACACGGCCGCTAAACAGCAGCCCGGCCGTGAGCAGGATGATGGCCGTCGCAGTGGCCAGGACGGCATAGCGGTACTCCAGACACGCACGCAGCGCAGGCTTGTAGATATTCTCGGCAATGCTTTCCAGTCCGCTGGAGATCCTTCTCTGCAGTGCCAGCCAGCGCTCGATCACCACACTGCCTTCGAGGTAGTAGCCCTTGGTGCGGCGATGTGCCAGGTGCCCGGGCAGGATGAGCTGGGATTCGATCAGGCTGAAGATCAGGCAGAGCGACACCACGACCCCGATCACGTTGAAGAAGGCGCCCATGGGGCCGCTCAGGATCAGCAGTGGCAGGAAGGCGGCGATTGTGGTCATCACGCCGAAGATCACGGGCACCGTCACGCTGAGTGTGCCCTCCACGGCGGCATCGCGCGGGCTCATGCCCTGCTGTTCGTACACGAAGACCCGTTCCCCCACCACGATGGCATCGTCCACGATGATGCCCAGCACCAGGATGAAGGCCATGATGGTCAGCGAGCTGATCGTGAGATCCAGCGACGGGAACACCATCAGGGCGCCCAGCATGGCGACCGGGATGCCGGCTGCCACCCAGAAGGAGGTCTTGAAGCGCAGGAACAGCGTCAGCACGATCACCACCATCAGGAAGCCGGAGTAGGCGTTGCCGGCCACCGTGGCGATGCGCTCCTCGAGGCCCTTGGCGTCGTCGGTGAGCACGATCAGCTCCACGCTGGCTGGCAGACGCGGCTGCCGCTGTGCCACGTACTCCTTCACCGCTGCGGCGGAATCCACGGTGTCCTCGTCCCCCACGCGGTAGATCTGCACGATGGCGGCGTTCTTGCCGTTGACGCGGGCGGTGAGATAGCCCTCCTCGAAGCCGTCGCGCACCGTGGCGATGTCTCCCAGCCGCAGTTGCGAACCATCGGGATAGGCGCGCACCACGATGTTCTCGTATTCCGCGCCGGTGTACATGCGCCCCTTGCTGCGCAACAGGATCTCGCCACCGGGAGTGCGCAGGGTGCCGGCCGGCATGTCCATGGCATTGCTGTTGATGGCAGTGGCGATCTGGTTGAGCGACAGGTTGTACTGACGCAGCGTGAACTCGGACACCTCGACGGAGATCTCGTAGGGCCGGATGTAGTTCACCTCCACACGTGAGATGCCGTCGAGATCGATCAGCTCCAGACGGATCTGCTCGCCAAGCTCCTTCAGGCTGGCATCGTCGGTGTCAGCCACCAGGGCCAGGGTCATGACGGTACTGGAGGGCGAGAACGACATCACGGTGGGCTGCTCGATGTCGGCCGGGAAGGTGGTGATGCCGTCGATGGTGCTCTTGGTCTCATTGAGCGTGCGGTTCAGATCGGCGCCCGGGGCCAGTTGGAGAGTGGCTGCGCAGCCGCCTTCACGGGCGGTGGAGGTCATGCGCTCGATGTTTTCCATGTTCTGCAGCGCCGCTTCGAGATGCACGCATACCGCCTGCTCGGCCTCCGCTGGTGCTGCACCGGGGTAGGGGACGTTGACTTGGATGGTCCCCGTCTCGATGCTCGGGAATTCTTCCTGACGGATGTTGGAGAAGGACAGGACGCCCGCGACCAGGAACACCATCATCATCAGGTTGGAAGCGATGGGATTGTCAATGAACCAGGTGATGACCGTTCTCATTGCTGCACGACCTGGACGGCCATGCCGTCAACCACGGCCTGGATGGGCGACATGCAGATCAGCTCGCCGGCTCGCAGGCCGCCGCTGATGAGCACGCGATCATTTTCCAGGCGCAGGATCTCGACCTCGCGAAAGTGCATGCGATTCTCGGTATCCACTACCAGTACCTGATTGCCGCCACGAATCACCTCACGCGGCAGCGCGATGATGTTGTCGACGGACTTGCCTTTGATGGTGGCTTCCACATACAGCCCGACGGGCAGGGGAATCGCATTCGCATCCTCCTCGTTGGCGCCGACGGAGCGGGGATTGTCAACCCGCAGGATGGCCTGCACGGCGTTGTTGGAGGCGTCGATGCCGGCTTCGGTGCGCACCAGACGTCCGGTCCAGGTGTGCAGCTGGCCGCCGAACATGCCCTGGAGCGAAACAGGAGGTTGCGATTCCTCTGGCAGCTCGCCGCGATGGCCCAGCGGGATGTCCAGATAACCCAGCTGGGTGAGGGCGAGCGGCAGGCGCACTTCCACTTCGTCGGCACTGAGCAGGGTGGCCAGGGCGGAGCCGCGGTTCACCTGCTGCCCCAGTTCTATGCTGGTGCTTTCGACGATGGTGGCGAAGGGGGCCGTCACTTCACTGCGGCGCAGTTCGAGTTCGGTCTGTGTCAGCCCGGCCTGAGCATCGCGCAGCCGCGAGGCAGCGATGTCGGCTTGACGCTGGAATTCCTGCAGCTGTGACTCGCTGACCAGGCGGCGAGCGGCGAGCTCGCGGTAGCGCTCGAGCTCGGTGTTGGCATGCCGGGCCTCGGTTTCGGCCTGGGAGAGAGCGTTCTGGCCCCGAATCAGGGCGTTCTCGAAGTCGCTGCTGTCGAGCCGCAGGATGGCTTCTCCTTCGGAGAAATAACCGCCAGCCACCAGGTTGGGTGAAATCCAGGACACGGGCCCGGCAGCGGCGGCCGAGAGGCTGACACGGCGGGAGGCTTGCACCTTGCCCTGGGAGCGTACCTGCATGGTGACGCTCTCGGGTGCGACGGGGGCGACGCGCACCGTGGTCAGGGCCTGCTCGGGGGCGACGGCTTCGAGACGCTCCGGGTTGCGGACCAGTGTGACAAAGGCCACGACTGCGACGGCCAGGATCGCGATGGGGAGAAGAGCTCGCTTCAATTGGGGAAACCTCGTGGAAAGCTGCTGTGTGGGAGTGAATGGGCGAAACGCCACGACCTTAGCGCTTGTATACGCTGCAAAGTGCAACAAGATCAGCGGTCCGCAAGAAATTCCTGAAATCGGCCGCTGTTACGCATGCCCGCGGGATTACTGTCGGTCGGGCAGTGAAATTTTTACGCATTTGTGGCGCGCCGCAGGCTTTAACTGCATGGAGATTTTACGCCGGGCTGCTCCAGACTGCAGACATGAAAACCTTCAGTCCCGTCCTGATCGTCCTCGGTGTGGTGCTCTGCTTCCTTGCTCTGCTGCAGGGGTTTCCTGCGCTGCTGGCCTGGGGCATGAACACGGGCAATCTGTCGGCCTACGCCCTGAGTGCGTTGTCCTGCGGTGGTGCGGGACTGATCAGCATTGCTGTTGGGCACGCGCATCGCTCGCCGCACCTGCAGCCTCGGCAGATGTTCCTGATCACGGCGACATGCTGGCTGGTGGTGCCGGTGTTCGGAGCCCTTCCCCTGCTGCTGACACTCGACGGACTGACGCTGGCCGATGGAGTCTTCGAATCCGTATCCGGCATGACCACCACCGGCGCCACCGTGCTGGTCGGACTCGACGCGATGGCCGCGGATGTCCTGCTCTGGCGCTCCCTGCTGCAGTGGTTCGGAGGCATGGGCATCATCGGCATGGCGATCGCGGTGCTGCCCTTCCTGAGTGTCGGCGGCATGAAACTGTTCCGCACGGAATCCTCGGACTGGTCGGACAAGTCCATGCCCCGCACCCAGCAGCTGCTCAAGCACATGGTGCTGGTCTACGTTGTGCTGACGCTGCTGTGCGCGCTGCTCTACCGTGCGTTCGGCATGGATACTTTCAATGCCGTGAATCATGCCTTGAGCACGATCTCCACGGGCGGCTATTCAACCTCGGACAGCTCCTTCGCGCAGTTCGCCTCGCCGGCCCTGCACTGGATCGGCATTGTCTTCATGATCCTCGGGGCCTCGCCTTTCGTGCTCTATCTGCGCGCGCTCAAGCATCGCAGCCTTGCGCCTCTTCTGGCAGACCGCCAGCTGCGCGGCATGCTGCTGATGATGGCGGGCATGAGTGCGAGCCTCGCGCTGGTGGTCTGGCAGGCGGGCGATTCCTCGATCGGCAAGGCACTCACCCTGGCAACATTCAATCTGGTCTCAGTGATCACCACCACCGGGTTTGCCAGTGCGGATTACACCTTGTGGGGCAATTTCGCGATTGTCGTGTTCTTCTTCGCGACCTTCCTCGGCGGCTGCTCCGGGTCCACCAGCGGTGGCATCAAGACTTTCCGCATCCAGTTGTGTGTCACCCTGATCCGCGAGCAGGTGGCCCGCGCCATTCACCCGCGCGCGACGCTGCAGCGATCCTACAGCGGCGTGACGGTGTCGGACGAGATTCTCACCTCGCTGGTGGCCTTTCTGTTCGTGATGGTGCTGTGCCTGACAGTCATGACACTATTGCTCGCGATGACGGGGCTGGACCTGGTGACCAGCCTGACCGGTGCCGCCACGGCACTGGCCAATGTGGGGCCTGGACTTGGGCCGATCATCGGGCCTGCCGGCAATTTTTCCAGCCTGTCAGACACGGCCAAATGGGTGTTGTGCGGAGGGATGATCATGGGGCGACTCGAGTTTCTGACAATCATCGTGCTGCTCAGTCCGGCCTTCTGGCGGCGCTGATGCAGCCCTGGCCTGCCTTCGACACGTGGTGGGTGGCGGCGCTCTTCGCGCTGGCCATGACAGCCCTCGCCACGCTCCTGTGTCTGCTCCTGCAGGCCTGGCTGCCTGCGGCCAATCTGGCGCTGGTCTACACGACTGGAGTCCTGCTGACGGCAATCTTCACCCGGGTGGTACCCGCACTGCTGTGCGCGCTCGGCAGCGTCCTCGCCTTCAACTTCTTCTTCACCGAGCCCCGCGGCTCCCTGCTGATGACCCATCGCGAAGACGTTCTGACGGCGGGGCTGTTGCTCTTTGTCGCCGTTGTGGTGGGTTCCCTGGCCGGTCGACTGCAGACCAAGATCCGCAGTCTGGAGTTTCGCGACCGCTTCGCCCGCATCGAGCATCGTCTGCTGGAGCGAGTCAGTCTGGCATTGGATGCGCAAGCGGTGCTGCTCGCCCTGCAGGACGCTGTCACGCAGCTCACCGGGACAGCCAGCCAGGCGCTGCATGCCGGCAAGGGAAGGCAGCCGGCGTGGGCTGACGCGCCGCCACAGCTGCCGGCGGTGCTGCGCGACGCCGCCGAACAGTGGGTCAGTGGACATGCGGGGTCCACGCAGACCCCTGCGGGTCTGCGTGGAGTCAGCGATGGTGACGGCCTGCATGTGGCGGTGCTGACGTCAGCCACACCGCCGCTCAGTGCACAGACGCAGGCGCAGAACGACGAAGCCATCGACATTCTCCTGCGCCAGGCCAGTCTCGGACTGCGCCGCATTCAGCTGCTGGGGGATCTGGCGCGCGAGCGCATCGACAAGGAGCGCGAACTGCTGCGCTCCTCGCTGCTGTCCTCGGTGTCGCATGATTTCCGCACACCGCTGACGGCCATGGTCGGGGCCACGACGACGCTGCTGGAAATGCGCGGTGAACTCTGCAGCGCGCAGCAGGACGAGCTGCTGGAATCGGTGCTCGCCGAAGCCACGCGGCTGGACAATTACACCCAGAACCTGCTGGACATGACGCGACTCGGCCAGGGCGAGCTGCGCCTGGATCGCAGCTGGGTCAGCATCGAGGAAATCCTCAACGTGGTGATGAAGCGGGTGCGCCCGCTGGTGAGCGGTCAGCGTCTGGAGGTGTCCCTCGCGCCCGGCATCCCGCTGCTGCGCGTGCACCCGGCGCTGATTGAACAGGCGATCTTCAATGGGCTGCACAATGCCCTGAAGTTCTCGCCACCGGGCGGGCGCATCCAGCAGCGCTGCGCCCGCCAGTCCACGCAGCCGGATGCCGGCCTGCTGATCGAGATCATCGACGAAGGTCCGGGTATTCCAGAATCCGAGCGCGAGGCCGTGTTTGGCATGTTCCACAGTGCCGAGCGCGGTGACCGACGCGCGGCCGGCACCGGTCTCGGGCTGGCGATCTGTCGCGGCATGATCGGTGCTCATGGGGGACAGGTGCGCATCACTGCCCCGGCGCAGGGCAGTGGCTGTGTCCTGCAGATTCTGTTGCCGCTGCAGGAGGGCACCACATGAACCGCATCCTGCTGATTGACGACGAGCCGCAGATCCGCCGCTTCCTGCGTATCGGTCTGAGCGCCCAGCACTACGAGGTGCTGGAGGCCGACACGGCGCGACAGGGGCTGGAACTGGCCGTGCTGCAGTCGCCGCGCCTGATCATCCTCGATCTCGGGCTGCCGGACATGGACGGCCAGCAGTTGCTGCTGCAGCTGCGCGAGGTCTATGCCGGGCCCATCATCATTCTGTCCGTGCGCAACCGCGAGGTGGAGAAGGTGCAGGCGCTGGATGCCGGCGCCAACGACTTCGTCGTGAAACCCTTCGGCATCCAGGAGCTGCTGGCACGGGTGCGCAACCTGCTGCGCCAGCAGGGCGACGTGCAGGTGGTGCCGGAGGTGTTCGACGACGGCCACCTGCGCGTGGACATTGCTCAGCGCCAGGTGCTGTTGCAGGGGCAGCCCGTGCGGCTGTCGCGCAAGGAGTTCGACCTGCTGCGGGTGCTGATGTCCTATCGGGGGCGCATCGTCACGCAGCGGCAGTTATTGACTGAAGTGTGGGGAAAGGCGCATCTGGAGGACACCCACTACCTGCGCATCCTCATGGCGCGCCTGCGCACGCGGCTGGCCGATGACCCCGCCAGCCCGCGCTATCTGGAAACGGAACCGGGCGTAGGCTATCGCTTCCTCGGGTAGCTAGCCGCAGAGGCGCTGGTGTATACTCCACGGCCTTTTTGCCCAGCCGGCCCCGCTTCCCTCACATACAGGACATCAGCTCGTGATCGAGAAAATCCGCAACATCGCCATCATCGCCCACGTTGACCACGGCAAGACCACGCTCGTCGACAAACTTCTGCAGCAGTCCGGGACGCTGGAAGACCGAGGCAAGGTGGTGGAGCGCGTCATGGACTCCAATGATCAGGAACGCGAGCGTGGCATCACCATCCTGGCGAAGAACACCGCCATCAACTGGAACGGCTACCACATCAACATCGTCGACACCCCCGGCCACGCCGACTTCGGTGGCGAGGTGGAACGCGTCATGTCCATGGTGGATTCGGTGCTGCTGCTGGTGGACGCCGTCGACGGTCCCATGCCCCAGACTCGCTTCGTGACCCAGAAGGCTTTCGACCAGGGTCTCAAGCCCATCGTGGTCATCAACAAGGTGGACCGTGACGGCGCCCGTCCGGACTGGGTGCTCAACGAGGTGTTCGATCTCTTTGACCGTCTCGGCGCCACCGACGAGCAACTCGACTTCCCCGTGGTCTACGCCTCGGCGCTGAACGGCTTCGCCGGCCTCGAGCTGGATCAGATGGCCGACGACATGGCTCCGCTGTTCCAGACCGTGATCGACCGCGTGCCGCCGCCCCCCGTGTCCCTCAAGGCGCCGTTCCGCATGCAGATCAGTGCTCTGGACTACAGCAGCTACGTGGGCGTCATCGGCATCGGCCGCGTCACCGGCGGGGTGGCCAAGGTCAACTCCCAGGTGGTGATCGTCGACCGCGAAGGCAATCAGCGCAAGGGCAAGATCCTGCAGGTGAAGAGCCACCTCGGTCTGGAGCGTGTGGACGTGAACGAGGCGAGTGCCGGCGAGATCGTCTGCATCACCGGCATCGACAAGCTGAACATCTCCGACACCTTGTGCGACCCGAACCACGTCGAGGCCATGCCGCCGCTGACGGTGGACAGCCCGACCATCAGCATGACCTTCCAGGTGAACGATTCGCCCTTCGCCGGGCAGGACGGCAAGTTCGTCACCACCCGCAACATCAAGGATCGTCTGGAACGCGAGCTGATCTACAACGTGGCCCTGCGCGTGGAGTCAGGCGACACCCCCGACAAGTACAAGGTCTCCGGTCGCGGCGAGCTGCATCTGTCGGTGCTGATCGAGAACATGCGCCGCGAAGGCTTCGAGCTGGCCGTGTCCCGCCCGGAAGTGATCGTGAAGGAAATCGACGGCGTGATGCAGGAGCCACACGAAGTGCTGGTCATCGACTGCGACGAGCAGCACCAGGGCTCGGTCATGGAAGAGCTGGGGATGCGCAAGGCCGACCTGCAGGACATGACGATGGACGGCAAGGGCCGGGTGCGCCTGAAGTTCATCATCCCGACGCGCGGCCTGATCGGTTTCCGCTCCATGTTCCTCAGCATGACGTCCGGCACCGGCATGATGAACCACGTGTTCGATCATTACGGCCCGGTGAAGATGGGCGACATCGGTGCACGCAAGAACGGCGTGCTGGTGTCCATGGTGCGCGGCAAGACCCTGGGCTATTCGCTGTTCACCCTGCAGGAGCGTGGCCGTCTGTTCGTGGAGCCGAACGTCGAGGTCTACGAGGGCATGATCGTGGGCCTGCACAGCCGCGAGAACGACCTGGTGGTCAACCCGACCAAGGGCAAGCAGCTGACCAACATCCGCGCCTCGGGCACTGACGAGAACATCATCCTGACGCCGCCCATCCGACACACGCTGGAGCAGGCCATGGAGTTCATCGAGGACGACGAACTGGTCGAAATCACGCCGAACCACATCCGTCTGCGCAAGAAGCTGCTGACCGAGAGCGAGCGCAAGCGCGCCGATCGTCCCTCCCGCGGCTGAGTCCTGCACGCTTGTGGGAACGGGGCTCACCCGTTCCCACAAGACTGTCGCCAGCCCCGCTGTTCTCCCCTAAGATTGCCTCAACGACACCGCCCCGAGGAATCTTCATGCTGGTTCTGTATCCCGAGATCAAACCCTTCGCCACTCACCGCCTGTCGGTGTCCGACCTGCACACCCTGCATGTGGAGCAGTGCGGCAATCCGGCCGGCATTCCGGTGCTCTTCGTCCACGGCGGACCGGGCGGCGGCACCGACGGCAACAGTCGGCGCTATTTCGACCCGGAGCACTACCACATCATCGTCTTCGATCAGCGCGGCGCCGGGCGCTCCACGCCCCATGCCGAACTGCAGCACAACACCACCCAGGACCTGGTGGCCGACATGGAGGCCATCCGGGAATTCCTGCACATCGAGAAGTGGGTGTTGTTCGGCGGCTCCTGGGGGTCGACGCTGAGTCTGGTCTACGCCCAGACCTGGCCCGAGCGTGTCCTCGGTCTCGTGCTGCGCGGCATCTTCCTGTGCCGGGACAAGGACCTGCAGTGGTTCTATCAGGACGGCGCCAGCCGCCTGTTCCCCGATTTCTGGCAGGACTACTGGAACCACATCCCCGAGCAGGAGCGTCACGACATGATCGGCGCCTTCCACCGCCGCCTCACGGGCACGGACGAGATCGCCCGCATGGCGGCGGCCAAGCTGTGGTCGGTGTGGGAAGGCTGCTGTTCCACGCTGCGCCCCAACCCGCATGTGCTGGAACGCTTCTCTGACCCCCATGTGGCGCTCGCGCTGGCGCGCATCGAGGCGCATTACTTCGTCAATCAAGCGTTTCTGGAGCCGGATCAGATTTTGCGCGATGCCGACCGTCTGGCCGGCATTCCGGGCTATATCGTGCATGGGCGCTACGATGTCGTCTGTCCGCTGGACAATGCCACGGCGCTGCACCAGCGCTGGCCCGAGTCCGAGCTGTTCATCATCCGTGATGCCGGGCATTCCGCCGTCGAACCGGGCATCGCCGATGCCCTGATCCGCGCCACCCAGGACATGCTGCGCCTGCTGCGTGAGGAGCCCGTGGCGTGATCGCCCTGTTGCAGCGTGTGACCTGGGGCAGGCTGCGCATCGCCGGCGAGACGCGAGGCGAGATCGGCCAGGGCCTGGTGGTGCTGGTGGGCGTGGAAAAGGACGACGACACGGCCAAGGCGGAGCGTCTGCTGCACCGCGTGCTGAACTACCGGGTGTTCGCCGATGCAGAGGGGCGCATGAATCGCTCGCTGCTCGATATCGAAGGGGAGTGGCTGCTGGTGTCGCAGTTCACGCTCGCAGCCACCACGGACAAGGGCCTGCGCCCTGGCTTCTCGTCCGCCATGCCGCCGGCCGAGGCCGAGCCGCTGTTCGACTATCTGGTGCAACAGGCGCAGTGCCAGCCGTGCCGGATGGTGAGCGGGGTGTTCGGGGCGGACATGCAGATCGGGCTGGAGAATGACGGCCCGGTGACGTTCATGCTGCGGGTATGAGTCCCGCCTGAGCCTGTCGGCCCGGCTTCAGGACTTGCCGGCCTGCTGCTCGGCCTGTTCGCGCTCCTGCGCGCGGCGGTTGGCGAAGCGGCCGCAGAAGATGCCCAGCTCGAACAGCATCCACATGGGGACGGCCAGGACCGTCTGGGAGAGCGGGTCGGGCGGGGTCAGCAACATGCCGATGACGAAACAGCTGACGATCACGTAGGGGCGCTTCTCCACCAGATCCTCCGGCTCGAGGATGCCCGTCCAGATCAGGATGAACACGGCGATGGGAATCTCGAAGGCGATGCCGAAGGCGAAGAAGATCGCCAACGCAAAGCTCAGGAAGCTGTTGATGTCCGGCGTGACCATGATGCCTTCCGGCGCCACCGAGACGAAGAAGGAGAACACGAAGCCGAACAGCACGTAGTAGGCGAAGGCGATGCCGGCGTAGAACAGCACCACGCTCGACACGAACAGCGGAATGGCGATCTCCTTCTCGTTCTTGTAGAGCCCCGGCGCGATGAATGACCAGATCTGGTAGAGGATGTAGGGAGCGGCCAGGCACAGGGACACAAAAAATGTCAGCTTGAACGGGGCGAAGAACGGCGAGGTCGGGTCGATCGCGATCATGCCGCTGTTTTCCGGCAACACTTCCAGCAAGGGGCCTGCCACGAAGGTGTAGATGTCGTTCGCGAAATAGAACAGCGACAGGAATACCACGACGATCGCGACCAGCGACTTCATGATGCGGTCGCGCAATTCAATCAGGTGATCGACCAGCGTCAGCTCGGCCGTCTTGACCGGATTCGGCGTGTCACTCATATCCGACGTCCTGAATCAGTCTCGTCGTCCAGCGAGGTGGTGGCGCGGTAGACCCCGCCCTTCAGCGAAATGGTGCCGCTGGGAGGGTTGTTGTAGAAGTCCTCCACGGGTTTGGCAGGCGTTGCCGGCGCGGCGGCTGGCGCCGGTTCCGTGTCGGCAGTGCCGGCTTGCTCTTCCAGCGGCGCTTCGTCGTAGATCGAAGGGTCGTCCACCGGGGCCGCCGGCGTTTCGCGCGCCGGTTGTCCCGCAGGTGTTTGTGCCGCAGCTGGTTGCGCCGGAGCCGCCTTCAGGGCCGCATCCTCGCGCGCGGCGATCTCGCGCAGGGCCGCTTCCTCGCTCTTGAGTGTGGTCTTGATCTCGTTGTCGAAGGCGTCGATGTCGTGACGGGCGTTCTTGACCAGCGAGTCAGCCTGTTTGCGAGCCTTCTCGATGCCCGCCAGGATGGATTCATTGTGCAGCTGCCGGCGGATCTCGTCGGCATTGATCTCGCGTTCGATCTCGGTCTTCACCTGCTGGAAGCTGCGCTTGGCCCGCCCGATCCACAGGGTGGTGGTGCGGATGGCGCCTGGCAATCGCTCGGGCCCCACGACGATCAGGGCCACGACGGCGATCAGCACCAGTTCCATGAAACCAATATCAAACATGTGCGCTGCCCGGCATCAGGGTGAAAGGAAAGAAAGAATCGCGCGAACGGATCAGGCCTTGTCGTCGGACTTCTCGGACTTCATGGTGGTGCTGTCAGCCACTTTCTTCACGGCGACTTCGTCGTCATCGCTGTCCTTGACGTCGTCGTCCTTCATGGCGGTCTTGAAGCCCTTGAGTGCCCCGCCCAGGTCGGACCCCAGCGTGCGCAACTTCTTCGTGCCGAACAGCATGACCACGATCACCAGAATGATGATCAGTTGCCAGATTCCGATACCACCGATACCCATGACTGCCTCCCGTGTATCCGCCCCCAACACCTGCGGCATTGAAAAAGGGGTCGAACGCTTACTTTGTCTGTGTCCGGGCGGCCTTTTCGGCCAGCCCTGAAAGGTTGAAACGTCGCTGCAGCTCCTGCAGCACATCCTGCGGCCCGAGGTCCAGGTGACTCAGCATTACCAGGGAGTGGAACCACAGGTCTGCGGTCTCGTTCACCAGCGCCTGCCGATCGCCCCCGCCCGGCACATCCTTGGCGGCGATGATGGTTTCCGTGGCTTCTTCACCGACCTTCTCCAGAATCTTGTTCAGGCCCTTGCGGTGCAGACTGGCGACGTAGGAGTCGTCGGCATTGGCGCGACGGCGCTCTTCGAGTATCTGCCCGAGACGGGTGAGGACGTCATCCATGGTGTCTGTCACTGCCTGCGTAGATGGCGTGAGGATCCTTGAGCACCGGGTCGGTCACCTGCCATTCGTGATTGCCGTCGAGCCGTCTGTAGAAGCAGCTGGCGCGGCCCGTGTGACAGGCCATGCCGCCCACCTGGTCCACCACGTAGATCAGCGCGTCGCCATCGCAGTCGAGCAGAATGTCGTGCAGCTGCTGCACATGACCGGATTCCTCACCCTTGCGCCACAGCTTGCCGCGCGAGCGTGACCAGTAGATGGCGCGGTGTTCGGTCACGCTCAGGCTGAGCGCTTCGCGGTTGACCCAGGCCTGCATGAGCACGCGGCCCGTGGCCTGATCCTGGGCCACAACAGGGACAAGACCCTCTGCGGACCACTTGATCTGATCAAGCCAATATGTTGTCAAAGTGGGTTCTGCCGCTGCTTTCATGGCGGCTAGTATGCAATGTCAGCGTTTAAAACACAAAAGGTAAAGTCCGCCGCAGGCCAGAAGAATTGTGGCTCCTGGCAGGGTGGCGAGGGGGCTCTGGAGCGCTGGGAGCAGGCTCAGGGCACTGCCTGCCAGCAGGGCGATTCCCGCTTGCAGACGTCGGCCGGCACGCCTTTCCCGCGCGGCGTGCTCTTGCTGCAGGCGCTCCTGCAGATGCGTGTTGAGCTGCTTCAGCTCCCGCGCCTGACTCAGATTGTCGATCATCAGCTGGGGCAGCAGCGGCAGTTGCTCGATCCAGTCCGGCACGTTCTCCTTCAGCGCCTTGAACAGCGTGCCCGGCTGCATGCGGCGGCGGTTCCAGTCTTCCAGGAAGGGCAGGGCGGTGGTCCACAGGTCCAGTTCCGGGTAGAGCTGCCGTCCCAGGCCCTCGACATTGAGCAGGGTCTTCTGCAGCAGCACGAGGGAGGGCTGCACCTCCATGTTGAAGCGGCCGGCGGTCTTGAACAGCTGCACCAGCAGATAGCCGAAGGAGATGTCCTTGAGCGGCTTCTCGAACACCGGCTCGCACACCGAGCGCATGGCGGCCTCGAACTCGGGCACGCGGGTGTCGCGCGGAACCCAGCCGCACTCGACGTGCAGCTCGGCCACCTTGCGGTAGTCGCGCTGGAAGATGGCCAGCAGATTGCGCGCCAGGTACTGCTGATCACTGCGGCTGAGCGAGCCGATGATGGCGCAGTCGATGGCGATGTACTGCGGGTTCTCCGGCGAGTGCAAGGCCACGAAGATGTTGCCCGGGTGCATGTCGGCGTGGAAGAAACTGTGTGTGAACACCTGGGTGAAGAAGATCTCCACGCCGCGCTCGGCCAGCTTTTTCAGGTTGACCCCGCGCTGATTCAGCGCCGCGACATCGGCCACCGGGGTGCCATGGATGCGCTCGCTCACCAGCAGATTGCTGCGGGAGAACTCCCAGTACACCCGGGGCACATAGAGCAGCGGAGAGTGCTCGAAATTGCGCCGCAGCTGGGTGGCATTGGCGCCCTCGGCCAGCAGGTTCAGCTCGTCGAAGATCACTTTCTCGTAGTCGCTCACCACTTCGCGCGGCCGCAGGCGGCGGCCATGGGGCAGATGCTTCTCGATCAGGCCCGCCAGCCACTTCAGCAGGCGGATGTCCTGCTCCAGCGTGCGCTCGATGCCCGGCCGGATGACTTTGACCACGACGTCGTCGCCGTTGTGCAGGCGGGCGCTGTGAACCTGGGCCACCGAGGCCGAGGCGAGCGGGGCGGTGGACAGCTCGCTGAACACTTCCTGCCAGGGACGACCCAGGGTCTGCTCGACGATCTGCTGGATGCTCGGGCTGGTGAAGCCGGGCACATTGTCCTGCAGGGACTGCAGTTCATCGGCCAGTTCGGTGGGCAGGAAGTCGCGGCGCGTGGACAGCAGCTGGCCGAACTTGATGTAGATCGGGCCCAGCTCCTCCAGGGCCAGACGCAGGCGCACCTCGGGCGCCAGACGCCCGGCGGGGTGCAGGCGCCAGGGCAGCCTCCACAGGCCGAACAGCACGCGGGCGAGGCCGGACGGACGCACGGCCGGAGAGATGTCGTCGAGGCCGTAGCGGGCGGCGGTGTTGAGAAGTTTCAGGAGTCTGGGCAAATGGGACACGTGTCGAGCCTTCGTGGCAGCCCAGTGCGGAGCCGGGGTGCGAACACCTCTGCGGGGGTGTCAGTATTTGTTTATTTATCAGGAGCTTGCAATTGCAAATCCGAGGGCGGGCAAGATAGCACCAAGCGGGGGGCGCGGACAAGGCTTGTCATGCCGGCGGTGCGGCCTCGTCGCGCAGCAGCTCCAGCTCGATGGCCCGCAGCAGCAGGCTCAGGCTGAGCGCGGCAATGTCCTGTTCCGGGAAGCTCTCGGCGAGCGTGCTGCACAGGGCGGCAAAGGGCTCGCCGCGCTGAATGCCCTGCAGGAACAGGCCGAAAGCGGGTCGGATGCTCTGGAACTGCATGCGCTGTTCCCGGCGGAACACGAGCAGGTTCGCAAAGCGCGGGTCGAGGTCCGGCAGCAGGGAGATGCTGGCGTCGGCAGCCCCGGGTTCGCCGCCGGCCTGGATGTGCGCCTGGATCTGCCGCCAGTAGGTCTCGAGATCGAAGCGCGTCTGCAGCAGGGCCCAGTCCTGCTTCGCCTGCCAGCGCTGGGTGGGCCAGTCCTGTTCAGGCAGCCGCTGCAGCATGGCGAGCGTGTACGGTGCCTCGTCGACGACATCGAAGAGCGAGTTCAGCAGGCACTCCAGCTGCGCGATGTCGGCCACCGCCGGCAGCTCGCGGAACTGCGGATGCCTGCGCAGGAATGCCGGCAGGTCGTCGCCCACCCGGTTGATCGGGCCGTTGCGCGGGGGATGCTCGCCCATGTAGGCGATCCACAGCTGGCTGTAGAGCGTTCTGCCCAGGGTGTTGAAGAGCACGGGAAAGATCGCGCTGGAGACCTCCACCAGGCGCTGGTGGTAGGCGTTGTGGTAGATCGACAGCGCCTCGGCCTGAGTCAAGCGGCTGTGCGGTGCGAGCAGGGCGGCAATCGCGTCGGCGTCCTGCTGCAGATCCTGCGGCCGCGTGATCCACTGCCAGAAGCGCGCCTGTTCCTCTTCCCAGCTCATGCGGGGCGACTCGCCAGCGCACGCGCCTGCAGCGCGCGGGCCTGCTCGAGTTCAGCCAGCAGCTCGTCGAACGGCGGAATGCGATCGTCGCGCTCCAGCAGCGTGGCGACGGGGCCGAAGCGGCGGCAGGCGTGCTCGTACAAGTCCCAGACCTCGTCGCACACCGGATGGTCGTGGGTGTCGATGATGTGGGTGGTGTTGTGCGTGTGGCCCGCCAGGTGGCACTGGCGGATGGCCGCCGGGTTCAGGGCATTGAGGCCGGCGCGCGGGTCGAAACCCAGATTGAAGCCGGACACATAGAGATTGTTGACGTCCAGCAGGATCTCGCAGCCTGTACGTTGCACCAGGGCATTGATGAATTGCGGCTCCGTCATGGTGTCGCTGCGAAAGCCGATGTACACGGACGGGTTCTCCAGCACGATGGTCTGGCCCAGGTAGTCCTGGATGCGGCTGACCTTGTCGGCCACGTGCACGAGGTTCTCCTCGGTGTAGGCGATCGGCAGCAGGTCGTGGGAGGTGAAGCCGTGCAGGCCGGTCCAGCACAGATGGTCGGAGACCCAGGCGGGTTCGACTTCGCGGATCAGCTGCTTGAGTTGTGCCAGGTAGGTGTAGTCGGGAGGCTCGCGGGTGCCGACGTTGAAGGAAAGCCCGTGCAATACCACCGGGTAGTGCTCACGGACACGCCGCAACACTTCCCTTGGGCGTCCGCCGGGAGCGAGATAGTTCTCGGTGATGAGTTCGAACCAGTCCACGCCCGTGGGCCGGTGGGTCAGCACATGCTCGTAGTGCACACTGCGCAGACCCAGGCCGAAACCAAGCATCGCGGACTCCAGTTCGGGGCAGCCCTTACAGGCTGGAGATCAGGTTGCCACCCAGCTTGCTGCACAACTGTTCGGAGACACTCATGCTGCCCGAGGCGATGGCCACGAAGCCGATGCCGTGGCAGCTGTTCTTGCCGGCACCGTTGTCATTGCCATTGCCCTTGCAGGCGCTGAAGGTGTTGCAGCTGAACAGGTCGTTGCAGTAAGCCACCTGCACGCCTTCGGTGACATTGGCGTCCGGTGTCGCAGCGACGGCGGATGCCGTGCCCACTTCCTTGCCGCCCAGCTTGTCGCAGAAGCTCTTGGAGACCATGGCGTGGCCGCTGGCGAAGCTGACGAAACCGGTGCCGGCGCAGGTGTTCTTGCCGGCGCCTGCCTCATTGCCATAGCCCTTGCAGGCGCTCTGGCCGTGGCAGGACGTCAGGCCCTGACAGAGACTGACTTTCACGGGCTCTGCCACTTCCTGGGCCACGCTGCCCGCAGACATCGCGGCACTGGCCACCAGCAGCGCGGCGGCGGAGTAGGCGAGTTTGAAGCCATCCTGTGTGTTCATGCTGGTATCTCCTTGGTCTGGCAGTGCCGCTCACGCGGCGGAAGTTCCGGGACGACGGGTCGATCTGGATTATGCCGCCCCGGCTGTCTATTACAAGTCGTGTGGCCCCTCTGCGACATTTTGTCGCAACAGCGCGGAACGTGCCTGGATACGATCAAGCCCGAGTTTCAGCTCATCCAGACGCGTGCTGAACACCTCGACTTCGGCGCGCGAGGGCAGCACACGTGCCTCCTCGTGCAGGTATTCGTCGACATCGGCGCGCAGCGACTGCGCCGTCTGCGCACTCCACTGCCGGGCGCTGCCCAGGCCCGTTTCGGCCTGCCGGGTCAGCACGTCTCCGAACAGTCGTGAGGCGTGCGCCTGCCAGTCGATCTCCAGAGCGGTCAGCACGCTGTGCAGCGTCTGGATCACCTGCGTGTCGCCGCTCAACGCGACTCCGGGCGAGAACAGCGCGCTGGTCTGCGAGCCGGCGAGCAGCAGGCGCAACAGGCTGGTGGCATCGGCCGTGATGCCAGCGCTGGGCGGTTCCTCCTGCAGGGCCCGCAGCGCGATGCGCGCGTGGTTCACCTGCAGGTAGACACACAGTGGCACGGGCTTGCTGCACTGAAGCTGAACGGAGCGGCCTTCCAGCGTGGCCAGACGGCGCGTGCTGCCGACGTCCTGCGCCAGCACCGCATTGATGAGCGCTTCCAGCGGGGCACAGACGGCGATGAGCACGAGGGGATTCATGGGGGCTCGACGGGCTCAGCCGGCGCGGGCTGACTTGGCGGCGGTCTTGAAACCGATGTGGATGGCGCAGATGCCGCCCATCACGTCGTGATAGCGGCAGTCGCTGAATCCGGCCTGCTCCATCATGCCCTTGAGGGTGTCCTGATCGGGGTGCATGCGAATGGATTCGACGAGATAGCGGTAGCTGTCGGCGTCGCCGGTCACCAGCTTGCCGACCACCGGCCACAGCGCGGAATAGCCGTCATAGGCCTTGCTCACCAGATCGTTGCGCGGCTTGGAGAATTCCAGCACCAGCGCGCGGCCGCCCGGCTTGAGTACGCGGTACATGGAGCGCAGGGCGGCGTCCTTGTCGGTGACATTGCGCAGGCCATAGGCGATGCAGATGCAGTCGAAGGTGTCGTCCGCGAAGGGCAGCGCCTCGGCATTGAGCTGGGTGTAGACCACATTGTCGGTGATGCCCATGTCGATCAGGCGGTCACGTCCGACCCCGAGCATGGAGGCATTGATGTCGGCGAGCACCACCCGGCCGCTCTTGCCTACCAGGGAGGAAAAGCGAATGGTGAAGTCCCCGGTGCCGCCCGCCAGATCCAGCACGCGGTGGCCGGGACGCACGCCACTCAGTTCCACGGTGAAGCGCTTGATCAGGCGATGGGTGCCCAGCGACATCAGATCGTTCATCACGTCGTACTTGCCGGCGACGGAGTGGAACACCTGGCCCACGCGCTTGACCTTCTCTTCCACAGGCACCTGCTCGTAGCCGAAATGCGTGGTGCGGGCCTTGTTCTGGTCGGTGTCGGACATCGTGGTTTCCTGCTGACCGTGGTGGTCTGGATAGGGGAATGAGTGCCGGCAGGACGTCAGTTCGGGGGCTGCGACAGCGGCGCAATGGTAATCACTTGAACCTGCTCTGACAAGGAACGGGCCGTGGGCGCCGGCTCCCGGCCGGCCCCGGCAGAGGCCAGATCCTCGAGGTATTTCGCCCACAGGGCACTCTTGCGGGTGCACAGCTCATGCAGGTAGTCCCAGCTGTAGATCCCCGATTCATGACCGTCATCGAAGACGATGCGAATGGCGTAGTGACCGACGGCCTCCACCGCGCGCATGCCGACCTGGCGCTTGCCTGTCTGCAGCACGGCCCCGTGGCGGCCGTGGCCGCGCACCTCGGCGGAGGGCGAGAGCACGCGCAGGAACTCGGCCTCCAGGGTGTATTCGCTGCCGTCGGGCCAGCCCAGCACGAGCAGACCCGACTTGCGGCGCAGGACGATACTGCTGGGGGCGGCACTCATGGTGGCTCCGGTCACAGGATGAAGCGGCTGAGGTCTTCGTCGGTCACCAGCTCGCGCAGCTGCTTCTCGACATAGGCGGCGTCGATCACCAGGGTCGTGCCCTGGCCCACGCCGGCATCGGAGGCCGAAAAGGACACGTCCTCCAGCAGGCGCTCCATGACCGTGTGCAGGCGACGTGCCCCGATGTTCTCGGTGCGCTCGTTCACCTGGTAGGCGATCTCGGCGATCCGGGCGATGCCGTCCTGGGTGAATTCCACGCGCAGATTCTCGGTGCCCAGCAGGGCCTGGTACTGCTCGGTGAGGGAGCAGCGCGGCTCGGCCAGGATACGCTCGAAGTCCCGCGCCGTGAGGGCACTCAGTTCCACGCGAATCGGCAGGCGGCCCTGCAGCTCGGGGATCAGGTCGAACGGCTTGGACAGATGGAAGGCGCCTGAGGCAATGAAGAGGATGTGATCGGTCTTCACGCTGCCGTACTTGGTGGTGATGGTGGAGCCCTCGATCAGCGGCAGCAGGTCGCGTTGCACGCCCTCGCGGGACACGCCGCTGTTGCCCGAGTCGTTGCGCACGGTGACCTTGTCGATCTCGTCGATGAAGACAATTCCGGTCTGCTCCGTCAGCTCCACCGCCTTGCTGCGTATCTCCTCTTCGTTCACCAGGCGGGCGGCCTCCTCGTCGCGCAGCAGCTTGAATGCCGTCTTGATCGGCAGGCGGCGCGTCTTCTTCTTGCCGGTGTTCATGCTGGAGAACATGGTCTTGAGCTGGCTGGTCATTTCCTCCAGCCCGGGCGGCGCCATGATCTCCACGCCGCTGATGGCGTCGGCCACCTTGATCTCGATCTCGCGGTCATCCAGCTCGCCCTCGCGCAGCTTCTTGCGGAAGATCTGCCGTGTGGCCGCGTCCGGGCGCTCGCGGGTGCCGGAGTCGTCGTCGAGGCTGCGCGGAGGGGGCAGCAGGGCATCCAGGATGCGGTCCTCGGCGGCGTTCTCCGCGATATGTTCCACCTTGCGCATCTGTTCCTCGCGCAGCATCTTGACTGCCACATCCACCAGGTCGCGCACGATGGAATCGACGTCGCGGCCGACATACCCCACCTCGGTGAACTTGGTGGCCTCCACCTTGATGAAGGGCGCATTGGCCAGCTTCGCCAGACGCCGGGCGATCTCGGTCTTGCCCACGCCAGTCGGGCCGATCATGAGGATGTTCTTGGGCGTGATCTCGGGACGGATGCTCTCGTCCAGCTGCATGCGGCGCCAGCGATTGCGCAAAGCAATGGCCACCGCGCGCTTGGCCGCGTCCTGGCCGACGATGTAGCGATCCAGTTCGGACGCGATTTCCCGGGGGGTCATGCTGGACATGGCTCAGAACTCCAGTTCTTCGATCGTGTGGTGCTGATTGGTGTAGACGCAGATGTCGGCGGCGATGGTGAGGCTGTTCTGCACGATGCTGCGCGCGTCCAGGTCGGTGTGGCGGTAGAGCGCCCGCGCCGCCGAGAGGGCGAAGGGGCCGCCGGAGCCGATGGCCATCAGCGAGTCTTCCGGTTCGATCACATCGCCATTGCCTGTGATGATCAGCGAGGCATCGCGGTCAGCCACGATCAGCAGAGCCTCCAGGCGTCGCAGCATGCGGTCGGTGCGCCAGAGCTTGGCCAGCTCCACGGCCGAGCGCACCAGCTTGCCGTGGTGCTTTTCCAGCTGTTCCTCGAAGCGCTCGAAGAGCGTGAAGGCATCGGCCGTGCCACCGGCGAAACCGGCGATGACCTGATCCTTGTAGAGGCGGCGCACCTTGCGGGCATTGCCCTTCATGACGGTGTTGCCCTGTGACACCTGACCGTCGCCACCGACGACGACCTTGTTGCCCCGGCGAACCGAGACGATGGTGGTACCGTGATACTGTTCCAAGCGAATGCTCCTGCCGGCGCGGACCGGGAGTCGAGGTGAGTGAGGGATATGGGCGCAGGCGTGCGCAATTCAAGCGGGCCGCGGCTACTGGCTCAGGCCCATCCGGATGCTGTCGATGCCGTTGCTGCGCAGGATGCTCTCGGCCTGGGCCACCTGCTCGCGGTTGTCGAAGGGGCCGACCTGCACCAGGAACAGGGTCTTGCCCAGCAGGGCTTCCTGTCGCACGCGGGAGAACAGGCCGAGGCCCAGCAGTCGGTCGCTCTGGGCGATCGCCGAGCTCTCCTGCTGGAAGGCGCCTGCCTGCAGCATGAATCCGGACTCGCGCGCAGGCTCGGCGTCCGCCGTCGGCGCCGCTGAGGCGATCGTGCTGGCAGCTGTGGCTGTGGCTGGTGCCGGGATGCCGGCATCGACCACCGCGACGGGCGCGCTGGCGGCAGGGTCGGCGGCCGGGTCGGGAATGCCTGCGGGTTGTGCAGCGACCTCAGGTGGGGCGGGGCTGACAGCGGGCGCGCTCAGCTGTGCTGCGGTGGTGGCCAGGGTGGTGGCGGCACTCGCCTGCGGCATGTTGTCGACGACCAGCTCGTAATTGGGCAGCTCCTTGTAGAACTCCAGCTGCAGACGGGCGGCGGCCGCCTCCAGTTCTTCGTTGCGGCGCTGCTGCGCGGCGGCCAGCTCGGCCTCGTTGGAGGCCACGGCCTCGGCCGTCATGTTGCCCACCGGCGGCAGGATGCCGGAGAGATAGATGAGAAAAAAGCTGAAGAAGCCCAGGACGGCCCCGGTGACGAGACCCGTGACCAGCAGGTTGCGGGTAGGCGGCGGGGCCACCGGCTTGTTGCGCGCCTGTTCGGGGGCCGCGCGGCGTCGGGTCTTGGCGAAATCGTGAGCCATGGTGTCCTTGCGTGGAATCGGTGCTGGGTTCAGGTGGCGGCCATTATCCCGGAAAAGCGCTCGGCCAACTACTCCCGATCCGGCGCCTGCGGTGGGGGTTCAAAGCATGTCCTGCGGATCGACATCCACCGACCAGCGCACGGTGCGCGCCTCGCGCAGGGATTCGACCTGCGGGCACAGGTGGGTGAGCAGTTGCTGCAGCGCAGAGCGTTGCGGGGCGCTGACCTGCAGCTGGGCGCGGAACTTGCCGGCGCGCTTCTCCATGGGCGAAGGCAGCGGGCCCATCAGCGTCACGCCGTGGCCGCTGGTCTGCTCTGTCAGCGTCTCGGCCAGCTGACGCACCAGGGTGAGAAAGCTCTCGGGCGCGCGATAGTCCTCGGACTCTGCCCGGATCAATGCCAGCGCCGTGCAGGGGGGCATGCCGGCGAGTTGCCGCTCCTGCAGCAGCAGGCGGGCGAAATGGCCATAGCCCTCGCGCACCAGTGTCTGCAGGGTGGGGTGAGTGGCATGCCGCGTCTGGATCAGCACTTCTCCCGGCATGCCTTCGCGGCCGGAGCGTCCCGCCACCTGCATGAGCAACTGAGCCGTGTGCTCCTGACCACGGAAGTCTGCGCTGAACAGCCCGGCATCGGCGTCCAGCACGCCCACCAGGGTCACACGGGGGAAGTGATGTCCCTTGGCGAGCATCTGGGTGCCGATCAGCACGCAGGGCCCGCCCTGGTGCACTTCGTTCAGCAAGATATCCAGCTCGTTCTTGCGGCGTGTCGTGTCGCGGTCGATGCGCAGCACGCGCGTCTGCGGGTGGAGCCCCTGCAGCCACGCCTGTGTGCGCTCGGTGCCCAGGCCCAGCGCCTGCAGATTGCGCGACTTGCACTGCGGGCAATGGCGGTCGACGGGGCGCCGCGCATCGCAGTGGTGACAGCGCAGGTGCGGGGTGGTGCGGTGCAGGGTCATGCGTGCGTCGCAGTGGGCGCACTCCGAGACCCAGCCGCAGTCGGCGCACTGCAGCGTCGGGGCGAAGCCGCGCCGGTTCAGGAATACCAGCACTTGATTGCCGGCCTGCAGATGCGCCTGCATGCGGCTCAGCAGCGGGCCGGAGAAGCCTTCCTGGACAAGTTCCTGGGTGGTGTCGACCAGATGCAGCGCGGGCTGGGCGGCCTGGCCCGCGCGCTCGGTCAGCAGCAGATGGGTGTAGCGTCCGCAGGTCACATTGTGCAGGGATTCCAGACTGGGCGTGGCCGAGCCCAGCACCACGCAGAGCTCTTCCCGCCGGCCGCGCACCACGGCCAGATCCCGCGCCGAGTAGCGCAAGCCGTCCTGCTGCTTGAACGAACTGTCATGCTCTTCATCCACGATCAGGACGCCGGGTTGCGCCATGGGCGTGAACAAGGCCGAACGCGTGCCGATGATGATCCGGGCGTGTCCGTCTCGGGCGTCCAGCCAGGCCTGCAGGCGCTCGGTATCGGTCAGGCCTGAATGCAGGACGGCAATGCGGCACTGGAAGCGGCGCCGGAAGCGGCCGATGGTCTGCGGCGTCAGGCTGATTTCCGGCACCAGCACCAGGGCCTGTTTTCCATCACGCAGAACGGCTTCGATGATCTGCAGGTAGACCTCGGTCTTGCCACTTCCGGTCACGCCATCCAGCAGGAAACAGCCAAATCCGCCCAGGGCGGTCACCACGGTCTGCACGGCCACACGCTGGCGCTCGTTCAGGGCAAGCGGCGCCTCGCGGCTCGGGGTCGGGCCGCTGACGGGGGCTGCTGCGCGGGTGTCGGCCTCGTCGTGGGCGCACACCAGCCCGGCGCTGATGAGCGCGTTCAGTGCGGCCACAGACATTTCCGTCTCGATCAGGCTGAGCTTGTCCAGTTCGCCGTGTTCGCTCAGATAGTCGACGATCTCGCGCTGACGCGGGGCGCGGCGCAGCGCGTCCTCAGGCAGTTCGCGGCCGGCATCGCTCAGGCGCCAGACCCGGCGTGGGGCGCGTGCGGCAGGACGATCCTGGCGCAGCAGGGCCGGCAGCATGCTCTGCAGGGCGTCCCCCGGTGGGTGCTGGTAGTACTGGGCTGCCCAAAGGAACAGCTCGAGAAGGGCTGGGGGCACCAGCGGAGTGTCGTCGATGCAGTGCAGGGCCTGCTTCAGTTTCCCCGACGGCACGCTGCTCTGCGCGTGCACGCTGACCAGCACGGCCACCAGCGTGCGCGGGCCGAAGGGCACGGCGATCCGGATGCCGGGGGTGAGTGCCGCGGTGTGCCCAGCGTTCATGCCGGCGGGCGGGAGGTAGTCGAACAGGCGACGCAGCGGCGACGGCACAGCCAGTCGCAGAATGACCGGTGTCGAGGGCGGCGTGGCGGGTCTGGAAGCGTTCGTCATGGTGGGCGGCAGGCTGGCGTGGACTGGGCGCACTGGCGCCGGCGGGTGCCCGGCATGGTAAGGCGATTGCCCGAGCCTCGCAACCGACGCGGCTTCCCGCCTGTCACGGCCGGCGGCAATTGGTTTATACTCGCCGCCACTTTGCACCCGCCAGGATGGAGTACAGGCCCCATGAGCACAGAATCGGTTCCTGCCGAATTGCTGCACGCCAGAGAACAGATCGACCGTATCGACCACGGTCTGGTGCTGCTGCTGGCGAATCGCTTTGCCCTGACGCAGCGCGTCGGCGTGCTCAAGGCGCAGCATGGACTTGAAGCCCTGGACCCGGAGCGAGAAAGTCGCAAGCTGGCCGAGATCCGCCGTCTGTGTGAAAGCCATGGGGTGGCCCCGGATCTGATGGCCGAGATTCTCGCGCGGGTCATGGCCGAGGTGGTGAAGAACCACAAGGCAATTCGAGAAGCCCAGGGCTCGTTGGCCTGAGAGTCTTTTCGAACAGGAATCATCCACGCGCCGCTATTGCCAAAGGATCGCTCTTTGGTAGAATGCACGCCCGTTTCGCTGGCAGCGTTCGCGTCCAGTGCAAGCCAAACAATGAGGTAGAGGCATGAAACCCGATATTCACCCCAATTACGTGGCGATGACTGCCACCTGCAGTTGTGGCAATGTGCTGAAGACACGCTCCACACTCGGCAAGGACATCCTGCTGGACGTGTGCTCAGAGTGCCACCCGTTCTACACTGGCAAGCAGAAGATCCTCGACACAGGTGGTCGTGTGGATCGTTTCAACAAGCGCTTCGCTGGTCGCACGCTCAAGTAAGCGTCAGGCTGAAGAAAACGAAAAAGGCGTCCGGGGCAACCCTGACGCCTTTTTGTGTTTCTGCCAATACGCCGTGGCGTGTCAGAAGATGATCTCGATGGTGGGTTCCTCGTCCTCGGTTTCCGGCGCATTGCGCGGGGCAGGGACAGGCGCGGCCGCCGTCTGGGTCGGATCGTTCTCCTCCATGAACAGCTCGAACATCGTGTTGGCCTGATCCGGACGCGCGCTGCGCCCGGTCTGCTTGTTCACCAGTCGATCCACCAGCCCTTCCGGGCGTTCCATCATGCGCTCCGGCGTTCCCTCGAGCACAGCCTTCATGTAGTCGATCCAGATCGGCACCGGCACCGTGGCGCCCTGCTCGCTCTCGCCCAGCGGTTGAGGCTGGTCGAAACCGATGAAGACGCTGGTGGCGACATCGCGATTGAAGCCGGTGAACCACAGCTCCGTCGGCCCGTTGGTCGTGCCTGTCTTGCCCATCAGGTCCTTGCGTGGAATTTCCCGGCCTACGCGACGGCCGCTGCCTTCCTCGATCACCGAGCGCAGCATGCTGCCAAGCACATAGGCGACGCGTGCGTCCACCACCTGCTCGGCCGGCATTTCGTTGAAGGCGATGGACTCGCAGTGCTTGCCGCAGGCGACGCTCTGCACCGGCAGCGGCACCAGGCCGTCCAGCGTGCGGATCTGCTTGATCAGTGTGGGTGTGACCTTCTGGCCGCCGTTGGCGATGGTGGCGAAGGCGCCCGCCATCTGGATCGGTGGCACGTCCTGGCTGCCCAGGGCCACGGTCAGGTCGACACGCGGGAAGTGGTCCGTCTCGATGCCGAAGCGCTTGGCAAAGGGCAGCACGACGTCCGAGCCCAGCTGCTCGTAGAGCCGCACAGCGGGGATGTTGCGTGAATTGGTCAGGGCAGTGCGCAGCGTGATCGGGCCGGCGAAATTGTTCTCGAAATTGCGCGGCCGGTAGTCGCCCCTGGCGAAGGCGGCATCGTTGATGATGGAAGCCGGCGTGTAGCCCTGTTCCAGCGCGGCGCCATAGACGAAGGGCTTGAAGCCGGAGCCTGGTGGACGCGGCGTGATCGCGCGGTTGACCTGACTGAGCGCAAAATCATAGCCGCCGACCAGCGCCAGGATGTCGCCGTTGTCCGGAGACACCGACACGATGGCGCCCTGCAGGTCGGGAATCTGTCCGAGCGACCAGCTGCCGTCCGCCGCCTGCTTCAGGCGCACCAGATCGCCGGTCTGCACGATGTCAGAGGCGCGTTCCGGGCGGGGCCAGGCGCGGCCGCGGTCGATGAAGGGCGCGGCCCAGCTCAGGCCCTGCCAGGTCACCGTGACGGTGCTGCCGTCCTGCAGCAGTGCCTCGATTTCCCGTTCCGCCACACTGCTCACCACGGCGGGATGCTGATTGCCCAGCAGCTGCTCGCCTTCCAGAGCCTGCAGCCAGGTGCTGCGCGCGTCGGCATCCGCCGCCACCTCGATGTGGCGCTGCGGCCCGCGGTAGCCATGGCGCTTGTCGTAATACTCCTCCAGTCCATTGCTCAGAGCCTGGTTGGCGACCGCCTGCTTGTCGCTGTGGATGCTGGTGCGCACGTCGAAGCCCTTGCGATAGATGTCCTCGCCGAACTGGCTGTAAAGCTCCTGACGCACCATCTCGGCAACATAGGGCGCACTCACTTCGATGCGGCGGTTGTGGCGCCGGGCGTTGTCCGGGGTGTTGATGGCCTGCTCGTACTCCGCCCGCGTGATCATGTCCTCATCGTACATCTTGGTGAGCACCACATTGCGCCGCTGGGTGGCGCGCGCCGGATCGGCAATCGGATTGCAGGGAGTCGGGCAGGGCAGCACCGAAGTCAGCATGGCGAACTGGGGCAGTTCGAGCTCCCAGATCGGCTTGCCGTAGTAGGCATAGGCCGCGGCATTGATGCCGTCGGCGCCGGAGCCGAAGTAGATCAGGTTCAGATACAGCGTGATGATCTCTTCCTTGCTCAGCTCGCGCTGGATGCGGAAGGCGAACGGGATTTCCTTGAGCTTGCGCGAGTACACGGAGTCGCTGTCGAACGAGATGTTGTTGGCGAGCTGCATCGTGATGGTGCTGCCGCCTCCGAGGTTGATGCCGCGCACGAAGCCGTAGAAGCCGCGCAGCAGGCCGCGTATGTCCACGCCGGAATGAGAGTAGAAGCGTGGGTCTTCGCTGGCGATGACGGCGTTGATCATCATCGGCGGGATCTGTTCGTAGGGAATCGGGTCGCGGCGGATGCCGATCTCGTCGATCAGGCGGTTGTCAGCCGTGAAGATGCGCAGGGGCGTCTCCAGCTGCACATGGCGATAGGACTCCGCCGACGGCAACTTGGGGGAGAGATAGAGGAATCCCGCCGCCGCCACCATGACGCCACCGCTGCCGCAGAAGATGCCGAACCAGAACAGGCCTCGGATGATTGTCTTGATTCTGGAGTTCACGGAAGTTGCCAACCCTGGGCTGCAAAAAATTTGCCGGCTCCTGCCGGAGAGACCTGAAAGCGCCGGAATTCGTCCCGCGGGGAGCGACAGGCTGGCGGCATTATATACGCAGCCGGCGCATTAATCTTGAGTGCCATGGTCGTACTTGCGTGGCATTGCCGCTGCGCCCAGTTCCCCCGGCTTGCCACTTAATTGAGTCGCGCCAGCAATGGAAATCCAGCACTTCTAAAGAAGATATTGGACGTCAAGAGACAGTTTTCAGAGGTGGAAATCATCCATTTCCTCGGTAAATTTGATGCAGGGATTGCAGTAAATGGGCGATGCACAAGCATAACTTGCACAAGGTGCGCCAAGGGATGATGTGCAACAAATTTGGCTGCACGTGCCTCTTGGCACGAGTTGCTGAAGTGGATACCCGCTCCTTGCAGCAGGGAACTGGTGCGTTCTCTATGAGAAAAGGGACCGAGCGAGCGCCACGAGATGCACGTGTTCCATATGAGCGCAAGTGCCTGTCCCTGAAAATGGATTTCCTCGACAGACAGCTTAAGGCCTCGAGGCTATTGACGTCAGCTGCCTGAGCAACAGCGCTGGCCACGAACGCATTAGAAGATGACGCCTGACTCTGCCGCTATTTGGTACAGGTGACCGCAGCGTTGGCGTCGCAAAAGTCAGAAATCGACTCCTTTCAAGAGCTATTTTCGACGCGCGTCTATACTCGATACAACACCGTTCCCGGACCTGCGGGAGCATACTCAGGCTGACAAACGTGCTGCAATTTCCGAGTAGAAAAACAAGAACCATGCTGGGCGTGGACATCAACTCTTCCGCCGTGAAGCTGCTCGAGCTCAGCCTTAACGATGGTTGCTACCGCCTCGAGAGCTACGTCATACACCCGCTCCCCCTGAAAGCCTTGGTCGATCAGAATATTTGCGACATTGACGCTGTGGGTGATGCCATCCGGCAGGCGCTCTCTATCCTGAAGCCCGCGACGAAAGAGGCGGCCGTCGCCGTGGCCGGTTCGGCCGTGATCACCAAGATCATCGAGATGAGCGCCGCGATGAACGATTCCGAGATGGAAAACCAGATCATCGTCGAGGCCGACCAGTACATCCCCTATCCGCTCAGTGAAGTGGCCATCGATTTCGAGCGTCAGGAGCAGGCCGACCCGCGTTCCGATTTGGTCGACGTGCTGCTGGCGGCCTGCCGCAAGGAAAACGTGGAGTCTCGCGTGGCTGCGCTGCAGTCGGGCGGCCTGGTGGCCCGCGTCGTCGACATCGAGGCCTATGCCATGGAGCGGGCTTTCAGTCTGCTGCAAGGGCAGCTGGCCGGCGCAGACCCGCACACCGTGGCCATCCTGGACATCGGCGCCACCATCACCACGCTGCACGTGCTGCTGGGAGGGCGGACCATCTACACGCGGGAGCAGCTGTTCGGTGCGCGTCAGCTGGTCGAGGATGTGCAGCGGCGTTTCGGGCTGTCCGCCATCGAGGCTGAAACGGCCATTCGGCGGGGCACGCTGGCGGACGAATACGAGCAGGAGATCCTCGCGCCGTTCAAGGACACCGTTGTGCAGCAGATCAGCCGTTCGCTGCAGTTCTTCTTCTCCTCCAGTCAGTACAACGATGTTGATCAGATCATCCTGGCCGGCGGCGTCGCGGCCATCGACGGCCTCGCCGGCCTGGTCCGCGAGCAGCTGGCCACACCGGCCATGGTGGCCAATCCCTTCCAGGACATCGCCACGGGCAGCAAGGTGAACAAGACCCTGCTGGCCAACGATGCGCCAGCGCTGATGATCGCGTGTGGCCTGGCCATGAGGAGCAAATACTGATGGCGCGCATCAATCTGCTGCCCTGGCGTGAACAGCTGCGCGAAGAGCGCAAGCGGGAATTCATCGTGCTGCTGCTGGGCGTGTTCATCATCGCCGCCGGCATCATCATCATGATCGACCGCAACTTCCGCGCCGACATCCGCTATCAGCAGGCGCGCAACGACTTCCTGCGCCGGGAACTGCTGGTGCTGGATGCCCGCATCGCGGAAATCGACGAGCTCAAGCAGCAGAAGGCGCAGATCAATTCGCGCATGGAAGTCATTCAGGACCTGCAGGGTTCGCGGCCGATGATCGTGCGCATCTTCGACGAAATGGTGAAGGCCCTGCCCACCGGGGTCTATTTCAATTCCCTGCAGCGCGAAGGCGATCGACTGCAGATCGAAGGCATTGCCGAGTCCAACAACAAGGTCTCGGAGCTGATGCGGTGGCTGGATGATTCGGCGTGGTTCATCAACCCGAGTCTGCAGCAGATCTCGGCGGCGGCGGCCGATGCCAATTCGGATCAGCGCCAGGCCAATGCCTTCTCGCTCACGCTCTTCATGCAGTCGCCCGAGCGCGGGGAGGAACTCTGACATGTCATTGTCTTCGCTGACCAAGGAGCTGCAGAGCTTCGACTGGAACAATCTGAGTGATATCGAGACCATCGGCGTATGGCCCGGGGTCGTCAAGTTCGTGCTTGCCGCTGTGCTGTTCGTCGTCTGTCTTGCCGGTGGCTTCTGGTTCGACATTCGCAATCTGCAGGCAGAGCTCGGACGCTGGGAAGCCGAGGAAACGACGCTGCGCAGCGAGTTCGAGCAGAAGGCGGTGCTGGCCGCCAATCTCGAGGAGTACAAGGCGCAGACGGTCGAGATGGAGAATGCCTTCTCCGAACTGCTGCGTCAGCTGCCCAGTCAGACGGAAGTGCCCGATCTGGTGGACGATGTCACTGAAACCGGCCTGGGTGCCAGTCTGAATTTCGCCCGCATCGAGCTGGACGAGGAAGTGGAACTGGAGTTCTACATCGAGCAGCCGATACAGGTGGAGGTCGTCGGCAGCTATCACGACTTCGGTACCTTCGTCAGCGGCGTGGCCAGTCTGCCGCGCATTGTGACTCTGCACGACTTCGAGATCACGGCGCCAGAAACGCGCAGCCCCTTGACCATGAGCATCCTCGCGAAGACCTATCGCTACCGTACCGAGGAAGAGCAGGCCGCCCAGCGCGCCGCTCAGGAAGCTGCGGAGAATGCCGATGATGCGCGGTGATCGTCGCCTTGCACGTCTGCTCCTTCTGTGCAGCCTCGCGCTGCCGGCCGGCTGTGGTCGTCAGACCGCCATGGATGATCTGCAGCAGTTCATCATCGAGGTGTCTCTGCGCCCTGGCGGCGAGATCGAGCCCATGCCTCAGTTCCAGGCCTATGAGATTTTCGCCTACAGTGCCGCCTCGCTGCGCAGCCCCTTCGATGTGCCCATCATGGTAGGCACGGCGTCCGCCGAGGAACCGGTGAACGTCGTGCAGCCCGATTTCGACAGGACGCCGGAGCCACTGGAGAGTTTCGCGCTCACCGATCTGGCCATGGTGGGCATGATAACGCGTGAGCGCAGTGTCATCGCGCTGATCCGTGACAGCAGCGGCACGCTGCACCGCATTGGCGTCGGCAACTATCTGGGGCGCAATCACGGACGCGTGTCCCGCGTCACGAACAGCGAGATCGAACTGGTGGAAATCGTGCCGGCGGGTGATGGCGGCTGGGTGGAACGACCGCGCACGCTGTCGCTGCAGCGCTGAACAAAAGGTGATCTGAGAATGAGAACAGTGACGATGACATCAAGTGCCTGGGCGCAGGCATGGCGTACCGGCATGCGAGCCGCAGGTCTCTTGTTGCTGAGCGTCTGGCCGCTGGTGACACAGGCGCAGGACGCCGTGACTCTCAACAGCATCGGTTTCGCGAATCTGCCCGGAGACAGCATCGAGGTCCGGCTCGAATTCGACGGCGTGCCTCCGCAACCCAGCGGCTTTGCGCAGACGGACCCGGCGCGCATTTCCATCGACCTGAGCAATGTGCAGAGTGCACTGGCCGAGCGCCGCTTCGACCTGGGCGCCACCGATGCCCAGAGTGTCATGGTGCTGGAGACGGCCGACCGCACGCGCTTGGTGTTCAATCTGGTGACGCCCGTCGATTACCAGACACGCATCGAGGGCAACACCCTCGTGGTGCTGCTGGGCGGCAACGATTCGCTGGCGGCGATTCCTGCAGCGCCGGCCAATGCCCCCGTGGTGCCGGCAGCCGCCGCCAATGGCCCGACCATCGCCGATGTCAGCTTCCGTCGTGGCAGCGAGGCCGACGAAGGTCAAGTCGTCGTCACGCTCAGCGACGAGCAGATCATCGGCAATGTCGAGCAGGTGGGCAGTCGTGTCTATGTGGAATTCGCCGGTGCCGCCGTGCCCGAGCGTCTGAATCGACGCTTCGATGTCAATGACTTCGCCACGCCGGTCAACACGGTGGACGTTTATCCGCAGCGCGGCAATGCCACCATTGCCATCGACTTGAACGGTCAGTTCGAATACGTCGCTTACCAGCAGGGGCGACAGTACACCATCAGTGTCACGCCGCCGGGTGCCACGGCTGCCGATGCCGACCCGGCCTCGCGCTTCTCCGGCACGCTGGTGTCCCTGAGCTTTCAGAACATCGAAGTGCGCTCGGTGCTGCAATTGCTGGCCGAGGAGAACGATCTGAACCTGGTGGCGAGTGATGCGATCACCGGCAACATCACCCTGCAGCTGGAGGATGTGCCCTGGGATCAGGCCCTGAATCTGGTGCTGCAGTCCCGCAATCTTGCGCAGCGGCTGGTCGGCCATGTCTTGTATGTGGCGCCGGCCAACGAGATCGCGGCGCAGGAGCAGCAGGCGCTCGATGCCAGTCGTCAGGCCGAGGCACTCGCTCCCCTGCAGACGGAATTCATCCAGGTCAACTATGCCGACGCGGCGAACATCCTGATGCTGCTCACCGGCTCTCCCACGGGCAGCGCCGCGACGTCCGCCCCGGCTCCCGCCGCAGCGCCTGCTGCCGATCCGGCTGCCCCGGCCACCGCGACAAGGGCGACCGGCGTGCTCTCCAGTCGCGGCACCGCGACGGTGGACGCGCGCACCAACATCATCATCATCCGCGATGTGACCGAGAAGCTTGAGGAAGTGCGTGAGCTGCTGAGCAAGCTGGATGTGCCGGTGCGTCAGGTGCTGATCGAGGCGCGCATCGTCAATGTCTCCACTGATTTCGGGCGTGACCTGGGCATTCGCTGGGGCGGGGCAGGGCGCACGGATTCGAGCGATGGCTTCCGCTACGGCGGAGCGCAGGCCGCCACGCTTGAGCAGCAGAACAATCGCGTGGCGGAATCCGCGGCGATCCAGGAGGCCCTGGCGGCCGGCGAAGCGGCCCGTGTGCAGGCGCTGCAGAACGGCACGGATCCGAGTCTGATCGGCGCGATCGTGGCACAGGCTATCGCGGCAGTCCCGATTCCGTTGGGCAGCACCTCCTTCCCCGATGCGCTCGCCGTGGACCTGGGCGTGCAGGATGACAGTGCGTCGTCCTTCTCGGTGGGTTTCACCAGCAACAGCGGGTTGATCGAGCTGGAGCTGTCCGCGCTGGAGAGCAGTGGCAACGGCGAGGTCATCGCTCGGCCGAAGGTCACCACTCAGGACAAGGTCACTGCCACCATCCAGTCGGGTGTCCGCATTCCCTACCAGGCTCAGGCCGGGGGCACGGCAGGAGGCTCCACCACCGAGTTCGTGGACGCGGTGCTGTCGCTGGAAGTCACGCCGCAGATCACGCCTGACGGACGCATCATCATGCAGCTCGACATCCACCAGGACTCGGTGGCAGCCGGCACAGGCAATGTGCCTGCCATCAACACCAACTCCATCAACACCAGCGTGCTGGTGGAGAACGGGGACACCATCGTGCTGGGAGGGGTCTTCCGCGAAGAGACCACCACCACGGAAACCAAGACACCTCTGCTGGGCGATGTGCCGTATCTCGGGCGCCTGTTCAAACGCACCAACAACGAGAATCGCCGCACGGAACTGCTGATCTTCATCACGCCGCGCATCATTGCGGAGGTCAACACCCGCTGAGAATGGCCGTGATTTTGGCCCGCTGCCAAGGGTACAATGCCGGCCAATCGAGCATTGGGTGGAGCGACAGCGGCGAATGGACAAGCAGGAAAACATCTTTCTGATCGGGCCGATGGGCGTAGGCAAGAGCACCATCGGCCGTCTCCTGGCTTCCGCCCTCGACATGCCCTTTCATGACTCGGATCGCGAGATCGAATTCGTCACAGGCGCCGACATTCCCTGGATATTCGATGTGGAAGGTGAGCAGGGCTTTCGCATCCGTGAGGCGAAGATGATCGACACACTCACGCAGCGCGAAGGCATCATCCTGGCCACCGGCGGTGGGGCCATCCTGGCGCCGGAAAGTCGTCGCAATCTGCATTCGCGCGGCGTCGTCGTCTATCTGCGCGCCTCGGTGGCCCAGCAGCTGGAACGCACCGGCAAGGACAAGAACCGCCCGCTGCTGCAGACCGACAATCCCCTCGCCAAGATTAAGGAACTGATCAAGATCCGCGAACCGCTCTATCGCGAGACCGCCCATATCACCATCGACACCAGTCGCCGCAGTCCGCGTTCGGTATGTGCGGAAATCGTGCGACAGCTGCAGGAACGCCAGGCCGAGCAGGCCGCCGGGGTAAGTTGAAACCATGATCACGCTGGAAGTCAGTCTGGGCGAACGCGCCTATCCCATCTACATCGGTCAGGGGCTGCTGAGCCGCCCCGGCCTGCTGCGCGCCCATGTGCCCGGTCAGCGCGCCTTGATCGTCACCAACGAGGTGGTTGCACCCCTCTATCTGCAGACCGTGCAGCAGTCGCTCGGCGACGTGCGTGTCGACACCTTGATTCTGCCCGATGGCGAACACACCAAGACGCTGGACACTCTGTCGCTGATCTACGACAAACTGCTGCAGGAGCGTCATGAACGCAGCACCACGCTGATCGCCCTGGGCGGCGGCGTGACGGGCGACATCACGGGCTTCGCGGCTGCCAGCTACCAGCGCGGGGTCAACTTCATCCAGGTGCCCACCACGCTGCTGTCCCAGGTCGACTCCTCGGTGGGCGGCAAGACGGGGGTGAATCATCCGCTTGGCAAGAACATGATCGGCGCCTTCTACCAGCCGCGCTGCGTGCTGGCCGACACGGGGGTGTTGCAATCCCTGCCCGAACGCGAGCTCAAGGCCGGGCTGGCGGAAGTGATCAAATACGGTCTGATCGACAATCTGCCGTTCTTCGAGTGGCTGGAATCGCACATCGACGCTCTGGTGGCGCGCGATCAGCCGTTGCTGGCCGAGGCGGTGCGCATCAGCTGCGTGGACAAGGCCCGCATCGTGGCAGCTGATGAGCGCGAAGGCGGTGTGCGCGCCCTGCTCAATCTGGGACACACCTTCGGCCATGCCATCGAGAACGCGATGGGTTACGGCACATGGCTGCATGGCGAAGCGGTGGCGGCCGGCATGGTGATGGCGGCCGACCTCTCGGCGCGCCTGGGCTGGATCACCCCGTCTGAGGCGAAGCGCGCCAAGGCGCTGCTGGTGCGTGCCGGGTTGCCGGTGGTGCCGCCTGCCGGCGTCAGCGTGGAGGACTTCCTGCGCCTGATGGCCTTTGACAAAAAGGTGCAGGGTGGCAAGATTCGCTTCATCCTCATGCGCAGCCTGGGCAAGGCTGTGATCGAAAGCGGCATCGATGCCGCATTGCTGGAACAGACACTGGAGGCGGGAGAACACCTGTGCGAGATCTGAGTGATCGACTGTCAGACCTGGGCCTGACGAGAGACCCCTTCGCGGCCGATGCGCCGCTGGAAAGCCTCTTTCCCGGCGCGATGCGGCGGGCGAGTCTGGACCAGATGCAATTGCTGGCACGGGAAAGCGACGACATCGTCGCGCTGACCGGACCCGCAGGCAGCGGCAAGACTCTCCTGGGAGACTTCTTCGCCCGCCATGCCGACCGCGATCAGGTGGTGGCCCGCATTCGCGCCACCCTGCTCACCACGCCCAGTCAGTTGCTCGAAGACTTCTTCAAGGCCTTCGTGCTGGACTTCCCCGAACAGGCCACACTGACCGAGCTCAAGGCGTCCCTGCAGCGCTATTTCGCGGCGCTGCACCGCCAGGCCCGCACGGTGGTGCTGATCGTCGACAGCGCCCATGAACTGGGTGACGACGCCCTCAGTCTGCTGACGAAACTGGCGCTCAACGAGAATCACGACGGTACCTTCCACCTGCTGTTGCTGGGTGAGCCCTCCCTGCTGGACATGCTGGATTACACCTGCCCCATGCGCGAAGGGCAGCCGCAGTTCACGGCCGTGCAGCTGCCTGCCTTCAATCTGGAAGAAACCCGCGCCTACCTGCGCTATCGTCTGAGCGCGGCCGGTTATCAGCACGATGACGGCCGCGCGCTGCCGTTCTCCAATCGTCAGATCGAGCGCATCCACAAACTCTCGGGCGGCGTTCCGGCAGCCATCAACGCCCGCGCCAGCGAGATGCTCGGGGACGTCGGCCTCGATCTGCTGGAATTGCTGCCGCGCCTGCCGGCCGATCTGCCACGGTCCTATGTCTATGGCACTGCCGGTGCACTTGTCCTGATCGTGCTGGCGGCGCTGCTGCTGGGTGGGGATGACGCGCCCGAGCTGGCGCAAGCGAATCTGTCGGAGCCCGTGCCCATTCCACTGGAGCCAGTGCCTGCTCTGCGCACTGTGGCTGAGACTCAGGATCAGGCCACTGCCGGTGCCGCGACGCAGCCCGATGCTCCAGCAGCGGGGCTGGCCACTGGCATTCCAGTCGCGGACGGTGCGACAACGCCGGCTGCAGACCCGGAACCTGCGGCAGCACCCGTGGCGAGTGGCAGCAACAGTGCACCGGCGGTCACTGCGGTGGCAGCGGCCACGCCGACTGCCACGCCGACGCCTGCCGCAGTCTCAACGCCAGCGCCAGCCCGTGCGCCTGCGGCCAGCACGCCAGCGCCTGCCGCGGCGCCGGCACGCCCCGCTGCGGCCGCCAGCACCAGCGATCCGACAGCTCCCCTTGCGTCCCAGCACACCCGCATTCGGGCGCTGCCGGCCAATCAGTTCACCGTGCAGCTGCTCGGGTCCACCTCGCGCGCCAACGTGGAAGACTTCGTGCGCCGTCATGCCAGCTCGCCGCTGTACTGGTTCGAAACCCGCAATCAGGGCAATCCCTGGTTCGTCGTCATGATGGGCGCCTATCCCAGCCGCTCGGCGGCGCAGACGGCTGCGTCCGGACTGACTGGCGAACTGGGACGACTGGAGCCCTGGATTCGCGGCATCGGCACCGTGCAGGCCGAAATCGTCGGCGGCAACTGAGCCGCTCGACGGTTTGTGAGCCTCCGGGGCGGTGTGTAGAATGCCGCCCCTGATGTGCCGGATTCCCCGACACTTCCCCCCGCAGCAAGAGGACGCCGCATTGACAGCGTTGAAGAACGACAGATTTTTGCGTGCTCTGACAGGTCAGAGTGCGGACATGACGCCTGTCTGGATGATGCGCCAGGCCGGGCGTTACCTGCCCGAGTACCGCGCGACGCGCAAGCAGGCCGGGGATTTCCTCAGTCTGTGCAAGTCTCCGGAGCTGGCCTGCGAGGTCACGCTGCAGCCCCTGCGCCGCTATGCCATGGACGCCGCCATTCTCTTTTCCGACATCCTCACCATTCCGGATGCCATGGGACAGGGGCTGTACTTCACAGAAGGTGAAGGGCCGCGTTTCCGCAAGATCGTGCGCACAGAGGCAGACGTGCTGGCACTGCCTGAGCTGAACACCGCGCGGGACCTGAGCTATGTCACCGATGCCGTTTCAGTCATCCGCCGTGAACTCAATGGCTCCGTGCCGCTCATCGGCTTTTCCGGCAGCCCCTGGACTCTCGCGACCTACATGATCGAAGGCAGCGGCAGCAAGGATTTCCGGCACGCCAAGTCCTTCATGTACAACCAGCCCGAGGCCATGCATCTGCTGCTGGACAAGCTGGCCCGTGCGGTGGCGGATTACCTGAATGCCCAGATCGCGGCCGGCGCCCAGGCCGTGCAGATCTTCGACACCTGGGGTGGCGTGCTGTCGACGCCGGCTTACCAGCAGTTCTCGCTGGCCTACATGAAGAAAGTGGTGCAGCAGCTCACGCGCGTCTCGGAAGGTCGCGAGGTGCCGGTCATCCTGTTCACCAAGAATGGCGGCCTCTGGCTGGAAGACATCGCCGACAGCGGTTGCGACTGCGTTGGTCTGGACTGGACCATCGACATCGGCCGTGCCCGCGCGCGCATCGGCAGCAAGGTGTCCCTGCAGGGCAACATGGACCCGTCCATCCTTTACGCCACACCGCAGAGCATCCGTGCCGAGGTCGGCCGGATTCTGCAGGACTTCGGGCCAGGCAACGGCCATGTGTTCAATCTGGGGCATGGCATCACGCCGGATGTCGATCCGCAGAACGTGGCCGTGTTCGTCGAGTCCGTCCATGAACTCTCGCAACAGTATCATCAGGGGAACGCTGGCTGAGCTGAAGTCTGCCGGCCACTCGCCGATCTGCTTCGTCGGCTTCGGCGCGAATCTTCGTGGCGCGGCGGGCGGATCGCAGCACAGTGTGCTGGCCGCGTTCGCTGCCCTGCTCGCCGAAAGCAGGACAGGACTTGTCGTGTCCTCGCTGTGGCAGACCACGCCGCTCGACTGCCCGCCTGACTCGCCTCTCTTCGTCAATGCCGTGGCGGCCTTCGTGCCGCTGGTCGATGACGCTCATGCGCTGCTGCAACGCCTGCAGGCGCTGGAGGCCGAGGCAGGACGTCAGCGTATCAGTCTGCGCAATGCCGCGCGTCCACTCGATCTCGACATCCTGCTGTTCGGTCAGCAGGAGTGCGCCACGGCCGACCTGATCCTGCCGCATCCACGCATGGCCGAGCGTCGTTTCGTGCTGGCGCCGCTGGCCGAAATTGCCCCCGATCTGCGTATTCCGGGGCAGGCGCACACCGTCTCCAAGCTGCTGCAGGCCTTGCCGGAGCAGGGCGAAATGCGGCGCATCGAGACCGA
>JAURIJ010000034.1 GCA_030832825.1 Gammaproteobacteria bacterium
TAGACATCCATGGTCGAGGTTTCATTGGGCAGCACGCGCACCGCGCCCCAGTTGCCGGAGCGCTGCAGGGTTTCCGCCAGCAGGAAGGGCGCGTAGCGGGCCTCGGCATTGCGAATGGCCGGACTGACCCGCTCTTCCTCGTCACGGTCGAGCTCGTCGATGCCCGGATCGAAGACCGTGACCCCGACATCCAGCAGCAGGTCTTCGGGCGGTGCGGTGTCCTGCACCACCTGAACGTACTGGGTGGATTTCACCGTCGTGGTCGAACACGCCAGCAGCAGGACGCTCAGCAGTGCCAGCACACTCATGCGCACGGAGGAGATGTTCATGCTCATTGACTCAGTCCTGTGTAACGTCGGTATTCATCCCAGAGCGCCTCGCGCAACACCGGGTCGGGTTCACGCATGGCCGCCTCACGCAGCTGACGGGCCACGATGTCATCGTCACGCCCGCTCGGGATGTCCTCGGGCGGCGGGAAAGTCTGGTCGGTCTCGGCACCCTGGCCGCCGCCCGCGCCGGGAATGCCCTGCGGACCAGTGGGGGCGCCACCGGGAGGCGCTGCCACGATGACGGGGCCGCCAGCACCTGCGGCGCCACCGCCACCGCCGCCCCCTCCACCGTCGGCCTCTTCGCCGGGAATCTCGGTGTTGCGAGCAGCATTGGCCTCGGCCTGGGCGCGCGCACGCTCGGCCAGGATCACCCCATCGAATTCTTCATAGCCCCGATTCAGCGCGCCGTTCAGCACGGCCTGGCGTTCGGCCGCTGTCATCGGGCCGGTGCCGCCATCGCCGAGCCCGCCCGGCAGATTGTCCAGACTGTAGCCTCCTGCCGTGCCGGCGGTCGTGCCCCCGGAAGCCCCGCTGGCGCCCGTCTGGCCGACCTGGCCGCCGGCCGTGTCACGCTGTGCGCCGCCGCTGCTGCCCTGGGTGGTGCCGGCGCTGGCGGTCTGCGCCCCGGCAGAACCGGGTTGACTGCCGGCCGTGGCGGGCATCACGCTGCCCCCTGCCGTCGCTGCCGACCCGCTGGAAGTGGCGCTGCCCGAGGCCGTCTCGCGTCCCGCCGGTGCAGGCATGGACGGACTACCGCTGCGTCCGGCCGAGGACGCGCTGCTGGAACTGGACGAAGAACTGGAACTGGAGCTCGAACTTGAACTGCTCGGCATCGACGGCGACGGCATGGACACCGAGGGCGACGAGGAGGACGAGGACGAACTGGAGGGCATCGACGGCATCGAGCTCTGCGACGATTGCTGCTGACTGGTGGACTCGCATCCCGCCAGCACCAGCGCGATGGCGCCTGCCAGCAACCACTGTTTCGACACGGCTGTGTTCATGATGTCCTGCCTCTGCCCGGGGGCTGTTGCAACCAGGTCCGCACCACGGCGGCCCTCAATACCAGAAATGAATCCTGTAACGTTCGTCGGGCGAGTCCACCGTGTGCCCTTCCACCATCTTCGGCCGCGCCATCCGGTCACGCATCGCACCGATGATCTGCAGCTCGATGCGGCGCAGCTCGGGCGGCTCCTGACTCAGGACAGCGAAGTCCGTCATGCGGCCATAGCGGCTGACATGAAAAGACACATCCACATGGCCGATGCGGGCGCCGGAGTCCACATTCAGGCCCAGCGCCTCCTTCTTCTCGGCCGCGAAGCTCGTGAAGGACGGCAGGAACGCGATCTCGCCGAACACTTGCTGCGCCAGCTCCGGACCGTCGGATTCGGCCAGCGCCTGCCAGGCTTCCTCGTAGAGGCGCAAGGCGGCCTGCCGGCGGTCACGCTGCAGATACCAGTCCGCAAGCTCAGCACGCGCGCGGGCCAGCATGATACGTGTTTCCTGTGTGTCCGGTCGCCTTTCATCGGCGTAAAAGTCGACGATCCTGGCCAATGCCACCTCACCACCGCCGCCGCCCTGCGGGCGGGTGGAACGACCGGCAAACTCCGACACCATGCGGATGTTCGGATTGTTCGGCGTGCTTACACTGGTGCCGGGCATGGCGAAGCGGGTCATCATGTCGGACGCGTCGGCCGTTTTCTTCAGCAGCGGCAGATAGCGCGGGTCGCGCGGCCCGAAATGGCTCACCACCGTGTCTGCCGCTGCACGATAGAGCATGAAGGTCTGCAACAGGCGCAGTGTCGGGTCTTCATCCACCCCGCGATAGAACGAGGTGAGATTCCAGCGTGCCATGTCCTCGAACACCGAGATCATGCGCGGATCATTCGCGCCGTAGGCCTTCGTCTGCACATAGAAGGCGTACTGCTGCTGTTCATCGGCCTCTTTCCACTGCCCCAGCGCGACATGGCTGTCCACGACTCGCTGCACCAATGGCACCTGTTCCGGGCTGAAGAGCCCGTGATTCACGCGGTTGATGTGCACGGCGCGATCGAACACCGTGACGGCCTGCTCGAACTCGCCCTGCTGCAGCAGCAGGCCGCCGAGCGTCTCGAGTTCCTGCGCCACCTCCTGGCTCCAGGCCCCGCCTTCGTACTCCAGTTCTTCCAGCGCCTGCTCGTAGCTGCCGATATCCTGCAGCCGCTCCAGATAGGCCTGCTGCTCCAGCGAGAGATCGGCAAACACGGGCAGGGGATTCTCGATCTGCGGCGCCGGCGCCGGCTGCATGAACGCGGCGATCAGCGCGGCGGCCTCTTCGCTCTCGACCCGGCTGAGCGCGATCGGCGGTTCCAGGTGCAGCACCTGCACCAGGGGCACCGTCTCGTCCACCTCGCCTTCGGCCGCGTTTGCCGCCATGGCCGAGCTCAGATCGGTGCGTGTCTCGCGCGCATCCTGTGCCAGTGTGCCGCCTGCCGCACTGCCCAGCAGCACGGTGGCGATGATCAGCAATTCCTGTCGGCCGGAAAATTTCACGGAGCAACCCTGACGTGTCACGTTAGCGTTGAATACTCGTGGAAGCGCCCGCTTCCTGCGTCGCGCCGAAGGCGTCAACGCATACTGCAGACCTGCGGTTTACCTGTCAGCGAAATACTTGCGTGACTACAGACCCAGAACGCGGTGGTCTGCGTTCAATCCCCTGTAATTGCAGCGGTTTGCACACTATAGTGCATGCATCGCACGTGCCACTTATACACCGGGCCTCCGGGGCTGTAAACACGGGCCCCGTGCACCAAAACACGGCACTTCCGAGCTCTGAATTCATTCGCGGAACCTCCATGCCAGAACTGCCCGAAGTCGAAACCACCCTGCGCGGGATCACCCCGCACGTGCTTGGACAACAGATTCTTGAAGTCGTTGTCCGCAATCCTCACTTGCGCTGGCCGGTGCCTGACTCCCTGGCGCGGGAGCTGCCCGGGCGCCATGTCGAGCGCATGCAGCGGCGCGGCAAGTACCTGCTGCTGTTCGCCGGCGATGGCTGCCTGCTGATCCACCTGGGCATGTCCGGCAGCCTGCGGATTGTTCCTGCATACGAGCCAAGACTCCCTCACGATCACATCGACCTGGTGCTGCCGGGCGAGCGCGTGCTGCGTTACTGCGACCCGCGCCGCTTCGGCTGCATGCTCTGGCTCAAGGACGATCCGCAGCGCCACCCGCTGCTGCAGTCGCTCGGGCCGGAGCCGCTGGGCGAACATTTCAGTGGCAGGACGCTGTTCGAGGGTTCGCGTGGCCGCAAGACCTCGGTCAAGGCCTTCATCATGGACAGTCATGTCGTGGTGGGCGTGGGGAACATCTATGCCAACGAGGCGCTGTTCATGGCGGGCATCCGTCCGACTCTGGCTATCGGGAGACTCTCGGCGGCACGCTGTGACCGCCTGGCAGACTGCATCCGGGAGATTCTGGGCCGTGCGATCGCGATGGGCGGCACGACCCTGCGGGATTTCGTGGGAGGCGACGGCAAGCCGGGCTATTTCAAGCAGTCCCTCCACGTCTACGGACGCGGGGGTCAGCCCTGCACGCACTGCGCGGCGCCGCTGAAGGAAGTGCGTCTGGGCCAGCGCAGCACGGTGTTCTGCCCCCAGTGCCAGCGCTGAGGCGCGGCTACTCCTGCCCTGCTCGCGCCATCATGGCGGCGGCCACGACGGGGTGGACGAACTTGGAGATGTCGCCGCCATAGGACGCGATCTCGCGCACGAGTGTGGAAGAGATGTAGGACAGGTGTTCGGCAGGCGCCAGGAAGACCGTCTCGATGGAAGGTTCCAGCACCCGGTTCATGCCCACCAGCTGGAACTCGTACTCGAAGTCCGCCACCGTGCGCAGGCCGCGCAGGATGATGTTGGCGCCGCGCTGCTTCACGAAGTCGGTCAGAAGGGTATCGAAGGCGCACACTTCCACATTCGGCAGATGACCGAGCACCTGCGAGGCCAGCTCCACCCGGGTCTGTGCCGAAAGGGTCGTGGTCTTCTGCCGGTTGATCCCCACCGCCACAATGATGTGGTCGAACAGCCGGGCCGCGCGCTCGACCAGGTCGGTGTGGCCGTTGGTGATCGGGTTGAACGTGCCGGGATAGACGGCGATCTTCATGGTTGCCCCCTGACGGTGGAGGGTGGGCCCCTCCCCCGGGTTTCTGATGTGCTGCCCCGGCACCCTGGCGGGCGCCACGCTCAAGCCGCGGCCATTCTAATCAATGCCCCCGACCACCTCAATCAAGTGTCTGAATGGCCTGCAGAATGCGCTGTTCCAGCCAGTCCGGCTCGCGCGCGCTGGTGAAGCCGACATGGCCGCCCGCCGCAGTCAGCAGCAGTCGGACGTGACCCGGCAGGCGCGCCGGGTCGGGCAAGGAGCGTGCGGGGATGATCGGGTCATCCCGACTCTGGATCAGCACGGTGGGCAGCGCGATGTCCGGCAGCAGCGTGCCGCTGCTGCAGCGATCGTAGTAGTCACGCGCACCATCGAAGCCATGCAGGGGCGCGGTGACCTGATCATCGAACTCCCACAGCGTGCGCAGCCGGCGCAGATCGCCCAGTGCGGCCAGGCGCTCGGCCTGCTCCTGCCAGCCCTGCAGGCGAAAGTAGGCGAGCTTGGCCATCACGTCGCGCACCAGACGCCGGCGGAAGTAGTGACCGTAGAGCTTGCTCAAGCCGGTATTGAGCGCCTCCGAGCAATAGGCCAGTGCAAAGGGGGTCGACACCGCCACTGCCCCGATCACGCCCTGGCCGGCCGGGCGCCGGGCCAGCCAGTGCAGCAGCACATTGCCGCCCAGCGAGAAGCCGATTCCCACCACTGCGCGCGGGCCCACCGCGAGACGCACCGCCTGGAACACTTCCTCGACGTCCTCACTGCAGCCCGAGTGATAGGCGCGCGCCAGGCGGTTGATCTCGCCACTGCAGCCGCGGAAGTTCATCGCCACGCTGGTGTAGCCCTGCGCATGCAGCAGGCGCTGCAGGGAGAGGATGTAGGGCGAGGCCGAGCAGCCGCACAGGCCGTGCAACAGCAGGATCACCGGCAGGAAGGCGTCGCCGGCGGCATCCACCCAGTCGATGTCGATGAAATCGCCGTCCTGCAATTCCACGCGCTGACGGCGTCGATGCAGGCCATTGGCGGGCAGGAAGCGGCGCCACAGCGTCTGGCTGTGCGCCTCGGGCAACCACCATGGGGACTGGAAATCGGCGGCATTCATGGGCTGGTCACAGTGCCGGCCTGACGCTGATACAGACCGAAGTGGACATTGCCGGCCTGCTTCACCTTGAGCGCTCGCCAGCCCTGCGGCAGGGCCAGCGTGGTCAGGGGCTGCGCCGACTCCACATAAAGGAGGGCCCCGTCGCGCAGCAGGCCACTCGCTTCCAGCGCCGCCGCGCTGCGTGCCAGCAGATCGGCCGCGAAGGGTGGGTCGAGGAAGACCAGGCCGAAACGAGCCTGGGGACTCTGCTGCTGCAGCCAACGCAGGGAATCCTCGCAGACCACCTGCCCCCCCACGGCGCCGAGCAGAGACAAATTCTGGCGGATGGCCGCCGTGGCCGCCGCGGAACTGTCGACGAAGGTGACATGGCGCGCACCGCGTGAGAGCGCCTCCATGCCGCAAGCCCCGCTGCCGGCGAACAGATCCAGACAGTCTTCGCGGGCGATGCTTTCCTGCAGCCAGTTGAACAGGGTTTCCCGCACGCGGTCGGCGGTCGGACGCAGGCCTTCGACATCGGGGAAGGCCAGACGTCGACTGCGCCACTGGCCGGCAATGATGCGCAGAGTATTGGCGGGTCTGGCCCGGGGCGTTTTCATGGGAGGCTGTGGGGGCGGCGGCTCGGTGTTTAAGAATCGCGGAGGATGGTAGCATAGCCGGCCTTCCCAGCACCCTCAGAAGACATTCAGCCATGTTCAGTTTCTTGAAGAAGAAGGCCGACACCACGGCAGACGCCACGCCGCAGAATGCCGTCGAGGCCGCCCCCGAGGCTTCTGCTTCTGCCGCCGCGGTGGAAGCAGCACCGGCTGCAGAGGAATCCAGCGGCGGTCTGTTCGCACGTCTGCGCCAGAGCCTCGGCAAGACCCGCGCCGCACTGGCAGACTCCCTCAGCTCCCTGATTCTCGGCCGCAAGACCATCGACGAATCGCTGCTCGAGGACATCGAGACGCAGCTGCTGACCGCCGACATGGGGCTGGCCGCCACCGAACACATCATCAGCGCCCTGACCCGCAAGCTCGACCGGCGCCAGCTCGCCAGCCCCGAGGCCCTGCTCGACAGTCTCAAGGACGAACTCACCCAGCTGCTGACGCCCTGCGAACAGCCCCTGCAGATTCCTGTCACCGAGGGGCCTTACGTGATCCTGGTGGTGGGCGTGAACGGCGCCGGCAAGACCACCACCATCGGCAAGCTGGCTCGCCGGCTGCAGAAGGACGGCAAGAAGCTGGTGCTGGCGGCAGGCGACACCTTCCGTGCCGCGGCGGTCGAACAGCTGAAGGTCTGGGGCGAGCGTCACCAGATTCCTGTCATCGCCCAGCCCACCGGTTCCGACAGTGCCTCCGTGATCTTCGATGCCTATCAGTCCGCCCGCGCTCGGGGGGCCGATGTGCTGATCGCCGACACTGCCGGACGCCTGCACACCAAGGACAATCTGATGCAGGAGCTGGAGAAGATCACCCGCGTGCTGAAGAAGCTGGACCCGGCACTGCCGCACGAGACGCTGCTGGTACTGGATGCCACGACTGGTCAGAATTCACTCAATCAAGCGCGCAGCTTCCACAAATGCGTCAAACTCACCGGCATCGCCCTGACCAAGCTCGACGGCACGGCCAAGGGCGGCATGGTGTTCGCCATCGCCAAGGAGCTGGGCCTGCCGATCCGCTTCATCGGCGTGGGCGAGACCGCCGAGGACCTGCGTCCCTTCGAGGCCCGCGAATTCGTCGACGCCCTCTTCACCCAGTCCTGAGTTTCACCGTCTGCAGCAGGTCTTCGCATGATCCGGTTCGACAATGTCAGCATGCGCTATCCCGGTGGCCACCAGGCCCTCCACCAGGTGAACTTCGAGCTGGCCGACGGTGAGATGGCCTTCCTGACGGGGCGCTCGGGGGCTGGCAAGAGCACCCTGCTCAAGCTGCTCATGGTCATGGAGAAGCCCAGCCAGGGGCAGATCCTGGTGGATGGCCGCAACCTCGGCCGTCTGCCACGCCAGCAGATCCCCTTTCATCGCCGCCGCATCGGCGTGGTGTTCCAGGATCACCAGCTGCTGTTCGACCGCAGTGTGTTTGACAATGTCGCCCTGCCCCTGCAGATCGAGGGCTATCCGAAGCACGAGGCTGATCGCAGGGTGCGTGCCGCGCTCGACAAGGTCGGCCTGCTGCGCAAGGAGAAGATGAATCCCCAGCAGCTCTCGGGCGGCGAGCAGCAGCGCGTGGGAATAGCCCGGGCGGTGGTGAACCGCCCGCAGATCCTGCTTGCCGATGAGCCCACGGGCAATCTTGACCCGGAGCTGGCCGCCGAGATCATGCAGCTGTTCGAGCAGTTCAATCAGGTGGGCGTCAGCATGCTGATTGCCAGCCACGATCTGTCGCTGATCACCCGTCTGCAGCATCGCATCCTGACCCTGGATCAGGGCTCTGTGGTGCAGGACGCCTGGCAGGGCGCCGAGCCCGCCGCGCGCGGGCCGCGCCCATGAGCAAGCCCAGACGCGCCTCCGGCGCCCAGCAGCACCGTCGCACAATGCGCTCCGCACTCCAGTCCGCGGCACAGACGCACTGGCGCACCGCCAGGCAGAGCCTGCAGCGCTTGCTGCAGACCCCGGTCGCCACCGCCATGACGGTGGCAGTGATCGGCATCGCGCTGGTCCTGCCAGTAGGCCTGCTGCTGACGCTGGACAACCTTCGCGGCCTCAGCGGCAATCTCGGCGGCGTCAGTCAGGTGTCCGTCTATCTGGAGGACAGCGTGAGCGCTGCGCAGGCGGAAACCCTCGTGCAGGAACTGGGGCAGCGCGAGGACGTGCAGCAGGCACGCTATGTCTCGCCGGAAGAAGGGTCGGAGGAATTCATCGAGTACTCCGGCCTGGGCGACGTTCTCGCGGCGCTGTCTGAAAATCCCCTGCCTGGCGTCATCGTGCTGACGCCCCGGCTGCTCGATGCCGCAGGGGCGCAGACGCTGCTGTCTGATCTGGAAGGCCTTCCCGGCGTGCAGTCCGTGCAGTTCGATCTGGCCTGGGTCGAGCGCCTGCAGCAGCTTCTCGCACTGGCCGGCCGGGCCGCTGCCGGTCTGCTGCTGGTGTTGTGCCTGGGCGTTGCCTTCGTGACCGGCAACACGATTCGTCTGGCCATCGAAGGACGCCGGGCCGAGATTGTCGTGGTCAAGCTGGTGGGCGGCACGGATGCCGATGTCGCCCTGCCCTTTCTCTATTGCGGGGCCTTCTATGGTCTGGGCGGCGCGATCGGCGCCTGCCTGCTGCTGTGGCTGGGGATGCTCCTGCTGCAGGGGCCGGCCCAGACCCTGCTCACGCTCTACGGCAGCGACTACCGCCCGCAAGGGCTCGGCCTTGGCGGCGGCGCCCTGCTGCTGGCGGGCGGCAGTCTGCTGGGCTGGCTCGGGGCCCTGCTGTCGGTGCGGCAACACCTGGCTGCCATAGAGCCGCGCTGAGCGCATTGACTGTCTCGATCACGGCCATGCAGAGATTCGAATGGCCAGCACGGGAGAAGTTGTTGAAACCTGCTCTTGAAATGAGCAAAGGCGCCCCCACCCAGTGCTTCCGGGGCGTCTGCAAGGTTCACCGGGCGGCTCTGCGGCTTGGTAGCCAGACTCGAAGCGGCGGTGCTAGAATCGAATCGCAAGGGTTGAAAACGCGGTAGTTCTGGCGTTCTTGCTGGTCGCAGGGTTCAATCAACGCACATAGATGAGAGTCAAAGGCTGATTATGAGTAACGGAAAAAGTTTGCAGGTTATGGGCCCCGTGGTTCCGGGTCGTGATTTGACGGCTTACATTGCGTCCGTGAACAGTATCGCTGTCCTCACTCCGGAGCAGGAGCGGGAACTGGCCAATCAGTACTTCTACGAGAACAACGTCGATGCGGCACGCCAGCTCGTGCTCGCGCACCTGCGCTTCGTGGTGCACCTGGCCAAGAGCTACGCCGGCTACGGTCTCTCGCAGGCAGACCTCATTCAGGAAGGCAACGTCGGTCTGATGAAGGCCGTGAAGCGCTTCAACCCCGATGTGGGCGTACGCCTGGTGTCCTTTGCCGTGCACTGGATCAAGGCCGAGATGCATGAGTTCATCCTGCGCAACTGGCGCATCGTGAAGATCGCCACCACCAAGGCGCAGCGCAAGCTGTTCTTCAATCTGCGCAGCTCCAAGAAGAGCCTGGGCTGGCTGACCAACGACGAAGCGCAGGCCATGGCCGAGGAACTGGGTGTCGACGCCAAGGTCGTGCGCCAGATGGAAGGCCGCATGAGCTCTTATGACATGGCCTTCGACGCCGACCCGGATGCTGACGACGACGTGGCCTACAAGTCGCCGGCGTACTTCCTGGAGGACGAAACCTCCGACATGGCGGAGTCGATCGAGGCCGCGGAATGGGAAGAGACCACGAACAACAGTCTGTATCTGGCCATGGGCGAGCTCGACGAGCGCAGCCGTGACATCATCACCAGCCGCTGGCTGGCTGAAGACAAGGCCACGCTGCATGAGCTGGCAGCCAAGTACAACGTGTCTGCCGAGCGCATTCGTCAGCTCGAGAAGAACGCCATGGACAAGGTCAAGGCCATGATCGCCGCGTGATCCCGGCCTGCACCGAAAAAGCCGCCTCGGGTCACTGCCTGGCGGCTTTTTCATTTCTGGAACCCGGTGTGACGCCGGAACGAGGACGGCTATGAACAATATTCTGCTGGTGCTGGCCGCAATCAACGGCTTCGTGGCCGTATCGCTCGGCGCCTTCGCCGCCCACGGACTGAAATCCATGCTCGGGCCGGACCTGCTGGCCACTTTCCAGATCGGCGTGCAGTACCACATGTACCACGCACTGGCCATGCTGGCCGTGGGCATCCTGGTGACGCAGTTCCCGGCGCAGACGGGCCTGCGCGTCGCGGGCTACCTTTTCATGGCCGGCATCCTCATCTTTTCCGGCAGCCTCTACGTGCTGGCGCTGAGCGGCATTCGCTGGCTGGGCGCCATCACTCCAATCGGTGGTGTGGCGTTTCTGGCGGGCTGGACGACACTGGCCTGGACCATGGCTCGCGCCCAGGCATGAGGCAGACGATGCAGATTCTGGTCAACGGGGCGCAAACCGAGGTCGCGGCGGGAACGACGCTGCAGGACCTGCTGGTCACGCTGCAGCTCGCTGAAGCGCGACTGGCGCTGGAATGCAATCAGCTCATCATCCCGCGCAGTCAGCATGCCAGCCATGTGCTGCAAGAGGGCGACGTCATCGAGATCGTCCATGCCATCGGCGGTGGCTGAGCGCAGTCACTCCCTCCACACGAACGCAGGTATTCCATGACACCACAGGATTCCCCCTTGCTCATCGCGCGCAGACACTACGCATCGCGCCTCATCATCGGCAGCGGCAAGTACCAGAGTTTCGAGCAGAACCGGGACGCGCTGGTGGCCAGCGGTGCCCAGATGATCACTGTCGCCATCCGGCGCGTGAACCTGGGCCAGAATCAGAATGAGCGCAGTCTGCTGGAGGTGATCTCACCACGCGACTACACGATCCTGCCCAACACCGCTGGCTGCTACACAGCGGCGGATGCCGTGCGCACCTGCCGCATGGCGCGGGAGCTGCTGGATGGCCACAAACTGGTCAAGCTGGAAGTGCTGGGCGACCAGAAGACGCTCTACCCGAACGTCACCGAGACGCTGGTGGCCGCCGAGGAACTGGTCAAGGATGGCTTCGACGTCATGGTCTACACCAGTGACGACCCGCTGATCGCCAAGCGCCTGGAAGAGATCGGCTGTGTAGCGGTCATGCCACTGGGCGCTCCCATCGGCTCCGGCCTTGGCATCCGCAATCCCTACAACATCCGCATGATCCTGGAGAACGCGAAGGTGCCCATCATCGTGGACGCCGGCGTCGGCACAGCCTCGGATGCCGCGATTGCCATGGAGCTGGGTTGCGACGGCGTGCTGATGAACACCGCCATCGCCGAGGCGCGCAATCCCGTGCTCATGGCCTCGGCCATGAAGAAGGCCGTGGAAAGCGGTCGGGAAGCCTTCCTGGCTGGTCGCATGCCGCGCCGCCTGTATGCCAGTGCCTCCTCACCGGTGGATGGCACGTTCTTCTGACCCGGCGCTTCGGCATTCACCCTTTCAGCAACCAACGGCCTTTCCCATGTCAGACGTCACATCCCATCAAGAAGCTTCCGTTGCGCAGGACACCGTCGATGCCTCCGCCGAGCTGCATCGACGCACCGTGCGCAGCTATGTCATTCGCGGGGGGCGTCTGACCTCCTCGCAGCAGCAGGCGCTGGAAACCCTCTGGCCCGTGTACGGCATGGGCGATGTGCACGCGCCTTTCGACGCGCAGCAGTACTTTGGCCGCGCAGCACCCCTGGTGCTGGAGATCGGCTTCGGCATGGGGGACTCCCTGCTGGAAATGGCGCGCAGCAACCCCGACAAGGACTTCATCGGCATCGAGGTGCACCGGCCGGGTGTCGGCCGACTGCTGCACGAGATCCAGGCGCAGGGGCTGGGCAATCTGCGCGTGTACTGCCACGACGCCAAGGAGATCCTGCGCGACTGCATCGCCGATGGCGCTTTGTCTTGTGTGCAGATCTTCTTCCCGGACCCGTGGCACAAGAAGAAGCACAACAAGCGCCGCCTGGTGCAGGGTGAGTTCATGGAGCTGATTCGCCGCAAGCTCGCCATCGGCGGCAAGGTGCACATGGCCACGGACTGGGAGCCCTACGCGCAGCACATGATGGAGGTGATGAGCGCCCTGCCCGACTACCGCAACGCGACGGGCGCGGGCCAGTTCGCCACCGCCACCGAGCGGCCGCTGACCAAGTTCGAGAAACGCGGCCAGCGGCTGGGGCATGTGGTCAACGACCTGGTATTCGTGCGCGAACGTTGAGCCCCGGACGCGCCGGGCTGCGAGTCAGCGCCGCTCGACGATGGCCTCGTAGACGCCATTCTTGAACTCTTCCCGAAAGCCCTGACCGCTGGCCGGGGAAATCTGCGCCATGATGACGGTGACGATGCCCTGCACGGGATCGATCCAGAAGCGCGTGCCGGCGGACCCATCCCACCAGACTTCCCCCTGACTGACAGTGTGGTCGTATCGGGCAGGGTCCAGCGCATAGGCGAAACCGCCGAGCGTCCAGCCCGAGGCCGCCATGTAGCCGCTGTCTTCCAAGGGCAGCAGCTCGTCTGCCACCGCATTCTCCATCATCAGCTGCACCGTTTCCGGCCGCAAGATGCGCTGGCCGAACATCTCTCCGCCGTTGAGGAACAACTGCGAGAAGCGCGCGAAGTCGAGCGTGGAGGACACCAGACCGACGCCACCTTCCACCAGCGGCACCTTCTGGGTGAAGGGAATCTCCTCCATTTCATGCGGACGCAGGGTCCCGTCGGCTGCCGGCCGATAGACCGTCGCCAGGCGGTCCACCCGCGAGGGGTCGACCCAGAACACCGTGTCCTGCATGCCCAGCGGATCGAACACGCGCTGCTGCAGGAACTCGTCGTAGGGCATGCCCGCCACGACCTCGACCAGTCGTCCCAGAACCGTGGCGGACAAGCCGTAACGGAATGCCGTGCCCGGGTCCTCGAACAAGGGCACGCGCGCGGCGTTTCGAGACACTTGTTCCGCAGTGAGGGAGCGCAACCGCACCTGCTCGGCGACATAGATTGCCGAGCTGCGACTGCCAAGTCCTGAAGTGTGGCGCATCAGGTCGGCCACTGTGATATCGCCCTGACGCTCACGCGTCTGGTTCATGTCCGGGGCGTCCGGATCGAGAAACACGCGTTGGTCGGCAAATTCCGGCAGGTACTTCGAGATCGGGTCATCCAGCGCAATCAGACCTTCCTCGTAGAGGATCATCGCCGCGAGGCTCGTGACCGGGCGCGTCATGGAGTAGATGCGAAACAGCGCGTCCTGCGGCATGGCGCTGCCGCTCTCCAGATCACGCTGACCGAGCGACTCGAGATAGACAAGCTGGCCATCGCGCAGCACAGCAGCCACCGCCCCGGCGATATGTCCCTGATCGATGTGCGCCTGCAGGCGCTGCGTCACCGTGGCGAGTCCGGCACTGGACATGCCAACCTGCTCGGGCGTGGCGCGCGGAAAGTCCTGGGCTTGCAGCAGGGGTGCGGCAAGGGCGATCGCGACCCCCGCAGCAAGACGAGCGATTCTTCTGGCTGGAAACATGCAAGTGCTCCTGTCGTTTGAGTGTGTGAGCTGGCTCCTTCAGAGCCAGAGTCGATGTTCATGCGTGCGCAGCCAGCGCACATAACGTCGATGATCCGGGCAGACGGATTCGACCAGCGCCCAGTATTGCGGCGAATGATTCATGTGGCGCAGGTGGCACACTTCATGGCAGATCATGTAATCGATGACCGCATCGGGCGCGAGCATGATCAGCCAGTTGTACTGTATGCGGCCGCCCGACGTGCAGTGGCCCCACTTGCTGCGCGTCTTGCGAAACACCACTTCCTTCAGCCTGCCGCCAAGCTGCAGATACTCCGCGAGTGCGCGAGTGCGCGCGGGCAACTGCTCGCGGGCCTCGGCCAGCAGCCAGCGCTGCAGCACTCTCGCGGCCCGCTCGGGAGTCAGTGCGCGCCCATGAATCCGGATCTCATCCACCGTGACGTCGACATGCTCCGCCACAGCACTCACGAAACGCACACGCAGAGTGCGCGCCTTGTAATGAAGTGAGCCGCCATCACGCAGGTCGGGACGCTGGGCATCCTGCTCCGCCTTGTGGGCGAGCTTGCGCAGAATCCAGGGCACATGAGCGGACACGAAGTCCTGTATCTGCGCCTGACTCACGAACAGCGGGACGCGCACCTCCACCGTCTCATGTCGCACGAGCACGGCCATGGTCTTGCGCCTGCCGCGCACCACCGTGTAGTCGACCGGCAGAGTGAGGCTCTGCTTCGCAGTGCCTTCGACAGGACTCGAATCGCGCACAATCATCTGATTTCTAATGAAGAATGAATTGGCGCATAATACGCAAACGAGTTCCCCGACGATACACGGCCCCGCCACAGTGGTCTTACAATGACGTCACCCCGCCAGGACAGAATCTACGCCCACGCGCAGCCCGCGCAGGACTTCGTTTTCGATGACAAGGTGGCGGATGTCTTCACCGACATGATCAATCGTTCCGTGCCGGGTTATGCCACGATCCTCTCCATGATCGGCACACTGGCGGATCGCTACTGCACACCCGGCTCGAAGATCTACGACCTCGGTTGTTCTCTCGGAGGCGCAAGCCTGGCCATGGCGCATCATGTGTCCCATAAGGATTACACCATCGTCGCCATCGACAATTCGCCGGCAATGATCTCTCGACTGGATGCCGCGCTCACGACTCACGCTGACCGCGAGCGTATCCAGACGGTCTGCGCCGACATCGGCGAGATCGACATTCACGATGCCTCCGTGGTGGTACTCAATTTCACGCTGCAGTTCATTCCCGTGGCCCGTCGCAGCGCCCTCATGAAGCGCATTCATGACGGCATGCGGCCAGGCGGCATCCTGATCCTGTCCGAGAAGATCCGCTTCCCGGATGCTGCCCTCAACGAATTGCTGATCGAGATGTACCACCAGTTCAAGCAGGTGCAGGGGTATTCCCAGCTGGAGATCAGCCAGAAGCGTTCGGCACTGGAGAATGTGTTGATCCCGGAAACCATTGCCGAACACAAGGCGCGGCTGCAGGCTGCCGGCTTCAGTTCCTGCGACACGTGGTTCCAGTGCTTCAACTTCACCTCCATGATCGCCTTTCGCGGCGCAGTCACATGAGCTACCGGCATCTTCCCGGACTGCTGGGCAACGGGCCGCTGCGAGCGCTGGCCCGCTTCGGCACCCCCGAATGGTTCAACAGCCGCAACAACGGCGACTTCCCCCGCTGGCAGGCCGCTCTGGCGTCATTGCCTGATCTGACACCACGCCACATCGAGCTGCGCAACGCAGTGCGGATTGGCAGCACCGAGGACTGCACCGAGCAGGAGCAGGCACAATTGCGCTCAGCTCTGCAGGGCCTGATTCCATGGCGCAAGGGTCCGTTCGAACTCTTTGGCGTGCACATCGACACCGAGTGGCGCTCAGACTGGAAGTGGGATCGGTTGCGAGAGCACATTGCGCCCCTGCCTGGCCGCACGATCCTCGACGTTGGCTGCGGCAATGGCTATCACTGCTTCCGCATGGCAGGCGAAGGGGCGAGGCTCGCCATCGGCGTCGACTCCCAGCTTGCCTACGCGATGCAATACCGCATGGTCAGTCGTTACGTGCCAGATGTTCCAGCTTTCGTTCTCCCCACCACCTTCGAGCATGCGCTGGAGCAGCTGCCGGAGGATGTGGCTGCGTTCGACAGTGTGTTCAGCATGGGTGTCCTCTATCATCGCCGCTCGCCCATAGATCATTTGCTGCAACTGAAATCCTGTCTGCGGCCGGGTGGCGAACTGGTACTGGAGACCCTGATCGTCGAAGGTCCGGAAGGCCATGCGCTGGTGCCGCAGGACCGCTACTGTCGCATGCCGAATGTGTGGTTCATTCCAAGTTGCGCCACCCTGTTGCTCTGGCTGCAGCGCTGCGGCTTGTGCAATGCCCGCGTGGTCGATGTCAGCACCACATCGCTGCAGGAGCAGCGCACCACGCAGTGGATGCGCTTTCAGTCGCTGGCAGACAGCCTTGATCCGGACGATCGCAGTCGCACCGTGGAAGGTCTGCCGGCTCCGCGCCGGGCCGTGATCCTGGCGAATGCCCCCTGACGCATCCTGGCGCCATCGCCGCTGAGGACCAGTGAAGGTGCCCCTGCTAGCTTTAAACAACCACTGGAATAAGCAGTAAATAAACTGTTGATCTATTCCCGCTGGAGCGTGCCGGATTGGAGTTGACGGCCCTCGGTAATTCGGCTATTCCTAGCGTCGCTCCAGCAGGGTCAACTCTCACTCAATCAGGAGTTGCCCGGAAAATTATAAGAACCAGCACCCGGGAAGCACCAAAATGGCCAGACCTCTCCGCATAGAGTTTCCAGACGCCTGTTATCACGTGTCCAATATCGGGCTCGAGAATCAGAGGATTTTCCCCAGCCAGAAATACTTCGAAGCCTTTCTCTCAGGGCTGGAGGAAACCTGTTTCCGTCTCAACGTGCAGGTGCATGCCTACTGCCTGCTGAAAGATCGTTACCACTTGCTGATCAAGACGCCGGAAGCCAACCTGAGCCGCTTCATGCGTCAGGTCGACGGCCTCTATACCCAGAATTACCAGCGTCTGAAGAAAGCTGAAGGCTCGCTGTTCAAGGGCCGCTACAAAGCGGTCCTGATTCAGCCCGAAAACTACCTGCTGCCGCTCTGTCGCTACATTCACATGTCGGTCCGGAAGAACGAACTCGACGCCTGGCAGTGGTCGAGCTACGGCGCATATACCGGCAAGTCCAAGGCGCCTGAGTGGCTTGTGCGTGATGAAGTCCTGGGGCAGCTGTCAGGCAGCGGGGCCAAACGCCTGGCCGAATTCGTTCGCTTCACGGAAGCCGGGGTAGATGACGAGACCGCTCGGTTCTACGGCAAGAAGAATCTGTCTTCCATCATGGGAGATGAAAAATTCAAGAAGACGGCGCGGGCCAGACGCACCGTCACTGCCACTCGTGGCGCCGCGCGCGGCACAAATGCCAAGTGGCGCCCTTCCTGCAAGCTGATCATCAGCGCCGTCGCCAAGCAGTTCAAGGTGACAGAAGAAAGCATCTACACCGCGGCCCGCGGTCCGGGCTCCAAGAATGTGCCGCGCTGGGTGGCGATGTATCTTTGCCAGGAATTGTCGGCAGTCACCCTGCAGGCCATCGCGAAGCTTTTCAAGCTCAAGCGCTACGGCACGGTGTCCACCACCGTTGGCAAGCTGAAGAAGGAATTTCTGGAGAACCCAAAGCTTCTGACGCAGACCAACAAGCTGCTCAAGGAGCTGAGCAAGGAAAAAGCCGCCTGAGAGGTCTTTCCAGCGCAAACAAGAACGCCGCGCTTTCTGGCTTCAGAGAGCGCGGCGTTCCTGCTGGCAAGGGCTTGGCGAGTTCAAGCAGCGGAAGGCTTACTTGATCTTGGCTTCCTTGTAGATCACATGCTTGCGCACGACGGGATCGTATTTCTTGATCTCCATCTTGTCCGGCATGGTTCGCTTGTTCTTGTCAGTTGTGTAGAAATGTCCTGTGTCTGCAGTAGACACCAGCTTGATCTTGTCGCGCATCGCTGCTCACCACCTGAATCAGGTAATAATTGATTTGATTAGACTTTTACGCCGTTGGCGCGGATGTCGGAAAGAACGGAATCTATGCCGTTCTTGTCGATGATGCGCATGCCCTTGGCGGAAACCTTCAGTTTCACAAAGCGATTTTCAGACTCCACCCAGAAACGATGTGTATGGATGTTGGGAGAAAAACGTCGGCGTGTCTTGTTGTTTGCGTGAGAAACATTGTTGCCGGTAGCCGGCTTCTTGCCGGTCACGATACATACGTTAGCCATTGCCTTGCCTCATTACAGAACCGGATTCTTCGGATTCGGGCCGATCCGGCCGATTGTCCGACACCTATTGCTGCCTTGCCAAAAAAAGAGCTGCGTTTTATACCAAAACACGCTTTCAATAGCAACACAGGTCCGCAAGCACGGCTCGGCGTGCAGCGCGGCATGGGTACTTACACCACGCCCCGCTCTGCCAGTGACACCACATCCTTGCTGCCGATGATGATGTGATCCAGCACCCGGACATCGATGGTGCTCAGGGCGGACTTGAGTCGAAGCGTGATGGCGACATCGGCGTGACTGGGCTCGGCCACGCCCGACGGATGGTTGTGAGCGAAGATGACGGCCGCCGCATTGTGCTGCAGACAACGCTTCACGACTTCGCGCGGGTAGACAGCCGCCCCATCGATGGTGCCGAAGAAGAGCTCCTCGAAGCGCATGACGCGGTGCTGGTTGTCCAGATAGAGACACGCAAACACTTCATGCGGATAGTGCCGCATGCGCGCTCGCAGATACTCCCGAGTCAGTTCAGAGCTGCTCATCACGTCGCGCTCTTCCAGCCCTTCCCGCATGTAACGCCGCGAAAGCTCGAGCATGGCCTGCATCTGCACGAACTTGGCATGCCCCAGTCCGTCATGCTGACAGAACTCCTGCAGCGGTGAGGTGAATAGACGCGTGAGATTGCCGAACTCTTCCAACAGCCGTCTGGCCAGATCGAGGGCACTGCAGCCCTTCACCCCCGTGCCCAGCAGAATGGCCAGCAGTTCCGTGTCCGACAGGCTGGTGGCGCCGTTCTCCAGAAGTCGCTCGCGCGGCCGCTCTCTGGCCGGCCAGTTCTTGATGCTCATGGTGCCTCCGTGGCATGCGATGTTCCTGCTTCGATAGTAGCAGAGCCCGCAGGGACTGCCGGCGGGACGCCTGTGGACGCCGCCGAAACGCGGCTGTTAAGCTGCGGTTCCCAACGTCGACATCACGAGTTCGTCTGCATGAACAGTCTGGCCAACAAGCGCATCCTGCTGGGAATCACTGGCGGAATCGCCGCCTACAAGAGCGCCGAACTGGCCAGACTTCTGGGCAAGGCCGGCGCGGATGTGCGTGTCGTGATGACACCTGCCGCCACCCAGTTCATCACACCGCTGACCTTGCAGGCATTGACGGGCAATCGCGTCCACACCGAGCTGCTGGACGCTGACGCGGAAGCCGGCATGGGCCATATCGAACTGGCGCGCTGGCCCGATCTCGTGCTCATCGCGCCGGCCAGTGCCGACTTTCTGGCCCGCGTGGCCGCCGGCCAGGCCGACGACCTGCTGAGCACCATGCTGCTGGCCACCCGCGCGCCGATCGCACTCGCCCCCGCCATGAATCAGGCCATGTGGCTCAACGTCGCGACTCGCGACAATCTGCAGAGCCTGGCTGCGCGAGGCATGCACGTCTTCGGCCCGGCGGAAGGCGAGCAGGCCTGCGGTGACACCGGGCCCGGTCGCATGCTGGAACCACATCAACTGGCCGAGAAGGCCTCCGCGCTGTTCGAGTCGGGCCTGCTGGCAGGCCTGCGCCTGGTGATCACGGCCGGACCGACTCGGGAGGCCATCGACCCGGTGCGCTACATCAGCAATCACAGTTCCGGGAAGATGGGCTATGCCCTTGCCGCGGAGGCAGCCGCCGCCGGGGCTCTCGTGACCCTGATCAGCGGCCCGGTGGCACTGCCGGCACCGGAGCGGGTTCGCCGCGTGGACGTGGTGAGTGCCCGGCAAATGCTCGACGCCTCTCTGGCAGTGGCGAACGATTGCGACATCTTCATTGGCGTGGCCGCGGTGGCGGACTATCGGCCCGCGAACGTGGCCGAGCAGAAGATCAAGAAGCATGACGACACGCTGAGCCTGGAGCTCGTGCGCAACCCTGACATCATCAGCACCATCGCCAGCCTGGAGCGACGCCCCTTCACGGTCGGCTTTGCGGCCGAGACTGAGGATGTGGACGCCAACGGCGCCGGCAAGCTGCAGCGCAAGAAGCTGGATCTGCTGTTCGCCAATCACGCCACCAGCACCTTCGGCAGCGATGCCATTGCGGCAACGGCACTATGGTCAGACGGTAGCACCTCTCTCGGGCCAGGCAACAAGGCGCTGGTGGCCCGGCAGATGCTGGCCTTGATCCATGCCCGGTATCTGCACCACGTTGAGCCTGCGGTCAGAACCTGATCAGACATAGCCAGCGCCCCGGCTTGTGGGCCATACTCGCAAGCATCGGAATCCAGAAGAAGAACCGCTTCGCCAATGATCACCAGCAGACCAGGATTTTCTGCAGCCCCGGGGGATATCCCCCCTGGCATCTTCCGCGCTTATGACATGCGCGGCATCGCTGGAAGGGACCTGACCACCGAGGTCATCGAGCGTGTCGGCAAGGCCATGGCAAGTCTGGCCCTGGAAAATGGCGAGGATACCGTGCTGTTCGGCGCGGATGGCCGGCTTTCCACTCCCGAGCTGCGTAAGGCCCTGCTGCGCGGCATCCTCTCCACCGGTCTGAATGTCGTCGACCTGGGCACCATTCCCACCCCGCTGCTCTACTTCGCCAGCTTCACCACGCCGTGGAAATCCGGCCTGATGCTCACGGCAAGTCACAATCCGGCCGATTACAACGGCATCAAGATCATCCGCCAGCGTCATTGCCTCACCCCCCAGCAGATTCAGGAAATCAGGCTGCGTGCCGAGAGTGGTCACTTCCTGACGGGCGTGGGCACCCTGCACCGGCATGAGCTCGCCGCCGACTACATCGCCCACCTTCAGCGCCAGATCCGGCTGCGACGCCCCCTCAAAGTGGTGGTGGACTGCGCCAGTGCAGTGCCCGCACTGGTGGCCCCTGCGTTGTTCCAGGCGCTGGGCTGCGAGGTGATTCCGTTGTTCTGCGAGCTGGACGGTCACTTCCCCCATCATCCGCCCGACCCGACGGTGGCCGCGAATCTCAGTGCCTTGATCGATGCCGTGGCGCTGCATGGCGCCGACGCCGGCATCGCGCTGGATGGCGACGGCGACCGCGTGGTGATGGTGACCGAGCGCGGCACCCCGGTGGACACGGACCGCCTGCTGATGCTGTTCATCCAAGACATCCTGCCACGCTGCGAACCCGCCTCACGCGTGGTGTACGACGTCAAGTGCAGCACCCAGGTACCTCGGCTGATTGCCGCGCTGGGAGGCACCCCGGTGATGAGTCGCAGCGGGCATTCCTTCATGAAGCAGAGCATGCAGGAATCCGGCGCCGTGATCGGCGCGGAGTTCTCGGCCCATGTCTTCATTCGCGATGGCTGGTTCGGCTACGACGACGGCCTCTACGTGGCGGCGCGCTTCCTGGAACTGCTGGCGCGCAGTGCGGACTCTGCCGAGGCCCTGCTTGCTGCGTTGCCGCCCAGCGTGGTGACACCGGAGCTGCGCATCGAGGTCAGCGACGAGCGCAAGTTCGACCTGATGGCACGGATCATCGCCCTCGCGCACTTCCCCGAGGCGAGCGTCAACGTCCTCGATGGCCTGCGGGTGGACTTCACTGACGGCTGGGGACTGATCCGGGCATCCAACACCACACCGGCCCTGCTGCTGCGTTTCGAAGCCTGCACCCAGCAGGCGCTGGGGGCCATTCAGGGGGCTTTCCGCGATTTGCTCCGCCAGGTCGATGCACAGCTACAGCTCGACTTCTGATCAGCTGAGGCGGACTTCCGCGCGTTCCCGAAGGTGAAAAACCCGGATCAGGCTGTATACTCTGCGCAACTTGAAACCGGCCGGAATTCCCCGGTCAGCCCACCCATTCGCGACTGGAACTCCACCTATGCCCCTCGATTTCGCCGCCGCCAGGAATATTGCCAACGTCCTCACCGAAGCCCTGCCCTACATCCAGAAGTTCACGGGCTGCACCATCGTGGTGAAATACGGCGGCAATGCCATGACCGATGAGGTGCTCAAGAACAGCTTCGCCCGCGACATCGTGCTGATGAAGCTGGTGGGCATGAACCCGGTGGTGGTGCATGGCGGCGGCCCGCAGATCGGCTCCCTGCTCACCAAGCTCGACATCCAGTCGGAGTTCATCGACGGCATCCGCGTGACGGACAGCAAGACCATGGACGTCGTGGAGATGGTGCTGGGCGGCCTGGTCAACAAGGAAATCGTGAGCCTGCTCAACAAGAACCAGGGCAAGGCCATCGGCATCACGGGCAAGGACGGCAACCTGATTCAGGCGAAGAAGCTGCTCAAGAAGAGCGCCACCGACAGCAAGATGCTCGACATGGGCCAGGTGGGCAGCATCGAGAAGATCAATCGCGAAGTGCTGGATATCCTCAAGAACAGCGACTTCATTCCGGTGATCGCCCCCATCGGCACCGACCGTCACGGCAACACCTACAACATCAATGCCGACACCGTGGCAGGCGAGATCGCCAAGGTGCTGGGCGCCGAGAAGCTGATGCTGCTCACCAACATCGCCGGCGTGATGGACAAGTCAGGCACCGTGGTGACCGGCCTGACCACCGCCCAGGTCGACGAGATGATCGCCGATGGCACCATCTACGGCGGCATGCTGCCGAAGATCGAGTGCGCCCTGGATGCCGTGAACAATGGCGTGCGCAGCGCCCACATCATCGATGGCCGAGTCGAACATGCCGTGCTGCTGGAAATCTTCACCAATACCGGCGTGGGCACCCTGATCAGCAATTCCCGCACCGCGACTGCCGAATAAGCAAGGAACGCCTACGCCCATGACCGCCGAAGTCCGCATCTCCCGCAAGGAACACATTCTGCAGTCGCTCGCCCGCATGCTGGAAAGCAGCCCCGGCGAGCGCATCACCACGGCGGCGCTGGCGCGCGAGGTCGGCGTGACGGAGGCGGCACTGTACCGCCACTTCCCCAGCAAGGCGCGGATGTTTGAAGGCCTGATCGCCTTCATCGAGGAGACGCTGTTCACCCGCATCACGCGCATTCTAGAGGACGAGCCCTCGGCGGCCCGTCGCTGCGAGAAGATCCTGGCCCTGCTGCTGGCCTTTGCCGAGAAGAATCCGGGCATGACGCGCCTGCTCACCGGCGACGCCCTGCAGGGCGAGACCGAGCGCCTGCGCGTGCGCATCAGTCAGCTGTTCGACCGTCTGGAAGCGCAGCTCAAGCAGATCCTGCGGGAAGCGCAGATCCGCGAGAATCTCAAGTGTGCAGTGTCCCCCAGCGTGATGGCGACCCTGCTGATGGCCAGCGCCGAAGGGCGCCTCATGCAGTTCGTGCGCAGCGAGTTCAAGCGCCTGCCGACCCAGCACTGGGACGAACAGTGGCAGGTGCTCTCGCGCGACATGCTGGTGCCCTTCGGCTGAGCAGCGTCGCGCTCACACCCCGTATTGATCCCGGTAGGCCTGCACGTCGGCAAGACGCGCCGCAAGCGCCGGGTCCTGCTGGCGGGCCAGATAGTCCACGATCTGTTCCAGGGCGATGATGCTGATCACCGGAATGCCGTACTGCTGACGGATTTCCTGGATGGCCGACAGCGCGCCGGTGCCCCGCTCCTGCCGATCCAGCGCCACCAGGATGCCCGCCGGCGTTGCCCCGTTACGCTGCAACAGCTCCATGACCTCCCGGATCGCCGTGCCTGCCGTGATGACGTCGTCGACGATCAACACACGGCCCGCCAAGGGCGCGCCGACAGTCAGTCCTCCCTCACCGTGATCCTTCGCCTCCTTGCGGTTGAAGCAATAGGGCTTGTTGACGCCGTGCTGGCGGGCCAGCGCCGTGGCGGTGGCGGCCACCAGCGGAATGCCCTTGTAGGCCGGGCCGAACAGCAGGTCATAGTCCACGCCTGCGGCCTGCAGTGCGGCGGCATAGCTGTCGCCGATGAAGGCCAGCGCTTCCCCGGTGTTGAACAGGCCCGCGTTGAAGAAATACGGGCTGGTGCGGCCCGACTTCAGCGTGAAGCTGCCAAAGCGCAGGATCTCGTGGCGGATGACGAAGTCGATGAAGGCGTTCTGGTAATCCAGCATGGGCGGCTCCTGTGTCGGCGTGTCAGAGACCGAGGGCATCGCGCTGCTTCTGCAGCAGTTCGGCAATGCCTTTCTGGGCCAGGCCGATCATGGCCTGCAGCTCGGTGGTGTCGAAGTCGTTCTCCTCGCCGGTGCCCTGCAGCTCGATGAAGCGCAGGCGCTCAGTCATCACCACGTTCATGTCAGTCTCGGCATTGGAGTCCTCGGCATAGTCCAGGTCCAGCACCGGCACCCCCTTGTAGATGCCCACTGACACCGAGGCGATCAGCTGCTTCAGAGGGTTTGCCTTGAGCTTGCCGCTCTTGAGCAGCGTGCCGATGGCGTCGTGCAGGGCCACGCAGCCGCCGGTGATGGACGCCGTGCGGGTGCCGCCATCGGCCTGGATCACATCGCAATCGATCTTGATGGTGTGCTCGCCCAGCAGCTTCAGATCCACGGCGGCGCGCAGGGAGCGGCCGATGAGCCGGGAGATCTCGAGCGTGCGCCCGCCCTGACGGCCACTCACGGCCTCACGGTCCATACGCGACCCCGTGGAGCGCGGCAGCATGCCGTACTCGGCAGTGATCCAGCCCGAGCCGGAGCCCTTGAGAAAGCGTGGCACCGAGTCCTCGACACTGGCCGTGCAGATGACCTTGGTGTCGCCGAACTCCACCAGCACGGAGCCTTCGGCATGCTTGGTGTAGTGACGGGTGAGGCGGATATCGCGCAACTGGTCGCTCTGGCGGGCGCTGGGACGGATGGTGTCGGACATGGAGGCTCTCGGAGTGCTGCTGAATGGAGGCGCGATTATCCTTGATCGGCCCGGGGATGGCGAGTCAGGGCAGACGTTTTGCGCTACCATGCCGGCAGCAACCCGCAGGAATCAAGGCACAGCTCCGTTCGCTGAGGGTTCCATCGACACTTGCAGCAAGGACCCGGAACATGGCTCAGAGCATGACTGCCTTTGCGCGCCGGCAGGTTTCCTGCGGGCGCGGCGTACTGGTGTGGGAGATCCGCTCCGTCAATCACCGCTATCTTGAAACCGGCTTGCGCTTTCCCGAGGCGCTGCGCAGCATCGAGCCTGCCATTCGCGATGCGCTGCGCAGGCAACTCGCGCGCGGCAAGGTGGATTGTCAGCTGCGCCTCGAGTCCGAGGACCGCGCCACGGGTGCCCTGCAGATCGACGAGAGCGCCGTGCGCCGCCTCAACGAGGCCAGCGGTCAGATCCTCGCGCTCACCGGCGGCGGTCCGGCCCTCACCGTGATGGAGATTCTCAAGTGGCCGGGGGTGCTGCGCGAGTCCGAGGCGCTGCCCGAGAATCTGGATGAACTGGCACTGTCACTGTTCCACGAGACACTGCACGAGCTGATCGCCACGCGGCAGCGCGAGGGGCAGGAGCTGTGTGGCTTCATCGGCAAGCGCATCGAGTCCGTGCGCGAGATCGTCGCCGGCGTGCGCACGCGCATGCCCGACATCCTGGCCCGTCAGCAGCAGGCGCTGCGCGACCGGCTCGACGCCCTGAAGATGGAACTGGACCCCGGCCGCCTGGAACAGGAGATCGAGCTCTACGCCCACAAATGCGACATCGACGAGGAACTCGACCGGCTAGAGACGCACCTCAACGAAGTGGAACGCGTGTTGCGGCTGCCGGAGCCTTCGGGACGGCGACTGGACTTCCTGATGCAGGAGCTCAATCGCGAGGCCAACACGCTCTCTTCCAAGTCCATCGTGGCGGAAACCACCCTCAACGCGGTCGATCTGAAAGTGTTGATCGAGCAGATGCGGGAACAGATCCAGAA
>JAURIJ010000028.1 GCA_030832825.1 Gammaproteobacteria bacterium
AGTGCACGGGCGTGCCGTCCAGCGTGACCGGCACCTTGCGCACCAGCGAGAAATTCTCCGGTTCGATGAACTGCAGCGCATCGCTGCCGTCGCTGAGAATCAGGTGCGTGCCGTCCCAGGCCAGGCCCCAGCCTTCGGTGGGGTAATAGTGCGAGGTGATGGTCTCGAAGGTCTCGAGGTCGTACACGAAGACGATATTGGACTGCCAGGTCAATTGATACAGGCGATTGCCGACAATCGAGATTCCTTCACCGAAATAGCGGCTGGGCAGGCGGATGCTCTGCAGCACGCGCCCCTCTTCCCAGGCGATCCGGCTCAGCGACGAGCGCCCATTGAGTCCGGTGCCCTCGTAGAGATAGCCGCCATTGAACTCCAGCCCCTGGGTGAAGGCATCGGTGCGATGGGGGTAGGCCTTCACGACTTCGTAGCCGTAAACCGGCACCTCGGCCTGAGCGAAGCCCGCGCAAAGAAGCAGTGCAGAGCCGAACAGCAGTGATTTCAACATGGACAGAGGCACCAGCCTGGCTTGATCAAGGACAGAGGGAACGCGACACGAGCGTGCTAGACTCCCGCCACGACAGCTCGACCAAAGTCTATGGAGGAAGCCAGACCATGGCAAGCAATTGTCTTTTCTGCCGGATTGCCGCCGGCGACATTCCGTCAAGCGCGGTTTACAGCGATGACGAGATCTACGCCTTTCGCGACATCAACCCCGCCGCGCCGCAGCACATCCTCGTGATCCCGCGCCGGCACATCCAGAGCCTGGCCGACACCGAAGCGGACGATGCCGGCGTGCTCGGTCGCCTGCTGGTGTGTGCGCGAACCATCGCGGAACAACAGGGCTTCGCCCAGACGGGGTTCCGCAGCGTGTTCAACACAGGAGTCGATGGCGGGCAGACGGTCGGCCATCTGCATCTGCATCTGCTGGCCGGGCGCGCCCTGCACTGGCCACCAGGCTGATCAGCGCCCCAGCCGCTCGCGCAGCGCTCCCAGACTGACCGGGTCCGCGCCCACGATGCCGTGTTCGGTGATCAGGGCCGTGACCAGCCGGGCGGGCGTGACATCGAAGCCGTAGTTGTTGACCGCACTGTGGCTGGCCATCACCTGCACACGACTCAACACGCCTTGCGCATCCAGACCCTGCATGTGGGATACCTCGTGGGCATGGCGCTGCTCGATGGGAATCTCGCGCACGCCATCCTGCAGCGTGAAATCGATGGTGGACACCGGCAGTGCCACGTAGAACGGCACGGCATTGTCGTGGGCCGCGAGTGCCTTGAGGTACGTGCCGATCTTGTTGCAGACATCGCCTGTCGCCGTGGTGCGGTCACTGCCCACCAGGCAAAGATCCACCTCACCATGCTGCATGAGATGACCGCCGGCATTGTCCACGATCACGGTGTGTGCAATGCCTTCCTGCTGCAGTTCCCAGGCCGTGAGAAAGGCGCCTTGATTGCGCGGGCGCGTCTCGTCCACCCAGACATGCAGCGGAATGCCCCGGGCATGCGCCTTGTAGAGCGGCGCCAGCGCCGTGCCCCAGTCCACTGTGGCCAGCCAGCCGGCATTGCAATGTGTCAGCACGTTCAGGCACGCGGCATCGCTCTGGCGACGGCGCTTGTCAGTCCAGGCAGCCTCCAGCAAGGCCAGCCCGTGATCGCCGATGGCGCTGCAGGCCGCCACATCCTCATCCGCCAGCTGCCCGGCCAGCGCGAGCGCCACCTCGCTGCGTTGCAAGTCAGGCACGGGCTGCAGGACCTGCTGCACCCGCTCCAGCGCCCAACGCAGATTGACTGCCGTGGGGCGCGTCTCCAGCAGGCGGGCACAGATGGCGGCGAGATCCTGAGTGCCTTCGCGCAGGGCAAGCGCCACGCCGTAGGCCGCCGTCACGCCGATCAGCGGAGCCCCGCGAATCTGCATGCTCTCGATGGCATGACAGGCCTCACTCAGCGTGCGCAGCGCCACGGTTTCGAAGTGGTGCGGCAGGCGGGTCTGATCAATGATGCACACGCACTGCTGTGCCGTGTCGAACCAGATCGTGCGGTAGTGCCGGGCGTTCACATGCATGGAAGGTCCTCAGATCACCCGCTCGTTGCCGCCGTCCACGGGTACCTGGGCGCCGGTGGTGCGGGCGAAACCCTCTCCTGCCATGAGCACGGCAAGCCTGGCCACATCGCTCGACTGCACGGTGCAGCCCAGCACATTGTTGCGTTTGTAGTCCTCGACGCTCATCTGATAGCTGCGCGCTCGGGCAGCGAGCACGTCCTCACTCCAGATACCTGTGTCGAAGACGGCATTGGGGTGCAGGGTGTTCACGCGAATGCCCTTGCCACCCAGTTCCAGTGCCGCGACGCGTGCCAGTTGCGCCAGCCCGGCCTTGGCGACGGAGTAGGCCCCGGCTCCCGGCCCCGGTGCCGGCACATTCTTGGAGCCGATGAAGACCACACCTGGCTGCTGGCCCAGACTCAGGAAGGGCACGCAGGCTCGCAGCAGACGCATGTGCGAGCTCAGATTGAGGGCCAGCGAATCGTCCCAGACCTTGTCGTCCATGCTGCCCAGCGGAGAGCTGGCTGGGAAGTTTCCGGCATTGCTGACGAGGATGTCGATGCCACCGAAATGGGCCACCGTCGCCTCGATCGCGCGTTGAATATCGGCGCTCGACGTGACATCGCAGACCAGACCGAGCACCTGGGCACTGCGCCACTGCTGCGTGATACCCGGCACGATGTCCAGCGCCACCACGGCGGCACCTTTGGCCACGAAGGCGTCGACACAGGCCTTGCCGATGCCCGACGCTGCGCCGGTCACCAGCACCACTCGCCCCTCGAACTCCGCACGCGCAGCGCCACGCTTGAGCTTGGCCTGCTCCAGCTCCCAGTACTCCAGGTCAAACAGATCCTGTGGCGGCAGGGCCGTCCAGCCACCCAGCGCCTCACCCCATTGCATGGCGCGCACGGTGTGCTGGCTGATGTCCTCGATCACACGCAGGCGGCGGGCGTCCTGGGCGAGATAGACCATGCCACGCTCACGCCACACCGCCGTGCGGGCCACCGGATCGAGGCAGGTGTGATGCGGCTGGGCATGGCGTGAGAAACGCGCGCGATAATCGTCGGCGAACTGTTGCAGGCCCGGCAGCGGCTCGGCGTCCAGCACCGCGGAATGCGGCTTGGTGTGAATGCTGTGATCCGGCGTCAGCGGCCCGCGGGTCGCGACGGCGCCCGCATTGGCCAGAGCGGCGAAACCGGCAGCGGCGGGCGAGCGATCCCAGCGCACCAGCATGGGGGCCCCCAGCAGCTGACTGGCCGCCAGACGCAGACCGGCCAGGCACTGATAGTCCTGCACCTGGGTTGTCACCGAGCCGGTGGCAGCAGAATCCCAGGCTCCTCGCTTGCGCAGATAGTCTTCCGCCCTGCTCACGAGTGCGATCATGCGCTCGTAGCTGGCCCGACAGTCATCGTCGAAGGTGATGATGCCGTGATGCAGCAGCACGATCCCTTGCAGGCGGCTCCAGTCCACATAGCGCGTGGCCTCATGCACTTGGCGCGCCAGAATGAAGCCGGGCATCTCATAGGGCAGCACGAGCACATCCGGGCCATAAAGTTCGCGCAGAGCCTGCTCGCCACCGGGACTGTTGCTGATGGCAACGACAGCATCGGCGTGGGTGTGATCGACATAGCGCGTGGGCACCAGTGCATGCAGGATGGCCTCCACCGACGGCGTGGGCGCGCCAGGGTCGAGCAGCGCAAGACGCAGTTCGCGCATCATGTCGGTGTCGGACAATGCGGGCAGCGCGGCGAGGGCCTTCAGGTAGTCAAGCCGCACGGGCGCAAACCCGCCGGCGGCGATGGTCTGCAAGTCCCAGCCCGAGCCCTTGACGAAGAGCACGTCCTCTTCCTGACCGAAGACATTGCGCAGGCGGCCCTTGACCGACGTGTTGCCACCGCCATGCAGCACCAGATCGGCATCCCGCCCGAGCAGCCGGGAACTGTAGACGCGCAATCCCAGTTGCGGATCGCGGGCGAACTGCACCGCATCCTCATCATTCCACAGACTCAACATGTGCCTGGCTCTCGCAAATAGGGGATTCGGAAATGAAAAACGCACCCTTGGGTGCGTTTTTCGTGTTGCCGGACCGGTGGCAAACCGCTCCGCGTGACTTAAGAGACCATCAAGGCTCCATTACGGATATCCCGCTAATGCCGGCCTGTCGGGCAGAGTCCATCACAGCCACCAGCGTTTCCACGTTTGAGCGTACATGCGGCTTGAGGATCAGGGTTGCCGCCGGGTTCTCGGCTTTCAGTCGGTCAATGTTGGAGCGAATCTGGCTCATCAGAATGGGGCGGGGCTCGCCGTTCAGGATGATGTCGTTGTTGGCGCCAAGCTCGATCAGGATATTCTTCGGGCCGTCATCCTGCTGTTCATTCTGAGGCTGATTGTTGCTTTGGCTGCTGGCGGCGTCGATGGCCGTCTCGGACAGGAATGTCGCTGTGACCACGAAGAAGATCAACAGAATGAACACCACATCGAGCATGGGGGTCAGGTCTACATTGCTTTCATCATTCTTGCGGGCGCCGGCCAGTTTTCTCATTGTTCTATACCTTGTCTGGAGATGATTGACCTTCTTCCAGGCCAACTCGTCTTGTTATGTCGAATTCGGGGTGGTGATTGCAGAGCGGAAAATGTCCTGAAGCGTTCTGGTTCCTTAACCGTCTGGAGGCCAAGTATACCCGATAAAGAATTGTCCACAAGCCCCGGAGCCAGGCCCCTCCGGAGCAACCGACAGTCAGCCGATAACCCCGGAAATGACCGGAATTTACTGCAGGGAGTCCACAGTAAACTTAACGATTTCAGCCAGTTGCTTCGCCGGCTTGGCATCGCGGGAATTCACGCGCAGGCCGTAAAGCAGGTTCATCAGCGCTTCCACCGCGAAGTCGGCAGAGACGCCCTTGCGCAGCTTGCCGGCCTTCTCGGCGTCCTTGATGCGCTTGAGAAGTGCCTTGCGCACCACGACGAAGGAATTGCGGACGATCTTCTGGATGTCCTTGTTGTAATTGATGCTTTCACACAGGGAATTGACGAGCAGGCAGCCCATGCCACGCTGCTTGTTGGTCACGGAGATCACCGCCAGGTCGAAGTACCTCTCGATGGCCGCCCAGGGCGCCAGGTCTGCGTTGTTCAGGGACGCGTCCAGATCCTTCGCGACCAGCTTGTTGTAGTGGTCGAGACAGGCCTTGAAGAAGGTGTCCTTGTCGCCAAAGGAGTTGTACAGAGTGCCACGGTTGATGCCGGTCACGTCCAGCAGCTTCTGCACGGAACTGGCTTCGAATCCCTCGCGCCAGAACTGTTCCATTGCATTGGTCAATACATCGTTGTACTCAAACTCTACTGGTCTCGCCATGATAATTTCTCGGTCTCGTCTCGATTAGTGATACACGATCAGCGCGGAGAACTGCTGATCCAGCGGAAATTAAAAACGGCCGAGATTGTAGTACAGGGCCGTTCTTTTTACATCTAATGATACAAAATAATACATATTGCAAGGGAGGGTCATGCATGCTGGAGGCGTTTCGCGAGCTTGTGCACACAGTGTCGAGCGGTCGGCCAAAGCACAAGGTAGAACAGCTGTTCTATTTTCCTGACTTCACGGAAAAGGGAGAACAGGGGACTCCGTCAAATTCCAGACGCAGTCACCACGACTCCGATCAGACCGCCGAGCACCCCGCCCCAGACCACCAGCCAGCCCAGATGCTTCTTGATCATGGCCTGCACTATCTCCTTCACCAGCTGCGGGGTCAGCTCGTCAAGCCGGCGATCCACGATGTGCTCGATGCGCGCATGCAGGGACTCCCGCCCCTCCGTGGCATTGGCGATGCCGCGGGCGAGACTGTCACGGAAGTCCTCGGAGCCCACGACTCCGAGGAAGTACTCCCGCATCTTGCGCACGAAGGGGTCGCGCAGCGGGTCGAGCGCATCACGTCCGCCGAACATGGCCAGCATGCTGCCAAACGAAGAGGCCATGATGACATCCAGGAGGGCGTCGAATGCCTTCTCCAGGTCCAGCTTGTCGATGAGTTTCTGAATTTCGGCGTCGAGGCCGCGGGCCACGCTGCCGGACTGTTGCAGGAATTTGTCGATGTTATCGGGGCTGAAGAACTGCTGCATGATGAGCTTGCGAATGCCGCGCTTGAAGTCCTCGAAATGCAGCGGCACGACACCGGAGCCATAGAAGCCTGGCACGCGCTCGAACAGCATGTGGATAGCCAACCAGTTGGTTACGCTGCCAGAAAGGGCGAACAGGCCGATGCTCATGAACCACGGAGCCGCCGCAAAGGGCAGCAACCCCAGCAGCACAAGCGCTCCAGCAACAAGATTGGTCAGCAGACTTTTGTCAATTGTCACGGGGTGTCACCAGCAAGAGACCGCAGTGCGCGCGGCGGGCGGCGCATGATACGGGAAAGCGGAATGCCGATTCAACCAGGCCCGGTCGCGCGGGGCACGGGCTCAGCAGGGTCCATCGCGGAAGCGGCGATGACTCTGAATGGGCATTCTGGCACGCAGGGCCGCCAGAGCCTCCAGATCCAGTTCCGCCACAGCCACACCAGGACCGGACTCCACACAGGCCAGGATTCGCCCCCAGGGGTCCACGATCATGGAATGTCCCCAGGTTTCCCGTGTGGCATTGTGGACACCGCCCTGATTGGCGGCCAGCACATAGCACTGATTCTCGATGGCACGCGCGCGCAGCAGGACTTCCCAATGCGCCGCGCCCGTCACTTTCGTGAAGGCTGAAGGCACTGTGAGCAGCTGTGCACCCTGCTCCAGCAGGCGCCGGTACAACTCCGGAAAGCGCAGGTCGTAGCAGATGCTCAGACCGATGCAGCCCAGCGGCGTCTGCACGCAGACAGGAGCATCCCCCGGCTCGAAGCTGCGCGACTCCGAATACTGCGCCTGACGGTCCTCCACCTGCACGTCGAACAAGTGCATCTTGTCGTAGCGCGCCGCCAGTCGACCCTGCGGATCGTAGACCATGCAGGCTGGTCGCACGCGCCCGCCTGGCACCCGTTGCGCGAACTCCCCGCTGCATGCCGGCCGTGTACTCAGCGGCATGCTGCCCGCAATCAGCCAGGCGCCCGTGCTGCGCGCCTGCTCTTGCAGAAAGCCCTGCAGCAGAGCGGCAGTGTCGCCTTCGCGCTCCGCGAACTGACTCAGAGGTCCGCCGTCGAGCACGGCGAAGTTCTCGGGCAACAGGATCAGTTCGGCGCCCTGGGCTCGCGCCTCGGCGATCAGTTGCGTCGCACTTCTCAGATTGGCGTGCACATCGGCGCCACTGACCATCTGCACAACCGCTGCCTTGTGTTGCATGGCGTTCCCCTGTGTTGAATGAGACATCAGACCCGTGGCGCGGAGGGCAGAGCGCCTGGCGCTGCAGGTGCCGTGGCCGGGCCGGGCGAGCTGCCCGCCGGACTGGCAGGCGCGGACTCGGTGGAAGGCGTGCCGAACACCTGGTTCAAGCGTGGCTCCAGACCTGCCCACGGCCCCTGCAAGGTGTACTGGGCACTGGTCAGACTGTCGACCTGATCCCCGAATATCTGGTCGAACAGGAACACACCGACCGCCACCTGCCAGTTGATCAGGTTATTGAGCACCGCGATGCCACTGAGCCAGGGAATGTTGTCGCTGATGGGCAGGGTGATGTACATGCTGCCATCGATGTTCTGCCGCGCGAGGTCGATATCGCCGGTGATCTGGAACAGACTGGCCGGCCCGATGATCTGCAGCCGGTCCTGGATGCTGACGATGCCTTGGTTCAGACTCACCTCCCCCAGGATCTGTTCGTAGGACAGCCCGCTGCGCAGCAGGTCGTCGCTGAAACGCAGGCGTCTCACCACGGCGTCGAAATTGATGATGCTGATCAGCTTGAGAGCACTGTTGGCCGCGCCGGCGTTGCCTTGCAGGAAACGCCCTTCCAGGATGCGCATGTCCAGGTTGCCGCTGAGCGACTTCGAGGCGAAGAAGGCCGGACTGCCGGGCCAGTCAAGACTGGCGTTGAACAGCGCACTGGTGCTCTGCAGGCTGGGCGCATACCCGAAGGCGCTGAGCACCCCGCCGAGATCCCCCGCTTCCAGCACCGCGTTGATGTAGCTGTGATGCCGCTCGCCGTCAAAGGTCCAGAGGACGCGCCCTTCTTCGGCCTCCCTGCCCGCACGCACTCCGCGGGCATCGATCAGGACATCGGTGAATTCGGCGCCCGCCGGTGTCGGGCGCAGGCTGAAGGACCAGCGACCGTAGTCCGCGTCGCCACGCATGATGCTGTCTGCCGCAAACTGCATGGCCACGAAGCGCCTCGGATCGACGCCAGCCAGCGCATCCACGCGTTCGGGCGGCTCGGGCGGCCCCATGAACCTGGCCAGAGCCGGATCGAGCTCCGGAGGCTTCGGCTCCGGCGGCGCCGGCAGGCGCAGATGCTGCAACTTCACATCCAATGGCAGCGAGCGCGAGTAGGGGAGATTGATCTCGCCGGCCACCATGTCACTGCGCAGTGCCAGATGCCAGGCGCGATCACGTGGCGACACCTGCACATTGAGGCCAGGCACGGTCTGCCCGAAGGCCTGCAGACTGCCGATGGTCACATCCGCAAGGTTGAGCACATCCCGCAAGGTACTGAACCCCGCAGTGGAATTCGCGGAGCCGCCGGCATCGCCGGCCAGTGCAGCCGTCCACTCCTCGAGCTGCAAGTGCGGCAGACTGCCCACCACGTCGATCCCCGGGGCGCTTGCATTCAGACGACGCACATTGAGGGACAGGTCCTGCGCACCGAGATACACCAGGCCATCGCGTACGCGCCCCTGGTCCACGCCCAGCGTGAGCGAGACAATATCCGCCAGCCCGGCCTGGATCTGCTGCCGTCCCTCCAGGAAATCGATGCCCAGCCGGAAGTCCATGGCCTGGGCGGCAGGCTTGGCAAAAGGTGCCGGATACCCCAGCTCCACACCCTGCAGAGCGGACTCGACACTGAGCCGGCGACGCGCCGCCGCGGCCGTCGCAGGATCGGCGTCAACCGCGGGCTGGACAATGTCCAGACGGGCCACATAGTCCATTTCACCCTGCATGCGCGACAACAGATCGACCACGAACCGACTCTGTCGAGGCCAGCTGGCCAGGGCATCAATTCCGACCCGGCCCTGAAGATCCACCTGCGTGGTGCTGGTTCGCGCCGCGTCCACCACGCTGTTGATCGCCACACTGACGGGCTGTTCAAACAGCTGAGCCTGCAGAGCGCTGCCCTGCAGACCACTCTGCGTGTTGTAGTGCAGGACGCCGGCGATGCCATCGAAAAGCAGATCGAACTCGGGGATGAACAGGCTGTTGTCCTGCAACTGCACCGCTACGTCGACGACGGGCGTGGCGGCCGGAACTGCCAGCGGGAAGCTCAGTCCCAGTCCCACGTTCACGGTGCCGCGACCCTCCCAGTTCTGCAGCAGGCTGCCGCTGCCCCGGGTCGCCGGCGCCAGGGCCAGGAAATCGATGGCCTGCTCGGCAGTGCCACTGCCCAGCCCTGTCACACTCAGCCAGCTGCCCTGCCCCTGCACATCCGGCCGTATGGCAGCGGACGTGGCATCGAAGGCAAGGCCCAGGGTTTCGCCGGACTCCACGTGAATGTCGATGTTGCGGTCAGCAATCACCACATGCCCTTGCAGCTGCTCCAGTGCAGGCCAGTCGCGTCCGTACACGAGGGTGCCCTCGTCGACATTGAACACCAGCTGCAGCGTCCGACTCTCGGGCGCCGCTCCCGGGAGCATCGAGCCGCGATAGATCAGGCCACTGTTGAACGCCCGGCCATCGACAATGGCCCCATCGATCCAGTTCATGACACTGCGCAGGTTCTCGCGCACACGAGGCCCCCGCGGAAGGTACACCGATTTGCGGCTGATATCGGCCTCGGCCAGTCCCACGATGAGCTCCAGCGTAGCGGTGCGCTCCGTCTCGGACGTCTTGCGGAAATCCGTGGCGAAGCGGACATGCCCCGTGAGCATGTCGTTCTCAGCCACAATTACACTGCTGGCGAGCCGCAAGTGCTGCCCCTCGGTCAGATCCAGCGCGAAATCGACGCGCCCGTTGACCCGATCATAAGTCCACATGTCATTGAAGATATCCGGCAGCTGCATCATGAAGCGCGAGCTGTCGACCTCGGCCATGCCACGCAGGTGCTGCGCGCTGGCATCGAGCGACATCTCCACATAGCCGTCCATGCCCCACAGCGAGGGCATGCCATTGCGCGCGTTCAGGCTGACATCGCTCAGATTCGCCGTCAGCGTGAGCCGAGGCGCAGCGGCGTAAGCCGGCCCGGCCGCCGCAGGAAACGCCCAGCGCAGCGCCACTTGCTGCAGATCGCCGCGCAGATTGTGTTCCGTGAGCTGTGCATCGGTGGCAGGCGGCAACAGATCCAGGCGCGTTGCCAGCATGTTCAGGAACCCCAGATCGACCCGGTCCGCGCGCAGCTCGACGAAGTCGCCAGGGACAAGCTGCACATAGGCATTGCTGTTCTCCCAGAAGACGGACTCCTGTTGCAGCGACAGATCCCGGGCCCATATCTCCCAGCCTGAGGTGTCCGCGAGTCGGCGCAGGAAGAAGGCGGCACGGGCATCCTCCAGCAACACGGCCGCCTCCCCGGCAGGGCGCTCCAATCCGAGCCCCTGCAGCGCCACGCTGCCCTGCACCGATTCCAGTTGCCCGGCCTGCACATGCGCCCAGACTTCGCCGCCCCCAGCGAGCGAATGCAGCTGCAGCAGCTCGCCCAGAGCCAGCCCCTGCAGCATTTCGGAATAATCAGACGGCGGCAGGCTGGCGTACAGCGTGCCGGACAGATCAGCCAGGGTGACGCCCGTCAGCTCCGCAGCGAAGACGAGCGGCTGCGTGACGCCTGTCTGCGCCAGTTCCAGATGCAGGAAACGTTGCGCCCCCTGATTTCGCAGAAGCAGATCACTGCGCTCGAAAATGCTGCTGCGGCCGTCCTGCCGCAGCAGTGTCAGGCGCAGATCGCTCAGTCGCAGATTGCTGACTCGCGAGACCAGCGCGAGCATCTGATCCAGGTCCATCGGAACGTCTGGATTCACGGCCAGACCGGAAAGTTGCCAGCGACCGCTGGCATCCTCGTGCAGGGTGAGTTCAGGATTGCGGATATCGATGGCGCGCAGCACCAGGCGGCGCTGCAGCAGACTGCCGAGAGCATCGAGCTCCAGGGTGATGTTGTCCAGCAGCACAAGCTGCTCGCTGGGCGAGGACACGACGGGGAAAATCAGCACCTGCTGCAGGGAGAGCACGGGATTGAAGCGCAGCCAGCTGCCTTCCAGCACACCGATCTGCACCTGCTGGCCAAGACTGGCGGACAGACTAGCCTCGACATCTTCGCGGTACTGCGCCGCATAGGGCAGCAACTGACGCCCGACGCTGACGTAAACGGCCACCAGCATCAGCAGCATCAGTGCCAGCGTGATGAACAGCGAGATTGTCTTCTTGATTGCGGTGAGGATCATCGTGACTTCAGCTCGGCACCTGCGACATTGCGCGGGCGGCACGCTCGCCCAGTATTGGTGTGCGTCAGGACTGGCCTAGAACAGCACAACGTCAAACTGTTCCTGAGTATACATGGGTTCGACTTCAAACCTGACCGTCTTGCCCGTCAATTCTTCCAGGTCCGCCACCGCGCTGGACTCTTCGTCCAGCAGCCGGTCCACCACCACCTGCGCGGCCATGACCAGAATCACATCGTTCTCGTAGGCGCGCGCCACACGAAGGATTTCGCGGAAGATTTCATAGCAGACCGTCTCGGCGGTCTTCACGCGGCCACGCCCCTTGCACACCGGGCACTCGCTGCACAGCAGCTGGCCCAGACTCTCGCGGGTGCGCTTGCGTGTCATCTCCACCAGCCCCAGCTCGGACATGCCCGTGATGGTGCTGCGGGCATGATCCTTCTCGAGCGCCTTCTGCAGGGTGCGCAGCACCTGCCGCTGGTGCTCAGCGTCCTGCATGTCGATGAAATCCAGAATGATGATTCCACCCAGATTGCGGATGCGCAGCTGTCGCGCGATGGCCGTGGCCGCCTCCAGGTTGGTCTTGAGGATCGTCTCGGCATGATTGCGGCTGCCGAGGTAGGCGCCCGTGTTCACGTCGATGGTGGTCATGGCCTCGGTCTGGTCGATGATGAGATCGCCGCCCGATTTCAGTTTCACCTCGCGCCCGAGCGCCTTGTTGATCTCGTCGTCAATGCCGTACAGGTCGAAGATGGGCCTCTCGCCCACGTACAGCTCGAGACGATTGCGAAACTCCGGAATGAAGTCGTCGATGAAGCGCGCAATCTCGTCGCTGGCGGCCTGGGTGTCGACGCGGATCTTCTCGATCTGGGGGGTGATGAGATCGCGCATCGCGCGCATGTACAGCGGCACATCGCGATACACGATATGTGCGTCACGGCTCTCACCGATGCGTCGCTCGACCGCCGTCCACAGCTTCTTCAGGAAGCGGATGTCTTCCAGCACCTCTTCCAGCGTGGCACCCTCGGCCGCCGTGCGGATGATGAAGCCTCCGCGTCCTTGCATGTCTTCCTGCGCGATGGCCTGCTCGACCACGGCCTTCAGACGAGCGCGCTCCTCGTCGTTCTCCAGCCGCTGGGAAATGCCGAAGTGCGTGCTGCGGGGGAGGTACACCAGATTGCGCGAGGGCAGGGTCAGATGGGTGCTCAGACGCGCCCCCTTGGTGCCGATCGGGTCCTTCACCACTTGCACCACGATCATCTGGCCTTCACGGACCAGGTTCTGAATGGGTGCCGGATTCGGATCGCGGACCTCGAAGCCCTCGGGGCTGATGGGCGAGATGTCGGCACTGTGAATGAACGCCGCGCGCTCCAGACCGATGTCGACGAAGGCCGCCTCCATGCCCGGCATCACACGCACCACCTTGCCCACGTGGATGTCGCCGACATGGCCCTTGCTGTGCGGCCGCTCGACGAATATCTCCTGCAACAGGCCGTTCTCGATCAAGGCGACGCGGGTCTCCATGGGGGTGACATTGATCAGGATCTCTTCACTCATCAAGGCCTCCCGGGGCCGGCATCCAGGGCAGTGGGCACGTCGAATGCGGCCAGCAGCTGCGCGGTTTCGAACAAGGGCAGCCCCACCACCCCCGTGTAGCTGCCCGTCATGGACTGCACGAACAAGGCGCCAAGCCCCTGGATGGCATAGGCACCCGCCTTGCCGGCCGGTTCGCCGCTGGCCCAGTAGTGTTCGCAGTCCTGAGCACTCAACGCGCGAAAGCGCACCTCGGTGCAGGACATGCGTCCTTCCGAACGCTCGCCCTGACACAGCGCAACGGCGGAGTACACCTGATGCTCGGTGGCGGACAACAATTGCCACATGCGCAGAGCATCCACGCGGTCGCGCGGCTTGCCGAGGATCTGGCCGGCACACACCACGATGGTGTCGGCTCCCAGCACCGGCAGAGTGAGCCCGGACATCAGGGCCTGGGCCGAGCGGGCCTTCTCCAGGGCCAGCCGCTGCACGTAGTCCTGGGGCAGTTCCCAGGGGCGGGTGGTTTCGTCGACCTGGTGCTCGATAACGGTGAAGGACACGCCGATCTGACGCAGCAGCTCCATGCGCCGGGGCGAGGCCGAGGCCAGCACGAGGCGGGGACTTGCAGGCGAAACTGAAAGGGACATGGGGCTCCTGCGAACGTTGGGGAGGCTAGCGCACGCTGAAACCACGACGCATCTGGCGCAACAGCACGAAAAGCCAGGGCCAGAGGAACGCGCTGGAGAGGGCGCCGAGCAGGAAGAAGAGGTCCGAGGTGACCGCCTGATTTGCGGCGATCTTCATCCAGTGGGTCATCATGAGATAAAGGCCGGTCATCGCCAGCACCACGCCACTCTGCTGCAGGGACGAGAACATGCGCAAGCGCTGGTGCAGGCTCAGCGTGATGTAGGCGATCACGGCCAGCGCGAGGGCATTGAGCCCCAGCAGCGAGCCATCGAGAATGTCGAGGAGCAGTCCTGCCACCCAGGCGAAACCGATGCCGAAGCGATACGGCAGTGCCATGGCCCAGTAGATCAGCACCATGGACACCCACTGCGGACGATAGTTGAGCGCCCACTCCGGGAAAGGCACGATGGCCAGCAGGAAGGCCACTACGAACGTGAGGTAGACCACCCAGGTGGCATTGGTTTTCTGTTCCATCGGTTCAGTCCTGTCCTGCCGGGGCTTCGGGCACGATGTCGGCCAGTTCGGACGGCAGCGGCATGTCCTCGGCGGGGGTGCTCTCGGCAGTCGCTCCCTGCGCGGCAGCCGGGTCGGCCGGCGTGTCGCCCGCCACAGGTTCCACCGCAGCATCCTGCAGCGGAACGGCCTGGCCGGCGTCGACGGCGGTTGCCGGGTCAGTCATCACGCCCGCCTCGGGCTCCTGCGCCTGGGTCACCTCGATCCAGTCGGGCACGCTGCCATTCACAGGGGCCACTTCTGCTTCTTTCACCGGCAGTTCGAGCAGCATCACATGACGGGTGCGATCCATCTGCGCGAGCGGCCGGGCCCTGATGATGGAGAAGGGCTGGCCCGGGTCATGCACTACACTGGTGACCTCGGCCACAGGATAGTCCTTGGGGAACCGCTGGCCGAGGCCGGAACTCACCAGCAGATCACCCACCACGATGTCGCTGGTGTCGGGCACATACTCCAGCTCGATTTCGGGGATCTCGCCGCGACTGCCACGGGCAATGGCGCGCTCCCCACTGCGATTGACCTGCACCGGCGTCCCGTGACGCGAATCGGTGATCAGCATGACCCAGCTGGTGAAAGGCAGCACTTCCACTACCTGCCCCATCAAGCCGTAGGCATCGAGCAAGGCCTGACCGGCCTCCACGCCATGCTGGGCGCCGCGGTTTATGAGCACGCGGCGCGAGCCCGGATCGCTGGAGATATTGATGATCTCGGCCGTGAGGATGCGCCCCTCGACGCTGGCCGAGGCCTCCTGGAGGGCACGCAGACGGTGGTTCTCGCTGGCCAGACCGGCCAGCAGCTGCAGCTCGCGTCGGGCGAACAGTAGCTCCTCGCGCAGGCTCTGATTCTCGGCGATCAGATCACTGTGCGAGACGAACACGTCATCGATCCAGTAGGACACTCGAGCGGGAGTATCAGCGACCCAGAAGATCGGGGCCGTCAGGAAGCCGAGGGCGAAGCGGACTCTATCCAGGTAATCAAAGCGAATGTCTGCGAACATGACAGCCAGCGATAGCACCACGAACGCTGCGATGCGGTACTCCAGCGACACGCCTTTGATGAATAGTGTCTTGATGACAAAACCCCGAACTGTTTACTCAATGGTCAGCGAATCCATGTGATTGGCGTCCATCAGCTCCATTGCCTTACCGCCACCGCGCGCCACACAGGTGAGCGGGTCTTCGGCCACAATGACGGGCAGTCCTGTCTCTTCCGACAGCAGCTTGTCGAGATCCTTCAACAATGCGCCGCCACCAGTCAGCACCATGCCGCTTTCGGCGATGTCGGATGCGAGTTCGGGCGGCGACTGTTCCAGCGCGCTCTTCACGGCTTGCACGATGGCGGACAGCGGCTCCTGCAGGGCTTCGAGGATCTCGTCGCTGCTCAGGGTGAAGCTGCGCGGAACTCCTTCGGCCAGGTTGCGACCGCGGACGTCGATTTCACGCAGCTCGCCAGAGGAAGGGTAGGCGCAGCCGATTTCCTTCTTGATGCGCTCGGCGGTAGCGTCACCGATCAGGCTGCCGTAATTGCGGCGCACATGGGTAATTATGGCTTCATCGAAGCGGTCACCGCCGATGCGCACGGACTCCGCATAGACGATACCGTTCAGGGAAATGATGGCGATCTCGGTGGTGCCACCGCCGATGTCCACTACCATGGAACCGCTGGCTTTCTCGACGGGCAGGCCGGCACCAATCGCGGCCGCCATGGGCTCCTCGATCAGTCGCACCTCTCGGGCACCGGCGCTGACCACCGACTCGCGGATGGCACGACGCTCCACTTGGGTGGACTTGCAGGGCACGCAGACCAGCACGCGCGGACTCGGCGGAAAAAAGCTGTTCTCATGCACCTTGCTGATGAAGTGCTGGAGCATTTTCTCGGTGACCTGGAAATCGGCGATCACGCCGTCCTTCAGAGGACGGATGGCGGTGATGTTGCCGGGAGTTCGACCGAGCATGCGCTTGGCATCGGCACCGACGGCGGTCACGGACTTCTGGCCGTTGTGTGTGCGAATGGCCACCACGGACGGCTCATTGAGGACGATGCCCTGGCCGCGGATATAGATCAGGGTGTTGGCGGTCCCCAGATCGATCGCGAGATCGTTGGAGAACATTCCACGGAATTTCTTGAACATTGGCTTTTGGTTAACCTCGGAACTGGGGACTCCCGGAACGCGGACGCGGGCAGCGGATCACTGATTGGATGAAAGCATTCAGGTGGCGCGCAAGGTTCGTACAAGGAGTTGAATGTCGGTGGAAGGTCGGCGGTGGGCAGATTGCCGACCATTCCTGAAACTGTTGCCTTGAACGGGTCTCTTTCCCGTATAATCACGGCCTCTCCGGTGATAGTCACGCACTCTAACAATGGCCGGGATATTGGGCAAGCAGCAAATCGATTATTGCCCCAAAACGGGGAATCCCCCGCAAATTCGCGAGTCGGCCCGTGTGCATTGTCTGCGACAATACGGAGTCGCACTGGGAGATCAGCAATGGCTTTGGAAAGATCGGACGTCGAGAAAATCGCCCACCTGGCACGTCTGCATGTGGATGCAGAGGAGGCTCAGGAAGTGGCCGGCAGAATCTCGTCCATCCTCGCCCTGATCGATCAGATGCAGAGCATCGACACCCGCGATGTCGCCCCCCTGGCTCACCCTTTCGATGCCGTCCAGCGGCTGCGCAAGGACGAAGTCACCGAGGTGGATCAGCGCGAGTACCTGCAGCGTATCGCCCCTGCCACCCAGGATGGTCTCTATCTGGTGCCCAAAGTCATCGAATGATCGCCCGTTCCGAACACGCCAGTTCACTTCTCAGTGCTCACTATCCGGCGCCACGGTGCGCCTCACGAATCAAGGACACATGCCAGCATGACTCGCAGAACGGTCGCTGAACTCTCCCGCTCCCTGGCCCGAGGCGAATTCTCCAGCCTCGAACTCACCCAGGACTATCTGGCGCGCATCCGCGCGCACAACGCGCTGTACAACGCCTACATCACGGTGACGGAAGAGCTCGCACTGACTCAGGCCGCAGCTGCGGATGCGCGACGGGCACGCGGTGAACACGGCCCGCTGACCGGCATTCCGCTGGCGCACAAGGACATCTTCTGCATGCAGGACGTGCTGACCACCTGCGGCTCGAAGATGCTGGCCAATTTCGTCGCGCCCTACAATGCCACTGTGGTGGAGCGCTTCAACGCGGCCGGCGCCGTGACGCTGGGCAAGACCAACATGGACGAGTTCGCGATGGGCTCCTCCAATGAAACGAGCTTCTTCGGAGCGGTGCGCAATCCCTGGGACCCGGAACGCGTGCCCGGCGGCTCCTCCGGCGGCTCGGCAGCTGCTGTCGCGGCGGACCTGTGCGCAATGGCCACCGGCACCGACACCGGTGGTTCCATCCGTCAGCCGGCGGCCTTCTGCGGCATCACCGGCTTCAAGCCGAGCTACGGCAGGATCTCGCGCTGGGGCATGATCGCGTTCGCCTCCAGCCTCGACCAGGCCGGCCCCATCTGCAAGAGCGCCGAAGACGCCGCCCTGATGATGAATGTGATGGCCGGACCGGACAGCCGCGATTCCACCTGCGTGGAGACGCCCGCTCCGGATTACATGGCCACGCTCAATGACTCGCTGCAGGGCCTGCGCATCGGCGTGCCGAAGCAGCATCTGGCCAAGGGCCTCGGCGCCGAGGTGGAAGCGGCGCTGCAGGCAGCGCTGAAGGTATTCGAGAGCCTGGGCGCGACGGTGAAGGAAGTGGATCTGCCCAACAATCACCTGTCCGTGTCTGCCTACTACGTCATTGCCCCGGCCGAGGCCTCGGCCAACCTGTCCCGTTTTGACGGCGTGCGCTACGGCTACCGCTGCGCCAGCCCGGCCAATCTCGAGGACATGTACAAGCGCACGCGCAGCGAGGGCTTCGGCAGCGAGGTCAAGCGCCGCATCATGGTCGGCACCTACGCGCTGTCGGCCGGCTACTACGATGCCTACTACATCAAGGCGCAGCAGATTCGCCGCCTGATCAAGCAGGATTTCGACAAGGCGTTCCAGGATGTCGATGTCATCATCGGCCCCACCACGCCGCACACCGCCTTCAAGGTGGGCGAGAAGAACGACGACCCAGTGACGATGTACCTCGAAGACATCTACACCATCGGCGTCAACCTGGCCGGCCTGCCCGGCATCTCGATTCCCGCCGGCAGTGCCGTAGCCCCCAACGGCCGCTCGCTGCCCATCGGCATTCAGCTGGTCGGCAACATCTTCGCCGAAGCCCGCGTCCTCAACATCGCACACCAGTTCCAGCAGCACACGGACTGGCATCTGCAACAGCCGGAGGTTTGAGACATGAGCTGGGAAACAGTGATCGGTCTGGAAGTGCACGTACAACTGGACACCCGCAGCAAGCTCTTCTCCGGCAGCAGCACCACCTTCGGTGCGCCGCCCAACACGCAGGCCGGGGTCTATGACCTGGCCATGCCCGGCACCTTGCCCGTGTTGAACAAGGAAGCCCTGCACATGGCGGTGAAGTTCGGCCTGGCGGTGGACGCCGAGATAGGCCGCCGCTCGGTGTTCGACCGCAAGAACTATTTCTACCCCGATCTGCCCAAGGGCTATCAGGTGAGCCAGCTGCAGTTCCCCACCGTGGGCAATGGCAGCCTGCAGATCACGCTCGACGACGGCACTCAGAAAGTCATCGGCATCACTCGCGCCCACATCGAGGAAGACGCGGGCAAGTCCCTGCACGAGGACTTCCAGGGCTTCTCCGGCATCGACCTGAACCGCGCCGGCACCGCGCTGCTGGAGATCGTGTCCGAGCCGGAGCTGCGCAGCGCCCGCGAAGCCGTGGCGTATTTGAAGAAGCTGCATTCCATTATCCGCTACCTCGGCATCTCCGATGGCAACATGGCGCAGGGCTCCATGCGCTGCGACGCCAACGTCTCCGTGCGCAAGCTCGGTGCCACCGAGTTCGGCACCCGCGCCGAGATCAAGAACATCAACTCCTTCCGTTTCGTCGAGAAGGCCATCCTGCACGAGGCACAGCGCCAGATCGACCTCATTGAGGATGGTGGCCGCGTGATCCAGGAGACGCGTCTGTACGATGCCGACCGTGACGAGACGCGCTCCATGCGCAGCAAGGAAGTGGCCAACGATTACCGCTATTTCCCCGAGCCCGATCTGTTGCCCGTGGTGATCGATGAAGCCTACATCGAGGCGGTGCGCGCCGAGCTGCCCGAGCTGCCCGATGCCAAGCGGGCGCGTTTCGTGAGCCAGTACGCGCTGAGCGAGTACGACGCCGGCGTGCTCGCCAGCAGCCGCGCGATGGCCGATTACTTCGAGGATGTGGCCCGCCTCTGCGGCGATGCCAAGCTGTCTGCCAATTGGGTGACCGGCGACCTGCAGGCTCTGCTCAACAAGAGCGATCTGGAGATCGAGCAGTCGCCGGTGAGTGCTCAGCGCCTGGGCGCCTTGATCGGCCGCATCAAGGATCAGACCATTTCCAGCAAGATCGCCAAGACCGTCTTCGAGGCCATGCTGGGCAATGAGCACAGCGTGGACGACATCATCGAATCCCAGGGTCTCAAGCAGGTCACCGACAGCGGCGCCATTGAAAAACTGGTGGACGAGGTGATCGCGGCGAACCCGGATCAGGTGGCCCAGTATCGTGCCGGCAAGGACAAGGTGTTCGCGTTCTTCATCGGGCAGGCCATGAAGGCGTCACGCGGCAAGGCCAATCCCGAACAACTTAATGCCCTGCTGCTGAGCAAGCTCAAGGGCTGATGCCCCACTGAAGGACGACGACAGACTATGGAAGAGAAAAAAACCGGCGCGGAGCGCACGCAACCCGCGGTCAGAGACGAATTCTGGACTGACGAGCGCATTCGCAGCTACCTGCAGTTCCTGCCCCCCGAAGGGGTGCCGGCGGATTACCACATCCTGCAGAAGGCGTATCGGGGCATGCTGCCAGACGCTTTCGAGCGTTTCATCGCGTACTTCGTGGCCGCCGGCCGCGATCTCAATGTGCGCCATGTCGATGCCAGCACCTTTGCCGATCACGTGGCGAAGCATCGCCGCTCGACGGAATACCTGCGCCTGCTCGAGCAGGCCGGCGCGCTTCGCTCAAGCCAGAGCGTCGACTAGCGACGCGGCGCCCGCCCGCCACTGCGGCCATCGCGGCCGCGTCGCTCTGAGGATCTCCCACCACCGCTGCGCTCGCCTGTCTTGGGCGGCGCCACGAACTTGGTCGCGCGCGAGAAGGGCGGTGGCGGCGTCAGCAGGGCGTCATCCGGACGGATGCAGGCCAGCTTGCGACCCAGCTTCTCCTCGATGTTCGGCAACAGGAAGGAATCCTCTTCACAGGCGAAGCTGATGGACGTGCCGACATTGCCGGCACGGCCGGTGCGTCCGATGCGGTGCACGTAGTCCTCGGCCTCTTCCGGCAAGCTGAAGTTGATCACGTGGGTCACGTCATCGATGTGCAGTCCGCGTCCCGCCACGTCTGTCGCCACCAGCACCTGCAGCTTGCCCTCACGGAAGGCCTCCAGAGTCTGCACGCGCTTGTTCTGGGCAACCTCGCCCGACAGCAGTCCGCAATTGATGCCGTGCCGGTAGAGATTGTCGGCCAGCTTGCGCACCTGATCGCGGCGATTGTTGAACACGATGACCTTGTCGGCCCCCTGCGCCTGAATCAGGTTGTAGAGCAGCTTGTACTTGTCCTCGGTGGTGACGAGATAGACGATCTGATCAATGGTGTCGGTGGCCACTTTCTGCGGCTCGATCTCGACCATGATCGGGTCCATCGCCCAGCGCCGCGTAAGCTCGAGGATCTCGGGCGTGAAGGTGGCGCTGAACAGCAGCGTCTGGCGACAATCCTTGGCCGGCGTGCGGGCGACGATGGCGCGCACCTGCGGAATGAAGCCCATGTCCAGCATGCGATCCGCCTCGTCGATGACCATCAGCTCCACCAGGCCCAGATAGACCTGGTCGTTCTGCACGAAATCGATCAGACGCCCCGGCGTGGCCACCACGATGTCCACCGGGCGCTTGTCCAGCGCGCGCAGCTGCTTCTGATAGTCCTCGCCGCCCACCATGGTCACGATGTGCAGGTCGGCGTACTTGGCAAGATTCTGCGCGTCGCTGGCGATCTGCATCACCAGTTCCCGCGTGGGCGCTATGATCAGGGCGCGCGGCTCGCCGATGTAGCGCGTCTCGCGGATGGGATTGGTGACCAGGTCGTTGATGATGGTGATGAGGAAGGCCGCGGTCTTGCCGGTGCCCGTCTGGGCCCGACCGGTGACATCGTTGCCTTGGAGCGAATACTTGAGGCTCTGGGCCTGGATGGGAGTGCAGTGGGTGAAGCCGAGATCTGCGATGGCCTTGTTCAGGGGTTCAACCAGATTGAAAGCCGCAAAGAGCGTCTTCTGGTTGCTTGATTCATTTTCCATAGGGAACTACGCCGCGGGCATTGCTGCCGGTTGAGTGACCCCGACTGCTCGCCTACGGCGCCATCCAGGTCAATAATGTCTTTAAAATCCGAAACTTATGCGCCGTTCCAGAAAGCGCGCCGGCATCATAGCCGGCGCGGGATTGAACATCAATAGTGCAGGTCCGCCCCGGTCACTGTGGCGGCGGCGCAGACCGGGCAGGCCGGGTCGCGCGGCAGGCGCAGGGAACGCCACTGCATGGTGAGCGCATCCAGCAGCAACAGACGTCCGGTGAGCGGCTCGCCCACGCCCGCCAGCAGCTTGATGGCCTCCATCGCCTGCACCGCGCCGATGATGCCGACCACCGGTGCCATCACCCCGTTGCGGGCACAGCTCGCCTGCTCGTCATCGCCCTTGCGGTACAGACACTGGTAGCACGGGCTGGCGGGCTGCCGCGGATCGAACACCGTCACCTGCCCCTCCAGTCGAATCGCAGCGCCGGAGACCAACGGCACGCGATGACGCACGCTGGCCGCATTGAGCGCGAAGCGCGTGCTGAAGTTGTCGCAGGCATCGAGCACCAGACTCACGCCGGGCAGCAGGCCATCCAGATCGGCCTCGGTCAGGCGCTTCTGCAGGGGGGTGACACGCACATGGGGATTGAGGCGGCGCAACGTGGCTGCGGCAGACTGCACCTTGGGCATGCCGAGGCTGTCCTGGTCGTGGACGATCTGGCGCTGCAGGTTGCTCAGATCGACCGTGTCGTCGTCCGCCAGCAGCAGGTGCCCCACGCCGGCCGCCGCGAGATACATGGCCGCCGGACTGCCCAGACCGCCCATGCCCACGATGAGCACCGAGGCATCCAGCAGTGCCTGCTGCCCGACGACGTCCATCTCGGGCAGCATGATCTGGCGACTGTAGCGAAGCAGTTCTTCGTCCTGCATGGGTGTCTCCCTCACTCGTGTCTCATGGCCGGGCAGCGGCGGACAGGTGGCCCGTGGCGGTCAATCACCCTGAATCTCAAGGCAGCCCAGTGTCACGCGCGGCAATTCATTCAGATCGGCCAGCGTGCGCACGCCACTAAAGCCCGCCTCGGCCAGCAGCTGACGCACGGCGGGCCCCTGTTCGAAACCGTGTTCCAGCAGCATCCAGCCGCCGGGCGCCAGATGACGCGGGGCAGCGTTGCAGATCGCCTGCAGATCGGCCAGTCCCTGTTCGGCGGCTACCAGCGCACTGGCGGGCTCGAAGCGAAGATCGCCCTGCCCCAGATGCTCATCCCCCGGCGCGATGTAAGGTGGGTTGCTCAGGATCAGGTCTAACTGCCCTTCCGGCAGCGCCTCACACCAGCTGCCCTGGCGGAACCCGACATTGCGGATGCCAAGCCGGACGGCGTTGTCGCTGGCCACCTGCAGGGCGGCCGCGCTCTGATCCGTGGCCAGCACCTGCCAGTGTGGCCGCTCGCTGGCGAGTGACAGCGCGATGGCTCCGCTGCCAGTGCCCAGATCGGCGACGCGCAGGGCCTCGGCCCCCTTCGGCGCGGCCAGCGCCAGTGCGGTTTCCACCAGCAGTTCGGTCTCCGGACGCGGAATCAGCACGGCGGGCGTCACCCGCAGGCGCAGAGTCCAGAACTCCCGCTCTTCCAGGAGGTAGGCCACGGGCTCACCGAGGATGCGCCGCTCCAGCAGGGCCTCGAAACGGCCTCGCTCGGCCGGCGTCAACTGCCGCTCGGGCCAGGCGTAGAGTCCCGCGCGAGTGGCCCCCAGCGCGGCGGACAGCAGCAGCTCGGCGTCGATCTGCGCGGTGTCGGACCCGAACAGGGCATGTTGCGCCATGCGCAGGGCCTGGCCGCTGCTGAGGGCGGTCATGGCTCAGGACTCCGCCAGCTCGGCCAGCAGGTCCGCCTGATGCTCGTTGATCAACGGCTGGACCACCGAATCCAGCGCGCCTTCCATCACCTCGGACAGCTTGTAGACGGTGAGGTTGATGCGATGGTCCGTGACGCGCCCCTGCGGGTAGTTGTAGGTGCGGATGCGCTCCGAGCGATCGCCCGTGCCCACCAGCTTGCGGCGGGTGTCCGACACTTCCTGCGCGGCCGCCTGCTGCGCCTGATCGTTCAATTTGGCATGCAGCAGCGACATGGCGCGCGAGCGGTTCTTGTGCTGAGAACGCTCGTCCTGGCACTCCACCACAATGCCGCTGGGAATGTGCGTGATGCGAATGGCGGAGTCCGTCTTGTTGACGTGCTGACCGCCGGCGCCACTGGAACGGAAGGTATCGATCCGCAGGTCCGCCTTGTTGATCTCGATCTCCGCCAGTTCATCCATGGCGGGCATCACGGCCACCGTGCAGGCCGAGGTGTGGATGCGCCCCTGGGTCTCGGTCTCGGGCACGCGCTGCACACGGTGAGCACCCGACTCGAACTTGAGATGGCCGTAGACATTGCGGCCCTCGATGCGGGTGATGATTTCCTTGTAGCCGCCATGCTCACCTGGGCGCTCGCTCAGGATTTCCACGCGCCAGCCCTGAGTCTCGGCATAGCGGGAATACATGCGGAAGAGATCCCCGGAGAAGATCGCCGCCTCGTCGCCGCCGGTGCCGGCACGCACTTCCAGGAAGATGTCGCAGCTGTCTTTCTCATCGCGGGGCAGCAGCAGTTTCTGCAGGGCCAGCTCTTCGGCCTCCAGCCCGGCCTCGATGCTGCGCACCTCGTCGTCCGCCATGGCGCGGATGTCACTGTCGGCATCCTTCTGCATCTCGCGGGCCTGACGCAGTTGATCGAGCACTTGCTGATAGGCGATGTAGGCCTTCACCACGGGCTCGATCTCGGCGAACTCTTTCGACAGCGCGCGGAAGCGCTCCTGATTGCCAATGACCTCGCCATCGCTGAGCAGCGCTTCCAGCTCTTCATGGCGATCACGCAGATTGGCGAGCTTGTGCAGTATCGATTCCTTGATCATTCGGTGGCGCCATCCAGGTCGAACAGTTCGCGGGTCAGCAGCAGCACTTCATCACGGCCATCGGCACTGGCCTTCTTCATCTGCACGCTGGGCGAGTGAATCAGCTTGTTGGTGAGTCCGCGCGCCAGGGCTTCCATCACCTGGGCGGGCGCTTCGCCTTTCTCCAGTGCTCGCAGGGCCTTCTCCACTTCACGGTCGCGCAGCTGCTCGGCCTTCTCGCGGAAGGCGCGCAGGGTGTCCACGGCATTGAGCGAGCGCAGCCGGCGCTGATACTCCTGCACGCCACGCTCGATGATGGAGGCGGCCTGGGCGGCGGCCTCGGTGCGGCTCTTGACGTTGTCCTCGATGACGTCGCGGATGTCATCGACGCTGTATAGATAGGCATCGGCGATCTCGCCGACCTGCGGCTCGATGTCGCGCGGCACGGCCAGGTCCACCAGCAGCATGGGCTTGTGCCGCCGCCGCTTGATCGCGCTCTCCACCGCGCCCTTGCCAAGCAGGGGCAACTGGCTGTTGGTGGACGACACCACGATGTCGGCCTTCACCAGCTGCTCGGGAATGTCGGACAGCAGCACACCGGCCGCCCCGAATTTCTCGCCCAGCTCCACCGCGTTCTGCAGAGTGCGGTTGGCCACCACGATGTGCTTGACGCCCTTGTCGGTCAGATGCCGGGCCACGAGCTCGATGGTGCGCCCAGCGCCGATCAGCAAGGCGTTCAGGCTGGCGAGATTGGAGAATATCTGTTCGGCGAGCGTGACGGCGGCGTAGGCCACGGACACCGGGTTCTCGCCGATGGCGGTGTCAGTGCGCACCTGCTTGGCGATGGTGAAGGCTTCCTGGAAGGCGCGCCCCAGGGTGCCGCTGACCACGCCCATTTCCTTGGACACGGCATAGGCAGACTTGATCTGACCCAGGATCTGCGGCTCGCCCAGCACCATGGAGTCCAGGCCGCAGGCCACGCGCATGAGGTGACGCACGACATCCTGCTGCCAGTGGAAGTAGGTGCAGCGCTGCACCTCGGCGCGATCCAGACCATGGTACTGGCTGAGCCAGTCCAGCAGGCGCAGCTCTTGTTCGCGCAGCTGTTTGTCCTCAGGCTCGACGTCAGACTCGCCGCCCGCGCCCTCGCCGAGATCCACCTGGGCATAGAGCTCAGTGCGGTTGCAGGTGGACACAATCACCACTTCGTCCAGCGCCGGGAGGGCCGTCGCACGCTGGATGGCGTCCGCGACCTTTTCCGGCGGAAACGCCACGCGCTCGCGAAAGTCGATGTTCGCGGTATTGTGATTGATACCGAGTAGAACCAGCGCCATAGGGCCCCTTGTCGGACGGGACAAGCAGAACTGCATGCGGAAAAAGCGGGCTATGGTACTAAATTAGCCCCGGACTTCCCAACTGGAATATGGCAGCGATTGTGGCGCCAGGCCAGCGGGGCCTGTGTTGTGAAGTCCACGATATTGCAGTTACACTGCCGGGCACTTGCACAAAGGCCGTTTTTCCCAGTGATTGCGTGCCGTTGCGAGCCCCGTTTCTTCCTGCCACATGCCCGCTGGCCAACCGCCCATGACGCATCTTGCTCCTGCACTTCTGACGCTTTCCCTTGCCCTGACTCTCGGCGCCTGCCAGAGCACCCCCGGCACCGAGCCGCGGCCGGAGCCCGTGCCCGAGGTGAACACCGCCAGCGCAGAACCGGCGCCCACGCCTGCCCCCATCGAATACGGCAATTTCACCCCTGAGCAGCTCAACCGCGCCATGATCAATGAGCTGGCCGGACAGCGCGGCTACCTGCCTGAGGCTGTGCGAGACTACTACGCGCTGGCGGTGGAAACCCGCGACCTGGCCGTCGTGCGTCGGGCCAGCCAGTTCGCGGCCGCCGCCGAGGACACCGACACCATGATCGCGCTGGGTCGTCTGTGGCTGGAGATCGAGCCCGATTCCGAAGAAGCCCATCTCGTCATGGCCTTCCAGCTGCTGGAAGCCGGCATGCTCGAGGAGTCCATGGAACACATGGGCAGCATCCTTGCCATCGGCGGCGAGCTCGATTTCTCCGTGATTTCCGGCCGCACCCAGTACCTGCTGCCGGAACAGCGTGCCAGCCTGCTGGCGGAATTCCAGAAGCTGCACGCCCGCTTCCCCGAGCACGAGACGCTGCACTATGCCGTGATGCAACTGCTGGAGCAGAGCAATCAGCACGCTGAGGCCCTGGCGGAACTCACGCTGTACAAGGAACGTCACGGCAACTCGGCCCGTATCCTGTTGATGGAAGCGCAGCTGCATCTGCAGCTCGAGCAACTCGATCGCACCATCGAGCTGCTGGAAGAAGGCATCGAGACCTACCCGGACCATCGCCTGATTCGCTTCAACTATGGCCGCATCCTGGTGCAGACCGGCAATCTCGAAGATGCCCGCGAGCAGTTTGAGGAACTCGTCCGCATGGCGCCGGACGACTATGAAAGCCTCTACTCCCTGGCCCTGCTGGAACTGGAGCTGGAGTCCCTCGACGCCGCGCGCAGTTACCTGATCAGGTTGCAGAATGCCGGTGAGCGACCGAACGAGACCCACTACTACCTGGGCTTCATCGACGAGAACCAGGGCCGCCTCGCCGACGCCATCACCCACTATCTTCAGGTCGAGCCTACGTTCTCGAACTACCTCAATGCCCAGCGGCAGGCCGTGCGCCTTCTGGTGCAGCAAACGCGCCACGACGAAGCCCACGCCCTCGTGCTGAGCGTGTCCGACGGTCGTCCGGAAGTGGAGCTGATGCTGCTGTCCGTCGAAGTGGACGCCCTGATGAGCGCCAACCAGCTCGAGCGCGCCGACGCGCGACTCACCGAGGCCTTGCAGGTCTACGTCGACAACATCGACTTGCTGTTCGCCCGCTCGCTGGTCAACGACCGTCGTGGCGATCTGGCCAAGGTCGAGGAAGACCTGCGCCGCATCATCGAGCTCGAACCGGAAAATGCCACGGCGCTCAATCAGCTCGGCTACACCCTGGCAGATCGCACCGACCGCTACAACGAGGCACTCGCCCTCCTGGAACGCGCGATTGCCGCCGATCCGGAAGATCCGGCCATCATCGACAGTCTGGCGTGGGCGCAGTTCAAGCTCGGGCGCTACGACGAAGCCCTGGCCAATCTCGAACGCGCATTTGCGGCGTTTCCCGATCCGGAAGTGGCCGCCCACCTCGGCGAAGTGCTCTGGACGATGGGGCGACGCAGCGAGGCCAATCGCGTCTGGAACGACTCCCTGCGCGAAAACCCCGAGAGCCGCATCCTGCTCGACACCATCGAACGCCTTCGCAACGGGGCCGGCAGTTGAGCAGACGTTTGTCCTTCCCCCTCGTGACTCTGCTGCTCTGTCTGGGGCTTGCCGCCTGCAGCAGCACCCCGCGCATGGATGCCCCGGTCAACGACGACTGGCAGGCGCGGCGCGATCTGCTCGAATCCATCACCCAGTGGGAATTCACCGGTCGCATCGGCGTGCGTGACGACAAGGACTCCCACACCTCACGCATCCGCTGGCGCCAGCAGAACGAGACCTATGTGATCAATCTGTGGGGCACGCTCAACGCCGGCGCCACCGAGATCACCGGCCGGCCCGGCGAAGTGGTGCTGGTGCAGGAAGGCAAGCCGCCGCTGCGGGCTGCCACCCCGGAAGCCCTGGTGTACGAGCAGCTGGGCTACGACCTGCCGGTGGCCAAGCTGCGCTTCTGGATCAAGGGCGTGCCCGCTCCAGAGGGCATCAGCACACCGTCCTTCAATGCCGAGAATCATCTGATCACGCTGGAGCAGGATGGCTGGACGGTGCAGTACCTCGGCTACACCAATTACGCGACGGAGTCGCTGCCCACGCGCATCCGCATCGAAAAACCGCCCCTGCGTCTGGATTTCGTGCGTCTCGACTGGGCCCTGCAAGGCACACCATGACCGCCACCCTGCACATCGCGTCGCCCGCCAAGCTGAACCTGTTCCTGCACATCACCGGGCGCCGCCCCGACGGTTATCACGAACTGCAGACGATCTTCCAGCTCATCGACTTTGGCGACACGATGGAGATCACGCCGCGCGAGGACGGCGACCTGCGACTGCACACGGCCGTCCCGGAGCTGGCCAATGACGACAACCTGATCCTGCGTGCGGCCCGGGCCCTGCGCGAGGCCAGCGGCTGCATGCGCGGTGCAGACATCACCCTGCACAAGCGCATCCCCATGGGCGCGGGTCTTGGCGGTGGCAGTTCCAATGCGGCGAGCACGCTGCTGGGCCTCGATCGCCTGTGGCAAACGCATCTGGGCACCGAGCGCCTGAGCACCCTCGGTCTGCGCTTGGGGGCAGATGTCCCACTCTTCGTGCAGGGCGAATCCGCGTGGGCGGAAGGCATCGGCGAACGCCTGACACCGGTCACTCTGCCACCGAAATTCTTCGTGGTTCTGTGCCCGGATTGCCACGTTTCCACACGGGACATTTTTTCCAGCGAGCAATTGACACGGCACACGAGTGCCATCAAAATGGCCGCCTTTCTGGCTGGGCAGACCAGAAATGACTGTGAAAATCTCGTCAGAAGCCTCTACCCGCCCGTCGATGAAGCCCTTGTGTGGCTCGCTCGATTCGGTCAGGCAAGAATGACGGGAACCGGAGCCAGCGTCTTTGCAGGCTTCGATTCGGAAGAGCAGGCCAGCGCAGTTCTGGCACAACTTCCGAGGCACTGGAAAGGGTTCACAGCCCGCGGACTGCAGCGCAGCCCGGCGCTGAATCCCACCTAGAATCCAGGCTGCCGCGAAGGCATTCGCAAAACATGCAGAGTTTTAGGGGTGTCGCCAAGTTGGTAAGGCACAAGGTTTTGATCCTTGCATGCGTTGGTTCGAGTCCAGCCACCCCTGCCATATTCATTACGTCTCAGGTGCAGGCCCCATCCAGGCGCCTCATCCTCGGCAAGTCCCCGCAATGACCCTGAATGACGGGCGGATCGCATATCTCAAGCCTGACAACTACAAGCAGCTCTGACCCCACGCAGTCTGCGAAGGACACCACGCACATGGCAAACAACCTGATGGTCTTCACCGGCAACGCCCATCCCGTGCTGGCAGACAAGATCGCCAGACACATCGGCATTCCCCTGGGCGAAGCCACCGTCAGCAAGTTCAGCGACGGCGAAGTGAATGTCGAGATCAAGGAGAACGTGCGCGGCAAGGATGTCTTCATCATCCAGCCCACCTGCGCACCGACCAACGACAGCCTCATGGAGCTGCTGCTGATGGCCGATGCCCTGCATCGCGCCTCCGCCAACCGCATCACCGCCGTGATCCCCTATTTCGGTTACGCCCGCCAGGATCGTCGCGTGCGTTCCTCGCGCGTGGCCATCAGTGCCAAGGTGGTGGCTGACATGATCGTGGCCGTGGGCGTGAACCGCGTGCTCACGGTCGACCTGCACGCCGAACAGATCCAGGGTTTCTTCAGCATCCCGGTGGACAACGTCTACGGCTCGCCGCTGCTGACGGAAGACATCGAACGCCAGCAGTACGAGAACCTGACCGTGGTGTCGCCCGACGTGGGCGGCGTGGTGCGTGCCCGTGCCGTGGCCAAGAACCTGAACGTGGACCTGGCGATCATCGACAAGCGTCGCCCTCAAGCCAACGAAGCCCAAGTCATGCACATCATCGGGGAAGTGCAGGGTCGCACCTGTCTCATCGTGGACGACATGGTGGATACCGCCGGCACCCTGTGCAAGGCAGCTGCAGCATTGAAGGAACACGGCGCCGCGCGCGTGGTGGCCTACTGCACCCACCCGGTGCTTTCCGGCAACGCCTACGCCAACATCAGCACCTCCGATCTGGACGAGCTGGTGGTGACCGACACCATTCCGCTGAGCGAGGAATTCAGCAAGACCAAGCGCGTGCGTCAGCTCAGCATGGCGAAGCTGCTCGCGGAATCCATCCGTCGCGTCAGCAACGAAGAATCCATCAGCGCGATGTTCGACAACACCTGATTCAGGGTCGCAGCGCACTGAGGTGCGTCGGCCGTTCCTAGTGAACAGCGGGCGCCACACACGGTATCGGCAGATCGGCTGCCGAGCCGGACAACACCGAGCCAGGCTGGTCGCAAGCTGGGCAAGGTCTGACGATGTTGTGAAACATCACTTACTGGAGATACACGATGTCCAATGCATTCGAACTCAACGCAACAGCCAGGACGGATCTGGGGAAAGGTGCGAGCCGCCGCCTGCGCCGTCTGGCTGACATGGTTCCCGCCATCATCTACGGTGAAGGCAAGGCGCCGGCCAATATCAGCATCGCCCACAAGGACATTCAGAAGGCCCTGTCCAACGAAGCCTTCTTCTCGCACATCATCACGCTGAGCGTGGATGGCAAGTCCGAGCAGGTGGTGATCAAGGCCCTGCAACGTCACCCGGCCAAGCCGCGCATCATGCATGCCGACTTCCAGCGCGTTAGCGCCGACCACGCCATCGTCGTGGCCGTGCCTCTGCACTTCATCAATGAAGACAAGTGCAAGGGCGTGAAGCTGGGCAGCGGCAGCATCATCAAGAGCCTGAACGAACTGCAGGTCAGCTGTCTGCCGAAGGATCTGCCCGAGTTCATCGCGGTCGACTTGACTGAACTTGGCGTTGGCGAGTCCCTGCACATTTCCCAGATCGTGCTGCCTGCCGGCGTCACCAGCGTCGACCTGGCGTATGGTCACGATGCGGACAACGCGGTGGTCACCGTTCTGGCTCCCCGTGGCGGTGCGGACAGCGCTGCCTGATCCCTGTCTGGCTCTCTGCTGCGCTGCGGAACCTCCATCATGCAAGGCAACGCACTCAAGCTGATTGTGGGTCTGGGAAATCCAGGCACGCAATACCGCTGCAACAGGCATAACGCAGGGGCCTGGTTCCTCTCCCGCGTGGCCGCCGAATGGCATGGCGAGCTGCGCGCGGAAGCGAAATTCTTTGGCGAGGCCGGCCGCATCTCCCTGGCCGGACACGATGTGCGCCTGCTGTTTCCCACGACCTACATGAATCGCAGTGGCCAGAGCGTGGCCGCTTTCTGCAGCTATTTCGACATCGCCCCGCAGAACATGCTGGTGGCCTATGACGAGATCGACTTCGACGTGGGCACCACGCGCTTCAAGTTCGGGGGCGGCCACGGCGGCCACAACGGCATGCGCGACATCATCAGCGCCATGGGCGACCAGAAGGACTTTCACCGTCTGCGCATCGGCGTCGGTCATCCGGGCAACAAGGCCCAGGTGGCGAACCACGTGCTAAGCGACCCGTCGAAACACGAGTTTGAAGTCATCCTGGGCGACATCGACCTGGCACTCCGCACACTCCCCCACGCCGTGAAGGGAGACTGGCAGAACGCCATGCACAATCTGCACACCAAACCCGCCTGAGGGCGGCATCCGAATCACCGAATCAAGGAACACAAGCATGGGCTTCAAATGCGGCATCGTAGGTCTCCCCAACGTGGGCAAGTCGACCTTGTTCAATGCTCTGACCAAGGCAGGCATCGCGGCGGAGAATTTCCCCTTCTGCACCATCGAGCCCAACTCCGGCCTGGTGCCCATGCCTGACCCGCGACTCGACGCCCTGGCCGCCATCGTGCAGCCCCAGCGGGTGATCCCCACCACCATGGAATTCGTGGACATCGCCGGCCTGGTGGCTGGCGCCTCCAAGGGCGAGGGCCTGGGCAACCAGTTCCTGGCCAATATCCGTGAAACCGACGCCATCGCCCACGTGGTGCGGTGCTTCGAGGACACCAATGTGATCCACGTGGCGGATCGCATCGACCCGGCGGCGGACATCGAAGTCATCAACACCGAACTGGCGCTGGCCGACCTGGAAACCGTGGAAAAGGGCATCAATCGCATCGCGCGGATCGCCAAGGGCGGTGACAAGGATGCGGTGCGCCAGGTCGCGCTGTTCGAGCGCGTGCGCGCCCACTTGGACCAGGCCCTGCCCGTGCGCATGCTCAACCTGAACAAGGAAGAGCTGGCCGACCTGTACGGCCTGCACCTGCTGACCGTCAAGCCCACCATGTACATCGCCAACGTGGACGAGAGCGGTTTCGAGAACAACCCGCATCTGGACCGCGTGCGTGAGATCGCCACCGCCGAGGGCGCCTCCGTGGTGCCCATCTGCAACAAGCTCGAATCCGAGATCGCCGAACTGGACGATGCCGAGAAACTGGAATTCCTGCAGGACCTGGGCATGGCAGAGCCCGGGCTCGACCGCGTGATCCGCGCAGGCTACGCGCTGCTGGGCCTGCAAACCTACTTCACCGCCGGGGTGAAGGAAGTGCGCGCCTGGACGATCAAGCAGGGCGCCACTGCGCCCCAGGCGGCGGGCGTCATCCACACCGACTTCGAGAAGGGCTTCATTCGCGCCGAAGTCATCGCCTATGCGGACTTCATTCAGTACAAGGGCGAACAGGGAGCGAAGGACGTTGGCAAGTGGCGTCTGGAAGGCAAGGAATACATCGTGCACGACGGCGATGTGGTGCATTTCCGCTTCAATGTCTGACGCCTTGCAGGCTTGACAAGAAAAGCGCGAGTGGCCAGAATTCGCAGCCTCAAAACGGATCGGGGTGTCAGACCGACCGCACAGACAAATGGCTATGTAGCTCAGCTGGTTAGAGCGCAGCATTCATAATGCTGATGTCCGTGGTTCAAATCCACGCATAGCTACCATACAAGACAAGGGCCTGCGGCGCTGCAGGTCCTTTTTGCTTGCAGCGCCGCCACGGCAAGGCTGGTCAATTATCGACCACTCCCTGCACCAACCACGCCGATGTCGCCCCATTCCTTCCCGCTCGACAATTGACCAATTCTTCCCTCGCGTTCCACACTTGCCCCCACTTGTCGTCCTTGTCGAGCCTGCCAATGGAAAGCCTGCACCTGCCCACGATGGTGATGCTCATCATCTTCATCCAGATCCTCTCCTGTGTGAGCATGTTCGCGACCTGGCTGATCGACCGGCAGATGCCCGGCATCGGTCTCTGGTCCCTGGGCTCGATGGTGAATCTCGCCGCTTTTGCCATCTATGCGGGACTCACGACAGCGGAACACGAGTCGCATCTGGGCGTCGTGGCGGTGGACGCCTTTCGGGTCTTTGCCGCGCTCACCGCCTTCATAGGGGCCTTGCAGCTGCGTCAGTTCATCGCCCCCCTGGGCGCCCAGGCGTGGCTGCTGATTTGCGCCTTGATCGCGGCGTTCAGCTGGCTGGTGAATCTGGACATCCGCCTGGGGATCGTGGCGCCCGACGCCGCCACCGCCGTGCTGGCAGTGCTCGCCAGCATCGCGATGTTGTGGCGCAACACTTCCCAGAGCGAACGCAAGGTCTACGGCATCACCGCCTTCTTCATCAGCCTGGCTGGACTGGCCTTCGGCGCCCGTGCCCTGCAGGCCTGGGCCGTGCCCGACGTAGCCCAGTTGCAAACCTTCAGCTACGCAGCCATGCCTTTTGCCATCATGCTGATTTCCATTGCCGGCTGGAGCAGCGGCGTGATAACGGCTTGCTACTACCGCAGCCAGCAGCGCATGCTGGCCATGGCGCGCGAGGACGTGCTGACCGGGCTGCCCAATCGGCGGGGGCTGGAAGAGGCACTGGCCCGCGTGCTTGCGCTGGCGCAGCGCGAGCTGACGGGCTTCGGCATCATCCTGATCGACCTGAACCGCTTCAAGCAGGTAAACGATACGCACGGCCACGCACTCGGGGACGCCCTGCTGCAAGAGCTGGCGCGCCGACTGCACGACTTCGTGCGCGACGCGGATATGGCGGGGCGTCTCGGGGGCGACGAATTCCTGCTGATCCTTCCGGGGGTGCAGCAGCCGCAGGACATGCAGAACACGCTCGCGCGCCTGCAGCGCAGCATCAACGGCGACGTGCAGCTGCAAGACCTGACACTGCCGCTGAGCATCAGTGCCGGCGGGGCCCTGTGGCCGGAAGATGGACAAAGCATCGACGATCTGATGAACCACGCTGACAAGGCCATGTACGCCTACAAGCACGCCCGTGGCGTGCAGCGCAGCGGGCCGCCGGAGAAAGTTCTGGCTGGCGCCTGACGCCGAGTCGTGGCACGCTCCTTGCGTCAAGAGGCGGACGGACAGGGCACCGCAAGCAGGCCGCACGTGCCTGCAGTGTCCCTGGGCCGCCCACGAGGATTTCATGCAACGACGTCAGTTCCTGCGCGGCTCCGCCGCCCTGCTTTCCACCGCCGGCGCCAGCCGCGCGCTCGCCGTGGACACCCCCGCAGTGGTCGGCCCGGCGGCTGCCAGCCTGCAGTCGGACGACCTCCCTCTTGCCCCCATTCGCGCCAGTGCCGACCGCATCATCGAGATGAATGTCTGTACCCGGCCCTTCCGGGCGCAGGGGCCGCGCATCGAGCTGGAGCGCATTGGCCGCCGCCAGGTCGTGCACAATTATGGGCACGGCGGCAGCGGCTGGTCCCTGTCCTGGGGCAGCGGCCTGCTGGCCACGCAAATGGCGCAGAGCACTGGCGCGCAGCGCATCGCCATCGTCGGCTGCGGCGCCATCGGCCTGACCACGGCGCTGGTCGCCCAGCAGGCGGGTCTGAGCGTGACCATCTATGCCAGCGAGCGCCCTCCCTATGTGCGCTCACAGTTCGCTACGGGCTCGTGGACGCCGGATTCGCGCATCTGCACGGCCGAGTTCGCCGCGCCCTTCGCCGAGCGCTGGGAAGCCATGGCGCGCTATTCCTTCCGCCGCTATCAGGCACTGCTGGGCGTGGCGGGGGATCCGGTGGAATGGCGCGACATGTACAGCCTGTCCGAGCGTGCGCCCGGCACGCCGTCACCCCACGGGGAATCGACCGAGCCCGAGTACCCGGATTTCGAGGACGCCCTGCTGGCCGACCTCACTCCGCGCGCTGTGGACCTGAGCGCTCACGCCCATCCCTTCCCCACGCCCTATGTGCGACGCCGGCCGGCCCTGGTGTTCAATATCGCCAGTTACTCACGCCTGCTGCTGGAAGAATTCGAGCGCGCGGGTGGCCGCATCGAGACGCTGACGCTGCGCGAGCGCAGCGATTTCGCCGCGATCGACGAGCGCACCATCGTCAATTGCACCGGCTATGGCGCGCGCGCCCTGCTCAATGACGACACGATCATTCCCGTGCGCGGCCAGACCTGCAAGCTGATCCCCCAGCCCGAGGTGCACTATGGCCTGAACTACGGCGATCGCCGCGTCTCGGTGTATCCGCGCCGCGACGGCCTGCTGGTGCAGGCGCAGGCCGAGGGCGATTTCAACAACGACAAGGAAAACCTCGACCCTCAGGAGTCGATCACGGCCGTCGAGCGCCTCGCGCAGATCGTGCACGAGATGAAGCTCAAGGGCTGAGGGGACAGGGCGCCGCCGGGCGCGCAGGAGATTCGATGAACGCACGCCCCCTGGATTCGGCACTGGTCAGTGTGGACTGGCTCGCTGCCGCCCTGAGCGCTCCCGTTGAGCTTGGCGCTCCCTTGGTGCTGCTGGATGCCAGCTGGCACATGCCGGCGGCGGCACGCGACGGCGAGGCCGAATGGCGGGCGGAGCGCATCGGCAACGCCGGCTTCTTCGACTTCGACCGGCGTATCTGCGACCGCGACTCGCCGCTGCCCCACATGCTGCCGGACGAAGCGCTGTTCACCACGGAAATACGCCGCCTGGGCGTGCAGCAGGACAGCGTGGTGGTGGTGTACGACAGTGTCGGCATCTTCTCGGCGCCGCGTGCCTGGTGGATGCTGCGCGCCATGGGGCACTCCCGGGTGGCGGTGCTTGATGGCGGCCTGCCGGCCTGGAAGCAGGCGGGACATGCCGTGAATCGGGACGCGCCGAAAGGTGTCTCTGACCCCATGGCGGGGAACGCATTCACGGCGCGTTTGAGCACGTCGCTGGTCTGCGACTGGCGCGAGGTGCTGCGGGCGACCACAGCTCCGGATGTCTGCATTCTGGATGCCCGCTCGGCGGATCGCTTCCACGGCCGGGCGCCGGAACCGCGTCCAGGACTGCGCGGCGGTCACATGCCGAGCGCTCACAGCCTGCCCTTCGATCAGCTGGTGCAGGGCGGCC
>JAURIJ010000046.1 GCA_030832825.1 Gammaproteobacteria bacterium
CCACCCCGGCAACGCCGGCGACCCCTGTCGCCAGCAACGCCTCTGGCTGCGAGGCTGCCGACCTGGTGCTGCACAACACCACGATCTATACCTCCAATGAGGCGCAGTGGACCGCCGAGGCCGCTGCCGTGCGTGACGGCCGCATCGTCTTCGTGGGCAGCAATGCCGATGCGCAGCGCTATCTGTGCGGCGATGCCGAGCAGCTCGATCTGGCCGGGCGCTACGTCTATGCCGGATTCACCGACAGTCATCAGCACCTGGAAGGCGTGGGCCGGCGCACCAAGACCCTGAGCCTGTTCGGCATTCCCACGCTGCAGCAGACCGTGGCCCGCATCGAGGAGTGGGCTGCCACCGTGCCCGAGGGCGAGTGGATTCAGGGGCGCGGCTGGATCGAGCGCGAATGGACGGACGAGCAGCGCTTCCTGAACAAGGACGATGTCGACCGTTTCACCGCCAACAAGCCGCTTTATATGCCCCGTGCCGACGGCGTCTCGGCCCTCGTCAACTCCAGGGCCATGGAGCTGGCCGGCGTCACCCGCGACACGCCCGACCCGGAAGGCGGGCGCTTCGAGCGTGACATCGATGGCAACCTCACCGGCTACGTGCTGGCCAATGCCATGAACGTGTTCCGTGACATCCTGCCGCCCGAAACCGACGAGTATCTCAAGGACAATCTGCTGCGCGGCCTGCAGAGCAATGCGGCGCTGGGCTGGACGCAGACGCAGGATGCCGGCATGTCCTACCGCCTGGTGGACCTGATGAAGCAGATCCATGCCGAGGGGCAAATGGCGCACCGCGTCTACGCCGCCATTCCGGTGGAGGAAGCGGAAGAGATGCTCACTCGCGGACGCGAGAAGACAGACGACGACCTGTTCGACGTGCGCGGCATCAAGGTGTTCATCGACGGCACGCTGGGCTCACGCGGCGCGGCGCTGATCGAGAACTACTCCGACGCCGACCACAACGGCTTCATGAACCGCACCACCAAGGAGGAGCTGGTGCCGGTGCTGCACGCGGCGCTGCGCCAGGGCATCCAGATCGAGACCCACGTGATCGGCGACCGCGCCGTGCGCACCCTGCTGGACTGGTACGCCGAGGCCCGTGACGCGGTGCCCCGCAGCGAATGGGCCAGTGAGGACCTGCGCTGGCGCATGGAGCACGCGCAGATCATTCCGCCGAGCGATCAGCAGCGTTTCGTCGACCTGGGCGTGTTGCCATCCATGCAGCCGAGCCATGGCATCGGGGACCTGAACTTCGCGCCCGACAGACTGGGCCCTGATCGCCTGGGCTATGCCTACCCCTGGCAGCAACTGGTGGATCGTGGCCTGATGATCCTGGGCGGCTCCGACGCGCCGGTGGAGGTGGGGGACCCGCGCATCGAGTTCTATGCCGCCGTGGCGCGCAAGCGCCTGGATGGCACGGACGGCGAAGGCTGGCATCCGGAGCTGGCGGTCTCCCGCGAGACGGCGCTGAAGATGTTCACGATCTGGCCCGCGCATGGCGCGTTCCAGGAAGAGATCCGAGGCTCGGTGGAAGTGGGCAAGTATGCTGATTTCACGATCTTCGACCGTGATCTGATGACGGTGCCGGTGGCGGACATCCTGACCGCCGAGAACCAGATGACCATCGTGGGCGGCGAGATCGTCTATCGCCGTTGAGGCCTGGCAACCAGGGTCAGAGACACGCAATCGAGCTTGTCTCTGACCCAGGCTTGTTTCACTCCGACGTCGGCCCTTCCAGCGTCGGCAGATGTCCACCCTTGCCCACCTTCAGCAGGCCGGAGCGGGTGTAGAGCCCGAGCTTGTCGCGCGTGTCGACGATGTCGAGGTTGCGCATGGTCAGCTGGCCGATGCGGTCCTGGGGCGAGAACATCGATTCGCCCTTCTCCATGGTCAGACGCTCCGGGTGGTAGGTCAGGTTCGGGCTCTCGGTGTTGAGAATCGAGTAGTCATTGCCACGGCGCAGCTCCAGCGTCACCTCGCCGGTGATGGCCGAGGCCACCCAGCGCTGGGCGCTCTCGCGCAGCATCAGAGACTGGGAGTCGAACCAGCGGCCTTGGTAGAGCAGTCGGCCGAGCTTGCGGCCGTTCTCGCGGTACTGCTCGATGGTGTCCTCGTTGTGGATGCCGGTGACCAGACGCTCGTAAGCGATGAACAGCAGGGCCATGCCCGGCGCCTCGTAGATGCCGCGGCTCTTGGCCTCGATGATGCGGTTCTCGATCTGGTCGCTCATGCCCAGGCCGTGGCGTCCGCCGATGCGGTTGGCTTCCAGCATCAAGTCCACGGCACTGGCGAAGGTCTGGCCGTTCAGGGCCACCGGCACGCCTTCCTCGAAACGCACGCTCACTTCCTCGGCGGCGATCTCCACCTCGCTGCGCCAGAACGCCACGCCCATGATCGGGTTGACGATGCGCATGCCCTTGTTGAGAAATTCCAGATCCTTGGCTTCGTGCGTGGCGCCCAGCATGTTGCTGTCGGTGCTGTAGGCCTTCTCGGCCGACATCTTGTAGCCGAAGCCGGCGGCGGTCATGAACGCGGACATCTCGGCGCGGCCGCCCAGCTCGTCGATGAAGGTCTGGTCCAGCCAGGGTTTGTAGATCTTCAGGGACGGATTGGTGAGCAGGCCGTAGCGGTAGAAGCGCTCGATGTCATTGCCCTTGAAGGTGCTGCCGTCGCCCCAGATGTGGACGTCGTCGTCCTTCATGGCGGCCACCAGCATGGTGCCGGTCACGGCGCGGCCCAGCGGCGTGGTGTTGAAATAGGTGGCCCCGCCCGTGGTGATGTGGAACGCCCCGCACTGCAGGGCGCTGATGCCCTCGTGTACCAGCTGCTGCCGGCAATCCACCAGGCGCGCCAGTTCGGCGCCGTATTCCATGGCCTTGCGCGGGATCTCGTCGTAGTCGGACTCGTCCGGCTGGCCGAGGTTGGCGGTGTAGGCGCAGGGCCGGGCGCCCTTGAGTTTCATCCAGTGCAGCGCGGCGCTGGTGTCGAGACCGCCGGAGAAGGCGATACCGACTTTCTGACCAAGGGGAAGGTTCTGGAGAATCGTAGGCATGGTGAAAGCACACTCAAATAACTGAAAAGACAAGGATAAGCGGGCGGCTTGATCCGCGTCCACTGTGGCAGTGCCCTTGCCACCACAAGTTGCGCCCGCGCCTTGGCCTCAGCCCCGCAAGCGCAAGCCGATCGGGCGGCACAAAAAAGAGGCCCCAGGCCCGGGTGCGACTGAGCTGGACCGTCTGCCGCCAGGACGGCGGCAGCCGAGCCCCCACGGACGGGTTCACGGCGTGTCCAGCTCAGTCGCACCCGGGCCTGGGGCCGGGTTCCTGCATCAAACGGCTGCGCTTCAATTCCCCAGATCGAAGTCCATTGACATGTAGAACTGCCGCCCGAACGGATCATCCACCCGGGTTTCCAGACCGCCGGCAATCGGCAGTCGCTGGGCGTCACGGTCGAACAGGTTCGTGATGCCCAGAGTCACCGTGGAGTCCGCCTCGAACGCCGTGAAGCGGTAGGAATAGCGCGCATCCACCTTGGTGATCGCTCGGATGTAGTCCGGCGCAAACGCCGCGTAGTTGAGAGACAGCGTGTCGTCGTCGAACTTAAGCTTGCCGCTGTGGCGAGCCGTGAGGCTGGCGCTGTGATCGCCACGGAACCAGGACAGGCCCAGGTTTGCCTTGTAGCGCGGCAGGGGCGGGGCCAGATTGGTGAGAGCGTTCTGCTGCGCAATGCCGCTGGCGAAGGCAGAGAATTCGTCCGGCAGGTATTCCCAGCGCGTGTAGTAGTTGCCACCCAGGCTGGCCGTGAAGCTGCCCAGATCGCCCACCTCGAAGGAGTAGCGCGCACGGAAGTCGATGCCTTCCACGAACTGCGAGGAGAGGTTGATCGGCGCGCGGTACACATCCGTCACCTTGCCCGTGGCGTCACGCGTGATCAGCTCGTTGGGGTTGGCCAGCGCCCAGGCAATCCCCTTGGCGGCATCGGCCGGCACCGTGGCCGGGCGGAAGTTCGCCGAGGTCAGATTGTTGGCCGCCAGGAAGGCGTTCAGCTCGCGGCGCGTCACTTCGGAGGTGATCAGCGTGGAGATACGCCCGATGTACTCGATCTCCTGATAGTCCAGGTCCACGCTCAGCCCTTCGATGGGGCGCCAGCTCACGCCGAAGTTCACGATCTCGGACTCTTCCGCCCCCAGGCTCGGATTGCCCGAGGTGCAGCTGTCGGTGCCGTCCAGGGAGAGGTTGGTGAGCGGGTCCACGCCGCTGGTGACGATGGTGCAGGAGTCCTTGGCCAGCGGACGAAGCTGGCCCGGAGTCGGGGCCAGGAAGCTCTCGCCATAGCTGGCACGCAAGGCCAGGGTTTCCAGCGGTTCCCACAGCACCGAGATCTTCGGCTTGGTGGCGCTGAAGCCGATGGTGTAGAAGTCCTCGCTGCGCACGGCGGCTTTCACCCCCAGGTTCTCCAGAATGGGGATCTCCACTTCCGCGAAAATGGCTCGCACGCTGGAATCGCGATCGGTTGTGGGTACCAGCGCTGCGGTGGCATTGGAGTAGAGGTTGTCCCGCATCGTGGTGTAGGGGTTCTCGAAGTCGAAGTCCTTCTGGTTGCGCAACTGCCCGCCGAAGGCCGCGCGGATGGTGCCGTTGGGCACGTCCATCACTTCGCCGTTGAAGACGAAGTCGAAGTACTTCAGGCGGTCGTGGGTGTCGCGGTATTTCAGCGGGTCCACCAGCCAGTCCATCATGGCCTGACTGTTGGCCGTGCGGGCGGCGTTGTAGAAGGGCGAACGCGGGTCGGCGGAACCGAAGGGGTTGAACCACTCGTTGCCGGCCGGGCCGCCACGGCCGTTCAGAGCAGCCTGCATTTTCGAGAGTCGCCAGACGCGGCCGTCGTATTCGCGCCAGGAGTCCTGGTAGCCGATCCAGGCCTCGCCCTCCCAGCTGGTGTCGCCCAGCTTGAAGGTGCCGCCGAACTTGTAGGCGTCGGCATAGTAGTGATATTCCGTCATGGCCATGCCGTTGCCGGCGAGAACGCTGGGCAGGGTGCCGGCCTTGGTGATCGGACGCCAGGTCGAGGGACGCACGCGCACGCCGAAGGGGTTGGCCGGGTGATTGACCGGCACGAACAGGCTGGTCAGGTTGGTGGTCACCGAGTTGCTGGGGGAGCTCGCCAGCACCGACTTGCGATCATTGACGCTCATCTGGAATTCCAGCGTCAGGGAGTCATTCACCTCGTAATTGACGTTGTTGAACAGGGTCACGCCTTCGGAGGGTCTGGCGAAGTCCTGCCATTCGCCGAAATACAGCCGGCAGCCGGTGGCAAACAGCTCGCCGCTGGGGAAGGAGCCGAACTGGCTGACATCGGTGGCCGTGCCGTTGAAGGTGCCGCAGCTCGGGTCGGTGCGGCCGGCGCCGGTGGCCGTGGCCCAGCGGCCGGGGTTGTTGTAGGCGCTGTCCTGGTCATAGACCTGCTGGTACTTCGGGCGCTCGGACACCAGCATGGGGGTGCGCTTGTTCACCTCCACGGCGCCGACCCAGTTCAGGCCGTTGGCGAAGGCGCGGCCCATGAGGAATTCCGCGGTGTACTGCTCGGAGCTGTTTTCCTGATCGGTCTTGTAGTACACGCGGCCTTTCATGCCGTCGTATTCCTTGTAGGGGATCAGGTTAGCCACGCCCGCCACGGCGTCGGAGCCGTAGAGCGCGGCGCCGCCGTCGGTCACGATCTCCACCGAGCGCTGGGCGATGCCGGGCAGCAGGGCGGACACGGCGCTCTCATTGACGGCGCGGCGGCCATCCACCAGGGTCAGGGTGCTTTCGGTGCCGAGACCGCGCAGATTGAAGCGCGCGGAGTTGGAGTCCTGCTGACCGTCCTGGGTGGAAAGCACCGAGGCGACAGTGTCAATGTTCTCCATGTAGGGCAGATCGCGCAGGTATTCGCCGAGGTTGGCGGCGCCGGAATACATCAGGTCTTCCTGAGTGATCGTTTCCACGGGTGAGGCATTGGTGAACTGGCTGTTGCGGATGAAGGAGCCCGTGACGACCACCTCTTCCACTTCGGGTTCGTCGCCTGCACTGGCGGCCTGCGCGAACACGGGCACGGGGATCAGATACAGCGCCAGGGCGCCGAGCAGATAACGACTGACAGCGGGGGACCCGCCCTTGCGTGAGGACCTTTTCATACTACTCTCCACTTGAAGTTATTATTGTCGTGTTGTCTGTAGCCTGCGCGATGACAGTGCCGCAGTCTGCTTGTTTTTGGAACACAGCGAGCAACGGTTCAGCGCATGCCTTGCCGCCTTGGTCGTAGGGGAATGCTCACTTGCACCGGCGCGCCGATGCGCCCATCATCGGCCAGACGGCTTGCTGTGCCGGCCGCGAAAGATTCCATGGGAGACGACGCCATGTCCCGCAATCCATCCTCACTTCGACACTGGCCTGCGCTGCTGCTGATGCTGGCTCTGGTGCCTTTCGGCGTGCCAGGCACCCTTGCGCAGGAACATCCCCTTGAGGGCACCTGGATCGCCAATCTCGAGCTGAGCGACGACCCGGACCTGGCCGTGGAAACCGCCATCAAGGCGGCCGGGGGCAAGGTGGAGCGGCGCTGGTTCGGCAAGGGCGAACGCGGGCGCTATCGCGGCGGCCCCCCCGAGCACGAGCTGTATGACCGGCTCAGTTATGACAACACGCTGCGCTTTGCCTTGGATGAGCCCGAGGTGTGGATGGGCTACGAGGATGGCTTCGAGCGTGTCTTCCACACCGATGGCCGCAGCCAGAGCGTGGGCGCCTCGCAGCACTACGAAGAGGGCGAACAGGACTTCTCCCTGGCCGCCTGGGAGGGCGAGGTGCTGGCGGTGGAAGGGCGTCCACGCGACGGCGGCTTCACGCTGGAAACCTACACACTGGAGGAGGGCGGGCAGCGGCTGCGCGTGGAGCTGGAGATCCGCCCCCGCAGTTTCGGAGCCACGATCCGCATGGTGCGCGTCTACGATCGACAATAGTTTGTCGTTTTCCCGGCAAAGCCGACCCGCAGGCCCGCGCCGGGTTGACCTTGCCATGTCGGCTAAGTAAGCTGCCTGCGTTTCCATGTCCCACCTCGGACCGCTGGTCGTTTTCCGCAACACTCGAGAAATCTTCAGTGCTGAAAAAAGTCCTCATTGCCAACCGCGGCGAGATCGCCGTGCGGATTGCACGCGCCTGCCGCGAGCTGGGTGTGCGTTCGGTCGCCATCTACACCGAGGCCGATCGCTATGCGCTGCATGTGAAGAAGGCCGACGAGGCACATTTCGTGGGGTTGGACCCGCTGCAGGGCTATCTCAACCCGCACCAGCTGGTGAACCTGGCGGTGGAAACCGGCTGTGACGGCCTGCATCCCGGCTACGGCTTCCTGTCGGAGAATCCCGAACTCGCTGCCATCTGCGCGCAGCGCGGCGTCAAGTTCATCGGCCCCGATGCCCGTGTCATCGCCGCCATGGGCGACAAGACCGAGGCGCGCCGCTGTGCCGAACGCGCCGGCGTGCCGGTGACTCCTGGCACCGATGGCAATCTGGCCAGCGTTGACGAAGCGCTCGCCTTCGCGCAGAAGATCGGCTACCCCATCATGCTCAAGGCCACCTCCGGTGGTGGCGGCCGCGGCATTCGCCGCTGCAATGACGCGAAGGAGCTGCAACAGAATTATCAGCGCGTGATTTCCGAAGCCACCAAGGCCTTCGGCCGTGCCGACGTGTTCATGGAAAAGTGCATCGTCAATCCGCGCCACATCGAAGTGCAGGTGCTGGCCGATTCCCTGGGCAACACCGTGCATCTGTTCGAGCGCGACTGCTCGATCCAGCGTCGCAACCAGAAACTGATCGAACTGGCGCCTTCGCCCCAGCTCGATGACACTCAACGCCATTACATCGGTGAGCTCGCAGTGAAGGTGGCGCGCGAAGTCGGCTACGAAAACGCGGGCACCGTCGAGTTCCTGCTGGATGCCGACGGCAGCTTCTACTTCATGGAAATGAACACGCGCGTGCAGGTGGAGCACACCATCACGGAAGAGATCACCGGCGTGGACATCGTGTGCGAGCAGATCCGCATCGCCTCCGGTCTGCCGCTGTCCGTGCAGCAGGAATCCATCACCTACACCGGGTTCGCCGCACAGTTCCGCATCAATGCCGAGGACCCGAAGAACGGCTTCCTGCCCAGCTTCGGCCGCATCAGCCGTTACTATTCCGCAGGCGGGCCGGGCGTGCGCACCGATGCCGCCATCTACACGGGCTACACCATTCCGCCGCATTACGATTCCATGTGCGCCAAGCTCGTGGTGTGGGCGCGCAACTGGGAAGAGCTGCTGCAGCGCTCCACGCGGGCGCTGGCAGACATGCAGATCTACGGCATCCAGACCACACGGCATTATTACCGGGAAATCCTGCGCCATCCGGAGTTCCGCTCCGGCAGTTTCAACACCGGCTTCGTCGAGGCGAATCCCGAATTGACCCAGTATTCCACCAAGCGGCGCCCGGAGTTCCTGGCGGCGGCGATTGCGGCGGCCATCGCCGCGCAGTCGGCGATGTAGGCAAGCAGGCTCCCACAGCAGAGCAGCAACAGAACCAGTAGCAGGAGTGACCGTCAATGAGCAGAAAGATCCACATCACCGACGTCGTGTTGCGTGACGGCAATCAGTCCCTGATCGCCACGCGCCTGCGCATCGACGACATGCTCCCGGTCTGCGAGGCGCTGGACAACGCGGGTTACTGGTCCCTGGAAGTGTGGGGCGGTGCCACCTTCGATTCCTGTGTGCGCTTCCTGAAGGAAGACCCGTGGGAGCGTCTGCGCACTCTGCGCAAGGTCCTGCCCAACTCACGCCTGCAGATGCTGCTGCGCGGTCAGAACCTGCTGGGCTATCGCCACTACCCGGACGATGTCGTCGAGGCCTTCGTGCACAAGGCGGCCGAGAACGGCATTGACGTGTTCCGCATCTTCGACGCGCTCAATGACGTGCGCAATCTCGAGACCGCCATCGCCGCCACAGTCAGTGCCGGCAAGCACGCCCAGGGCACGCTCTGCTACACCGCCAGCCCCGTGCACAGCGTGCAGGGCTTCGTGACCCAGGCCCAGCAGATGGCGGCCATGGGCTGCCACAGCATCGCCATCAAGGACATGGCGGGGCTGCTGACCCCGGCCGTCACCTTCGAGCTGGTGTCCGCGCTGCGCAAGGCCGTCGACCTGCCGCTGTTCCTGCACTCCCATTACACCTCGGGCATGGCCTCCATGTGTCAGCTCAAGGCCGTGGAAGCGGGCATCGATCATCTGGACACCGCCATTTCCGCGTTCGCCGGCGGCACCAGCCACCCGCCCACAGAGACCATGAAGGCCGTGCTGGAAGCCGCCGGGTACACCACCGGGCTGGATTCCGCGCTGCTGGAAAAGGTGGCCGCCCATTTCCGCGAGGTGCGCCACAAGTACCACCAGTTCGAAAGCGAATACAACGGCGTGGACACCCAGGTGCTGTCCAGCCAGGTGCCCGGCGGCATGATGTCCAATCTGGCCAATCAGCTGAAGGAGCAGGGCGCGCTCGACCGCATTCAGGAAGTGTTCGCCGAGATTCCGCGTGTGCGCAAGGACCTGGGCTACCCGCCGCTGGTCACGCCCAGCTCTCAGATCGTGGGCACCCAGGCGGTGCTCAACGTGATCGCGGGCAAGCGCTACGAGACCATCACCAATGAGGTGAAGCGTTATCTGCAGGGGCTCTATGGCGCCGCGCCGGCCGAAGTCGATGCCGCCCTGCGCAAGCGTGCCATCGGCAACGAGGACGTGGTGGAGTGTCGCCCGGCCGACCTGCTGGCGCCCGAGCTGGCCAGTCTGCGCGCCAAGATCGGCGACGAGGCGAAATCCGAGGAGGACGTGCTGACCTATGCCATGTTCCCGGACGTCGGCATGGCCTTCCTGCAGCACCGCAATCGCGGCACCCTCAAGCCCGAAGTGCTGCTGCCGCCCACCACCGGCGCGGCCGCCGTGGCCCCGGTGGCGCATGAATTCAAGATCACCGTGCATGGCGAGACTTACGACATCCACGTCACCGGCGTGAGCCCGTCCAGCGACACCGAACGCCGTTTCTACATGACGGTGGATGGCGAGCCGGAGGAGATCACGCTGGAGTCCGCCGGTGCGGCCGCGTCGGCGGAAGTGCGGCCTGGGCGGCGTCCCCGCGCCACCGGCCCGGGGCATGTCACCGCCACCATGCCTGGCAACGTGGTCGAGGTGCTGGTCAAGGAAGGTCAGAGCGTGGCCGCCGGCGACGCCGTGCTGGTCATCGAAGCCATGAAGATGGAAACCGAGATCAAGGCCGCCGTGGCAGGTACCGTGGCGGCGATCTACGTGAAGAAGGGCGACCGCATCACGCCGGCCGAAACCCTGGTGGACATTCGTCCGCTGTGATCACACCACCCGGCCGTAATGGCTGACCGGCTGTTCCCAATGGACGATGTCGCGGCCCACCTCCGTCGCCAGAGAGGCGAGGATGGCGGGCACGTCGGCGCGTTTCACCACCATCTCGTACTGCATGCGCTTGCGCTTGCCCGTCACCTGCTCGGCCACAGTCAGGCCCGTGTGCTGGCCGTGGCCGTACACGGTGTACGAGGAAAACCCCGCCACGTGCTCCTGCAGCAGCAGATAGTCCACCAGCGCCTCTTCCAGCGTCGGGGAGGTGTTCAGCACCAGCAGGCAGAGTTCCTGCGCCGGTGCATCCATGTCAGAGCGACTCATCGTTCTTCTCCTGTGAGCGGGTCAATCGCCTTGTGGAACGCCTTGTAGATGATCGGCAGCAGGAACAGCGTGAGCAACGTGGAGCTGATCAGCCCGCTGATCACCACGATGGCCAGCGGGCGCTGGATCTCCGAGCCCGGCCCCGTGGCCAGCAGCAGTGGCACCAGGCCGAAGGCGCAGATCGAGGCCGTCATCATCACCGGGCGCAGACGGCGCTGGGCGCCCTCGGTGACCACCGTGAGAATGTCCAGCCCCTTTTCCCGCAGCTGATTGAAGTAGGTCATCATCACCACGCCATTGAGCACCGCGATGCCCAGCAGGGCGATGAAGCCCACCGACGCCGGCACTGAGAGGAACTCGCCCGTCACCCACAGGCCGATCAGGCCGCCTGTGAGCGCGAAGGGAATGTTCGACAGGATGATGAGCGTCTGCTTGATGGAATGGAACGTCAGGAACAGCAGCAGCGCGATCAGCGACAGCGCCAGCGGCACCACCAGCATCAGGCGCGCGGCTGCACGCTGCTGGTTCTCGAACTCGCCACCCCACTCCAGTCGATAGCCCTCGGGGATGTCGATGCTGGAGGCAATCTGATTGCGCGCCTCGTCCACGAAGCCCACCAGGTCACGCCCGGCCACGTCGGTGCGGATCACGCTGAAGCGCTGGCCGGACTCGCGGGAGATCAGGATCGGCCCCTCGACGCGCTCGATGCTGGCGACATCGGTCAGCGGAATCTGGCTGCCGTCGGGCAGGTCGATGAAGCTGTCACGCAGCTGCGCCAGGCCGTCGCCCTCGATTCTCGGATAACGCACCATCAAGGGGATGCGGGCACTGCCTTCCATCACGCTGCCCACATTGATGCCCTCGATCTCGGCACGCAGGCGCGTCTGCAGCGCCTCGGCGTCCAGTCCCAGCCGACCGGCCAGCACACGGTCCACGCCCACCTGCAGGTACTGCGCGCCCTCGTTCAGGGTGGCGATGGTGTCGATGGCTCCGGGGATCGCCTCGACTTGCGCGGCGATCTGCTGCGACAAGGCGTTCAGCGTGTCCAGATCCGGCCCGAACAGCTTGATGGCGACATCGCCGCGCGAGCCGGTGAGCATCTCGGACACGCGCATGTCGATGGGCTGGGTGAAGCCGTAGTTGAGGCCCACGAAGCGATCCATCACCTCGCGCAGGTGGTCCTCGATCTCGGCCTTGGTCTCGCGCCACTCTGCCGGCGGACGCAGATGCAGGAACATGTCGGTCTCGTTCAGGCTCATCGGGTCCAAGCCCATCTCGTCCGAGCCGCTGCGCGAGACCACGCGCAGCACTTCGGGCACCTCGGCCAGGATGGCCTTCTCGATTTCCAGGATGATGCGGGTATTGGCTTCGAGACTGATGGAGGGGATGGTCTCGACCTGGATCAGCAGGTCGCCCTCATCCATGGTGGGCATGAAGGTCTTGCCCACCAGCGGGTACACCACCACGCTCGCGCCCAGCAGTGCGGCGCCCAGCCCCAGCAGGAAGGCCGGGCGGGCCAGCGCCTTCTTCAGCAGGGGCGCATAGAGCGCTGCCAGGGTGCGACTGAGCCACGGGTCGACGTGGGAGTCGGCGCGCACGAGGAACGAGGCCACCACGGGAATCAGCGTCAGCGACAACAGCAGGGAGCCGAGCAGCGCGAACACGATGGTCAGGGTCACCGGCCCGAACAGCTTGCCTTCCAGGCCTTCCAGCGAGAGCAGGGGCAGGAACACGATCACGATGATGATGATGCCCGAGGTCACCGGTGCCGCCACGTCGCGCACCGCACGGTAGATGACGTGCAGCACCGGCAGGCGGCGCGGGCCGTCCTTCTGGTGCGCCATGGAGGAGACGACGTTCTCGACGATCACGATGGACGAGTCCACCAGCATGCCGATGGCGATCACCAGGCCGCCCAGACTCATCAGGTTGGCCGACATGGCCATGGAGTTCATCATCAGGAAGGTGAACAGGGCGGACATGGGCAGGATCACCGCCACGCTCAGCGCGGCGCGCACATTGCCGAGGAACAGCCCGAGCAGCACGACCACCAGCAGCACCGCCTCGATCAGGGCGCGAGACACCGTGCTCACGGCGCTCTCGATCAGCACGGTGCGATCGTAGAACACATGCAGTTCGGTGCCTTCCGGCAGAGAGGATTGCAGCTCGTCGAGGCGCGTCTGCACGCCCTCCACGACCTCACGGGAATTGGCACCGCGCAGGCCGATGACCAGGCCCTGCACGGTCTCCGAGCCGCCGTCGGCGGTCACCGCGCCATAGCGCTCCATGTTGCCGGCCGTGATGGTGGCCACCTCCGACAGCGGCAGGGTGTCGCCCTCGGCATTGCCTACCTGGGTGTTGGCGAGGTCGGCCAGGCCGGCGATGGCGCCCTCGACGCGCACCAGGATCACTTCCTCGCCCTGGTCGATGCGGCCTGCTCCGTCATTGCGGTTGTTGGCGGCGAGCGCATCGGCGATGTCCTGCAGGCTCACGCCCAGCGCGTTCATGGCCTCGCGGCGCGGCTGCACCTCGTAGGTGCGCACGAAGCCACCCAGCGCGTTGACATCGGCCACGCCCGGCACGGTGCGCAGGGCCGGACGGATCGTCCAGTCCAGCAGGAAACGCTTCTGCGCCAGCGTCATGTCCGGGTTGTCGATGGTGAACATGAACATGTCACCCAGCGGGGTGCTGGTGGGCGCGAGTCCGCCACTGATGCCGCCGGGCAGACTGTCCCAGACATTGCCCAGACGTTCGGCCACCTGCTGGCGCGCCCAGTAGATGTCGGTGCCGTCCTCGAAGTCGAGCGTGATCGAGGTCAGCGCGTACTTGGAGATCGAGCGCAGCATGGTCTGCTGCGGAATGCCCAGCAGTTCCACTTCCACCGGCTGGGTGATCAGGGATTCCACTTCCTCCGGCGTCATGCCGGGGGACTTGATGATGATCTTCACCTGGGTCGGCGAGATCTCGGGAAAGGCGTCGATGGGGATGTTGAGCAGGGCGTTGCCGCCGAAGCCCAGCAGCAGCAGGGACAGCAGGATCACCAGCAGTCGCTGGCTGAGGGACGCCTGAATCAGCGAAGCCAGCATCATTCACCCCCGCCCAGGCCGAGCTGTATGCCCTTGAGCACGGCGGTGCCCTGGATGGCGACTTCCTCGCCGGCGCGCAGTCCGTCCATCGCCAGGTAATCCGCGCCGACAGGACGCAGGGTGAGGGTGCGGGCTTCCACGCCCGAGGCGGTACGCACGTAGATGGTCGTGACACTGCCGCTGTGCACCACGGCACGCTCGGGCACCAGGATGCCAGGGGCCGAGGGGGGCAGTACCAGCGAGACGACCTGGCCGGTGGCCAGCGTGGTGGGGGCATCGAATTCCGCCAGCAGCTCGATGGTCTGATTGCTGCTGTCGATCACGTAGTCCATTTGCCGCAGAGTCAGCGTGTCGCTCGTGCCGGCGACGCTCAGGTGCTGCCCGAGGCTCAGGTCCTGCGCCGCGCGGGCCGGGACATGCGCGCTGAGCCAGCGCTGGCTGCCGGCATTCAGGGTGGCGACGGTCTCGCCCGCTGACACGAAGTCACCGGCGGTATGCAGGCGTTGACTCAGCACGCCGGCCTCGGGGGCCAGCAGGTAGAACTCGCCCAGGCCCTGGCTGCGTTCGCGCAAGGCCTGCAGGCGAGAGGCATCGAAACCGCCCTGGCCGAGCTGGGCGCGGGTGCTGCGCTCGCTGAAGCTGGCCTGCTGCTGCGCGAGGCGCGTCTGGTTCAGGCGCTGCTCGGCGATCACGCCCTGGGCGAACAGGGTCTCGTCACGCTGCAGGGCCAGGTCGGCACTCTCCAGCGCCGTCACGGCACTGATCCAGGCCTCCTGCAGGGGCAGGATGTCCTGGCTGCGCAGCGTGGCCAGCAAGGTGCCGGCGGCGACGCTGTCACCCGCCACGGCATGCCAGCGGCTGAGCGTGCCGTTCCACAGACTGCTCACCATGGCGGCGGCGTCCGGCGAGTTCACCACCGTGGCGGCGAAACGAGCACCGGTGCTGGTGTCGGTGGCCTGCACTGGCGTGAACACCACGCCCATGCGGACGATGTCCTCGGGGCTGATGGTCACGGGTTCCTGGGCCTGCAACGCAGCGCACAGCGCGAGGGCGAGCGGGGCCAGCACGGTTCTGGCCAGGCGGGTATGAACAGGGTGCGTCATGGCAGTACTCCAAGGATCTGGTTGAATTCGGCGATCAGGCGCGCGTGGCGCAGGGTGTTGGTCTCGAGCTCGCGGGCGCTCAGGCGGGTCTGCTGCAGGGCGATCACGACCTGGCTGATGTCGGTCTCGCCGGCCTCGAAGGCGGCGCGGGCCATCTCCCACTGGCGGCGGGCCAGCCGGGCCTGCTCCTCGCTCAGCGGCAGGGCTTCGCCCATGACGAAGAGCGCGTGCTCCACTTCGTGCAACTGCAGCGCCAGCGCGCGTCGCGCCATGGCCTGGCGCACCTCGGCGTCCACCTTGCTGCGCCGCTCGGCAGTGGTGGCGGCGTTGACATGAGCGCGGCCGCCTAGCGGAATGTTCAGGGACACGGCCAGCGCATCCTCGTAGTCAGCAAACAGGCCGGCGCGCTGGCGGCGGGTGCCCATGGTCAGGGTGGGGGCGCCCCGGGCATCGGCCTCGGCCTTGTCGATCTCGGCAGCCGCCACCGCGACATCGGCTTGCAGCAGGCGCAGCAGCGGGTGAGAGTCGGGCACCTCGTCCTGCGCCGCGATGACTTCCTCGGGCAGGCTGGCCGGACGCACCTGCAGGCCGGTCAGCGTGGCGTAAAGGCGTTCGGCATCCACGCGTCCGGCCTCGGCCTCCAGCTCGTTGCGCTGCTGGCTCAGCAGCAGGGCGTGGGCCTGCAGCAGCTCGCGCTCGGCGATGTCACCGGCGGCGAAGCGCAGTTCGGCGATGCGCACCAGCTCTCGGGCATCGGCCGTGGCGAGCTGTTCGGCGGCCAGCACCGCATCCGCCTCGGCCATGTCCGCCAGAGCCGTGCGCAGCTGACCAACGATGTCCAGCGTGAAGGCGTCTTCCCAGGCGGCGTACTGAGCCTCGTACTGCGCCCCGCGTGCCTGCATGGCGCGGCGTTCGCCCGGTCGCCACAGCGGCATGGCCACGCCCCAGGTCAGCTCACGCTGGCCGAGATCATTGAGCAGGCGATCGTCGATGGCGTCCAGCTGCACGCTCGGGCGGCCGGCAATCCAGCTCTCGCCCAGGGCGTTCATGTCGCGCGCCTCGGCTTCGCGGACCGGACCCTCCAGGGCGTTGGG
>JAURIJ010000055.1 GCA_030832825.1 Gammaproteobacteria bacterium
CAACGCCACCCGACACGAATGGAGCAAGCACCATGTCAAACCCTGTCAGTCGCCGAGAATTCATGAACCTGCTGGGCGCCACCTTCGGCACCGGCACCCTGATCCGCGTCAGTTCGGCCCTTGGCCTGCTGCCGGCCGTGGCGGCGCTGACGCGTCCCGTGCTGGCGGCGCCCGCACCCGGTGCCGGCAAGGTGGTCGTGCTGGGCGCCGGGATCTCGGGGCTCACCGTGGCCTGGGAGCTGACCAAGGTGGGCTATGACGTGACGGTGCTGGAAGCCTCCAACCGTGCCGGCGGCCGCATCATGACCGTGCGCTCCGGCGACGTGGTGGACGAGATCGGCAACCGCCAGGTCTGCGAGTGGGACAACGAGCCCCACATGTACTTCAATGCCGGCGCCGCCCGCATCCCCAGCACGCACCGCAACCTGCTCTCCTACTGCAAGGAGCTGGGCGTGGACCTGGAAGTGTTCATCAACGAGTCCAAGACGGCGCTGATCCAGGATGACGCCATGCTCGACGGCAAGCCCCTGCGCAATGCCGATGTCTCCACCAATGTGCGGGGCTTCCTGGGCGAGCTGTTCGCCAAGTCCTTCACCACCGCCCAGCTGGAACAACCCTTCACCGAGTCGGAAGCTGAAACCATCCTCGGCTTGATCCGGGGCTTCGGCTCGCTCAACCGCGACATGAAGTACACCGGCAGCAACCGCAACGGCTATGCCAGCGGCGGCTTCATCGATCACGGCGTGCAGAAGGAGATCATCGAGTTCAAGCATCTGATGAAGAGCCGCCTGATTGGCAACACGCTCTCCGCCAACGAAGGCGAGACCGGCCCGATCCTGATGCAGCCCGTGGGCGGCATGGACCGCATCACCGCCGGCTTCACCCGTGCCCTGGGCGAGCGCGTGAAGTACCAGACTCCCGTGCTCTCCGTGAAGGTGCGCGCCGATGGTGTGGACGTGGCCTACCTGCAGGACGGTGCTCCGCAGACCATCGCCGCCGACTACTGCTTCAACTGCATCCCGGCGCACTTCATGTCCGGCATCGAGAACAATCTGCCTGCCGAATACATGCAGGCCATGAAGTACATCCGCCGCGGCGAGGCCATCAAGGGCGCCTTCCAGGCCAAGGAGCGCTTCTGGGAGAAAGAGGAGATCTACGGCGGCATAAGCTGGACCAGCGCGCCGATCCGTCAGCTCTGGTACCCCAGCCATGGCATCCACAAGGACAAGGGCGTGATCCTGGCCGCCTACGACTTCGGCAATGGCATGGAATACACGCGCATGACCCAGGCCGAGCGCGTGGAGTGGCTGCTCAAGGGCGGCGAGAAGCTGCACCCGAACTACCGTCAGCTGGTGGAGAAACCCATCACCATCGCTTGGCACCGCATGAACCACATGCTGGGCTGCTCTGCCCGCTGGGGCCGCTCCGGCGGCGGCATGACCCCCGAGGAAGAGGCGCTCTACCACACCCTGCAGGCACCGGCGCTGGGCCGTCACTACATGATCGGCGACCAGATCAGCTTCCACGGCGCCTGGCAGGAAAGCGCGATCCTGTCGGCCCACTGGGCCCTGGCCGACATGGAGCAGCGCGTGCGCAGCGCCGCCTGATGTTTCCTCGCTGCCCGCTGCGGCGGGCGGCACCGACCCCTGAACGGAGAAGATCGACCATGAAGAATTCCGCTGTGACCGTTTCCAGCCTGGTGCTGGGCTCCCTGCTGGCCGCTCCGGCACTGGCGCAGTCCGAAGGCGCCGAGTATTACAACGACCGCTACTGCATGACCTGTCACGGAGCCGATGGCATGGGCAGCGAGGGCATCAGCGCGCCGCGTCTGGCGGGCATGGAGCCCTGGTACCTCAAGCGCCAGCTGGAGAACTTCCGGGCCGGTGTGCGTGGCACCCACCCCATGGACCTGCAGGGCCGTGAGATGCAGCCCATGGCGGTGCCCCTGACGGACGCCAGCATCGCCGAGCTGCTGGAGTGGATCGGCGGCTGGGAGTACAAGCCCGCCGAGATCACCCTGCAGGCCGACGCCGCCGCCGGCGCGCCGCTGTACGCCGCCTGCGCCAGCTGCCACGGCAGCGCTGCCGAAGGCAACGAGGCGCTGGGCGCCCCGGCCCTGGCGGGGCAGAACGACTGGTACCTGTTCACGCAGTTGAAGAACTTCAAGGCGGGCTATCGCGGCACGCATGCCGGCGACACTTACGGCGCGCAGATGGCGCCCATGGCCGCGGCCCTGCCCGATGACACGGCCATTCTGAACGTCGTCAGCTACATCAACACACTCGGCCGCTGAGCCCCGGAGACTGCCCATGTTCATGATCAAGTCCAAGCGCGCGCCGCTGTTGTTGCTGCCCGGCCTGCTGGCCCTGGCCGGCTGCGGGCCCGACGACATGGCCACCACCGCGGCTGCGCAGGAAAGCGCGCCCGCCATCGTGCGCCTGCAGGAAGGCACCAACTTCAACAATGTCATCGCCATTCCGCCAGGCGCAGAAACCCTCTATCTGAGCGGCGCCGGCGCCAATCCGAACGCGGACGGCAGCTGGGGCAACATGGAAGAGCAGGCCATCCAGATCTTCGCGACCTACAAGACCACCCTCGAGGAGCTCGGCTGGTCGCTTGAAGACATCGTGCAGGTGCGCGTCTTCGCCCTGGCCAATCCCGACGGCACGCTGGACTTCGAAGGCTTCAACCGTGGCTACCGACAGTTTTTCGGCTCCGACATCAATCCGCTGAAGCCCGTGCGCTCCTTCGTGCAGGTGGCCGGTCTGGTGCGCCCGGGCTGGCTGGTGGAGGTGGAGATCCGCGCCGCACGCATGCCGCAATAGCCTGCCACACAGAATCACGACCTCTTGTTTGACGCTGGCAGTAAAGTGCTTGGGGGAGGAAGGACCGTGCCTTCCTCCCTCTTTTTTTCGTGATTGAATTTTCGCAATCGCCGCAACGGCAACCTGCCTCCCTGCATTGTCCGTTGGGCGTATTTGCTGGCTTTTTCGGGAGGGTATCGGAGCGGATTTTGTTGACGCTGCTGGGGAAAATGGCTAGTGTTCGAGGCGTTTTTAGCCCGGCAATTGTCCGCCCAAACACTTTAACAAGAAGATTCGCTGCTATGAATTACGCAAAAATTGTTGGTCTGTTTGTGGGTGCCTACCTTCTGAACATGGTTGCGCCACAACTTCTGGAGCATCTTGCTCACCTGCCTGGTGTAGAGGCCGCCATCGCACAGACACTATGGTGTCTCGGGCTTTTCCTGGTGTTTGGCTGGGCCTGCAGCAAGTTCGCTGAAGGCACCGTGTTCCCGAACTTCACGCTGCAATTGCTGGTCGGCATCATCCTGCATGACGCGCTGGCACCGATTGCCCCGCAAGTCATGATTCCTGTCGTCGTGTGTACCGCTCTGGCGGCCATCATCCTCAAAGGCGGTGGCGACGAAGTGGAACGGCAGGATTTCATGAAGATCGCCTTCCCGCTGATCATGCTTGCCGTGATCGGTTATCTGATCACCTTCTTCATCATGTTCCCGCTGCTGCTGCTCCTGGGTCTTGATGGTCAGACCGCGGCCCTGCTTGCGGCCATCATCGGCTCCACCGATCCGGCGGCCCTGATTCCGACCTTGAAGAAAGTCGTGTTCAAGGATCAGTACAAGCGTCTGGCCGGCCTCTCGATTGCGGAAAGTGCGGTGAACGATGCGGTGGGTGCCATTTTCGTGGGCGCGCTGGCCGCCATGATTCTGGCTGGAACCTCGGTGGAAACCACGGCCGCCTTGACCAGTGGCTTGTTCAGCGCGGATAACATGCTGAGCCTGGGCCGTCAGTTCCTGTTCGGCACCATCGCCGGTTTCATTGGCTGGGCGTTCATGTACAGCTACGAGAAGTACAGGTCCACGCATCACGACAAGACCGGTGAAGAGGAAACTGCCTATGACTTCGCCATCGTGCTGGCCGTGCCGCTGGTGACCTTCGTGCTGGCACAGGCTATACACGGCAACGGCTTCCTGGCGGCTTTCATTGCCGGTCTGCTGGCCAACTACAACCATAACAACCACGCATTCCAGAAGACCCTGCACACCATGGAGATCAAGATCGAGAGCCTCTCCAAGCCGATCATCTTCATGATGGTGGGCCCGTTCGTGTCGCTGGGGGATCTGGCGGATACGGCCGTCATGGGCTTCCTGGTGTCGGTGTTGTTCATGCTGGTGGCCCGTCCCCTCGCCGTCATGGTGTCCATGGCGCCCACCAACCTCAACATGAAGGACAAGCTGTTCATGAGCGTGATCCGGGAAACGGGCGTGATTCCTGTGGTGCTGGCGGTCGTCACCGTCGCGCAGCTCCCGCAACTGACCATGCTCATGCCGCTGACAGCATGGGTCGTGATCTGGACACTCACCGTGCTCCCGGCCATCACGCCCTGGTGGTCCAGAAAACTGCAGATCGTCGAGTGACCGCCGTCGGCGCAGCCACTGCAGGCTGGCCATGAAAAAAGGGGAGTACTCCAACGAGTACGCCCCTTTTTGTTTTCTGGCGATTGCCTTCAGAGTGCCTTGAGCAGGCTGATCGCCCCGCGGATCTGTCCTTCCACATAGCCCGTGGCCTTGTCGTTCGGGTAACGCTGCTGCAACACACTCTTCACGTCGTCACTGATCGCCGTGCCATGACAGGTCAGGCACAGCGGTGCGGCGGGTTGCGCCTGCATGTAACGGAACTGACCGCTCACCATCTCGGCCGTGTTCATGTCGGCGCCCGACTCTCCGCCACGGTGGCGCTGGTCGTACTGGCTCAGGATCACGGTTTCCCAGGCGTCCGGCGCGGCGAGGCTGTCGTTGCGCGCCTTGAGGCTGACCCGGGAGACTTCCCAGCCGGTCTGCTCGCTCAGGCGGGCGGCGATGGCCGGCGCTTCCACGGCGCACACCTCGATGGCATTGACGGGCCCGCCGGCGGCAATCGCAAGCTGCAGCGTGGGCAGCAGGGTGCCGACGAACTGCTGCACGATGGACTGAGCTTCCGCGGTCAGCTCCGGCGCGATGCCGGTGGGCATGGGCTGACTGAAATCCAGCGCGAAGGGCGGCGGCACCTCGGTGGTGCCGGGAATGTCCACGGGCAGCTGCGACAGGGCCGGGCCGGCACCCAGCACGAGAGCGGCAGCGACGCCAAGGGACGCGAGTGTGGCGATGGGACGAAGGGGCGCTGGCATGATCGAGTCCTCGGAAAAGGCCGGGAGAGCTGGGCTGCAGCCGGTCCGGCGCGATGGGTTCGGCGGCATTCTCGCCGGTTGGTGGTGTCACGGCAAGGGAGTACACTCCGGGCAGGTTTTTCAGCAGACAGGTTTCTCATGCCGCCACACCCGTCTCTCCCCCTCGGTCAGCCCGTCCTGTGCGCGCAGCATCTGTGCAAGCGCTACGAGATGGGCGAGGTGGTGGTGGACGCGCTGCGCGATGTCAGTCTCGACCTGCATGCCGGCGAACTGCTGGTGCTGCTGGGCGCCTCGGGCAGCGGCAAGTCCACCCTGCTCAATATCCTGGGCGGCCTCGATGTCGCCAGCAGCGGCAGCCTGCATTTTCGCGACCGCTGTCTGAGCAGCGCCAGCACCCATGAACTGACGCAGTACCGCCGCGATCACGTCGGCTTCGTGTTCCAGTTCTACAACCTCATCTCCAGCCTCACTGCCCGCGAGAATGTCGCCCTGGTCACCGACATCGCCCGCTCGCCCATGCGGCCCGAGGATGCGCTCGCGCTGGTCGGCCTGGAGGCGCGCATGAATCACTTTCCGGCCCAGCTCTCAGGAGGCGAACAGCAGCGCGTGGCCATCGCCCGCGCCATCGCCAAGCGTCCGCAGATCCTGCTCTGTGACGAACCCACCGGCGCGCTGGATGCCCGCACCGGCCGCCTGGTGCTGGGCGTTCTGGAACAGGTGAACCGCGAGACGGGCACCAGCACGGCCATCATCACCCACAACGCTGCCATCGGCGCGATTGGCGACAGCGTGGTGCGCATGAGCAGCGGCGAGATCGTGGAGCGGGTGCGCAACCCCGCCCGCATGGCCGTGGAGCACATCGAATGGTGAGTCGCGCCGTGCCGTTCGCCGCGCGTCTGCGCCTGCTGGTCCTGCACCGCAAGCTGCTGCGCGAGTGCTGGCACATGAAGGGGCAGTTGCTGTCCATCGCCCTGGTGGTGGCCACCGGCATCATGACGGTGGTGACCATGCGCGGCAGTTACGAGGCCCTCGTCGACGCCCAGCAGCGCTACTACAACCAGATGCGCTTCGCCGATGTCTGGTCCTCGCTGCGCCGCGCACCCGATGCCGTGCTCGAGCAGATCGAGCGCATTCCGGGGGTGGCCCTGGCCGATGTGCGCGTGAGCCTGCTGGCCACGCTGGATCTGGAGGGCGTCGATGCCCCGGCCCAGGGGCGCTTCGTCTCCTTGCCGGAAACCGGGCGCCCCGTGCTCAACGACCTTCTGCTGACCCGGGGGCGCCTGGTGGCCCCCGGCGCCCCGGACGAAGTGGTGATCAGCGAGAAGTTCGCCCTGGCCCGCGGCCTGCAGCCCGGCGACACCCTGCGCGCCATCATCAACGGCCGCGCCCGCACGCTGGAAGTGGTGGGCATGGCCATCTCGCCCGAACACTCCTATGCCGTGCCGCCCGGCTCGCTGCTGCCCGAGGACGAGCGTTACGGCATCCTCTGGATGGGGCGCCGCGCCCTGGGGCCGGCCTATGACATGGACGGCGCCTTCAACGAGGCCTTCGTCAAGCTGGCCCCGGGAGCCAACGAACTGGAAGTGATCGCCCGCCTCAACGAGGTGCTGGCGCCCTATGGCGGCTTCGGTGCCTATCCGCGCCGGGATCAGGCCTCGCACATGATGCTGCAGGGCGAGCTGGATCAGAACCGGGTGATGGGCACGGCCATGCCGGCGATCTTCCTGGGGGTGGCGGTGTTCCTGCTGCATCTGGTGCTGGGGCGGCTGATCACCACCCAGCGCGGCGAGATCGCCGTGCTCAAGGCCTTCGGCTATCGCGACTGGGAGGTGGGCCGCCACTTCCTGCAGTTCGCCGTGCTGGCCGTGCTGCTCGGGGCGGCCATCGGCACCGTGGGCGGCTGGTATCTCGGCGGCGCCTACATCGGCATCTACCGACAGTACTTCGATCTGCCGGGGCTGGAATACCGGCTGAGTCCGGCGCTCCTGCTGCTGGCCCTCGGTGTGAGCGTGGCGGGCGCCTGCAGCGGGGCGCTCGGAGCCGTGCGCAAGGCCGTGGCTCTGCCGCCCGCCGAGGCCATGCGGCCGGAGCCGCCGGCGCGCTTCGAACCCGGGCCCTTCGAACGTCTGGGCCTGGGGCGCCTGCTGCCCTCGGCGGGACGCATGATCCTGCGCAATGTCGAGCGCAAGCCACTGCAGGCGTTCTTCTCCTCGCTGGGCGTGGCGTTCTCCACGGCCATCCTCATCATCGGACTGTTCATGTACGACGGCGTGTTGCACATGATCGACCTGCAGTTCCGCCAGATCCAGCGCGAGGACATCACCGTGTCCTTCCTGCAGAACGTCAGCGGCGCGGCCCGTCACGAGCTCGCGCGCCTGGAGGGCGTGACGCGGGTGGAGACCTACCGTATCGCGCCGGCCCGTCTGCGCCACGGGCACTACAGCCGCGAGACGGCGATCCAGGGCATGGAGCCGGACGGGGAGTTGCGGCGCATCGTCACCGCCGGCGGCCGGGTGCAACGTCTGCCCGCCGAGGGGCTGGTGCTGAGCCGCATCCTCGCCGAGCGGCTGCACGTGCAGGTGGGCGACGTGCTGAGCGTCGAGATGCTGGAGGGTCGGCGGCAGACCACCTCGGCGCCGGTGGTGGGCATCATCGACGACTTCCTGGGCGTCTCGGCCTACATGGCATTGCCGGCCCTGCACCGGCTGAGCGGGGAGGAGGATGTCATCTCCGGCGCCTATCTCGGCGTGATCAGTGCGCAGCAGCAGACGCTCTATCGGGAACTCAAGCAGGTGCCGGCCGTGGCGGGCGTGGCCTCGCCCGTGTCCATGCTCGCCTCCTTCGAACGCGAGATGGCCAGCAACATCTTCATTTCCGTGGGCTTTCTGGTGGGCTTCGCCAGCGTGATCGCCGTCGGGGTCATCTACAACGGCGCGCGCATCGCCCTGTCGGAGCGCGGGCGCGAGCTGGCCAGTCTGCGGGTGATGGGCTTCCATCGCCGCGAAGTGGCCGTGCTGCTGCTGGGCGAGCAGGGGCTGGTGACGCTGTTCGCCATTCCGCTGGGCGGGGTGATCGGCTATGCGCTGGCCTGGCTGATGGTGTCGAGCCTGCAGACGGACACCTTCCGCATTCCTTATGTAATCACCGCCCAGACCTTCCTGAGCGCCGCGCTGGTGACGGTGCTGGCCGCCGCACTCAGTGCGCTGGCCGTGCGCCGCAGGCTGGACAGCATGGACCTGATCAGTGTACTCAAGACCAGAGAATGAAACGGGGTTGAATGACGTGAACACACGCACTGCAAGCACATCCTTCCACAGCCGCCCGCCGAGTGCCGGCCGCATCGGCACCTCGCTGCTGCTGACGCTGGGGGCGGCAGCCCTGGTGGGGCTGACCGTCTGGTCGGCGCAGAGCGCGCCGCTGGCGGTGGAAACCGCGCAGGTCGGCCAGGCACCCTTGCTCGTGACCGTCGAGGAGCAGGGCCGCACCCGCTCGCGCGAACCCTATACCGTGGCCGCGCCGGTGACTGGCCAGCTGCTGCGCACCGCCCTGGTGGAAGGCGACCGAGTGAGCGCCGGACAGATCGTGGCCAGCATCGCCATCGCCCCGGACGACCGTCGCACCGCCGCCGTGCTGGAAGCCGCCGAAGCAGCCGCCGAAGCGCGTGAGCGGGTGGCGGCCGCCGCCCTGGAAGAGGCCGACAGTGCCAGCGCCCGTGCCCGTCAGGAAGCGCAGCGTCGCGAGACACTGGCGGCCCAGGGCCTGATCGCCCGCGAGGAGCGCGACGCCTATGCCCAGATCGCGGCGGCCGCGCAGGCGCGCGAAGCCAATGCTCGTGCCGCGTTGCAGGCTGCGGCCGCCGAGCGCGAGAGTGCCCGTTCCCAGCGGCTGGGCAGCCAGGCCGATGCCGGCATCCTGGACGTGCTGGCCCCGGCGGCCGGCACGGTGCAGCGCGTGTTCGAGAAGAGCGAGCGCGTGGTGGCCGCGGGCACGCCGCTGTTCCAGATCAGCAATGGCGATGCCCTGGAGCTGGTGGTGGACCTGCTGACCCAGGAAGCCGTGCAGGTGCGTCCGGGCGATCGCATGCTCGTCAGCGGCTGGGGCGGCGAGCAGGCCCTGGAGGGCGTGGTGCGCTATGTCGAGCCCCAGGCCTTCACCAAGTTCTCGGCGCTGGGCGTGGAGGAGCAGCGCGTCAATGTCATCGGCGAGCTGCTCAGCCCGAATCCCGGCCTGGGCGCCGAATACCGCATCGAGGCCGCCATCGTGGTGGACGAGGCGGAGGCGGTGCTGAGCGTGCCCATGAGTGCGCTGTTCCGCCGCGCCGGGCAGTGGCAGGTGTTCGCCGTGGTCGAGGGCCGCGTGCAGCTGCGCGAGGTGCAGATCGGGCGGCGCAACAGTGCGCAGGCCGAGGTGCTGGCGGGGCTCGCCGAGGGCGAGAGAGTGGTGGTGTTCCCGTCCGACCTGGTGCTGGACGGCATTGCCGTGCAGGAGCTGTGAGCCCATGACGCACGCCCGCGACACCGACTGGGTGCTGCTGCTCAATGCCGGCAGCACCACGCTCAAGCTGGCCAGCTGGTCTGTGGCCGGCGTGGCGCAGTGGGAACAAGCCCTCGAGGGCAGTGCCGCGCAGCTGGCGGCCGCCCTGCAGCCGGCACTCGCCGCCATGACCCGCCCGCCCGTGGCCGTGCTGCAGCGCATCGTTCACGCCGGCGCCGTGCAGGAAGTGCCGGCCCCGCTGGACGCCGCCACCCGCGCCCGTATCGCCCACTGGGCGCCGCTCGCTCCCTTGCACAATCCGCTCGCCCTGACGCTGGCCGACGTCGTGCAGACCTGCTGGCCGGAGCTGCCGCAGTGGGCCGTGTTCGATTCGGGGCTCTATGCCGAGCTGCCCGAGGTGGCGGCGCACTATGCCCTGCCCGCCACGCTGTCGCCGCGCTGGCCCATTCGCCGCTATGGCTTCCACGGGCTGGCCCATCGCAGTCAGTGGCGGCAGGTGCAGCCGGCCGACGGCAGCCCGGGTCCGCGCCGCCTCATCACCCTGCATCTGGGGGGAGGTTGTTCGCTCACCGCCTGGAAAGACGATCGCGTCGTCGACACCAGCATGGGCTTCACGCCGCTGGAGGGGCTGGTGATGGCCACCCGCAGCGGCACGCTGGACCCAGGCATCCTGCTGCATCTGCTGCAGCAGGAGGACATGGGCGTCGAGGCCCTGCAAGCGCTGCTGCTGCACGAGTCCGGTCTGGCGGGCATGGCGCCCGGCGCCGGGGACATGCGCGCCCTGCTGGCCGATCCCGGCGCGCAGGCGCAACAGGCCCTGGCGCACTATGTCTGGCAGATCCGCAAGGCCATCGGCGCGGCCGTGGCCGTGCTGGGCGGGCTGGATGCGCTGTGCATTGGCGGCGGCGTGGGCGAGCATCAAGGCCTGGTGCGAGCGCGCATCCTCGAGGACATGGCGGTGTTCGGCATCGCGCTGGACGCCCAGCGCAATGCCGCCGCGCAGGGGCGGTGTGCGTTGGAGCTGCCCGGCAGCGCCGTGCGCCTGAGCTTGACCCCCGTCAATGAAATGGCCGAGATGTTCAGGCAGTTTGCTGACAGGCGCGGCTTCGCGATTTCCCTCACGACACAGGAGACTTTC
>JAURIJ010000033.1 GCA_030832825.1 Gammaproteobacteria bacterium
CCGGACGTTGGAAATAGCAAAAGCGGATGTGTTCAACTACATTGAGCGCTTTCACAATCCACGGATGCGAAGACGATTGGCAAGGCGTGATCTAGAGTTTTCAGGCGTTTTATAACCGTCCGTGAAAACGGGGTAGAACCCCTCTCCTTCTCTGACTTCAAGGCGGACCTGGATGTACGCAAGGTGCGCTACCAAGCCGCTTTCGGCGAGTCAGCACGCTTGCATCGTGGGTTCTTCGACGCCGTGCTGGACTGCTTCGACGAGGTTGTTGAACGCCTACGCTCAATGAACAACGATCCGCATGTGCCTGTGTACGTCACTGGGCACTCGTTGGGTGGCGCGATGGCAGCGATCTTCCACGCGAGGCTCGATGAAAACGACTTCCACCCGTTCCGGCATCGTCGTCGCCATCGCATTTCACCCGCTGTCTCCTGCTACACGTTTGGCATGCCACGGTACGGGGATACAAGCGCGAAGTCAGCCCTCCCACAGCCGTATCACACATTCAACGAACTTGACGCTATCCCTACACTCCCGCCTCGCATCCTGGGGTTTGCAGATTCAGCCAATGAACGATGCCTGAACGCGATCCCAGACGTTGTGCTCATTGCTAGCAAAGGTGACTTCGCGCTGCGGTCTGGCAAGGGGATCGCAACCGTGCTCGGAGTATCTGATCACCGCATGGAGCGCTACTTGGAACGCGCTGATGCCATGCGCCACAAGTGATGCCTAACACCTCGCTCAAGCTGACCCGCTACGGCAAGCACTGTAAGCCCGGGCTGCGGCACTCGGTGCATCATCGCAGCCCGGGCTTACAGTGCTCGCCTCCGCGGGCAGCTTAGCTCGAACGTTGGTAGGTACTGCGATGCATCTGTGCCCTGAACATTGCCCCGGAATTGAGCCGAAGTCGCTTGATGCAATCAATGCGCTCTCCGATCAGGAATTGCGGCTGGAAGTCGAGAATGGGCACAGGTCGAGATTTGGAGAGCGACTGCAGGGCGCTTTACGCACGGCGTTGAAGCTTCGCGAGGACGCTCATAGCAATAAGTCCCGTGAAGAGGAAATGGAACTCGTGCGGGAAGCCAATCGAATCGCTGGGGAAGCGTTGGCCGAGGCAAAGGCAGCCAATCGAAAAGCAGATTCAGCTAGGCTCTGGAGCGCCATCGCGGTTTTGGTAACTGTCCTCCTGGCGCTCTTGAGTTTCATCAACAAGTCATGACTTGAGGGAATCGCCGTGAGCAATGCGGAGCGCCGAGAAGGAGCCAAGCAGATCGAAGAGAAAGTCCGAGCAGAGTTCGCGCTTGCTGGAAGGCCAGTAGATTCTGTGAAATGGAATATTGAACGCGGAGGAGAAATATCAACTTTCTCTTCACATACCCTCTACGTAATGTCAGGCGAGCGCGAGCTTAAGTTATCGAATATTCCCGATGAACGCCTTGAGGACTATCCTGGTGGAGTTGGCAACGAGGTCTTGAATGCTCACATTAAGCAGCTTGCAAAAATATAGTCGTAGGGCACCTACTAACAAAGCGCTCAAAAGCGACAAAGTAAAGCTGCCATGCCTTTTACAAAAAGCGCAAAAGCCACGCCAGCTTCACTTTGCGCTTTAGCAGCGGCGTTAGCCACCACAGGGAGACAAAATGGCACTCGCCGATTGGTTCAGCACGTTCTGCTCCAACCTGCAAATCAGAGACGGTGGAACCATTGCAACTCGGAGCAGCAACATCACCCGCCGGCTCAACACCGACTTCTGGTCCACCACTTCAGACACGTCGCACAGCCTTTACGTTGGCTCGTACGGCAGGAACACGGCCATTTCTGGCTTCAGCGACGTCGACCTGATTTTTCTACTCCCGTACTCGGTCTACAAGCAGTACAACGAGTACACCGGAAATGGTCAATCTGCACTGCTCCAAGCAGTTAAGACTTCCATCGAAAGAACGTATTCCACTACTAACATCCGTGCTGACGGCCAAGTAATACAGGTGCCCTTCACCGACGGCATCATCTTCGAAGTAGTCCCAGCATTCGACAACGACGATGGGAGTTTCACTTTTCCAAACGCGAACGACGGTGGCTCTTGGAAGACAACCAACCCAAAGCCAGAGATCAAGGCCATCCGCGACCGCAATGCAGTAACTAACGGCAATCTGGTTCCGCTCTGTCGAATGATGAGGGACTGGAAGAGCAAGTGGACGGTACCCATCGGCGGCCTCCTAATCGATACCTTGGCCTACCAGTTCATAGAGACCTGGGAGCATCGCGACAAGTCCTATGTCTACTACGACTTCATGTGCCGAGACTTCTTCAAGTGGATGGCCGCACAGGACGAGAACCAAGAGTGGTGGCGCGCACCGGGAAGTGGCCAGTACGTCTGGGGCAAGGGTCTGTTTCAGTACAAAGCGAAGAGGTGCTACAACCTGTCTCTTGAGGCCATTGAGCATGAGATGGCGACGCCAAAACGCGAGTGGTCAGCGAAGCAGAAGTGGCGCGAGATATTCACAACGAACTATCCGGACTGAACATGGCCAAGACTGTTTCTGCAATTGAAGGTCAACTTCGTGAGTGCTACGGGCGCGCCGTCTACTCGCATAAGACACATGAAAAGTGCGCAGACATACTCCTCACGCGACTGGGAAGAATTAAGTTACTGCAAATAGTACTGTCCGCCATAACAACCGGCAGCTTTCTAACAACGATCGTCGGCTCCGGAAAAGAAGCCGCCGTAATTGGCGTGGTAGTTTCCACGGCTCTGCTGGTTCTTAACGCATACGCCAAAAACTACGATCTCGGAGAACTTGCCCAGAAGCACAAACAAGCAGCGAACGATATTTGGCTTATTCGAGAGCAGTATCTTTCCCTGCTTACGGATGTCGCCGCAAGCAGCAAAAGTGATGAAGATGTTCGAGCCGAACGCGACCGACTTGTCGTCGCGCTTCACGCCGTCTACGCTGGATCTCCAAGCACGACATACGCCGCCTACCGTCGAGCACAAGAATCGTTGAAGCACAACGAAGAAATGACATTCTCCGACGAAGAGATTGATGCATTCCTTCCCAAGCAGCTGCGCAGTGGTGGCTAACCCCTCGCTCAAGCGGAGCGCCAACGGCAGGCCACCAGGCCCGGGCCTGTGGTACTCCGTCCATTTTCACAGGCCCGGGCCTGGTGTCCTGCCGTCGTCGCCCGCTTAGCTCGAACGTTAGGGTGTAAGCCACCCTTGAAGTGACGGTACTTATTAGAGAAAGAGACAGTGGAAGTTGATAGCGTGAACGTTTCTTCAATAGGTCTCGGACCTGCTGAACGTCGTGCCATTGATCGAGAGGGCTATGTCCTGATTCCTTCTGCATTGGATGGTTCCTGGGTAAGCGAGCTCCTGCATGCTTTCGATCAATCTGAAGAAGAAGGCGGCACGCAGCATGTGGAAATTGGGACTCTCACAAAATGTCGTGAGGCGTGGGATTCTCTCGCAAACCACCCCATCATCGTGGATGCGGCTCGCCAAGTGCTGGGGCATACGTCCTGCGTGCTGGACATCCATGGTCGAAATCCGATGCCCGGGTTCGGGCAGCAGGGATTGCATACGGACTGGAAACCACGAGCTTCCGGCGCACCGTTCTTTGTCGTGACAGTCATTTTCATGCTTGATGCGTTCACAGAGCACAATGGCGCAACGCGGGTAGTGCCTGGCACTCACCTTGTCACCGCGCCGATCCCGAAATCCTATGCGCAGCCTCTTGCTCATCACCCTGACGAGGTGGCAGTCACCGGTGCGAGTGGCAGTGCGCTTGTATTGAATGGACACGTTTGGCACTCAGGGACGCGCAACGCGTCGGATGGCCAACGACGCGCTGTGCAGGCAGCCATACCTACCAAGGGTTGAGGCGTGGCAGCCCTCTATAGCGGACATCTCAAGGAAGCCACAGTTTCTGGGAGGCTTATAACATTACATTGGCTCGACATGCAGGCTTGACATTGCCTGTCCGATGCCGACTAATCAGGCCATCTGGCCCCCTTCCAATTCCAAGAACACGTCCCGGGAGTCCCATCGTGATCCGTCTTTCCCGCAAGCCGCTTGTCGCCGCCCTGCTGTGCCTGAGTGCCTCGCCCCTGGTGGCGCAGGAACCGGACTGGACGGCACTCGACGCCGAAACCCTGCAGCATTTCCAGGCCATGGTGCGCATCGACACGGCCGATCCGCCCGGCCGCGAAATTGACCTGACGAACTACATCACCGGCGTGCTCGACGCCGAAGGCATCGAGTATGAGGTGCACTCGCTCGAGGCCGAGCGGCCCAACATCGTGGCGCGGCTGCGTGGCAATGGCAGCAAGCGCCCGCTGCTGCTGATGGCGCATCAGGACACGGTGAACGTGGATGCCAGCAAGTGGACCTTCCCGCCGCACAGCGCCGCCCGCGACAGTGGCTGGATCTACGGTAGGGGCACCCTCGACGACAAGGACAATCTGGTGGCCTCCCTGATGACGCTGATCCTGCTCAAGCGCCAGGGCGTGGCGCTGGACCGCGACGTGATCCTGCTGGCCGAATCCGGCGAGGAAGGCGCCACACAGATCGGCATCCAGTTCATCGTGAACGAGCATTTCCCGTCGATCGACGCCGAGTACTGCCTGGCCGAAGGCGGCAGTGTGGTGCGCCAGAACGGGGCAGTGTTCCACGCCTCGGTGCAGACGGTGGAGAAACTGCCGCGCGGCATCGTGCTCACCAGCAACGGTGTGGCCGGGCATGGCTCGGTGCCGCTGCAGTCCAACGCTATCGTGGCGCTGTCGCGCGCGGTGGCCACCATCGCCGACTGGCAGCCGCCGATCCGCCTGAGCGACACCACCACGTCCTACTTCTCGCGCCTCGCGTCCATCTCCGAACCGGAAGCGGCCGCGCGCTATCGTGCCGTGCTGAGTCCCTATTCCGCCGAGGGGCAGGAGGCGGTGAACTACCTGAAGCAGCACGAGCCGCGCAATGCCGCCGTGCTGTTCAGCACCATCTCGCCGAACATCATCGACGGCGGCTATCGCTCGAACGTGATTCCGTCCGAGGCCAGCGCCACACTCGACGTGCGCCTGCTGCCGGACGAGGACGCGCCGGCCTTTCTGGAACAGGTGCGTCAGGTGATCAATGACCCGGCGGTGAATGTGGATTGGGGCTCGCGCAATCAGCGCCCCGGGGCGTCGACCTCGCTGGACACCGACGCCTACCGCGTCATCGAGTCCGTGTTCGGCGCGAACTATGGTGCGCCGGTGCTGCCGGTGATGAGCACAGGCGCCACCGACATGGCCTATCTGCGCGCGCGCGGCATCCAGTGCTACGGTGTGGGCCCGGCCATCGACGCCGAGGACGGCCCGCTGGGCTTTGGTTCCCACAGCGATCAGGAGCGCATCATCGAGGCTGAGCTGTACCGCTTCGTGCAGACGTTCTATCAGGCGGTGGAGGAGATTGCCGGCACGCCCTGAGCCTTCTCGCACACCAGGATCTTCGCGAAACTCTGCAAGTCGACCTGTTCGCGCAGGCGCAGGCCGCTCTGCGCGAACAGCGTCTGCCACTGCGCCAGCGTGCGTTCCTGCCCGCGCGTTCCAATGAACATCTGCATGTCGAAGGAGGCGCTGGCGTAGTCGGCGCCCTGCGGCGGCATCACCACTTCCAGGATGGCGCACACCGCCCCGCTCTGGCCGATGCCGGTCGCGACATGGCGCAGGATGCGAATGCACTGCGCGTCATCGAAGCCGTGCAGCAGGGCGCTCAGCAGGTAGATGTCGCCGGCGTCGCGAGCGGCCGGCACGCCCTGCAGCGCATCAGCACCCTGGAAGTGCATGCGCTCGCGCAGGGCATCGTGCGGCGCCCCGGCCAGCTCCGCCAGCACCTGCTCGATGATGGCCGGGCGATCCACCACCAGGGCGTCCAGTGCGGCGTGATGACGCAGGATCGCGCGGGACTTGCTGCCGGCGGAGCCGCCCACATCGATCACCCGGCGGAACTGCGACCAGTCGAAGTCGGTCGCGAAGCTGTCCCCTGCCAGCGCCTCCACCGCATCCATCGCCCGACTGAACAAGCGGTCGAAATCCGCGTGCGTGTCCATGTAGTCGAACAGCTCCTCGCCGAACTGCAGCGCGAAGGGCGGTGTGCCCGTGCGGATGCCTTCTTCCAGCGTGTGCAGCCACGGCAGGCAGAGCTCGGGGGAGTTGTGCAGCAGGATCATGTCGCGCACGCATTGCGGATTGTCGCGGCGCAGGCAGTTCGACAGCGCATTGTTGCGGAAGCGACCTGGCGCCACCTCCACGAACACGCCCAGCGCTACGAGCATGCGCAGCAGGCGGAACAGCGCGTGTTCCTGGGCCTGACAGCGTGCCGCAAGTTCGGCGCTCGAGAGCTCGGCATCGGCCAGCTCGCCCGCGACATCGAGGCGCGCCGCCACGTACAGTGCCCGCGACTGCCAGAACGCCGAGCCGATCTGCAGCAGGCGGAATGGGGCGGGCGTGCCGCGTTGCGTGAGTCCCTGCAGCCAGGCGCCCACCTTCATCAGTCGGGCGAAGCGGCGCACCGCGCCGGCATTCTTCTGCAGTCTCATGTCTTGCTCCCGAGTGCGGCCGCGATCATGTGGCCATTGAAGGTGGCGAGGGCGTGCAGGAAGTCGGCGTCCAGAGGTCGGCCGAGCTGTTCCTCGAAGATGTCCTTGAGCAGGATCGGCGTCATGGCCAGGCTCACGAAGGCCATGCGCAGCAGGTCCGCATCGACGGCAGGGGCCACGTCGCCCTCCTGCTTCATGAGCGCCACTCGACGCGCGCTGCGGCTGCGGCCGCGCTCCAGCAACTGCAGGATGAAACGTCGCCCGGGGCCCTGGTTCAAGGCCAGCACCTTGAGGATCAGGCGGGGAAACTCCGGTCGCGCGCTCATGGTGTCGTAGTACAGCCGCAGGTATTCGGCGAACCCGCCCGGCGCGTGCAGCAGGGCGCTGTCCAGCACTTCCAGCAGCGGGCCGAGGGTGTCGCGGATCATCTCCTCGAACAGGCCTTCCTTGTTGCCGAAGTAGTAGCGGATCATCGAGACATTGGCGCGGGCCTGCTCCGCGATGCGGCGAGTGGTGACGCGGTGATAGTCGTCCGCGAGGAAGCAGTCCAGGGCGGCCTTGAGCAGGCGGGCGCGAGTGGTGTCGGCTGGGGCATCGGGAGGCGTTGCGGGCAGCTGGGATTCGGTCATGGCGGCGGCTCCGAAAAAGGGCTGCGCCATTGTGGCACCGCGCCGCTGCAGGCTCCCAGCGCTTTCGTCAATCGGAATACGGGGTGTGATTGACCGGCCGAACATTGCGCCGACCGCTGGCGCCGCGCTATCGTGCCCGCCGACTCATCATGCAGACAGCAGGAACGATCATGCCCGGCCAGTATCCCGACCGCATCCGCCAATTGCCGCTCTACGACGGCCGCTTCGATGCCTACAAGCTTGCCGCCGATGGCGCGGACGTGCTGTTTGCGTCCTATGCCGCCGGCACCCGCATTCCCCCCCATGTGCATGACACCGACAACTACGGCGTGATCACGCGCGGGGAACTCATCCTCACACAGAACGGCGCGACGACACGCCACGGGCCCGGTGACTGGTACCACGTGGCGGCGCATGTGGAACACGAGGCACGTTTCGACGTGGCGACCGACGAAGTGGAATTCTGGTTCAAGCCCTGAGAAGGGCGTCGTCTGCGAACGGCACGCCACCGGTGAGGCTCGCCCCCAGCAGCCAGGGGTAGTGCGGGATGTCGGTGCGCACGCGCCACAGAGTGATCAGCGTGGCCGCCGCCACCAGGTTCAGCACCACCGCCCACAGCGGGATTTCGTGGAACAGCAGCTCGCGCTGCTCCAGCAGGCGCATCTGCAGGTAGTACTCGGAGAACTGCCCTTCGGCCCCGGCCGCCAGCAGCGCTGTCGCCAGCACGGAACGGGCAGCCGGCGTGTTCATCCGTCGGCAAGCGCCGGGTTGATGTCGGCGATGAAGATGTTCCAGAAGGCCAGGAACACGGCGGCAATCAGGGGCCCGATCACGAAGCCGTTGATGCCCAGCAGCGCGATGCCGCCCATGGTGGAGAACAGCACGATGTAGTCCGGCAGCTTGGTGTCGCGGCCCACCAGGATGGGGCGCAGCACATTGTCGGCCAGCCCGATGATCAGAGCGCCATAGGCCACCAGCACGGAAGCCTCGAACCACGCGCCGATGGCATAGAGATACAGCGCCACCGGGGCCCACACCAGCGCGGCGCCCACGGCGGGGATCATGGACAGGAAGGCCATCACCACTGCCCAGAGGATCGGCGCGGGAATGTCCAGCAGCCAGAAAATCAGCCCGCCCAGCGCGCCCTGTACCATAGCCACCAGCAGATTGCCCTTGACCGTGGCGCGGGTGACTTCCACGAACTTGCGGAACAGCAGCTGCTTGCGTGTCTCGCTCAGGGGCACGGCAGCGTCCATGAGGGCCAGCAGCCTGTCGCCGTCGCGCAGCAGGAAGAAGGTGAGGTAGAGCATGAGGACCAGCTTCACGGTGAAGTTGACCGTGTTGCGACCGATGGCCAGCGCCTGCTGGGCGATGATCTCGCTGATGCCCGTGGCGGAACTGGCGAGATACGCGCGGATGCTGTCGGTGTCGACGCCAGTGCGTTCCATCAGGGCCGGCACGAAGGGAATGGCGTTCACCACCTGGTCGATGAATTGGGCCGGCTCGATCTGGCGCGACTCGATCATCGCGTAGAAGGCCGCCCCCTGCTGGATGAAGGCGGAGAGCAGCGCCAGCACCGGGATGATGACGATCACCGAGAGGGTGAGCAGGGTGATCAGCGCGGTGAGCGAGCGGCGGTGACCGAGCCGGGGCAGCAGGCGCACCTGCATGGGGGCGAACAGCACGGTGACCACCGTGGCCCAGAAGATCGCACTCCAGAACGGCCGCAGCACCAGTGCGAAGAGCAGCGAGATGAGGCCCAGCAGGATCAGGAAGCTGCGACGTTCGAGCAGGTCACGCATGGCTGGGTCTCCGGGGTGGCTGGGAGTCGGGTGAGGGGCTCAGTGCTTGTGCCGCAGCATGCGGATGATCTCGACTATGCGCGGCGGCTGTCCAGTGCGCAGCACGCCCTGGCGGAAAATCTTCCCCGACAGCCACAGCACCAGCAGGATGCTCAGCAACAGCATCCCCGTGGTGCCGACGACATCGATCAGCGGGGGCTGGGCCGCGGCGCGGTTCATCATGGTGAAGGGCGTGAACAGCGGAATCCAGGACATGATGCGCGCCACCGGGCCGTTCGGGTCCTGGGCGATGAAGGTCATGGTCACCAGGGGCACGATCAGCACCATCATCATCGGCATCATCAGGCTCTGGGCTTCCTTGAGGGTGTTGCACAGGCTGCCGATGGCCAGGAAGATCCCGGCGTACAGCGCATAGCCCGCCAGGAAGTAGAACACGAACCAGGGGATCAGGTCGGAGGAGAGCAGCACCTGGAAGAACTGCGCCAGCAGCTCGGCTTCCGAGGTCGGGTAGAAGGCGATGAACAGGAAGAAGGTGCCCAGCCACGCGGCGATGGTGGTGATGCCCGACAGCCCTATGCCCACCAGCTTGCCCATCATCAGCTCCAGCGGCGTGACCGAGGCCAGCAGCACCTCGATGATGCGGTTTGACTTTTCCTCGATGGTGTTGCTGAGCAGGTACTGCACGCTCTGCATCAGCGAGATGAACATCAGGTAGACGAAGCCCACCGGGGCCCACTGGCGGAAGGTGTCGGCCACGCTCACCGCTTCCTCGCCCTGCGCCTTGCTCGGGTCGAGCCGGCTCATGGGCAGGCGCGTGCGCTGCACCTCGCGCACCACGCGGATGTCCACATTGCGGGCCGCGAACTCGTTGGCGCGGATGCTGGCGTTGATGCTGCGCTCGATGGCCGCGGGCAGGCGGGTGTCGGTCAGGTTGCGCGCCCAGTACTGGATGCCGCTGCCGGCGGCCGGGGGCGTGAGTGCCGCGCCGGGGCGCTGGATGCTGCCGTTCACGTCGGCCGGAATCAGGATCAGGGCGAACAGCGGGCCGGGCTCGCCCTCGACCTCCAGCAGCCGCTCGCCGCTGAGCCAGGGGCGCAGCTGGTCCACGATCACATCCGGGCGCGCCTGCGGGTCGATGCCGGCCGGCAGCGCGGCAGGCAGGAACTGCTCCCGGGGCGCCTGGAAGGGTGGCGCATTCTCGCGCAGGTAGGGCGCGGCCATGCCCAGCGCGAACTCCAGTCCGCCTCTGGCCAGCCATTCGTCCAGCGCGGCCACTTCGTCGGTGCCGGCATCGTCGATCATGCGGTCGATCTGGTCACCGGCCCCGGCGCTGGTCTGCTCGGGGTTGGCGTCGCGTCGGTTCTCCACCACGTAGTTGATGAACTCCTGGAAGATCCGGCGCTGCTGTTCCTGACGGATGCCGGCGGCCACGGCCTCGGCGTACTGGCCGGACTGGTCGATCAGCAGGTAGTGCCGCGTGGGCGTGGACTGGGAGAGCAGGGTCTGGAAGAAAAACACGGCCACCAGGATCACGGGGAACAGCAGGATGCCGGCCCAGAAACCCTTGGTCTTGACGTTCTCGGCGTACTCGCGCAGTGCGATCAGCAGGATCATTCTCATCGCAGCACATGCTCCCGGGCGTCGCTGCCCACCAGGTGCACGAACACATCGTGCAGGCTGGGCTGGGTGTGTTCGAAGCGGGTCAGCGCGATGCCGTGCTCGAAGCAGCGCTGCAGCAGGTGCTGCGGGTCGAGGTGTTCGTCGATCTGCAGTTCCCACAGGGCGCTCCCAGTCGGGCGGCCCGGCTCTGGCGCCTCCAGCGGGGTGGCAGCGATCACGCCGGGCGTGGCGCGCAGCGGGGCGATGTCGCCACTGCAGCCCAGGATCACGCGCCGGGGGATGATGGCGTGGACGTCGTCCAGGGTGCCGTCGAATATCTTGCGGCCCTTGGCGATCAGCAGCATGCGGTCACACAGCCGTTCGGCGTGCTGCATGATGTGGGTGGAGAAGATCACTGTCTGGCCGGCCGCCGCCATGTCGCGGATCAGCTGCTCCAGCACCTGCTGGTTGACCGGGTCGAGGCCGGAGAAGGGTTCGTCGAGGATCACCAGTTCGGGTCGGTGCGCCACGGCGGACAGCACCTGCACTTTCTGACCCATGCCCTTGGAGAGCGATTCCACGCGCGCTTCGGCATAGTCCTTCAGGCCGTACTGCTCCAGCAGCTCGAAGGCACGCGTGCGGGCGTCGCGCCGGTGCATGCCCTTGAGCGTGGCGAAGTAGCTGATGATGGCCCACACCCGCATCTTCTTGTACAGGCCCTTCTCCTCGGGCAGATAGCCGATGCGATGGCGCACGTGCAGGGCACTGGTGTGGCCGAGGATCTGGATGCTGCCCGAGTCGGGCTTGAGGATGTCGAGCACCATGCGCAGCGTGGTGGTCTTGCCGGCGCCGTTGGGGCCGAGGAAGCCGTAGATGCTGCCGGCAGGAATGGCGAAACTGATGTCATCGACAGCGTGGAAACTGCCGTAGCGCTTGCAGACTCTGTTCAGTTCCAGCACGTTTTCTGGCATTCAGCGCGTCCTGCCTGAGAGTGTTTGGGGCAGGCCCAGTGCCGGCCTTGGCGGGTGTGGCGCACCCGCCAAGGCCGGCGGCAAGCGTTCTGTGCGTCAAGCAGCCAGGAACGTGTTGATCGCGTCCGCCACCAGACGGCCTTCGTCGATCGCCCGCACCACCAGGGACTGACCACGACGGCAGTCGCCCGCGGCAAACACCTTCGGGTTGCTGGTGACGAAGGACTTGTAGGCGGCCTTGTAGTTGGAACGCGGATCAAGATCCAGCGCCAGCGGCTTCACCACATAGTCTTCCGGCCCGAGGAAGCCCATGGAGAGCAGGATCAGGTCGGCTTCCCAGAACTTCAGCGTGCCCGGGATCTCCTGGAAACGGTTGTCCACTTCCACCGTGTTGATGCCCAGAAGACGGCCGTTCTCGTCGCGCACGAACTCCTTGCCGGAGATCGAATAGGTGCGGGGATCGCTGCCGAACACGTGCTGGGCCTCGGTGTGACCGTAGTCCTCGCGGTAGATCTTCGGCCACAGCGGCCAGGGGTTGTCAGCGCCGCGCGTGGCGGGCGGACGGCCCATGATCTCGAAATTCACCAGCGACTTGCAGCCATGGCGCAGGGAGGTGGCGATGCAGTCGGTGCCGGTGTCGCCACCGCCGATCACGATCACGTTCTTGCCCTTGGCGCTGATGTAGTTGCCGTCTTCCAGACCGGAATCCAGCAGGCTGCGGGTGTTGGCCGTCAGGAATTTCATGGCGAAATGCACGTCGTCCCCAGCGCGGCCCGGGATGTTCAGGTCGCGGGCCTTGGTGGCACCGGTGGCCAGACACAGCGCGTCGACCTGGGCCAGCAGAGCGTCGGTGGCGATGGCATTCGGGCCGCTGCCGCCGATGTCGGCGTTCACGACGAATTCCACACCTTCCGCCTTCAGCAGATTGACGCGGCGCTCGACCACGTCCTTCTCCAGCTTCATGTTGGGGATGCCGTACATCAGCAGGCCGCCGATGCGGTCCTCACGCTCGTACACCGTCACGCTGTGACCGGCCTGATTCAGCTGGGCAGCGGCGGCCAGACCAGCGGGGCCGGAACCGACCACGGCGACTTTCTTGCCAGTGCGCACGGCGGGCGGGTTGGGCTGCACCCAGCCGTTCTCGAAGCCCTTGTCGATGATGGCGTTCTCGATGTTCTTGATGGTCACCGCCGGCTCGTTGATGCCGAGCACGCAGGCGCCTTCACACGGGGCCGGGCAGACGCGGCCGGTGAACTCCGGGAAGTTGTTGGTCTTGTGCAGACGGTCCAGCGCCTCGCGCCAGCGGCCCTGATACACCAGGTCATTCCACTCGGGAATCAGGTTGTACACCGGACAGCCGTGCTCGGACTGACAGAAGGGCACGCCGCAGTCCATGCAGCGCGCGCCTTGCGTGCTCAGGTGCTTGTCGTCGTGCGCCGTGTAGATTTCCTTGTAGTCGAGCAGGCGCTGCGCGGGGTCGCGGTAGGGTTCGGCACGACGATCGAATTCTTTGAAGCCAGTTGGTTTGCCCATCAGTAGATCCAGTTGCTCAAATGTAGTCTTTGTGGTGTCCGCTCTGCCCCTCGCGGGGCAGGATCAGACGGCGACTGCCTGCGCGGCGATTCTGCTGGCGCGCTCTTTCAGCACTCGCTTGTAGTCGGTCGGCATCACTTTCACGAACTGCTTCAGCGCGCTGTCCCAGTTCGCCAGGATCTGCGCGGCCACGGTGGACTCCGTGTACTGCAGGTGGCGGCTGATCAGCAGCTTGAGCTCGGCAACATCGGCCGCGTCACTCACCGCTTCCAGTTCGTAGGTCTCGGTGTTGCACTGTTTCGCGAAATCCCTGTCACGGTCCAAGACATAGGCGACGCCGCCGCTCATGCCCGCGCCGAAGTTGCGGCCGGTCTTGCCCAGGATGACCACGCGGCCGCCTGTCATGTATTCGCAGCCGTGATCGCCGATGCCTTCCACCACGGCCGTCGCGCCACTGTTGCGCACCGCGAAGCGCTCGGCGGCGATGCCGCGGATGTAGGCTTCACCGCTGGTGGCGCCGTAGAGGTTCACGTTGCCGGCGATGATGTTCTCTTCCGCCTTGAAGGTGCTGTTCTTCGGCGGGTAGAGAATGATCTTGCCGCCGGACAGGCCCTTGCCCACGTAGTCGTTGGCGTCGCCTTCCACCGCGATGGTGATGCCCTTGGCCAGCCAGGCACCCAGACTCTGACCGGCGGAGCCGTTCAGCTTGATCTGGATGGTGTCCTCGGGAAGCATCGCTTCCTTCCAGCGCTTGGCCACTTCGTTGGACAGCATGGTGCCCACCACGCGGTTGGTGTTCAGCACGGGCAGCGCGATGCTGACCTTGCTGCCCGTCTCGATGGCGTTCTGCGCCAGCGCGATGATCTGGTTGTCCAGCGCCTTCTCGAGGCCGTGATCCTGCTCGATGGTCTGATAGACCTGGGTGCCTTCGAAGATGATCTGCGCGGGCGCCAGGATCTTGCTCAGGTCCAGACCGCTGGCCTTCCAGTGCGCGATGGCGCTGTCGGTTTCCAGCAGGTCGACGCGACCGATCATCTCGGTGACCTTGCGCACGCCCAGGGCGGCCATGATCTGACGCATTTCCTCGGCCACCATGAACAGGTAGTTCACGACGTGCTCGGGCTTGCCGGCAAACTTCTTGCGCAGCTCAGGATCCTGCGTGGCGATGCCCACCGGGCAGGTGTTCAGATGGCACTTGCGCATCATGATGCAGCCCAGCGTGATCAGCGGCGCGGTGGCGAAGCCGAATTCCTCGGCACCCAGCAGCGCGGCGATGGCGACGTCACGGCCGGTCTTCAGCTGACCGTCCGTCTGCAGCACCACGCGGGAGCGCAGGTTGTTCATCACCAGCGTCTGATGGGTCTCGGCCAGACCGAGTTCCCAGGGCAGACCGGCGTGCTTGATGGAGGTCAGCGGCGAGGCGCCGGTGCCGCCATCGTGGCCGGCGATCACCAGGTGATCGGTCTTGGCCTTGGTCACGCCGGCAGCGATGGTGCCCACGCCGATTTCCGACACCAGCTTGACGCTGATGCGCGCCTTGCGGTTGGCGTTCTTGAGGTCGTGGATCAGCTGCGCGATGTCCTCGATGGAATAGATGTCATGGTGCGGGGGCGGGCTGATGAGGCCCACGCCGGGCGTGGAATGGCGGATCTTTGCGATGTAGTCGTCCACCTTGCCGCCTGGCAGCTCGCCGCCCTCGCCGGGCTTGGCGCCCTGGGCGATCTTGATCTGCAGCTCGTCGGCATTGCTCAGGTACCAGATGGTCACGCCGAAACGGCCGGACGCCACCTGCTTGATGGCCGAGCGCTTGGAATCGCCGTTGGCCAGTGGCTGGAAACGGATCGGGTCTTCGCCGCCCTCACCGGTGTTGGACTTGCCGCCGATGCGGTTCATGGCGATGGCCAGGGATTCGTGGGTCTCGGTGGAAATGGAGCCCAGCGACATGGCGCCGGTGGCGAAGCGCTTGACGATCTCGCTGGCCGATTCCACTTCCTCGAGTGCCACGGGCGCATTCACGCCGGTGCGGAACCTCAGCAGGCCGCGCAGCGTGCAGTTGCGGGTGGTCTGCTCATTGGTGTGCTTCGCGAAGGCGGCATAGGCCTCGGTGCTGTTGTTGCGCGCGGCGACCTGCAGGTTGGCGATGCTGGTCGGGTCCCACATGTGGCCGTCGCCGCCATTGCGCCAATGGAAATCGCCCGGGTTGGTCAGCACGGGCAGACGGTTGATGTCCTGCAGCGGGTAACCCACGCGGTGACGACGCTCGGTCTCCTCGATCAGCGTGGAGAAATTCACGCCCTGCACACGGCTGGCGGTGCCGACGAAGCAGCGGTTGACGATGTCATCGGCCAGACCCACGGCTTCGAAGATCTGCGCGCCCTTGTAGGACTGCAGCGTGGAGATGCCCATCTTCGCCATGACCTTGAGCATGCCCTTGCCCACCGCCTTCTTGTAGGCGTAGACGAGGTCGTCCTCGGTCTCGAACTTGCTGCCCAGCAGGCCGTCATTGCGGGCCTGCCACAGGGCCTCGAAGGCCAGGTAGGGGTTGATGGCGTCGGCGCCGTAGCCGGTCAGCAGGCAGTGGTGGTGCACTTCGCGGGCTTCGCCGGTTTCCACGATGATGCCGATCAGCGAACGCTGGTGCGAGGCGATCAGGTGGTGATGCACGGCGCCGCACGCGATCAGGGCGCTCAGCGGAATGCGCGTGGCATTGATGGCGCGGTCGGACAGGATCACGAAGGCATAGCCTGCCTCGATGGCGGCACTGGCCTCGGCGCAGATGCGGTCGAGCGCGACGTGGAAGCCGTTGGCCTGGGTGCTGTCATAGGTGATGTCGATCACGCGCGAGCGCATGCCGCGGTGGTCCATGCCGCGCAGATTGCTCAGCTCCTTGTTGGAGAGGATCGGATGCTCGAGGCTCAGGCGGTGCGCCTGGGCTTCGGTGGTCTCCAGCACATTGCCTTCCGGCCCGATGAAGCATTGCAGCGACATCACGACTTCCTCACGGATGGAGTCGATGGGCGGGTTGGTAATCTGGGCGAACAGCTGCTTGAAGTAGTCGTAGATCATGCGCGACTTGTCGGACAGACAGGCCAGCGCGGAGTCATTGCCCATGGAGCCGAGCGGGTCACGCACTTCGGTGACCAGCGGCAGCAGCATGAACTGCATGGTTTCCGTGGTGTAGCCGAAGGCCTGCATGCGCTGCAGCACGTTCTCGGCATCCAGGGAATGCGCGGCGGTGTCGGTGGCGATGTCGTCCAGCGTCACTTTCTGGTTGGCCAGCCACTGACCATAGGGGCGACGGCCGGCGATGTCCTGCTTCAGCTCTTCGTCGGGAATCAGGCGGCCCTGCTCGAAATCCAGCAGGAACATGCGGCCCGGCTGCAGTCGCCCTTTCAGCTTCACGCGCTCAGGCGCCACGTGCACCACACCCACTTCCGAGGCCATGATGACCTTGTCGTCGTGGGTGACGTAGTAGCGGCTGGGGCGCAGGCCGTTGCGATCGAGCACGGCGCCGATGTAATGGCCGTCCGAGAACACGATGGAGGCGGGGCCGTCCCAGGGTTCCATCAGCGCGGAATGGTATTCGTAGAAGTCCTTCTTGGCGGCCGGCATGTTCACATCGGACTGCCAGGCTTCCGGGATCATCATCATCACGGCTTCCTGCAGGGAGCGGCCGGACATCAGCATGAATTCCAGCACGGCGTCGAAGGAGCCTGAGTCGGAGCAGTCGGCGTCGATCACCGGGAACAGCTCGCGCATGTTCTTGCCGAACAGCTCGCTCTTCACCGTGCCTTCACGCGCCACCATCTGGTTGACGTTGCCGCGCAGGGTGTTGATCTCGCCGTTGTGGCTCATGAAGCGGTTGGGCTGTGCACGGTCCCATGAGGGGAAGGTGTTGGTGCTGAAGCGTGAGTGCACCATCGCCAGATGCGTTTCGCATTCCGGGTTGGTCAGGTCGTGATAGAAGGGGAACAGCTGGCCGGGGGTCAGCATGCCCTTGTAGACAATTACCTTGGTGGACAGGCTGCAGGCGTACAGCATCTTGGCCTGGCTCAGGCTGGCGTCGCCGCGCAGCTTGTGCGTGAAGCGCTTGCGGATGACGTACAGGCGACGCTCGAAATCCTCGCGGCTCAGGCCGGCCTCGGCGCCGACATAGAGCTGGGCGATATGCGGCTGTGCGGTGCGGGCGGCCGGGCCGACATCGGCACCCACCGGGTCGACGGGCACATCGCGCCAGCCCAGCAGGGTCTGGCCTTCCTCGGCGATCATGGCGTTGATGGTGGCCACGCACTTGCTGCGCTCGCCCTCGAGCTGCGGCAGGAAGATGTTGCCCACGGCGTACTCGCCCGGCGCCGGCAGTGCGATGCCCAGTTCTTCACGGGCAACACGGGCAAAGAAGGTGTGCGGCAGCGCCATGAGGATGCCGGCGCCGTCGCCGGTGTTGGCCTCGAAGCCGCAGCCACCGCGGTGATCCATGCGGGAATTCAGATGATAGGCGTCCAGCATGATCTGATGGCTGGGGCGACCCTTGATATCGGCCACGAAACCTACGCCGCAGGAATCCTTTTCATTGCTCGGATCATAGAGGCCGGTTTTTTCCGGGTAGCCGAAAGTGAAGGGGGAGTGGGCTTTGATGCTCATAGATCTACAGGTCTCATCTGTCCGAAAGTCGTTTACGTTTCGTCTGCAGCGCCGTCAATCGGCAACGAATCACGAACCGGCGAAGCCTCGGAGGCGAAAATCTGCTCGAGGGAATGAGTGATCTGACGCGGTTGCAGGCGAATTAGTCGAGTCCCTTGCAGCAGCCGGCCATGTTGGATGGCGCAGCCTGCCATGAATTTCAGGGCGCACGAACCCCGGGAGGTGTATCCCACGAGGGCCGGACACAATACCACTCGAAAAGAATAAGTCAAGCCGTCAGAAAACGGCTGAAAGCCCCTTGCGATGAGGCTTTCAGGCATGCGTCAGTCCGCTTCCGGCGCGGGTTCTGCCGCCGGCTGCGTGGCTTGATAAAAGAATACTCGTGGATTACCCTTGTCATCCTTACCAATCGCAGTTCCCTCTATACCACCTGTTTTAGGGAGGCTATGTCAGCCTGTGAATCCAAAACTAACTAGAAGACGATTTATCAAGGGGGTCATCGCCTCTGGCGTGGCTGCCGCATCCACATCCCTGTGGTATACCGCTTCCGGCCAGAACCGGCCGGCGGGCGCAGTCGAGCGACTGCTGACCATCAACGTCAACGGCCAGACGCGGCGTGTCGACGTGGCTCCCCAGGAAACACTGGCCCACACCCTGCGCTACAAGCTCGGTCTGACCGGTGCCAAGCTGGGTTGCAACCGTGGCGAGTGCGGTTCCTGCACGGTGCTGGCAGATGACGTGAACATCTACTCCTGCTCCACGCTGACCCACGAAGTGAAGAACAAGGCCATCCTGACTGTGGAAGGCCTGCGCGCCGCCGACGGCACCCTGCACCCCGTGCAAGCCGCGTTCATCCAGGAACTGAGCCCGGCGTGCGGTTTCTGCACCTCCGGCCAGATCATGTCTGCCGTGGCGCTGCTCAAGTCCAATCCCCGTCCGACCCGCGCTGAAGCGCGTCAGGCGTTGTCCGGCAACCTCTGCCGCTGCGGGGCCTATGATCACTATCTGAACGGCGTAATGCGCGCCTCGGGGCAACTGTCATGACCTATATGCATATCGGTAAAGATTTCACTCCTCCCGACATCGAAGGCAAAGTCACCGGCATGGCGCGTTACGCCGAAGACTTCCGTCGTGACGGCCTGGTGTTCGCCCGTCTGCTGACCAGCCCGATCCCTGCCGGTCGTGTGGTCAACATCGATGCCTCCGAAGCGCTGGCCATGCCCGGCGTGCTGGGCATCTTCACTGCCGACGACCTCCCCGAGTCCAAGCCGCCCGCCAACCCGGCGCTGGCCAAGGAATTCATCACCTACATCGGCCAGCCCATCCTGGCGGTGGCTGCGGAAAGCGAAGAGCTGGCTGAAGCCGCCATCGAGCGCATCGTGGTCGAGTACGAGCGTCGCCCCTTCGTGGTCGATCCGCTGGACACCCTGATCGAAGGTGGTCCGGACCCGTACCCCATGGGCAACTCCCTGATCCGTACCGGCGAGGCCGCTGCGGGCACCACCGCGTCAGGCTCCGGCGTAGGCCAGATCAAGTGGACAGCCGACCAGATCGCGTCCTTCCGTGCCGGCCGCTTCCCGACTGGTGCCACCTTCCCGGAAGAGTGGATGTACGGTGACGTCGATGCCGCCTTCGCGCAGTGCTCCACCATCGTGGAAGAGCCCTTCGTGACCATCGGTTACCCGCACCACTCCCTCGAATCCCGTACCGGCATGGCCTACTGGGAAAACGGCAAGTGCTACTTCCACGGTTCGCTGCAGAGCCACACCGTGGGTCATGATGCCCTGTCTGCGATGCTGGAGATCGATCCGGCCAACCTCGTGTTCATCAACGAGAACACCGGTGGCGGTTTCGGCTCCAAGATCTTCCCGTACCCGGTCATGGCAGTCACCGGCCGCTTCGCGCGCCAGTTGAACCGTCCGTTGCAGCTGCGCATCACCCGCGCCGAAGAGTTCTACATCGGCTCCGCACGCTCCGGCATGCAGGGCTGGATCAAGGTCGGTCTGCGTGACAACGGTCGCGTCGGCGCCGTCGACGTCGCCATCGTGGGCGATGCCGGTGCAGGCGGCGGTGCCAGCGGCAGTTCAGCCGCCGAGCACATCTCCATCATGTACCAGCCGGAATCCATGCGTTTCCGCGGCATGTCCCTGTACACCAACACGGCTCCCCGTGGCGCCCAGCGTGGCCCGGGCCAGAACGAGATGGCCGCCGTGCTGTCCCCCATCATGGACAAGGCTGCCCGTCAGGCCGGCGTCGACCTGGTGGAATTCCGTCGTTTGAATGCCCCGGGCATGGAAGCGAAGATCGGTCCCCGTCAGGGCGGCCTTTCCAGCTCCTACTACCCGCAGGCTCTGGACATGGCAGCAGCCGACTTCGGCTGGGAGCAGAAGAGAACACTGCCTCGTCAGATCAGCGCCACCAAGGTGCGTGGCATCGGCGTCGGCGAGGGTTACCACTCTGCAGGTGCCAGCGGCTATGACGGCCTGCTGCGCATTGCGCCGGACGGCAAGATCTATCTGCACACCGGTGTCGGCAACCTGGGCACCTACTCCTACGCCGCCGTCGTGCGTGCCGCTGCAGAAGCCCTGCAGTGCAACTGGGAAAACTGTGTGATCGTGCACGGTCGCACTGACTACCACCTGCAGCACAGCACCTATCAGGGTGGCAGCAACACGATGTTCACCGAAACCCGTTCCAGCCACGTGGCTGCGATGGATGCGATCCGCAAGCTGAAGCAAATCGCGGCTGCCCAGTTCGGCGGCGCAGCGGATGACTACAGCATCGGTGGCGAGCGTGTGTTCCTGACCAGCGACAGCAGCAAGGGCATGACCTACGGCGAAGCGGCCCAGAAAGCCATCGAGATGGGTGGCGAGTACAGCGGCGCGAGCTTCCCGGAAGACATCCACAACACCACCAAGCGTGCTGTGCAGGGTCTGGCTGGTACCGGCCTGATCGGCGTGGGCAAGGACACCCTGCCCAAGTCCGGCACCGCGCCGGGCTTCGCGGTGGCCATGGTCGAGATCGAGCTGGACACTGAAACCGGCAAGTTCGACATTCTGAACTACACCGGCATCGCCGAGTGCGGCACGATCGTTCACCCGATCGGTCTGCGTCAGGCCATGAACGGCGGCGGCGTCTGGGGCTTCGGCATGGCGGCTTACGAGCGCCACGTCTATGACCCGCAGAATGGTCTGCCTGCCAACGTGGGCCTCTACCAGTCCAAGCCGCCGACATACCTCGACGTGCCTGTGCAGATGAATTGCAGTGCGACTGACATGCCCGATCCGCAGAGCCCGGTGGGAGCACGCGGTATCGGCGAGCCCGCGCAGGGTTGTGCCGTGGCGGCTCTGATGAGCGCCATCTCCGATGCGCTTGACGGTCATCTGTTCAACCGTACACCGGTGACACCGGACATGATTGTCAACCACATCGCGCAGAACGGCTTCAACACTGGCGACTTGAAAACGAATACATTCTGAGGTTTAAGCTATGTCATCACACGACGTAATGCCCGAGATGGGCCTCTACCAGCCCGTCTCGGTAGAGGATGCAGTAGGCCTGGCCAGTCAGCTCGCAGAGCGCGGCTGGCTGGTCGGCGGTGGCCAGGATACCTATGGATGGCTGAAGGATCGCGCCAAGCGTCCGGAAGTCCTCGTCGACCTGAAAGGGATCGAGTCCATGCGCGGTGTCCGTGAAACCGCAGATGGAATTGAGATCGGTGCCCTGGTCACCCTGACCGAAATCACGCGCAACCCGCTGATCAACGAGCGTTATGCGCTTCTGGCCCAGGCCGCCGGCCGTGTGGCCAGCCCGCAGATCCGCAACGTGGGCACCCTGGCAGGCAACGTGGCCCAGGACGCGCGCTGCTGGTACTACCGCCGTGGCCTGAACTGCTACCGCGCCGGTGGCAATCTCTGCTACGCCGACACGCCGGAAGGCATGAACCGCGAACATGCGCTGTTCAACACCAGCCGCTGCGTGGCCGTCACCCCGAGCGACACCGGCACTGCGCTGGTGGCCCTGGAAGCCCAGATGGTCATCCGCAACGCCGCCGGTGAGCGCGTGGTGGATGCCGAAGAGTTCTTCGTGGGTCCGAACCTCGACATCCGCCACATGACCGTGCTGCGCGCAGGCGACATCCTGACTGCCGTGCGTATCCCCGCCAAGTGGGCCAATGCCGAGTTCTACTTCGAGAAAGTGGCAGACCGCAACGTCTGGGACTTCGCTCTGGTCAGCATCGCGGCTGCCATGCGCGTCAACAACGGCGTCATCGAGGATTCCCGTCTGGTGGCTGGCGCCGTGCAGTGCACGCCGCGTCGTCTGACCAGTGTCGAGTCCGCCATTCGTGGCAAGGCCCGCAACCAGGAAACGGCCGATCAGGTCGCCAGCCTGGCCGTTCAGGGCGCACAGCCCCTGAACTTCAACCACTTCAAGATGCCCCTGATGGAAAATCTTGTGAACAGGGCTGTTCGCGGACACGCGTAATCCAGAACCTGCTTCCGTCACTGCCAGAGGCCGCCGTGAATATCACTGCGGCCTCTGGCCGCAGGCTGCTGATGTGTGGCTGGAACATAACAATAGATAAAAACATCGAGGACTAGGACTGTGGAAATTATTCGTTACCGGCACGACGTTTGGGGAGAGGAAGTGATTCTGGGCGTGTCCTGGGATCTGTTGTGGGTGGTCGCCGTCGCCGCCTTCCTGTTGCTGGCCGCTCATGCCATTTTCATGGCTGCACTGGCCAAGAAGAAAGCGCGTCCTTCTTCTGAGGGCAAGCGTGTCAACCGTCACGATGCCATCGACCGTGCCTTTCACTGGATCATGGCTGGCAGTGTGCTGGTACTGATCGCCACCGGGATTTCGCCTATCGTGGGCATTCGCATCTCCTGGCTCAACATTCACTGGATCGCCGGCCTTGTGCTGACCTTCGTCTGCGTGTTCCACATCATTCGCGCCATGTTCTGGCAGGACTTCAAGTCCATGCTGCTCGGGCCGGCCGATTTCAAGGAACCGTTTGACGAGAGCATCAAGCCGGGCAAGTACTCCTTCGAACAGAAGGGCATGCACTGGGCCATGACTGTGCTGGTCATCGCCGTGATCGCCACCGGCGTCACCCTGTTCCTGAACATCAACACCCCCTGGTGGGATCGTCCCAGCGTGGAAGATGAAGGCTCACTGGGTATCTTCTTCCTGCTGCACGGCACGGCCACTCTGGGTCTGATCGCCTTCACCGCGATTCACATCTACTTCGCTGTACGTCCGGAAAAGCGCTTCTACACCCGCTCCATGGTCACTGGCTGGATTTCCGAAGCCGAAATGAAAGAGAACCATGACACCAACAAGTGGAAGGCGGAGTAAGCAGCAGCGTGAACAATCTGGAAGACGATATCGAAACGATTGAATCGGGCTACGAGTTCCTGCTGGCGTATGCCGCGCAGGGACGTCCGCCCCAGGATGAGTCGGGCATGGGTCCGCATCCGCGCCCGACCCTCGAGAACATGCTCAAGGCCATGCAGAACGCCAGCCAGGCCCTGGCCGGCAGCAGCGATGCCTTCGAGCAGGTGATCCTGGACGATCTGCGCAAGGCCAGTGCCGCCATCGGCTTCGTGCTGGCGCAGCCCAAGCTCGGGTCCGAGGTGGTTGACAACCTTAACGCCTCCATTCACCTGCGTGCCGTGCTGACAGACTTCTTCCTGTACAGCGAGGCCTTCCGTCCGGTGGGCAGCGACACGCCGCCCCCGGCAGCGCAGTGGGACAGAGTCGGCAACTGAGTTTCGGCGCAGCTATGCAAGAGGGTCGGTCCCGCAAGGGGTCGGCCCTTTTTTCATGGTGCAAAGCGTGGGGGCGCAAGGCAGTGGACGTGTACCTCCAGGCTCAAAATGAGAATGGTTCTTGATTGCCGGCCCGCGGGCGCCCCTGCTACACTGCCCGCAGACATTACACAGAAGAGGAATTCGGCAATGCGATTCGAGTCAGCAGGCCTCATCAGCGCAGCACTGCTCCTGGCAGCCTGCAGTAAGGACACCACACCGGCCGCAGCGCCCGAGTCGGCAACTCCTCCCGCTGTGGCGGAAGCCGGTGCCGATGGCGCCGCCGGTGCCTCTGCCGCTTACGAGCCGCCCGCGGCCGCCGCCGCCGAAGGGCCGCTCTACGAGAGCGAACTGCTGCTCAACACCCACCAGCTGATCACCGAAGGCAAGCGCTCGGGCGAGGGCTACTTCAGTGCCGATGGCAACCGGCTGATCTATCAGGCCGAGTTGGAAGGCGAGAATCCCTTCTACCAGATCTTCGTGCGCGACCTGCTCGCCGGCACCACCACCCGTGTCTCCCCCGGCATCGGCCTGACCACCTGCGCCTGGATTCACCCCACCCAGAACACCGTGCTGTTCGCCTCCACCCACGAGGACCCGGACGCCATTGGCAAGCAGCAACGCGAGCTGGAGATGCGTGCCAGCGCCGTGCAGCGCGGCTACGCCTGGGACTACGACGAGCATTACGACATGTACGTGGCCAACGCGGATGGCAGCGGTCTGACCAACCTGACCAACAGCCGCGGCTATGACGCCGAGGGCTCGTATTCCTCCGATGGCTCGAAGATTCTGTTCGCCTCCAACCGCGAGGCCTACAGCCGTCCGCTGAGCCAGGCCGAGCAGCGCCTGTTCGAGGACGATGCCTCCTACTTCATGGATCTCTACATCATGGATGCGGACGGCACGAACGTTCAGCAGCTGACCTTCTCGCCGGGCTATGACGGCGGGCCGTTCTTCAGTGCCGACGATCAACAGATCGTGTGGCGGCGCTTCAATCCGGACGGCAACAGTGCCGAGATCTGGACAATGAACGTGGATGGCAGCAATGCGCGGCAGCTGACCGATTCCGCGATGGTGTCCTGGGGCCCGTACTTCCATCCGAGTGGCGACTACATCATCTATTCCAGCAATGTGCTGGGCCACGCCAATTTCGAGCTGTTCATGGTAGACACGCTGGGACTGCGCGACCCGGTGCGGGTGACCAACACCGAAGGCACGGACATCCTCCCGGTGTTCACACCGCAGGGTGACAAGCTGGCCTGGAGCACCACGCGCACGCCGGATGGCAGCTCGCAGATCTACATGGCCGACTGGAACGACGCCCGCGCGCGGGAACTGCTGGGCCTCTAAGTGCGGGCTTGCCTGCTCCCACCACTCTTGAGGGGAATTCGATGCGGCACATCACCCATCTGGCCAGCCTCGTGCTGGCCTTGCTGACGTCACTGGCTGTGCACGCGCAGACCGGCGCCTTGCATCATTCGCTGCAGGTGACGCTCGACCCGTCCACCAGCCAGATCAGCGTTACTGACACCCTGACCCTGCCCGCCGTCACCGGCACCCCGCGCGAGTACCGCTTCCGCCTCAATCAGGCGCTGACCCTGCAGACCCTGCAGGGCAGCAATTTCCAGATCGAGGCGCTGCCCGCCGACACCGGTGCCAGTGCCGCCGATGCCGGGCGCGAGATCGCCGCCGCCACCGCTTATCGCCTGGTGGTGACCGATGACAGCCCGCAGATCAGTCTGCGCTATGCCGGCAACATCAACACCGACGCCCGCCAGCTCAGCGCCGAATACGCCCAGAGCTTTTCCTCCACCACCGGCATCATCGACACACGAGGCGTTTACCTCGACCACAGCAGCGTGTGGGTGCCCGACTTCCAGGCCGGGCTGATGAGCTTCGACATGGAGGTGGCGTTCAGCGCCAGCGCCGCGCAGTGGACGGCGGTGAGCCAGGGCGATTCCGAGGACCGCCGCAATTTCTGGCGCAGCGAGCAGGCCATGGAAGAGGTGTATCTGATCGCCGCCGACTTCACGCCTTACAGCGTACACAGCGGCGATGTCGAGCTGCTGGCCTATCTGCGCCAACCCGACGCCAATCTGGCCACACGCTATCTCGATGCCACCGAGCGCTATCTGGCGCTCTACGAGCCCATGCTCGGCGACTACCCCTTCAGCAAGTTCGCCCTGGTCGAGAACTTCTGGGAAACCGGCTACGGCATGCCGTCCTTCACCCTGCTGGGCGAGCAGATCATCCGCTTCCCGTTCATTCTGGAATCGTCCTACCCGCACGAGATCCTGCACAACTGGTGGGGCAACTCGGTCTATCCCGATTACGACACGGGCAACTGGAGCGAGGGGCTGACG
>JAURIJ010000024.1 GCA_030832825.1 Gammaproteobacteria bacterium
CTTAACGTCTTTTATCCCTATTTGGATCAGCTTTCCAGCGCGGCACGGCGCTTTGCCGGTTTCATCACATTTTCTGGATGAAAACTTCCGCATTTCCACAGGTATTTCGTTCTCTGCGGCTGCACTGTAGCGCCATGAGCTGCTGAGTCATGGCGGCTGCAACGTTCGACCATCCGTGTTACGCAAGAGAGGTGTCTGCGATGAACAAGCGAGTTGTGAGTCTGGTGTTCATGTTGGGGCTGGGGGCGCTGGCCTCAAGCCCGTCGTTTGCCTTGAGTGAAGACGCCGCCGGCAACGGCGTGCCGTCCCTTGCGCCCATGCTGGAAGAGGTGACCCCGGCGGTGGTCATCATCTCCACGGCGCGCACCAGTCCCGCGCCGGAGTCGCTGCGCTTTCTCGATGAAGAGGACATGCGTCGTTTCTTCAATGATCCCTCGGCCGCTCCCGGTCAGGACCGCCAGCCCTCGGTGCGCGGCGCTGGCTCGGGCGTGATCGTGGATGCAGACAAGGGCTATGTGGTGACCAATCATCACGTGATCGACAAGGCCGACGTGATCACCGTGTCCCTGCAGGACGGGCGCGAGTTCGAGGCGAAACTGCTGGGCAGTGATGCCAGCACCGACGTGGCCCTGCTGCAGATCGAGGCTGAGAACCTGCAGGAACTGCCCTTTGCCAACATCGAGGATCTGCGCGTGGGGGACTACGTGGTGGCTGTCGGCAATCCCTTCGGACTCGGGCAGACGGTGACTCAGGGCATCGTCAGCGCGCTCGGGCGCTCCGGGCTCAACAACGAGAACTACGAAGACTTCATCCAGACCGACGCCGCCATCAACATGGGCAATTCCGGGGGCGCGCTGGTGGATCTGGAAGGCCGGCTGATCGGCATCAACACCGCCATCATCAGCGGCACCGGCACCAATGCGGGCATCGCCTTCGCCGTGCCGGTGGACATGATCGCGTCGGTGATGACGCATCTGGAGCGCGACGGTGAAGTGCGCCGTGGTCAGCTGGGTGTGCAGATTCAGGATCTGAATGCCGCGATGGAGCAGGCGCTGCAGACTGGCGCAGGCAAGGGCGCCCTGGTCACCAGCGTGCTGCCCGGCAGTGCGGCGGAAGCGGCCGGCATCCAGGCCTCCGACGTCATCGTCGAGGTGGATGGGCGTCGCATCGACAGCGGGCGTGAGCTGCGCAACATGATCGGCCTGATGAGTCGTGATCAGGAAGTCGAGCTGCTGGTGTACCGCGATGGCGAGGCCCAGCGCATCAATGCCGTGGTCGGCGGAGGTCAGCCGGCTCTGGCCGCCAACACCGAGGACAGCGGTCGTGCGCTGGCCGACCCGGTGTACCAGGGTGCCCAGCTGCGCAGCCTGGATCAGGTGGCCGGTGCGGGTGAGCGTCGCGGTGTGGAAGTGGTCAGCGTCGAGCAGGGCAGTCCCGCCTGGCAGGCCGGTCTGCGCGCCGGCGACGTGATCTTCGAGGTCAATCGCAGCGAAGTCGCCACGCTGCAGGAATTCAATCAGCGCGTGGACGCCGACGCGCCCGTGACCGCCCTGAGCGTGCTGCGCGAGAACCGTCGCATGCTGGTGATCATGTCCTGAGTTTGCGTTACCAGTGCAAGGCAAGGGTGACAGGTTTCAACACTGTGCCTGACTTTGGCCGGCTGCGGGGCACCCCCAGCCGGCATTTTTTTTGCAAAAACTGCCTGCCATGCTATGTTCCCGGCCCATCTGCCTTGTCCGCTTCCGGGGTCTTTCGTGTTGTCCGCATCCCTTCGTCGTTCTCGTGTCGTTCTCTGGGCTGCCGCCCTGCTTCTGCCCGCATCGCTCAGTGCCCAGACTCCGGGCTATGCCCAATATGCCCAGTGGCTCAACGCCAGTGTGGCCGCCAGCACCGTGCCCGGCGTGGCCATGGCGGTGGTGAGCTCCGACCGGGTGCTGGAGGTGCAGACCTGGGGAGTGCGCGCCATCGGTCAGGCCGCGCCCGTGGACGCCAGCACGCTGTTCCGCATCGCCTCGGTCTCCAAGACCTTCGCTGGAGCGGTGGCTGCCACCCTGGTGCATGAGCACAAGCAGGACTGGGACACGCCCCTCACGGACGTCCTGCCGCAGCTGGCCATCGGCACGGAGCCCAGCAGCCGCGGGCTGACCCTGCGCCATGTGCTGAGTCACTCCACCGGACTGATGCCCCATGCCTTCTCCAACATGCTGGACGCCGGCGTGGCCTATCAGAAGATCCAGGAGAAGTTCACCGAGATTCCCACTGTGTGCCAGCCGGGCCGCTGCTATGGCTATCAGAACGTGGTGTTCTCCCTCGTCTCGGACGTGGTGCAGGTGTCGGAGCACATCCCCTACGAACAGTATGTCGAGAGCCGGCTGTTCGAGCCGCTGGGCATGACGCGGGCCTCCATGACGCTGGAGGACTATCTGGCGGACACCAATGTCAGCGCTCCGCATCAGCGTCGCGGCGAACAGTGGCAGACGGTCAGCACCAATGCGGCCTATTACAGCGTCGGCCCCGCCGCCGGGGTGAATGCCAGCCTCAACGACATGATTCTCTGGGCGCAGGCCAATCTGGGGGCCTTCCCCGAGGTGCTGCCGCCCGAAGTGCTGGCGCAGCAGCACGCGCCGGTGGTGGAGACGCCCCACGGCAACTACTTCAACCGCTGGCCGCATCTGGAACACGCCTGGTACGGCCTGGGCTGGCGTGTCTTCGATTATGCCGGTCAGCGCGTGGTGCATCACGGCGGCGGCGTGCGTGGATTCCGCACGGAGCTGGTGCTGGTGCCGGCGCTGGATATCGGCATGATCGTGCTCTTCAATGCCGAGACCCCGCTGGCCAACGACGTGGTGCCGCATTTCCTCGACGCCCTGCTCACCCCGGGACTTGCCCTGCAATGACCCCGGTCATCGATCTGCTCAACCGCCACCGCAGCATCCGCCGCTACGGCGCCACGCCCATCGACGAGGCCCTGCTGCAGGCCATCGTGCAGGCCGGACAGGCGGCGGCCACCTCCAGTTTCCTCCAAGGCTGCACCGTGATTCGTGTGCGCGACGCCGAGCGTCGGCGACGGCTTGCCGAGCTGGCGGGCAATCAGGCCCATGTGCAGACTGCGGCCGAATTTCTGGTGCTGTGCGCCGATCTCAAGCGCGCGGCCAACGCCTGCGAGCAGCAGGGCAAGGCATTTGCCGGGGACTTTACCGAGCACTTCATCATTGCCACGGTGGACGTGGCCCTGATGGCGCAGAACATGGTGGTGGCCGCCGAGTCGGCCGGGCTGGGCATCTGTTACATCGGTGGTCTGCGCAATCACCCGCAGGAAGTCACCGAACTCTTGCAGTTGCCCGCAGGCGTCTACCCGGTGTTCGGTCTGTGTCTGGGGTACCCCGACCACGACCCCGAGTGCAAGCCGCGCCTGCCGCTGGCGGTGGTGCTCAAGGACGAGGTCTACAGCGAGCAGGGAGACGCCGAACGCATCGCCCTGTACGACGCCCAGGTGCAGGAGTATTACCGCACCCGCACGGGAGGCGGACACGGCCAGAGCTGGAGCGAGCAGGTGGCCGGCCTGCTGAGCGAGAAGGCGCGTCCGCACATGCGCGAATTCCTGGCCGCACAGGGCTTCACCCTGCGCTGAACGCCTCGGTGCGAGTCACGCAGTCGACCGGCGCACCGGGAAGAATGAAGTTCGTCACAGTTTGTCGCCAGCGCAGCCCGTGCGCGGAGATTCTGTGAGCCGTTCAACACCTGTCGTGCCGGTGGATGGCCCAAATATCGCCGTGATCGCTGCCGGGAGTCCGGCCACCGATCAGCCACCACTGGCCACCCGTCAGGAGCCCTGCGACATGAACGCCAACGTGCAAGACATCCGTCACCTTCAGGCCTATCGCGAACTGGTCGTCATTCTGAAGAAGCCGTATCAGGACGTCTGTCGCGCCTGCGAGGGCCGCGGCACGCTGGCGAATGCGCAGATCTGTCTGACCTGCAAGGGCAGCGGCCATCGCTGGCTGAAACTGCTCTGATTCTCCCGGCGTGGCGCCTGCGGCGTCCTTGTGTCTTTCGCCCGGGGCATCCTCTACAATCGCCCCGACCCCGCTGCACAAGAACAACAACCCGCACAGGAGCCTTGCCCATGTCGTCTGCCCGCCGTCTGTTGCTTGTCTGTTTCGGCCTTCTGGCCACCGCCTGTGCCGCCGTGGCGCAGGACCAGGCCGAATCCCGCTATGTCTACGCCCCTCAGCGCAGCATTGATGGCGGCACCGGCATGTTCTACATGGGCCGGGAGACCTCCGGCGTCATGGGCCATCTGGCGGCCGAGTGGCTGGAACGCCCTACCCGCACGCATGAGGAAATGCCCGACGAGGTGGTGGAGAACATGAATCTGCGCCCCACGGACGTGGTGGCGGACATCGGCGCCGGCTCGGGCTACTTCACCTTCCGCATCGCCGCCAAGGTGCCCCAGGGCAAGGTGCTCGCCGTCGACATCCAGCCCGAGATGCTGGCCATGGTCGAGGCCCGTCGTCTCAACGAGAACGTGAGCAATGTGGAAGGGGTGCTGGGAGACCTGCAGACCACGAACCTGCCGCCCGACTCCGTGGACGTGGCCTTTCTGGTGGATGCCTATCACGAGTTCTCCCATCCCTACGAGATGATGCAGAGCATCTTCACGGCACTGAAGCCGGGCGGACGCGTGATTCTGGTGGAGTATCGCGGCGAGGATCGCAGCGTGCCCATCCGCCCGCTGCACAAGATGACCCAGGCTCAGGTGAAGCGCGAGATGGCGGTGTTCGACCTGCAGTTCGAGGAGACGCTGGATTTCCTGCCCTGGCAGCACATGATGATCTTCAGTAAACGTTGACGGCGGCTCGCATCAGCGCTTGCTGATCTCTATACGAGGTGATTTTCTTCGACCGCCCTTTGTGCTACTTCCCCGGGCACTGAGCGCTCGTTCATATAGTCGAAGAAGTCTATTTAGCCCTTCACCCGAGACTCGGCCTGGTGAAGGCTCTTGGTGAGGGTGGTTGACCGCATGAGGCCGGTGTTCGCGAGCGTGCAAGAAGTGTGAGCCCTGGACTTCAGAATGTGGTGCGAATCTTCAGAGCGATCTTCTGGCCGCCACCGGCACTGCAGGAATCCTCGATCTCCCGCAGTGTGCCGAGGCCCACCAGACCGTCGAAGCGCAGACGATCGCGGCAGAACTCCGACTTCAGCACATTGTTGGCCTCCAGACGGAAAGTGACGTCCTGGAAGGCCACCTTGGAGACGAACAGGTTCAGCTGGGTGCCGGGCAGGCCGACTTCCAGCGTGTCCACGTCGACGTTCTTGTCGCCGCCGTGGAAGTCCGTCTGCAGATTGAAGCCATAGTTGATGCCCAGTCCGGGCAGGTCATGCCGGAAGCCCAGCGAGCCATTGCCACGGCCGTTGAAGCGGCGGTCGGCGCCCAGGATCGGGTCGAACACCTGCGAATCGAAGACATTGACGCTGGCCGTCAGCACGGCCTCGGGCAGTCCGAGGAAGCCAAGGCGTGCACTGGCGTCGAAGTAGGCGCCATAGCGTTTGCCATTGCCGAGATTGCCGGTGGCCGACTCCGGTTTCATCGGGTCGCTGGAAAGATTGATCTTGCCGATCACATCGTCGATGTCGCGATAGAACGCGCGGGCACTGAGCACGCCGCCATCGTTGGGCAGGCGGTATTCCAGACCCAGCTCGTAGCGCATCTCGATTTCCTGCGTCAGATCCGGGTTGCCGGACGTCGTGTCCTTGTCGTTGTCCTGATTGTTCGTCGTCGCCGTGAAGCTCTCGAAACTGAGTTGCGACACTTGCCGTTCGGCGGTCGCGCGCAGTTGCAGGGAGCTGGTCATGTCGAGGCGGTAATCCAGTTTCGGACGCCAGAACTGGAAGTCGCGCTCCCGACTGGCCGCGCCGCTCTGGCTGATGGTGGAGTCTTCATACAGCAGCGTGCTTTCCAGACTCATCCTCGGGTTGAGTGTCCAGTTGTGCACAGCGAACGCCTCGTAGCGCATTTCCTCGACCGTCGAGCCCCGGTTGGAGGAGCGCAGCACCGGCACCAGACCGCCATAGGCCGCATTGGCGCTGCCTGTCGCGGTGGCCGAGCCCACCAGCAGGCGGGTGTCGAGAATGGTCTGGGCACGCTCGAAGCCCAGTTGCATGTCCTGGGTTTCGGTCAACCGCCAGCTGTAGCTGCCCTGGCCGATGCGCTCGCGGGTGGTGCGATCGGACTGCAGAAAGCTGGTCTTGTCACGCGCATCCGTCCGCACGGTGAAGCGCTCGCGCACACTGTCGCGCACCTCTTCGTTGACGATGAACAGGAACTGCAAGCGGCTGCCATCGAGGAAGGTATGCTCGTGATTGCCGCCGACCTCCCAGTTGCCGTGATTGTTCTCGGTGTTCTCCCACTCGTGGCGGAACACATCGGTCACGGCCGGCGCGCGCAGGATGCTGCGGTCGATATTGTACGGGTGATCTTCGTCGCCGATCAGCGCATTGAATTGCAGACGATCACGCGCCAAGTCGTAGCCGAGATTCATGCTGGCCTGCACCCTGCTCTGATCGCGGTAGCTGTCCTCGAGCACGATCTCGCTGAGGCTGCGGTCAGGCAGGTAGTTGTACTCGGTGCGCTCGAAAGCGTTGTAGCGCGGGTCCACCTCCAGATTGAAGAGGTAATTCAGGGCCCCGGCCTGGCCGCCATAGGAAAACGAGCCGCCCGGGTCCAGCGTGTCATCGTGGTGGTAGTCCATGCTGATTTCGGCCGAAATGCTGGCCGTGTCCATGGACTCTTTCAGCACGATGTTCACCACCTGAGCAGAGCCGCGCACGTCCATGTCGCCCGAGGAGCCCCGTATGATCTCGATGCGCTCCACCTGGTCCGCCGCGATGCGGGTCAGCTGGCTGCTGGTGGAATTGTCCTTGCCGGCCACGCGCTTGCCATTGATCAGCAGGTCGCCGCTGGTGCCAAGGCCGCGGCCGCCGCCATGGTTGTTGCCACGACCAAGGGTCACGCCGGGGATGCGTGTCACCATGTCGTTGGCGGATGCCGGGGTGTACTGCTCGAAGAAACTGGCCGGGTAGACGACGGTGGATTCATCGCTGCCGGCTTCCTGCGCCTGTGCGGTGGAGATGGCGATGGCAAGGGCGAGGGTGGAACGGGTGGCAAAGGGTAGACAGAGAATTTGCAACAAACGGGAAAAGACAATTCGCCGATCTGTCATGTGAACTCCGGAATGTAACGAGTCGAGTGAAACGCACGAGGTACGTCGTTAGAGGTTCCGTTCAACGCCAGACTTGGCTCTGATCGAAGATTGAATGCTCGGAGTGTACAGGAGCAAAGAGTCCGGTTTGGTAACATATTGTGATCTGCTGTGCTTTAGGCGGGTCCAATTCTGTCAATCTGCGGGCAATCGCCGATTTTTGACAATGCACTGTCATGAGTCGCAAAGCCACGTACTTTGCGCTTTGCAGGCCGATTGCGCATAATGCGCCCCTGTTTTGAACGGCCAGCCGGGGTAGGAATGATGCAGCGCGAGTCCATGGAAGTTGATGTCGTCATTGTGGGAGCGGGGCCGGCCGGCCTTGCCACCGCCTGCAGATTGCTGCAGCTGGCCAGGGAGTCCGGGCAGGAAGTCAGTGTCTGCGTGTTGGAGAAAGGCTCGGAAGTCGGGGCTCATATCCTCTCCGGCGCCGTCTTCGAACCCAGTGCCCTCGATGAGCTCTTTCCTGACTGGAAGGCACGCGGCGCGCCGTTGAACACCGCCGTCACCGGCGACGACGTCTACTATCTCTCCGGCCCCGAGAGTGCCGTGCGATTCCCCGGTCTGCTGGTGCCGCGGCCCATGCACAACGACGGCAACTACATCATTTCCCTGGGCAATCTCTGCCGCTGGCTGGCTGAGCAGGCCAGCGAGCTGGGTGCCGAGATCTTTCCGGGCTTCGCTGCCGCCGAAGTGCTCTATCACGAGGATGGCAGCGTGAAGGGCGTGGCCACGGGCGACATGGGCGTGGATGCTCATGGTCAGCACAAGGGCAGCTTCCAGCCGGGCTTCGAGTTTCATGCGCGTTACACTGTGTTTGCCGAGGGCTGCCGCGGTCATCTGGGCAAGGAGCTGATCGAGCGTTTCCAACTGGCGCGTGACAGCGACCCGCAGCACTACGGCATCGGCCTCAAGGAGGTCTGGGAGATTCCCACCGAAAAGCACAAGGAAGGGCTGGTGGTGCACACGGCGGGCTATCCGCTGATCGGTGCAAGTGCGGCCGGCTCCAGTGGCGGCTTCCTCTATCACAGCGAGAACAACCAGGTCTCGGTGGGGCTGATCGTGGATCTGGGCTATCGCAATCCGCATTTGAGCCCTTTCGAGGAGTTCCAGAAGTTCAAGCAGCATCCGGTCATCAAGCAGTACCTGCTGGGTGGCAAACGGCTGAGCTACGGCGCCAGAGCGCTGAACAAGGGCGGCCTGAATTCGCTGCCGCAGATGCATTTTCCCGGCGGGCTGCTGGTGGGGTGTGAAGCCGGCACCCTCAATGCCGCGAAGATCAAGGGCAGTCACACCGCGATGAAATCCGGCATGCTGGCGGCCGAGTTGCTGCACGCAGCGCTGCGTCAAGCGGACAGCGCTGGCGAGGCGCCGCGCGACCTGGTGGACTACGCCGACCGCTTCCGTCAGTCCAGCCTGCACGAAGAGCTGCAACGCTCGCGCAACTTCAGCGCCGGATTCCACGCGCTGGGCTTCTGGCTCGGCAGTGCCCTGGTGTATCTAGAACACAATGTCCTGCGCGGTCGCTTCCCCTTCACGCTGCGCGACCGCACCCCGGATCACCTGCAGTTGCTGCCAGCCGCAAAGGCGCCACGCATCGAGTATGCGAAGCCTGATGGCAGGATCAGTTTCGACAGACTTTCGTCCGTTTTCCTCTCCAACACCAATCACGAGGAGGACCAGCCCTGCCACCTGCGCCTGCGCGACCCCTCGATTCCGCTGTCGCAGAACCTGCCGCTCTACGACGAGCCGGCTCAGCGCTACTGCCCGGCAGGGGTCTATGAGATCGTGGAAGAGGCGGACGGCGCCAAGCGCTTCCAGATCAACGCGCAGAACTGCGTGCACTGCAAGACCTGCGACATCAAGGACCCGGCACAGAACATCCAGTGGGTGTCGCCCGAGGGGGGCGGCGGCCCCAACTATCCCAATATGTAGCGCTTGCCAAGGTTCTGACCCTGTCTTACTCTGGCCGCAACCGGGTTTCTGGAGATTGCGATGAGTCGCCAGTTCGCCATTTTGACAGCCTGCCTGCTGTGGTCCTCGCAGTTGCAGGCACAGGTGGAACTGGCAGGGGAGCGCTGGTTTTCCGTTGCCACCCCCAGCTTCCAGATTCTCAGCCAGCGCTCGCGTGGCGACACCGAGGAACAGGCGCGCCTGCTGGAGGCCTGGCGTCTAGCCGCGACACAGTTGCTGTCTCCGGCACTTGCCGTTGCCGCCGATCCGATTCCCAATTATCTCTACCTGTTCGACAACGACGATGACTATCGGCCCTTCGCCGAAGGTCAGGACTCCGCCTACCTGTACTCCTCGCCGCGTTCCAATTTCGTCGTGCTCTCCGATGCGCGGGGTGCCCGAGATCTCGCGGAGCACCACTACAGCCACTTCCTCATCAATAATCGACCGATCGGTCTGCCGCGCTGGTTCGAGGAGGGCATGGCGCACTATCTTTCCCGCCTGCGGGTAGAGGAGGGGCAGGTCAGCCTGATTCCTCTGGCACGCGAGCAGTACGAACTCGTGCTCGAGGTGAACGACGTGCTGACGCTCGACGAAATCCTCCATGACGATGCCGCGCTCGCGTCACCCCGCCTCGTGCAGCTGGCCAATCTGAAGTCGGGGCTTTTCGTGCACTTCCTGCAGCACGCGCACGAGTACGAGGGCTTCATGGATCGTCGTGCCCAACTGCAGGACTACCTTGGTGAGCTGCAGCAATCCCGCGCGGAGCGCTTCGCTTACGATCAGTCCTTCGACGTCTCTCTGACGGCGCTGGCGCAGGAGTTCGATCGCTTCCTCGTGCTGTTGAGTGAGACGCGCGAGGACGAACGCACTCTCTTCACGCAAGTCGAGATGGCCGAGTATTCGGCGCAGCAGGCACCCGCCGCGCAGGTCATGCTGCAACTGGGCGAGTTGGCCCTGCATGCTGGACGCTTTGATCTTTCGCACGCCTATTTCACGGCGCTGACGCAGGGCACTGCGCCACCGGGGCGGGCTTTTTCGGGGCAGGCCGATGCCCTGCGCATGCGCGAATCCGAAGAAGGCGAGGTGGCACCTGAAGTGGAGCCGCTGTATCGGCAGGCGCAGGACGTCGAGTCGGACGACTATCAGCTCTATCTCGATTACGGACAGTACCTGGACACGGAACTGAAAGACTGTGATGCGGACTACTCCCCTGCGCAGCGCGAACAGATGCAGCGGCTCATGCAGGAGCAGTTCACCCGAGCCCTGGCCCTGAATCCGGCGTCTCCCGAAGTCCAGTTGTCCTACGCCCAGCTGTTCAGTCTGCCTGGTGCCGACTGGCAGCAGGGGCTGCCCCATCAGCAGCGAGCGCTGAGCAGCCTGGGCGCAGATTCCTTTGTTCTGGAACAGGCTGTCGATTACGCCATTCTGGCTGACCGACTTGCCGACGCTCGACGTCTTGTCGAGCGCATGGCCCGGCCGATGCACTTCTGGGGCGAGCATCCCTGGATCGGTGCATTGAACGGCAAGCTGCAGGCTGCCGAGCGCGGGCAGCGCTGGGATGCCTGTGCTGAGCCTGGGCAATGATCCTGGTCTCAAGAGCAGGCAGCATGCGCAGCATCACCATGGTAGTGGCACTGGTGTCTGCCCTGTTCGCTTCGGTGACCCTGTCTGACGTTCTTGATCCGGAAAGCCCCGCAGAGGCGCCGCTGCAGCAGCTCGAGGCGGCACTGAACGCCGCTGGCGTGGACATCGCGTTCAATCTCAATCGACGTCAGGTGGCGGACGTTTCACCGCGCCGACCCCGTGTGGGGGCATTGGCGGATATCCCGCCCCTGAGCTTTCCGGATTCCGAACAACTGCTGAACTGGGAAGAGGCTTTTGTCCGCGGCGAAATCGGCGCCCTGGCTTTTCTGCTGGACCGTCCACAAAAGCCGACGAGCGATGAAGACTTTCATCGTCGCTGGCTCGATACCCCGGCAGCGCAGCGTCATGTCCTGAGCTTTCATCGCGCCGATGCCGCAACGGCGGCCATGCTGCAGACGCTGCTGGACGCGCAGTATTCGACGCTGCTGCTGAGCGGCGGTGCTGCCGGGCAGGCCCCGGAGTCGGGTGGTCGTCTGTTTGCCACGGCCGGGCGGCGCTGGGTCGTGGATTCACCGGCAGCCCGCGATGCCGCTCTGAGCATCCCCGAGTTCGCGCTGCTGGGCGAGGCTCTGCGCCGCGACAGCGATTCCGCCATCGATCCCGACAGTCGGGCACTGCGGCGCATCGCGTCGAGCGAGCCGGCCGTGTTCCTCAAGGAACGCCTGGGTGACGAGTTCGAGGCCTCGACGATTCCCGAAATCATCGTGCCCGGCGGAATTGCCTTCGGAGAAAACGCGGTCTTGCACTCTGAGAATGTCGCCCTGGTGTTCGCCGACGATCGCTTGTGGCTCGCGCAGGAGGGGAGTCGTCATCCTCTGCCGGCCGAAGCCCCGGCCCTGCTCAAGGCCGCCTTTGATCTCGCCGGGCGCGCGGAGCGCACAGGCTCGGACGCCATTGTCGACATCGATGAGCGCGGGCGGGTGCGACTCTCGTCTGAGTTGAAGGATACGGATCTTGGCGTGGCGATGGTCCGGCTGGATATGGAACCGTTCAATCATGTGACGCGACTGGATGTCCTCAAGAGCGTGATCATCGATACCAGCGTGGCGATTGAAGAGAGGCAGGATGGCCTGCATTTTGCGACGCAGTACGAGGTGCGTTTCCTGCAGTCCGACCGATTGCGCATTGCCCGCACGCAGGCGGCGCTGGTATATCGCTACGACTCGGCGGGTGAGGCGGCGACATTCAAGGAAGCCTGGGGGCCCGAGGCCTTCCGGCTGGAGGGGCGTACCGATTTCAATGCCCTCGGTCGCAGCACCGTCGAGGCCGGCAGATACGCCGCCTGGATAGCGCTGTTCCGCAATGTGCACGGAAATGCACTGGATTTCAGCCACGGACGCTACGAATTTCTGAAACTGGACAAGGCGGGTCGGGCAACACCCACCCGGATGTGAGCGGCGATGTGGACGAAATACACCCTGGTGCGTGCGGGTGTGCTGCTGATGCTGGCGGCACTGCTCGCCGGTTGTTCCGTGATCCGGCTGGAGCTGCCCTTTTCCTCGGACAATGCTCTGGAGGCGCAGATTCTGTCGCAGCAGGAAGACGCCTTCCCGCAACTCGATGCTCTGGCCTTGAATCAAGAGATCATCGACTACCTCGATACGCATGTGACCGATCGCAGTTCGGACTATCGTATCGTCGATCGTCTGCAGCAGCTGCTCTTCACCGAAGACTATCTCAATCTGCAATATGACGATCAGCGCACGCGCACGGCGGTGCAAACCTTTGCCGACAGACAGGGCAATTGTCTGTCGGTGGTCAGCCTGTACATCGCCATGGCGCGTCATCTGGGCGTCAATGCCCAATACCAGACGGTGCGGGTGCGCCCGAGCTGGGATCGCCGCGGTGACCATCTGGTGCTGAGTCAGCATATCAATGCCATCGGGCGCCTTGATCAGAACACCCAGTACGTCGTCGACTTCACGCCCGAGATCACGCTGCAACAGCTGACGGCGAGCAAAGTCACCGATGCGCAGGGGCGGGCACTGTATTTCAACAACCTGGGGGTCGAGGCACTGATTGCCAACGAGCTGGAGATGGCGGTGACCTATTTCCGCAATGCGCTGTGGATCGACGCGGATCAGTCCATTGTCTGGAACAATCTGGGCTCCACCTACAGCAGGCTGGGGAATCGCGAGCTTGCTGCCTACTCGTATCGCAAGTCCTTCTCTCTGGATCGCAAGAATTCCACAGCCATCAACAACCTGGTGAAATTCCACACGGCGGAGGGCGACCTGGAAACGGCGCAACGGTACGCCAGAGCCATCGAGCGCTTCAACGAAAGCAATCCCTACTTTCATTACAGCCTGGGCAATGAGGCCTATGCACAGGGGGATTTCCAGCAGGCACGCACGCATTACGAGCGCGCGATCCGGCGCAAGGACAGTGAGCCGGACTTCTATCTGGCCTTGAGCAAGACTTGGGAAATCCTGGGAGACATGGAGCAGTCTGCGACGCAGATGGCGCTTGCGCGGGTTGCCGTGCTGACAAGCAATCAGCTTTATTTGCCGAGTCGTGACAAGGTGCGCGTGCTGGATGAGCGGTCGATTCTGCGCTCATCCAGTGCGGGGTTCAGTGTGCGGGCAACGCCGCGCTGAGGGGAGAGGATGGTCTCAGCTGCTGCGGCGGACGGACAGGTTGGCCATGTCCAGAAGGGCGTTGCGGAACGGTGTGTCGGGCAGCTGGTTAAGCAGTGCAATCGCCGTGTCAGCCTGCTTCAACGCCAGATCCCGAGTGTATTCCAGGCTGCCGCATTGGCGCACGATGGCGATCACGCGCTGCAAGACGCTATCGCGGCTGTCACTGCCTTGCTGTTGGCCGCCGGTCTCGATACAGCGGCGCAGCAGGGCCGCGTTATCCGCGTCGGTATTGCGCATGGCGTGGATGAGCGGAAGTGTCGGTTTTCCTTCGGCCAGATCGTCGCCCACGTTCTTGCCCATGGTGGCGGCGTCGCCGTCGTAGTCCAGCACGTCATCGATTAACTGGAATGCCATGCCGATATGCATGCCGGCGTCGCGCAGGATTGCCCGCTGCGCGTCGGTGGCTCCGGCAAGCAGGGCGCCGCATTCGGCAGCAGCCTGGAAGAGAATGGCCGTCTTGTGACGGATCACATTCATGTAGCCTTCCTGGGTCGCCGCGCTGTTGTGCTTGTTGATCAGTTGCAGCACCTCGCCTTCGGCGATGCGATTGGTGGTGTCGGCTATGATGCGCATGATATCCATGCTGCCGATGCTGACCAGAATCTGGAAGGCGCGTGAATAGATGAAGTCGCCTACCAGCACACTCGAGGGATTGTTCCATTTCTCATTCGCGGTCGGGCGGCCGCGGCGCATGGCCGACATGTCCACGACATCATCATGCAGCAGGGTGGCGGTATGGATGAATTCGATCACGGCGGCCAGTCGGATGTGCTCTTTACCCTCATAGCCGCAGCTGCGTGCACTGAGAAGTACGAGAACCGGTCGCATGCGTTTGCCGCCTGCGTCAATGATGTAATGCCCGATGCTCTCGACCAGCGCGACATCGGAGTAGAGCTGATCGACAATCACCTGATTGACAGCTTCGAAATCGGACGCGACAACCGCGCGAATCTGTTTGTACATGGAACTACCGTGATCAATGCCGTCGCCGGCCGAGGCCTTGCCAATCTGCCGGGAGAAAGCACGCGGGCGCTGGAGCTGGGTGGAAAATGAGCCTGCATGCTAGGGGCGAAGGGCATGACTGTCAAGAATGACGGGCTGTGCAGGCGTGTCGCAATTGGGCGAATTGATTGGATAATTTCAATACTCAGGCTTGCCACTGCCGGAGTGTTCTCGTAAAATGCCCGCCCCTATAGGCACTGCTGGACTACAGGTTCGCTGACCCGACACAACGGTGTCACGTTGAGACCGCAGCGCTGGCAGAGAACACCCCTATACCCCAATCTGGAGTGAAATATGTACGCGGTAATTGAAAGTGGTGGCAAGCAACACCGAGTGGTTGAGGGCGAGATCCTCAAGCTGGAGAAACTGGAAGCCGCGACAGGTGAACAGGTCAGCTTCGACAAGGTGCTGATGGTTGGCGAGGGTGAGTCCGTGAAGATCGGTGCTCCCTACGTCGCAGGCAGCAAGGTGACTGCAGAAGTCGTGGCTCAGGGTCGTGCCGACAAGGTGCGCATCATCAAGTTCCGTCGCCGCAAGCACCACCTGAAGCACCAGGGCCACCGTCAGTGGTTCACTGCAGTCAAGATCACAGGCATTTCCGTTTAAAGTCGGGCGCAAGCTGGCAGGAGTAGAAAATGGCTCATAAAAAGGCAGGTGGTAGTACCAGTAACGGCCGCGATTCCCAGTCGAAGCGACTTGGTGTGAAGCGTTTCGGCGGCGAGACAGTGCTGGCAGGCAATATCCTCGTGCGTCAGCGCGGCACTCACTTTCACCCCGGTGTGAATGTCGGTCTTGGCAAGGATCACACGATCTTCGCGACCGTCACCGGCACAGTGAAGTTCGAAGTCAAAGGTCCGGCCCGCAGAAAATACGTCAGTATTGTTCCGGTCTGATCCGACATTTCAATTCGTTCGCCGAGCATCCTGGCCAGTGGTCGAGTGTGCTCGGGTAAAAAGCCTCGTCCGTGACGGGGCTTTTTCATATTGGGCAAATCGCCACATCAGCGCTTAAGGCATCCCGGTTTCGGGGCAGGTAAACCATGAAGTTTGTAGATGAAGCCGAAATAACGGTGGAAGCCGGCAAGGGCGGCAATGGCTGCATGAGTTTCCGGCGCGAGAAATTCATTGCCAAGGGTGGCCCCAACGGCGGCGATGGCGGCGATGGTGGCAGTGTCTACCTGGTGGGCGACAGTTCCTTGAACACTCTGGTGGATTTTCGTTTTCAGCCACAGTATCGCGCCCAGAACGGCCAGGGCGGGCAGAGCAAGAACTGCACCGGCAAGAGCGGCGAGGATCTCGTCGTGCGCATCCCCGTCGGCACGACCATCGTGGATGCCAATACCGAAGAATTGATTGCTGATATTTCCCAGGACGGTCAGAAGGTTCTCGTGGCACGCGGCGGCTTTCACGGCCTCGGCAACACGCGCTTCAAGTCCAGCACCACTCGCACGCCCACCAAGACGACGAACGGCACTCCCGGGGAATTCCGCGTGCTGCAGTTGACGCTAAAGGTGCTGGCGGACGTCGGCCTGCTGGGTATGCCCAATGCCGGCAAATCCACGCTCATTCGGGCCGTTTCCTCCGCGCGACCCAAAGTGGCCGATTATCCGTTCACCACGCTGGTGCCCAATCTGGGCGTAGTGCGCGTCAGCAGTGAGCGCAGCTTCGTGATGGCCGACATTCCCGGCGTGATTGAAGGCGCTTCGGAGGGGGCGGGTCTTGGATTCCGTTTCCTGAAGCACCTGTCGCGGACGCGCCTGCTGCTGCATTTGCTGGATGTGGCGCCCCCCGACGGCTCTGATCCGGTGGTGCACGCACGCAAGATCGCCGAGGAATTGGAAAAATTCAGCCCGACGCTGGCCCGCAAGGAGCGCTGGCTGGTGCTGAACAAGCTCGATCTGGTGCCGGAAGACGAACGTGCCGCCTTGATCAAGCGTCTCACCAAGGCCTTGAAGTGGAAGGGGCGTGTGTTTTCCATCACGGCGATCAGCGGGGAAGGCTGCGCGGACATGTGCCAGGCGATCATGCTGTCTGTCGAAGAGCATCGCCGACGTCTGCTGGAAGATCCAGAGTATCAGGACGCTCAGGCGGTGCTGGACCGCGAGATGGAATACGAGATCCGCAAGAGTATCGAGAGCAGTCGCGCCGCACGTCGTGCTGCCGCGGATGACGACATGGATGACTTCGACGATTTCGACGACGACAATTATTGATGATTTGACGAAACTGCGAGACCTGTCTGCATGATGCGAAAAGACTTGCTGAAGACGCGTTGCTGGGTAGTGAAGATCGGCAGCTCCCTGATCACCAACAATGGTCTCGGGCTGGACAAGCAGGCCATTTCGGCCTGGGTGGGACAACTGGTCGCCATGCAGAAGCAGGGCATTCAGGTGGTGCTGGTTTCTTCGGGTGCTGTGGCCGAGGGCGTTGCCCGCCTGGGGCTCAAGAAACGACCGAAAGAGATTCATTTGCAGCAGGCCGCGGCGGCAGTCGGTCAGATGGGCTTGATCCAGACCTACGAAACCTTCTTCAAGGAGTACGGTGTCCACACGGCGCAGATACTCCTCACCCATGATGATCTTTCCAATCGCACGCGTTACCTCAATGCGCGCAGCACGCTCCGTACCCTTGTCGACATGAGGGTCATCCCGGTCATCAATGAAAACGACACCGTGGCCACCGCAGAGCTGTGCTTTGGTGACAACGACACACTCGGGGCTCTGGTGGCCAATCTGGTGAATGCCGATGCGCTCGTCATCCTCACGGATCAAAAGGGGCTGCACGAGTCGGATCCCCGGCAGAATCCGGAGTCCCCGGTCATCAGCACGGCCATGGCGGGCGATCCCACGCTGGCCGGCATGGCCGGCGAAGGCGGCAGTCTGGGACGTGGCGGCATGATCACCAAGGTGTCTGCAGCCAAGCTGGCGGCGCGTTCGGGCGCCTGCACCCTCATAGCCAGCGGTCGCGAACCGGACGTGCTGGTCAGGCTGGCGCAGGGCGAAGAGATCGGTACCTTGCTGTTGCCCGAGAAGCAACCCATGGCTGCGCGCAAGCAGTGGCTTGCCGGTCAGCTCAAGGCGAAAGGGCAGTTGATCATCGATGCCGGTGCCGTGAAGGTGTTGACGGGATCAGGTCGCAGTCTGCTGCCTGTCGGGGTGATTGCATGCCACGGCCAGTTCGAGCGAGGAGAAGTTGTCACGTGTCTCGATGAGAACGGCAAGGAAGTCGCACGCGGCCTGGTGAATTACGACAGTCGTGAAACCGCGAAACTCCTGCGTCTGTCCAGTGACCGGATAGAAGACGTGCTGGGCTACTCTGGCGAAGAGGAAATGATCCATCGCGACAACATGGTGCTTGTGGAATAGGGCGTCCCGGCCGCAGCGGGATCATGATTCCTGCGCCAATAAAAAAACCGGCTTCAGCCGGTTTTTTCATTTCCACTGCTGCAGATATCAGGCGGCTTTGAGCGCCAGGATGGCAGTGTTCAGACGGCTCTTGTGACGAGCGGCCTTGTTCTTGTGAATGATGCCCTTGTCGGCCATTCTGTCGATCACGGGAACCGCGTTATTGTAGGCAACAGTCGCCTTGTCGTAATCGCCGGTCTGGATCGCCGCAATCACCTTCTTCAGGTAGGTGCGAACCATGGAACGGAAGCTTGCATTGTGACGACGACGAACTTCCCCTTGACGGGCGCGCTTACGAGCTTGTGCTGAGTTGGCCAACTGATGCTCCTTGATGCATAGGCAATTCAATACGATTCAAATTTTGCGGCAGGTTCTGCGCCAGGGATTTCAGGGCAGATTTGACGAACGCCATGCATTCGCCAGCCGATTTTTAGACGCGGCACTATGCCGGTTTAAACCGGTGTTGTCAAGGCAGCGAACGGCACTATAATGGCCGCCCTTGCCCTGAAGCGCACCGTTTCGGGGGTGTCTGACCGAATTGCCATATAGGAAAACAGGACTTTTCATGATCATCAAGCCGAAAGTACGCGGATTCATCTGTATCAACGCCCACCCGCAAGGGTGCGCTGCCAATGTGCGTGAGCAGATTGCCCATGTGAAGGCGCAAGGTACCGTCGACGGTGGCCCCCGCAACGTGCTGGTTCTCGGCTGCTCCACAGGTTACGGCCTGTCGTCTCGCATCTCGGCGGCTTTTGGCAGCGGAGCCAGCACGCTGGGTGTCTGTTTCGAAAAGCCTCCCACTGACGCCAAAACCGCGTCAGCCGGTTATTACAACACTGCCGCCTTTCATGAAGAGGCCGAAGCGGCTGGTCTGTTCTGCCAGACCATCAATGGCGACGCCTTCTCCGCGCAGTGCAAGGAGCAGGTCATCGAGGCCCTGAAAGCAAGCATGGGCAAGGTCGATCTCATCGTTTACAGCCTGGCCGCGCCACGTCGTTCAGACCCCGCCACTGGCGAGACATACTCTTCCGTTCTGAAGCCCATCGGTCAGGCTTACACGGCCAAGAATCTGAACACCGACACGCACAAGATCGCTCCTGTCACCGTGGAGCCGGCCAGTGCCGAGGAAATCGCCGCCACTGTGAAGGTCATGGGCGGCGAGGACTGGGAACTGTGGATAGCGGCACTGAAGCAGGAAGGTCTGCTCGCGGAACGCTGCAAGACTGTGGCCTACACCTATTTGGGCGACAAGCTCACCTGGCCGATCTACGGACATGCCACCATTGGCAAGGCGAAGGAAGATCTGGACCGCGCTGCCGCTGCCATCGCGCAGTCACTCGCCGGCCTCAAGGGCGACGCTCGTGTAGCAGTGCTGAAGGCTGTCGTGACTCAGGCCAGTTCCGCCATTCCCGTCATGCCTCTCTATTTGTCGATCCTGTTCAAGGTGATGAAGGAGCAGGGCTCGCACGAGGGCTGCATGGAGCAGATCCAGCGGCTGTTCACCGAGTGTCTCTATTCTTCGGCGCCGCGCCTGGATGCCATTGGTCGTCTGCGCGTCGATGAAAAGGAACTCGATCCGGCTGTGCAGCACCGTGTCGAAGCGCTGTGGGAGCAGGTTGACGAAAGCAATCTGTTCGAGCTGACCGACTTTGCGGGCTATAACGCCGAGTTCCTCAAGCTGTTCGGCTTCGGAGTGAGCGGTATCGACTACGACGCCGAGACCAGCCCTCTGGTCGAGCACAACTTCTAGTCACGGATTCTGCAGCACAGACTGTAGCCAGGGGTCCAGGGTCTCCCATTCCATCGAGAACATGTGGGGGGCCATGAACACCAGGTCCGCATCGACAATCGCGCCTGCCTGATCCAGGGCAGAGCGCGTTTCCTCAAATCGATTCATCCAGCTGAACTCGTCCTGGTCGCCTATGCGCAGGTAGATGGGCATGCCTGCCAGTCTCGACACCTCCAGCCGCTCCGGGATCAGAGCTGGCACCGCCATGACGCCTCGGTAGTCCTCGGGCGAGCGTGCCGCAATCTCCAGCGCCGACATGCCCCCATTCGAGATTCCTGCGAGCAGAGTCCGGCCGTCCGCAATTCTTTCATCTTTCTCCAATACACTGATCAGCTGCGGGATCAGGGCGTTGTTGCTACCGCGAAACGACCGGCCGTTGGGGGATACCGGCACAGCCACTGCCCAGCCGCGCTCCTTGAGTTCCTCGCCCAGCCAGAAGTGCAGATCGCGTGCGAGGGATTCATCGCCCGAGCCGCCCGGCATGAGGATCACCAGAGGGGCGCCGCCAGCGGGCGGGGCGGAGGGGAGCAATCGGTAGACGGCGAGTGTGCTGGCATCGGGGAGTGTCACTTCGACTCGTTCGGTCTGTGCCTGAGCCGAAACGTGCAAACAGGGCAGGCAAGCAAGCAATAGATGGAAGAGTTTTTGCATCGGTATCCTTATCCGTTGGCAGCGAGGTTGTTTAACGTTGATTACAAATTTTTCGAGGTCTCATTCGGTGCGAAAGCCCCCTGCCTGTGCCTTTTTGGTGCACTGCCTGACTTTGGTGCGAGCCGGGAAAAATCGTGCCATTTCAAGGGTTTTTCAAGCGTGCGACCACAAAAATATATTTCCCCGTGAGCTATTGACGGGCACAGGGCGTAACCATACCATGCGCGCCGTTTGCCTACCCCACCCATTTTTTTCTGATTCCCTGGATCTATGCGTATATCGACTCTGATTGTCGCTTTGTTGTTCGCAGTTGTGACCTATTTTCTCTGGGCGATGGTGAATCGTCCCACGGAAGTCGTGCCCTGGCCTGAAGAGATCAGCGGCTTTGCGTTTTCGCCCTTCCAGAAGGGCCAGAATGCCATCTACAACGTCATGCCCTCGGAAGAAGAGATCCGCGAGGACGTCGAGCTGCTGTCCAGCAGCACGCGCGCCCTGCGCACATACTCCAGCCTGCGCAGTCTCGCTGCGGTGCCCGACATTGCGCGCGACTACGGCATGGATGTCGTCATCGGCATCTGGCTGGGCATGGACACAATCATCAATGAAGACGAGATCCAGGCGGGCATCGCTCTCGCCAATGCCAGCACGAACGTGACAAGTGTCATGGTCGGCAACGAAACCATCCTGCGCGGCGAATTCAGTGCCACCGACCTCGGCGTGCTGATGGATCGCGTGCGTCGTGAAGTGAACGTGCCGGTGAGCACGGCCGAGCCGTGGCATGTGTGGCTGCGCTATCCCGAACTCGCTGACCATGTCGACTACATCACGGTGCACATGCTGCCTTACTGGGAAGGGATCGATGTGGACATCGCCGTCGACTACATCGTCGACAAGATGGAACAGCTCGAAGCCGCTTTCCCGGACAAGCAGATCCTGATCGGCGAAGTGGGCTGGCCGTCTGACGGTCGCACACGCGAAGCAGCTGTGGCGAGCGAGGCCAACGAGGCGCTGTTCCTGCGCCGCTTCCTGCACCGTGCCGACGAACTGAACTACGACTACTTCCTGATGGAGGCTTTCGATCAGCCCTGGAAGGCCGAGAACGAAGGTGGCGTGGGTGCCTACTGGGGCGTCTACGATGTGGAGCGCAATCCGAAGTTCTCGTTCGCCGAGCCCATCGTGCGCGTGCCCGGCTGGGAAGTGCTGGCCGCGATTTCCATCCTGACCTCCGTGATCATGCTGGCCATCTTCGGCATCAACAGCAAGGCGCTCAAGACCAAGGGCTATGGCCTCATGGCGCTGGTGGCCTCGGTGACCGCGACGGTGCTGGTCTGGATCATCTATGACTACTCGCAGCAGTATTTGACCATCACGTCCACCATCGTCGGCATCCTGCTGATGATCGGCATGCTGGGCGTCGTGACGATCCTGCTGACCGAAGCGCACGAGTGGGCGGAAGCCCACTGGTACACCACGCGCCGACGTCAGATCAAGCCCACCCAGCTGGTGATGACCCGCACGCCGAAGGTGTCCATCCACGTGCCGGCCTACAACGAACCGGCAGACATGATGATCGAGACTCTGGATGCGCTGGCGAAGCTGGACTATCCCGACTTCGAAGTGCTGGTCATCGACAACAACACGCGCGACGAAGCCGTGTGGCGCCCCGTGCAGATTCACTGCGAAAAGCTCGGTGCGCGCTTCCGTTTCTTCCACGTGGCGCCCCTCTCCGGCTTCAAGGCCGGAGCACTGAATTACGCGCTGGAGCGCACGCATCCGGAGGCCGAGATCATCGCGGCCATCGACAGCGATTACCAGGTGGAGCCGAACTGGCTGAGCGATCTGATCGGTGCCTTCGAGAACCCGAAGATGGCCATCGTGCAGTCGCCGCAGGATTACCGCGATCATGACGACAATGCCTTCAAGTCGATGTGCTTCGCCGAGTACCGTGGCTTCTTCGAGATCGGCATGGTCACGCGCAACGAGCGCAACGCGATCATCCAGCACGGCACCATGACCTTGGTGCGGCGCAGCGCGCTGGAGCAGGTGGGTGGCTGGGGCGAGTGGTGCATCACCGAGGATGCCGAGCTTGGCCTGCGCATTTTCGAAGCCGGCTACGAAGCGATGTATCTCTCCTACAGCTACGGTCGCGGCCTGATGCCTGACACCTTCATCGACTACAAGAAGCAGCGTTTCCGCTGGGCCTACGGCGCGATGCAGATCCTGCGCAAGCACACGCGCGATCTGTTCAGAGTACGTGGCTCGCGGCTTACCAATGGTCAGCGCTATCACTTCCTGGCGGGCTGGTTGCCCTGGGTGGCCGATGGTTTCAACCTGGTGTTCAATTTCGCGGCCATCGCCTGGACCATCGCGATGATCCTGTCGCCGACACAGATCGACGCGCCGCTGGTGATGTTCTCCGTGCTGCCCTTGTCGCTGTTCGTGTTCAAGCTGTCGAAGATGATCTATCTCTACCGCTCCCGCGTGAAGGCGAATCTGCGTCAGACATTCGCGGCGGCGATCGCCGGTCTGGCGTTGTCGCACACGGTGGGCATCGCCACCCTGCGTGGCATGTTCACCGATGACATGCCCTTCGTGCGCACGCCCAAATGTGCGCGTCCGTCGGCGGTGTTGCAGGCGTTGACGGCGGTGCGCGAGGAGTTGCTGATGCTGGTGAGCCTGTGTCTGGCCGTGGCCATGCTGAACCTGATTCCGCGTGAGTTCAGCAGCCCGGACCTGCGCATCTGGAGCATCGTGATGTTGATTCAGGCGATCCCTTACGCGGCGGCCGTGCTCGTGTCCTTCGTCAGCTCCTTCCGCTGGCCGGCACGCCTGCTGGGTGGCGGCATCAAGCGCAATGTCTTCGTGCGCGGGGCCTGACAACGCTTTCGCAAGGCAAGGTTTTAGACTCGGATTTCCGGGTTGTTCAGGGTCGCCACTGGCGACCCTTTTTTTTGCCTAGGCGGTCAACCACCACAGCACATAGCCCAAGGCGAACAGGCTGAGATAGGCCATGCCGATCCAGGCGAACCACTGCATGCGGGTCGACAGCCCTTGCTGGCGCATCAGGTCGAAATTGAGCCAGGCGAAGAAGGGCGTGGTCACGAAGGCCAGCGTCATGGCGAACGTCAGCATCGGCGCCAGAGCACTTTGAAAGAACAGGATGATGGCCATGCCGCTCAGGGCCTGGGCCACGATCCAGGCACTCAGCGACCAGGATGCCGGTTCGCTGCTGGATTCGCGCAGCAGATGAATGGATTCGTCCAGCGTGCGAGCATAGCCGTCCATCACCGCGAGCGTGGTGCCGAACATGCACAGGAAGGCGATGGCGGCGACGAGATAGCGTGACCAGTCGCCAATCGTGGCGGCATACATAGAGACCAGCTGCTGGGCGAAGGCCCCGCTGGCGAGCGCGATCTCCTGATCCGAGCCGTGCTGCACCAGAGCGCCAAGCGCCACGAACACCAGGGCCAGGAAGACAGCGACGCCGTAGCCCAGATTGAAGTCGAACAGCGCATCGGGCAGCGTCACGCGCGTCAGCTTCTGCTTCGACCGGGTCCACAGCGAACTGATGGCCGAGATCTCGATGGGCACCGGCATCCAGCCCATCATCGCGACGAGAAAGGCCAGCGCCGAGAGCTGCCAGGGCGAGGGGCTCACATAGTCGGCCGGCGCGGCGGGGCCGTTCTGCCAGGCGATCAGTACCGCTACGCAGGTGGTGACCGTCAGGCAGGCCATGATGAGCTTGGACAGACGGTCCAGCAGCTGGTAGTGACCGGCCAGCAGAATCGCCAGGGCGATGGCGAGCAGCAGCCAGCACAGCACGGTCAGGGAGAGCGTGACCGGAATGAAATACTGCAGCAGGCTGGCGGTCAGGATCAGCACGCCGGCCGTGTTCACCACGGCGGCCACCACATTGAGCAGTGTGAAGCCGATGAGGTAGCCGCGCCCGCGCCGCAGATAGCCCTGGATCAGGCTTTCGTCGCGTTCGAGCGTGTACTGCACGCCGAAGCGGAAGAAGGGGTACTTCAGCACATTCACCAGCAGGATCAGCCACAGCAGCTGCCAGCCGAAGAGGGCGCCGGCCTGCGTCGAGGCCACCAGGTGCGAGCCGCCCACGGCGGCAGAAGACATGACGATGCCGGGGCCCAGGGCGCGCAGTCGCGCCTGCCAGTGCGAGGTGTTCACGGGGAGTCTCCGAGAGGGTGAGAGGACGGGCCGAGTCTAGCCTGCCGTCCGCAGCGACACAATTGCAGGGAGCGCCGCCAGCAGGGCGGTTTTTGGTGTAGGCTGGCGGCCTTTTCCGACCCCGTGTTCAAGAGCGCCGCACGGCCGTCGACACCCGATCACAGGTTCACCATGTCCAACTCCCGCACCGCCTGGCTGCAGATACATCTCTGCGTCTTCCTCTGGGGCTTCACCGCCATCCTGGGGCGTCTGATCACGCTGCCGGCGCTGCCGCTGGTGCTCTGGCGCATGCTGGCGGTGGGGCTGGTGCTCCTGCTGCTGGCGCGTGTATGGCGCGGCATCCTGCGGCTTTCGATGCGACACTTGCTGGCGTTTCTCGGCGTCGGCGTGCTGGTCGCGCTGCACTGGCTGACGTTCTATGCCGCCGTGAAGCTCGCCAATGCTTCCGTGGCCGCCACCTGCATGGCGCTGATCCCCGTGAGCCTGTGCTTCATCGAGCCGCTGGTGACCGGGCGACCCTTCGTGCGGCGCGAACTGCTGCTGGGGGTGCTGGTGCTGCCCGGCGTCGCCCTGGTGGTGGGCGGCACGCCGCAGGACATGAACACGGGCATTGTCGTGGCCATCCTCTCCGCAGTGCTGGCGGCGCTGTTCACGGCCTTCAACAAGCGCCTGATACAGCGGACCGATGCCCTCAGCGCGACGGCGCTGGAGATGCTCGGCGGCGGCGTGTTCGTGCTGCTGCTGGCGTTGCTGCTGGCATGGCTGCCGTTCGCGCCCTGGGAGGCGGGAGCGCTGTTGCCTGAGCAGCAGGACCTGCTGACGCCGCCGGCTGGCCGCGATCTGCTCTGGCTGGGCGTGCTCGCCGTGGCCTGCACGCTGCTGCCCTTCGCCCTCTCGCTGGTGGCGCTGCGGCAGCTGTCGGCCTATGCCTCGGCGCTGGCGGTGAATCTGGAACCGCTCTACGCCATCCTGCTGGCCATTCTCATCCTGGGCGAGCAGCGCGAACTGGGGCTGACGTTTTATCTTGGTGCCGGCATCATCCTGGCGGTCGTCCTTGTGTATCCTGTGCTGCTCAAGGGTAACCATCCGGACTCGGGGCAGTCTCTGCCCCGAAGTCCCTGACATGAGGAGTACAAGCGATGCGTGAGGACGTCCTGCGCAGCAATCTGGATGAAGAGGCCTCGGTGCTGGAGATTCTGCGCGCCCTGAAACGGCTCGAGCCGGATACCGATCCGCAGGAGCTCAAGGCCTGGCTGGTCGCGCGGCTGCAGGAAGGCGCGGAGGCTGGGCGGATCGGGTTCTACATCGACGAGTTCGGCGCCCGCGATGTCGTGGATGCCGAGCGCGACGAGGGGCTGGCGCTGCTGGCCGAGGAAGCCGTGTGGTCGGAACACAGCGACATGATGCTGCATGTCTATGCTGCGGACGCGCTGGACTGAATCTATCGAAGGCCGGGGGGGTACTGTGGAATCCATCTATTACGTCGTGTGCTGGCACTGCCATCGCCGCTGCAAGCATTGCTATGAAGAGCGTTTTCGACCTTATGTGCGGGACGAACTGGAAGCCGTGGTGGCCGAGGCCGAACGCAATGCGCCGCGCATTGTCGCCAATCTGCCGGCGCGGCTGAGCTATCTCGATAACGGCGTCGAACGCAGTGGCCGGATCATTCTCTCGGGTGGGGACGTGCTGACCGAGCCCGTGCGCGAACGCGTGCTGTATCCCACGCTGCAAGCCATCCGCGAGAAGTATCGCGACCAGGGCGGCGTGCGCGTGGTGGTGCAGACCACGGGCGACCTGCTGACGCCCGCGATCATCGACGAGCTGCTGGCCCTGGGCGTCAATACCATTTCCGTGGCGGGCATGGACGACTATCACGTCGGCATGGAAGGCGACAAACGCCAGAAGCTCATCGACAGGCTGCTGGCCATGTTCGCGGCGGCCGGCATGCAGAACTCCGCCATCTTCGAGCCGCGTCGGCCGGGCGAGGATATCGGGCCGCCCCTGTTCAACATGTTCGGGGCCACCGAGGACGCCTGGATCGGCAAGCTCTGGCCGCGTGGGCGTGCCTGGCAGAGCGGCCTGTCCAAGGCCACGCTGGAGGACAATTTCTGCAATGCCTGGTCAGGCGGCTTGAACTTTCTCAACCATGAGCACGCCGGGTCGGAGGTGTCCATCGACCCGACCGGCGATGTCTACCCCTGTTGCCTGAAGACGGCGCACCCCCTGGGCAATCTGGTGGAGGAGCCACTGCTGGAGATGCTCGATGGCCTGCGCGCGCTGCCCGCCCTGCAGGCCATCAATGCCGGCACGCCGCAGACCATGGGGCTCACCCATGGCTGGAGCGAGGCGCAGTTCCTCGAGGCGTGCCACACCACCACACCGGACGGTCAGCCCTACCAGAATCTGTGCATCGGCTGTGACCGCTTCCACCAGCAGGTGCTGGGGGCGGTGCTGGACGAGGCCTCCCGCGAGCGTCGCGCGCGACGCCTGGGCGTGCTGGCGCGCAGCACTGTGGCGACGGGCAGCGTGAGCCCGGCAGAAGCGGGGACTCCCGCATGCTGAGAGCGTTGACGGGACTGCTCCTGCTGGCCGCGCTGGCCACCGCCAGCCGCGCTCAGACACCCGATCCGCACGACTGGGATGCGGTGCTGGCCGAGGCGCGTGGACAGACCGTCTACTTCCACGCCTGGGCGGGTGACCCGCAGATCAATGCTTTCATCGCCTGGGCCGGTGAACAGCTGCAGGCGCAGCACGGCGTCAGCCTGCAGCACGTGAAGATCGGCGACACGGCGGAGTCCGTCGCCCGCATCCTGGCCGAACGCATGGCCGGCAACGCCGATCGTGGCAGCGTCGACCTGCTCTGGGTGAATGGCGAGAACTTCGCGGCCCTGAAGGCCAACGACCTGCTGTACGGCCCCTTCGCCGAGGCGCTGCCGAATTTCCCGCTGGTGCAGGCCGATCGCTTCCCCGAGATGCGCGAGGACTTCACCATTCCCGTGGACGGCTACGAGTCGCCCTGGACGCGCTCTCGGCTGGTGTTCTATTTCGACCCGGACGTGCTGCCGGAGCCGCCGCTCTCCATGGTCGAGCTGCTGGCCTGGAGTCAGGCCAATCCGGGGCTGTTCACCTATCCGCGACCGCCGGATTTCCTCGGCTCCACTTTCCTGAAACAGGCGCTGCTGGAGCTGGTGGCCGAGCGCGAGGGGCTCTACCAGAGCGTGGACCCGGCGCAGTTCGACGCCGTCACCGCGCCGCTGTGGGCCTTTCTCGATGCGCTGCATCCCACGCTGCTGCGCGGCGGGCGCAGTTTCCCGGGCAATGGCGGCGAACTGCGGCGCATGCTGGGCGATGGCGAGATCGCGCTGGCCTTCTCTTTCAGTCCGGCCGAGGCCAGTGCCGGCATCCTGGCTGGCGAGCTGCCGCCGACGGTGCGCAGCTTCGTGCCGCGCGACGGCAGCATCGGCAATGTCAGCTTCCTGGCCATTCCCTTCAATGCGCCGGCCCGCGCCGGGGCGCTGGTGGCGGCCAATTACCTGCTGTCGCCCGAGGCTCAGGCCCGGGCCTATTCGCCCGAGGTCATGGGCAGCACCACCGTGCTCAGCATGGAGGCCCTGAGCGCCGTCGACCGGGCGCGCTTCGAGGCCATCGATCCGGGGCCTGCCACGCTGCCGCCCCAGGCGCTGGGAGCGCCACTGCGCGAGCCGCATCCGTCCTGGATGGAGGCGCTGGAGCAAGCCTGGCTGGCGCGCTACGGAGTGCGCTGAGGTGCTGCTGCGTGCGGCTCCCTGGCTGGTCATCGGCCTGCTGCTGGCACCCGTCGCCCTCGGCGTGGGGCTGACGCTGCTGCCGGCCTTCGGCTATCTGCCCGTGCTGGGCGGCGACACCTTCAGCCTGACGCCCTGGCGGGAGCTGCTGGCCATGCCCGGTCTCGGGCGTAGTGTCCAGCTCAGCGTGCTGTCCGGCGTGCTCACGCCGCTGCTGGCGCTGGCCATCGTGCTGATGTTCCTGGCGGGTTCGTCGGGCACCGCCCTCGAACGCTGGCTGCGTCGCCTCGTTGCGCCTTTGCTGGCGGTGCCCCATGCGGCGGCTGCCTTCGGTCTCGCCTTCCTGATCGCCCCCGCGGGCCTGCTGTCTCGCCTCGTGTCGCCCTCGCTGACGGGATGGGAGCGGCCGCCTGATCTGCTGATCGTCAACGACCCCTGGGGCCTCGCCATGATGCTGGCCCTGATCCTCAAGGAAGTGCCGTTCCTGCTGCTGATGGCCCTGGCAGCGCTGCCGCAGTGCGAGCCCGGGCCGCGCGTCACCCTGGCGCGCTCACTTGGCTACCGGCCGGCCGTGGCGTGGCTGCTCTGTGTGCTGCCTGCGCTCTACCCGTTGCTGCGACTGCCCGTGTATGCCGTGATCGCCTATGCCAGTGCGACGGTGGACGTGGCCATGATCCTCGGGCCGACCCTCCCTGCCACGCTCAGCGTGAGCGTGCTGCAGTGGTTCTCTGACCCCGATTTGAGCCTGCGTTTCCAGGCGGCGGCCGGCGCGGTGCTGCAATTGGGGGTGACCGCTTTGGCGATGCTGCTGTGGCGGCTGCTGGAAATGCTGGCGGCGCTGGCCGGCCGGCACTGGCTGGCCGCGGGCCAGCGCGAGCGGGGCGAGGTCGTGCTGCGCCACACCGGTCGACTGGGCGTCGCGTTCCTGCTGGCCCTGGCGCTGGGCAGTCTGGTGGCGCTGCTGCTGAACTCGGTGGCGGGCTTCTGGCGTTTTCCCGATGCACTGCCAGGCAACTGGACCCTGCAGACCTGGTCGCGGGCGCTGCCCGAAGTGCTCGCGCCGCTCGGCAACACCCTGCTGCTGGGCGGTGCTTCGACCTGCATCGCGGTGACACTGTGCCTGGCAGTGCTGGAGGCCGAAGCGCGGCACGGGCGGCGGTTGGCCCCGGCCCTGTGGCTGATCTACCTGCCCCTGCTGGTGCCGCAGATCGCCTTTCTGTTCGGCCTGATCGTGGCCACCGAATTCCTGCGCTGGACGCCGGATGCCTGGCTGGTGCTGTTCGCCCACCTGCTGTTCGTGCTGCCCTATGTCTTTCTGTCGCTCTCGGAGGCCTGGCGGCATCTGGACCCGCGCTGGACCCAGCTGGCGATCACCCTGGGAGCCTCGCCGTGGCGCGGTTTCTGGCGCATCCGGCTGCCGCTGCTGCTCGGGCCGTGTCTGAGTGCCGCAGCGGTTGGCCTGGCGGTCAGTGTCGGGCAATATCTCGCGACCCAGCTGCCCGGGGCCGGCAGGGTGCCGACGCTGACCACCGAAGCCGTCGCCCTGGCGGCCGGGGGCAATCGCGGCATCATCGCTGTCTGGGCTCTGTTGCAGGCGGCGCTGCCGATGCTGGGCTTCGCCCTGGCCCTGCTGGTCCCGCGCCTGGTGTGGCGCCATCGTCTTGGCATGAGGAGCACGCCGTGAACAGTGCAAGCGCCCCCGGCGCGACCCATCGACTCCAGCTGGAGGACGTGCGACTGAGTCTGCAGGGCAGAGAGCTGCTGCGTCTGAGCGCCGAGCTGACGGCCGGCGAGATTCTCTGCGTGATGGGGCCGTCCGGCTCGGGCAAGTCCAGTCTGCTGGCCTTTCTGGCAGGCTTTCTGGCGCCGGCGTTCGCGGCTTCGGGCCGCGTTCATCTGGACGGACGTGATGTCTTGCAGTTGCCGGCCGAGCAGCGCCGCATCGGTCTGCTGTTCCAGGACCCGCTGCTGTTTCCGCATCTGTCCGTGGGCGGCAATCTGCGCTTCGCCCTGCCCGCGGCCTGCCCGGACAAGCCGGCGCGCGTCGAGGCCGCGCTGGCGTCCGTGGGGCTTGCCGGCTTTGCCGAGCGCGACCCGGCCACGCTCTCGGGCGGGCAGAAGTCGCGCGTCGCCCTGCAGCGTCTGCTGCTGAGCGAGCCTCATGCAGTGCTGCTGGACGAGCCCTTCTCGCGTCTGGACACGGCGCTGCGCCGCGAGGTGCGTACCCTGGTGTTCCAGACCCTGCAGGCGGCCGGCCTGCCGAGCGTGCTGGTGACTCACGACCCGGAAGATGCCGAGGCGGCCGGCGGTCGTGTGGTGCAGCTGTGATTTGCCGTGGCGGGGCGGCGCGTACTAGCATTCGCCCCGATTCGTCACCCCTGCTGAATACTGCTCAAGGACCTGCTTCCCATGAACCCCTCTCTACTGACTGAACTCGGGGCCGCGCTCGTCGCCGGCAATCTCACCGACAAGAGCCTGCTGGCGCGCACCGGGGACACCCCGAACCTGCAGATCCTGCCCCAGGCCAATGTCATCAAGATCGGAGGTCAGAGCTTCATTGATCGCGGTCGCAGCGCCGTGTATCCGCTGATCCGCGAGATCAAGCAGGCGCTGCCCGAGCATCAGATGATCATCGGCACCGGGGCCGGCACCCGGGCGCGCCACGCCTACAGCGTGGGCATCGAGCTGGGCATGCCCACCGGCGTGCTCAGTGTGCTGGGCACCTTCGTCAGCATGCAGAACGCCCGCATGCTCCACTACTTGCTGGCCGATGCGGGCATCCCCTTCATCGAGCCCGCCCAGTTCCCGCAGTTGCCGCTCTACCTGGCCGAGCGCCGCGCCGCCATCTTCTTCGGCATGCCGCCCTATACCTTTTGGCAGCGCAACCCGGAGGTGGGGCGCATTCCGCCACACCGGACCGACACGGGCGCCTACCTGATCAGCGAGACCTTCGGCGCGCGCAGCATGATCTACGTGAAGGACGAGGACGGGCTCTACACCGCCGACCCGAAGAAGGACAAGCATGCCCGCTTCATTCCGCACATCACGGTGGCTGAGCTCAAGGCCATGGACCTGCAGGACGTGGTGGTGGAGCACAGCGTGCTGGACATGATGGCGAATGCGCGCAACCGGCGTTCCATCCAGATCATCAACGGCCTCGTCGAAGGCAATCTGACCCGCGCCCTCAACGGTGAGGCCGTGGGCACCATCATCACCGCAGACTGAGGGCACGCCATGACCCAGCACACCCCCCCTGACAAGCGCCACCACATGCAGTCCCTGCTGGCCCGCGAGAGCCTGCTCGACAAGGACGTGATGGCCGGCACCGAAACGCCCGTGTTCCGCATGCTGCCTCATGTGCATGTCGTGAAGATTGGTGGCAGTTCTCTCTTGGAGGCTGGCCGCGACGTGGTCATGCCGGTGGTCGACGCCCTGGGCGAGGTGCTCAAGTCGCAGAAGCTGATTCTGGGCGTGGGCGCCGGAGCACGCAGCCGCCACGTGTTCTCCATCGGGCTGGATCTCGGCTTGCCCACCGGCGTGCTGGCCCAGGTCAGCGTGGCCGATGCCCTGGGCAATGCCCACATCCTCGGCACTCTGCTGGCGCCCCATGGCGTCACGGCCATTCCGCCGGAGATCTTCGGGCATCTGCTGCCCCTGTTCATGCATGCCGTGCCCGGTGTGATCTTCAACGGCGTGCCGCCGTATTCGCTCTGGGAGCATCCGCCCGCCGTGGGCAAGATTCCGCCGCATCGCACCGATGCCGGCTGTCTGATCCTGGCGGAATGCTTCGGCTGCAAGTCGGTCACCCTGGTGAAGGATGTCGACGGCCTGCACACCGAGGATCCGAAGCACAATCCTGCCGCGCCCCTGATCGAGCGCATCAGCGTCAGTGCCCTGCGCGCGCTGGCACTGCCGACGCTGCCGTTCGACGAGGCGCTGCTGGACGTGCTGGACACCGCGCGCTGTGTGCGCTCGTTCCAACTGATCAACGGCCGCCGGCCCGAGCTGATCGCCCGGGCCCTGCGCGGCGAACACGTGGGCACCATCGTCCACGCCGACACGGACTGAGACGCCATGGCGATGTCCGTGCTGCCTGCCAACGCCCCGGGTCGGGGAGCCGCCCCGCGATGAAGCGCCGTCGCCTGCTGCAATGGCTGGCCGGACTCGGCCTGAGCGCGGGGGGTGCCTGGGTGCTGTGGCGGCCGCAGAAGCCGGAACCTCTGCCGCTGGAGCAAACGGCGGCCGGCGTGCAGTTTCCCACCATCGGCATCGCGCCCGGCCTGGTGGGACAGAACCCTTTGCGCATTCCCGAGCTGCTGGAAGGCGAGCTGCGCGACGGTGTGCGCCATTTCGCCCTGCGGACGCAGCACGGCCTGACCCGCTTCTTCCCCGAGTTCGAGACCGCCACGCTGGGCATCAACGGCAGCTATCTCGGGCCCACGCTGCGCCTGCGCTGCGGCGAGCCGATCGCCATCGATGTGCACAACGCCATGAATGAAGCCACCACGCTGCACTGGCACGGCCTCCATGTGCCGGCGGTGATGGACGGCGGCCCGCATCAGATCATCGCGCCCGACGCGCGCTGGCAGGCGGCGTTCACCCTCGATCAGCACGCGTCCACCTGCTGGTATCACTCGCATCTGCACCACCGCACCGGGCATCAGGTCTATCACGGCCTGGCCGGCATGCTGCTGGTGGAGAGAGCCGAGACGGACGCGCTGGCGCTGCCGTCCCGCTATGGCGTGGACGATGTGCCGCTGATCCTGCAGGACCGCCGCTTCGGCGAGAACGGCGTGCTGGAATACCCGACGGATGTCAGCACCCTGATGCGCGGCGTGCGCGGCGAGACCCTGCTGGTCAATGGCACGCTGGCACCGTATCTGGAGGTCCCCACGCAGAAACTGCGGCTGCGTCTGTTGAACGCGGCCAATGCGCGCAGTTTCACCATCGCCCGCAGCGACGAGCAGCCCTTCGCCTTGATCGCCGGCGACAGCTCCTTCCTGGAAGCGCCCCTGCAGGTGGCCAGTGTCACCTTGTCGCCCGGCGAGCGTGCGGAGATCGTGCTGGACATCGCGCCCGGCCAGCCGTTCTTCCTGGTCAATCTGCCCGTGTCGCCCTATCCAGCGTTCTACAACGGGCAGATGAACGGCATGATGCGCTCGCTCGACAAGGATGCCTTCGATGTCCTGGAGGTGCGCCCTGCGGCCACGCTGGAGCCTTCCGCCGAGTTGCCCGCTGTGCTCACCACGCTCGCGCGTCTGCGTGCCGAGGAGGCCACGGTGTCGCGTTATTTCGAGCTGGGCATGGGCAACGGCCCGGGCAACGGTGGAGGCAGGGAAGGGCGCGGCGCGGGGGGCGGCGGCAACGGCGGCGGCAATGGCGGCGGCTTCGGCGGAGGGGTGTTCAAGCTCAACGGCATGACCATGGACATGAATCGCATCGACTTCGAGGTGCAGGACGGCGCCGTGGAAATCTGGGAGCTGCGCAACATCTCGCCCATGATTCACCCCTTCCACATCCACAAGGTCCATTTCGAGATCCTGGACCGCAACGGCCAGCCGCCACCGCCGGAAGAGCGTGGCCTGAAGGACACGGTGCGGGTGCACATCTCCGAGACAGTGCGGGTCATCGCGCGCTTTGCCGGACACCCCGACCCGGTGCATCCCTACATGTTTCACTGCCACATTCTCGAGCACGAGGATCACGGCATGATGGGCCAGTTTGTAGTTGTCTGAGCCTTGCGCCAGCACGTATCATCTGCGGCCTTCAAGCCCGCGAAATGCCGGGCAATTCGCATCGACACGCAGGACGAGACCGCACATGGGCGCACAGTGGAAAGCCAAGCACAAAGAGCTGGCGGCCAACGCCAAGGGCCGCATCTTCACCAAACTCACCAAGGAAATCATGGTGGCCGCGCGCAACGGCGCCGACCCGGACATGAACCCGCGTCTGCGCCTGGCGGTGGAAGCCGCCAAGAAGGCCTCCATGACGCGCGAGACCCTGGAACGCGCCATCAAGAAGGGCGCCGGCCTGCTCGATGATGCCGTGCATTACGAGAAGGCCATCTACGAGGGCTTCGCGCCACATCAGGTGCCCGTGATCGTGGAATGCCTGACCGACAACACCAATCGCACCTACTCCAGCATGCGTGTGCTGTTCCGCAAGGGGCAGCTGGGCAGCTCGGGTTCGGTGGCCTGGGACTTCGACTACCTCGGCATGATCGAAGCCGTGTCCGTAGCCACTGATGCCGACCCGGAACTGGCGGCCATCGAGGCCGGCGCGCAGGATCTGGAGGTGGGCGACGAAGGCACGCTGTTCCTGACCGAACCCACCGACCTGGATGCGGTGTGCAAGGCGCTGCCGAACTTTGGCTTCAAGGTGGAGTCGGCCAAGCTGGGCTATCGCCCGAAGAATCCGGTGAAGCTCAGTGGTGAGGCCCTCGAGGAAGTCGAGGCATTCCTCGATGCCATCGACGGCGACGACGACGTGCAGACGGTCTACGCCGGGCTTGCATCCGACTGATTCGCCACCACTGAAGGGACTGAACATCGTCCTCATGACCAAGGAGACCCCCATGAGCAGCATCGACATCGGCATCCCGGAAGCGGATCGCCTGACCATTGCGGAAGGCCTGAAACACTTGCTGGCCGATTCCTACACGCTGTACCTGATGACCCACAATTTCCACTGGAACGTCACGGGCCCGCAGTTCCGCGAGCTGCACCTGATGTTCGAGGAGCAGTACACCGAACTGGCGCTGGCGGTGGATGAAGTGGCGGAACGCATCCGGGCGCTGGACGTGATCGCGCCGGGCACCTACAAGGAATTCGCGCGGCTGAGTGCGATTCACGAGGTGGACACGATTCCGTCGGGCCGGGAGATGGTGGACATCCTGACGCAGGGTCATGAAACGGTGGTGCGCACGTGTCGCAAGGTGCTGAAGGTGGCGCAGGAGGCGGGGGATGAGTCCTCGGCGTCGCTGGCGTCGGATCGCATGCGTCTTCACGAGAAGACGGCCTGGATGCTGCGGGCGTTGAACCGCTGATATTTCTTGATGGGGTGAGAGCGTGTGCGGCGGGGGCAGCGAGCTTGCCGGCGAGGTCCTGCGCCAACTTGGCTCTGCTTTGCGCCTGCTCGTCTGCGGACACGCCGTGAACCCATCCATGGGGGCTCGACTCGCCGCCGTCCGGGCGGCTCACGGTCCGCAGACGAGCAGGCGCAAACCAGAGCTCACGTCCGGTGCCAGCGAAACTTCGCGGCCAAGCTCGCTGCCCCCGCCGCACACGCTCCCACCCCCTGACATCTTCAGGTCAGTTTGGACTATATGAAACCCAGCCCCCAGAACCCAGCGCCAGAGCAGAGCCCGCGTCCCCGCGGCGGCCTGCTGCGCTCCAGTGCCGTGACCGGCAGCATGACCATGGTGTCCCGCGTGCTCGGGCTGGCCCGGGACGTGGTGCTCGCACGCATGTTCGGGCCGGGCGATGGCACCGACGCCTTTTTCCTGGCGTTCAAGATCCCCAATTTCCTGCGCCGCTTGTTTGCCGAAGGCGCCTTCAACCAGGCTTTCGTGCCCGTGCTGTCGGAGTACCGCTCCCAGCGCAGTCATGCCGAGGTGAAGCAACTCGTCGATGCGGTCGCGGCCAGTCTGGGGTCCGTGCTGCTCGTGCTGACCGTTGTCGTGGTGCTCGCCGCGCCCCTGCTGGCCATTCCCCTGGCCTGGGGCTTTCGCGACAACGCCGACAAGTTCAGCCTGTTCGTGGACATGTTCCGCATCTCCTTTCCCTACTTGCTGCTGATTTCCCTGGCCGCCTTCGCCAGCGCCATCCTCAACAGTTACGACAAGTTCGCGATTCCCGCGCTGACGCCGTCCTTGCTCAACATCGCGCTGATCGGCGCGGCGGTGCTGGTCAGCCCGTACATGACGCGGCCCGAGGTGGCACTGGCGCTGGGCGTGCTGGTGGCCGGCATCGCTCAGCTGGTGTTCCAGCTGCCTGCTCTGGCGCGGCTGCGGCTGCTGCCCATTCCCCGGCTCAATCGCCAGCACGAGGGCGTGCGCCGCATCATGAGCCTCATGATTCCCGCACTGTTCGGCGTGTCGGTCAGCCAGATCAACCTGCTGCTGGACACCTTCATCGCCTCGCTGCTCGTGTCGGGCAGCGTGTCCTGGCTGTATTTCTCCGACCGTCTGGTGGAGCTGCCGCTGGGCATCTTCGGCATCGCCATCGCCACCGTGGTGCTGCCCAGCCTGTCGCGCAAGCATGCCGACAAGTCGCTGAATGAATTCGCCGCCATGCTCGACTGGGCCCTGCGCATGGTGCTCCTGATTGCGGTGCCGGCGAGTCTGGCGCTGATCCTGCTGGCGCAGCCGCTGATCATCACGCTGTTCCAGGGGCAGAACTTCAGCGTGGACGATGTGGGCAAGGTGACGAGCAGTCTCCAGGCCTACACCCTGGGCCTGCTGGCCTTCATGGCGATCAAGATCTTCGCGCCGGGCTATTACTCGCGGCAGGACACGCGCACGCCGGTGCGCATCGGCATCGTGGCCATGGTGGCCAACATGGTGATGAACCTGGTGCTGGTGTTCGTCTTCGACTTCGGCCACACCGGCCTGGCGCTGGCAACGTCGCTGGCGGCCATGCTCAATGCGGGCCTGCTGTTGCTGGGCTTGATCCGGCAGAAGGTGTTCCGCTTCCAGGCGGGCTGGGGGCTGTTCCTGCTGCGTATGCTGCTGGCGAATGTGCTGATGGGCGTGTTCCTGTGGTGGCTGGCGGGCGACTGGCAGGACTGGCTGGACTGGGGCACGTGGACGCGGATCTTCTGGATGAGTGTGCTGACGTTCGGGGGGCTGGGGCTTTACACGGCGAGTCTGTATGCGTCGGGAGTTCGGTTGCGACATTTTCAGGGGCATTCATAGGCCCGTTCGTCTGTGACTGACGGGGGGACCGCCCCGGGACACGCCGCAAGTACATCCCTGGCGGCCGACGGTCCCGGTTCGCTCCCCCCGTCACTCCCAGCCGAACCCGCACATTGATTGCCAGCGAATGGGTGTGATGTCCCCACGCGGGGAGGGCGCAGAGTAGGCGAAACATCGTGATACAGAAATCCCGCTGTACGCGCCGCGAAACCCTGTGGCACGCTCCCTCCCATACCCCCGAAGACACGCCATTCGCTGGCGTTGGATTCGAGACGCGGAGGGTGGGGGTGGTTTGCTGACCGTCTGCCGCCAGGGATGGCGGCAGCCGAGCCTCCATGGATGGATTCACGGCGTGTCAGCAAACCACCCCTACCCTCCGCGTTCAAACCCTCAATCACGTGTATTGGAACCCACCATGGAGCAACGCGAAAACGACAACCTGCACATCGTCCTGCAGGAAGAACTCCCCAGCCCCCGCACTCTCAAGGAGGCCATGCCCGTCGCCGGGTCCGCCCTCGAGACCGTGCTTGCCGGCCACAAGGGCGTCAAGGGCATTCTGGACCGCAAGGATCATCGCCTGATGGTCGTGGTCGGGCCCTGCTCGATTCACAACGTCAACGAGGCCATGGACTACGCCCGCCTGCTCAAGCCCCTCGCCGACGAACTGCAGGACACCCTCATGATCATCATGCGCGTGTACTTCGAGAAGCCCCGCACCACCGTCGGCTGGGAAGGGCTGATCTACGACCCGCACCTTGATGGCACCCACCGCATCGAACACGGCCTGCGCATCGGCCGTCAGCTGATGCTCGACATCAATGCCCTCGGCCTGCCCATCGCCATCGAGGCACTCGACCTGATCACGCCGCAATACCTGCAGGACCTGGTGTCCTGGACTGCCATCGGCGCGCGCACCACCGAGTCGCCGACGCATCGCAAGCTCTCCAGTGGCATCTCGTCCGCCGTGGGCTTCAAGAACAATGTCGACGGCAGCCTGACCGTGGCCGTCAACGCGATCCGCTCCGCCTCGTCCGCCAACTCGTTCATCAGCGTGACCGACGAGGGCAGGGTGGCGGCGTTCCGCACCTCCGGCAATCCGCACTGTCACGTGATCCTGCGGGGCGGCAAGGAACCGAACTACGCGGCCGAGTTCGTGGCCCGCTGCGAGGATGATCTGCGCAAGGCCTTCCTGCCTCTGAACATCATGATCGACTGCAGCCACGGCAATTCGCAGAAGAACCACTTGAAACAACTGGAGGTTCTGGAGAGCGTCACGCAGCAGATCGAGGCGGGCAACGCGTCCATCATGGGCGTGATGATCGAGAGCAATCTGTGCGCGGGCAACCAGCCCATTCCCGACGATCTGGAAGAGATCCGCTACGGGGTGTCAGTGACCGACGCGTGCCTGGCCTGGGAGAGCACCGAGGCCGCCCTGCGCGACATGGCGGCGCGTCTGCGCGACATTCTGCCCGGACGGCAGGGGGAGCCGGTGGATTCTCTCCTTTCCCCCACAAGGTGAGGGGAGGGGCTACCACTGACGGCATCGGCTGGCAGATTACCCCAGCACCTTGCGAATGCTCGCCACCAGATAGTCCACATTCCCCTCACTGATTCCCGCTACATTGATCCGGCTTGAATCCACCAGGTAAATGCTGTGCTCCTTCACCAGCCGCTGCACCTGCGGCACGCTCAGGCCCAGGAAGGAGAACATGCCCTTCTCGTGCTCGATGAAGCTGAAGTCCCGGTCCACGCCCGCCGCCCGCAACTGCTGCACCAGCAACGTGCGCAGACCACTGATGCGCTCACGCATCTGCGTCAGTTCCTGTTCCCAGTCCAGACGCAGCACCGAGTCGCCCAGAATCATCTCCACCACCGTCGCGCCATGGTCCGGTGGCATGGAGTAGATGCCCCGCGCCGTGGCCGCGATCAGGCTCGAGGCCGCCTTCATGGAGGCATTGTCCTGACACAGCAGGGTGAAGGCGCCCACACGCTCGCGGTAGACGCCGAAGTTCTTCGAGCAGGAGCTGACGACGATCAGTTCCGGCACGGCAGCAGCCAGCAGGCGCACGCCGAAGCAGTCTTCATCCACGCCGTCGCCCAGGCCCTGATAGGCCAGGTCAATGAAGGGCGTGAAGCCGTTCTTCAGCGCCAGATCCCGCACGGCACGCCACTGGTCCTGCGTGAGGTCGGCGCCACAGGGGTTGTGACAGCAGCCGTGCAGCAGCACCAGATCCCCTTTGTGCGCCTGTTCCAGCGCGGCCATCATGGCGTCGAACTGGATGCTGTGCGTCGCATAGTCGTAGTAGGGGTAGGTCGCGATCTGCAGGCCGGCATCGCCCAGCAGGGGGATGTGGTTGGCCCAGGTCGGGTCGCTCACGAAGATGCGCGCGCCCGGGTTGCACTTGTTGATGAACTCCGCCGCCAGACGCAGGCCGCCGCAGCCGCCGGGCGTCTGGAAGGTGCAGCGCAGGTCGCGGGTGGACTCGGCCAGCTCACGCCCCAGAATCAGCTGCGCCACATACTCGTTGTAGAGCGAGGCGCCGGCCGGGCCGACATAGGTCTTGGTGACCTGGGTGGCGAGCAGACGGCGTTCCGCTTCCTTCACGGCACGCATCACCGGCGTGTGGCCTGCCGCGTCCTTGTAGACGCCCACACCCAGATCGATCTTGTGCGGGTTGCTGTCGGCGCGAAACGCCGCCATGAGGCCGAGGATCGGGTCGGCGGCCAGGGGTGTCAGGTTCTGGAACATGGGGGTCTCCGGTCAACGGGCGCGCAGCAATTGCGCCTTGAGGGTGTTCTGCAGCAGGGACGCGCGGGTCATGGGGCCGACGCCCCCGGGCACGGGCGTAATGAACGAGCACTTGTGCTTGACGGCCTCGAAGTCCACATCGCCGGCCAGGCGGAAGCCGGATGCTCGGCTGTCATCGGGCACGCGGGTGATGCCCACGTCGATCACCACCGCGCCTTCCTTGACCATGTCCGCCGTCAGGAAATGCGGACGGCCGATGGCGACGATGAGGATGTCGGCCGAGCGGCAGATCTGCGCGATGTTCTGCGTGCGACTGTGCACCAGGGTGACGGTGGCATTGCCCGGGTTGGTGTTGCGCGACATCAGCAGCGCCATGGGCGTGCCGACGATGTTGCTGCGGCCCACCACCACGCAGTGCTTGCCGGCGGTGTCCACCTTGTAGCGGCGCAGCAGTTCCATCACGCCGTTGGGCGTGGCGGAGATGAAGGTGGGCAGGCCCAGCGTCATCTTGCCCACATTGGTGGGGCTGAAGCCGTCAACGTCCTTGGCCGGGTCGATGGCCAGCGTCACCTTGATCTCGTCGATATGTCGGGGCAGCGGCACCTGCACGATGAAACCGTCGATCTGCGGGTCCTTGTTCAGCTGGTCGATCCGGGCCAGCAGCTCGGCCTCGCTCACGCTGGCCTCCAGGCGGATCAGGGTGGATTCGAAGCCCACCTGGGCGCAGTCGAGCACCTTGCTGTTCACATAGGTTTCGCTGGCGCCATCATTGCCCACCAGAATGGCCGCCAGATGCGGCACCTTGCCGCCGCTGGCCTTGATGAGCGCCACCTGGTCGGCGATCTCCGCCTTGATCTGTTCGGACGTTGCTTTGCCGTCGAGTAGTTGCATGTCGGGTCCTGCCTCTGTCAATGGAAATTCGGGGGCTACCACGTGCCGGTGTTCGGCATGCCGGCCCAGGGCTCCTGCGGTGGCAGCGGGGCGCCTTCCTGCAGCAGCTCGATGGAGATGTTGTCCGGCGAACGGATGAAGGCCATGCGGCCGTCTCGCGGCGGGCGCAGGATCGTCACGCCCTTGCTCTGCAGATGGGCGCAGGTGGCGTAGATGTCCTTCACCGCATAGGCCAGGTGGCCGAAGTTGCGCCCGCCGGTGTAGACCTCCGGGTCCCAGTTGAACGTGAGTTCCACTTGCGCCTGCTCGTCGCCCGGCGCGGCCAGGAACACCAGGGTGAAGCGGCCCTGTTCGCTCTCGCGTCGGCTCAAGACCTGCAGGCCGAGGGCGTCGCAGTAGAAGGCGAGGGAGGCGTCGAGATCGCTGACGCGGACCATGGTGTGCAGGTATTTCATGGCAGTGTCTCCGCTTACGGCGCGACGGTGCGGCGCAGAGTGATGGGGATGTATTCGCCGGCCTGGCTCCAGTCGCCGTCGATGCGCACCGGCTTGCCATCGGCGCCGAGTTCGTCGCGGATGGTGCCGTAGTACTCGCCCTGGATGCGTGGCAGCAGCATGCGGATGTCGTTGCCGTTCACGCTGATGGTCTCGATGCTCACCGCCATGATGCCTGCCGTCGGATTGTCGAAGGTGCC
>JAURIJ010000041.1 GCA_030832825.1 Gammaproteobacteria bacterium
AGCAGATCGGTGTGCAGCTGCGCCACGCCGTTCACCGAGAAGCTGCCGACGATCGCCAGGTGCGCCATGCGCACCTGCGGGTCGCTCCCCTCCTCGATCAGCGACAGCCGCGCCAGCATGCCCGCGTCCCCTGGCCAGCGGGCAGACACCTGATCGAGAAAACGCGCATTGATCTCGTGAATGATCTCCAGGATGCGCGGCAGCATGTCGCGGAACAGGCGCACCGGCCAGCGCTCCAGCGCCTCGGGCAGCAGGGTGTGATTGGTGTAGGCCATGGTGGCCGTGGTGATGCGCCAGGCGCTGTCCCAGTCCATGTCGTGCTCGTCCAGCAGCAGGCGCATCAGCTCGGCCACCGCGATGGAGGGATGGGTGTCGTTGAGCTGGAAGCAGTTGTAATCGGCGAACTCGCGGAAGTCGGGACCGTTGCGCGCGATCCAGCGTGCCAGCACATCCTGCAGGCTGGCCGAGGAGAGAAAATACTGCTGCCGCAGGCGCAGCACCTTGCCGTTCTCGCTGACGTCATTGGGGTAGAGCACCATGGAGATCTGCTCGGCCTGGTTCTTGGCCGCCACCGCCTCGGCATAGCCGCCGGCGTTGAACTCGTTCAGGTCGAACTCCTCGGTGGCCGAGGACTTCCACAGCCGCAGCGTGTTCACCACGCCGTTGCGATAGCCGGGAATCGGCATGTCGCAGGGCACGGCCAGCACGTCCCGGGTGTCGACCCATTCACGCTGCAGCCCGTCCCCACCTGCGCGCACCACGCTGCGACCGTAGAACTTCACGCGCCGGGCATCCTGCGGGGCCTCGAACTCCCAGACATTGCCGAACTCCAGCCAGTGATCCGGACACTCCACCTGCTGCCCGTCGGCGATGCGCTGGTGGAACATGCCGTAGTCGTAGCGAATGCCATAGCCGGTGACCGGGTAGCCCAGGGTGGCGCAGCTGTCGAGGAAACACGCCGCCAGCCGGCCCAGACCGCCATTGCCCAGGCCGGCGTCGCGCTCCTCCTCGGCCAGGGTTTCCAGCGCCACCCCGAAACCGAGCAGCGAGTCGCGCAGCGCCTCTTCCATTTCAAGATTGAGCACCGCATTGCCCAGCGTGCGGCCCATCAGGAATTCCAGCGACAGATAGGCCACCCGCTTGGGGCGCTCCTGCAGATAACGCACCCGCGTGGCGCGCCAGCGTTCCACCAGACGGTCCCGCACCGTCAGGGCGGCGGCATTGAACAGATAGTGATGGGTGTTGCTGCTCTGGTCGCGGCCCAGAGTCAGATGGAAATGCCGGTCCAGGTCCTGCGCGATGGACGCCTTGTCCATGCCCAGCCACTGATAGCTGCCCGGCGCCGCATGGCGCTTGCTGCGCTGCGGTTTGCCGGCGGGGGAAGAAGATTGCTGCGCTGTACTGCTCATGCGCCAGACCTCGGGTCGTCAATGGAGGGAGCTTCCTGCGTGCCCCGGGCCAGCAGCACCACGGTGGAACAGGAAAACAGGTTGAGTCGCTGCTGGACCATGCAATTATCCGGCCGGGGAATGCCGCTCAGGGTGGCGGTGTCCACCAGGATCTCCCACTGCGCCACGCCCTCGAGCTGAGGCAGCCGCAGGCCCAGGGCATTGCGGTCGGCATGGAACACGATCAGCAGGCGATCGCGGACCTGCGTGTCGGGATTCACGCCGACCAGCATGCAGCCCAGCGTGCGCGCGTGATGTTCCTGCCAGTGACTCGCCTGCATCAGCTCGCCGCTGCCGTTGTACCAGAGGATCTCCGGGTCGCCCGCCTGCAGGGGCTCGTGCACATAGCGCTCGAAGAACAGATGGGCGAAGCGACGCCGCAATGCGGTCAGATGGCCGACGAAGGCCTGCTGCCGACGCGCGTCTTCCGACAGTGCACTCCAGTTGAACCAGCTGATCACGTTGTCCTGGCAATAGGCATTGTTGTTGCCGTGCAGCGTGCGTCCGAACTCGTCGCCGCCCAGCAGCATGGGCGTGCCCTGGGAAAGCAGCAGCGTGGTCAGGAAGTTGCGTTGCTGACGCTGCCGCAGCGCCATGATGGTGGCGTCCTTGCTCGGGCCTTCCACGCCGAAATTGTCGCTGTGATTCTCGCGATGGCCGTCCCGGTTGTCCTCGCCGTTGATCTCGTTGTGGCGCTCGCGATAGCTCACCAGGTCATTGAGCGTGAAGCCGTCATGACTGGTGATGAAATTGATGCTGGCGCTGGGCCGGCGGCCGTCGCGCTCGAAGATGTCGCTGGAGCCGTGCAGACGCCGCGCGAACTCCGGCAGCACGCCGGCATCGCCGCGCCAGAAGCGCCGCACGATGTCGCGGTAGCGATCGTTCCACTCGCTCCAGCCCGGCGGGAAGCGGCCCAGCTGATAGCCCCCGGGGCCGATGTCCCACGGTTCCGCGATCAGCTTGATGCCGGCCAGCGACGGGTCCTGCAGCAGCGCGTCGAAGAAGCCGCTGCCCTGATCGAAGCCATAGGACTCACGCCCCAGCACCGGCGCCAGATCGAAGCGAAAGCCATCCACCTGCATGGCCCCGGCCCAGTAGCGCAGCGCGTCCATGATCAGCTGCACCACGCGCGGGTGCAGCAGGTTCAGCGTGTTGCCGCAGCCGGTGTCGTTGATGTAGTAGCGCTTGTCCTCGGGCTGCAGGCGGTAGTAGGAGAGATTGTCGATGCCGCGGAACGACAGACTGGGCCCAAGTCGGCCACCCTCCGCCGTGTGGTTGAACACCACGTCCAGAATCACCTCGATGCCCGCGTCGTGGAAGGTCTCGACCATCTGCCGCACTTCGACGATGGACTGGCCGCTGAGGTAATCCTGGTGCGGCGCGAAGAAGCACAGCGGGTTGTAGCCCCAGTAGTTCACCAGGCCCTTCTCGTGCAGGAACTGCTCGCTGATGAAGCTCTGCAGCGGCATCAGCTCCACGCTGGTGATGCCCAGCGCCTTGAGATAGTCGAGTACCTGGTCGTGGGCCATGCCGGCGAAGCGGCCGCGCAGCTCGGGCGGGATGCCGGGGTGATTGATGGTGAACCCGCGCAGATGCGTCTCGTAGAGCACACTGCGCGACATGGGCACGCGTGGCCGGCGCGCACTTGCCGTCGGCAGATCGGCCACCACCACGCACTTGGGCATGAAGGCCTTGTTGTCGCGACGATCGAATTTCAGTTCCTTGTCGGGGTGCTGAGTGTCGAAGGCGTAATGCGTGTCCGACCACTGGAAGCGCCCGCACAGTTGCCGGCAGTAAGGGTCCAGCGACAGCTTGTGCGGATTGAAGCGATGGCCCATGTGGATCTGCCAGGGCCCGTGCACGCGATACGCATACACCGTGCCCGGCCCCGCCTTGGGCAGGTAGCCGTGCCACACCTGTTGCGACACCTCGGGCAGCTCCACGCGCTGCAGTTCGCGCGAGCCATCGGGCGAGAACAGGCACAGCTCAACGCGCTCGGCATGGGCGGAGAACAGCGCGAAGTTCACGCCCTCGCCATCCCAGGTGGCGCCCAGCGGATACGGCGAGCCCTTCTGCAGGGTCTGCGTGCTGCGTGGCGTCATGCCGACTCCTCCTGCACCAGCAGCAGCGTGGCCAGCGGCGGCACGCGCAACAACAGCGAGTGGGGACGGCCATGACTCGGCACGGCCTCGCTGTGCACCCCACCCAGATTGCCCTGCCCGCTGCCGCCGTAGTGCACGCTGTCGGTGTTGATCAGCTCGCGGTAACGACCCGGTTCTGGAACGCCGACACGCCATTGCGCGTGCAGGGTCGGCGTCATGTTGCACACCGCGACGACACGGGGGGCACCCGGCGCCTTGCGCACGAACACGAACAGCGAGGCATGGCTGGCGTCGGCGTCGATCCATTCAAATCCGGCCGCGTCATCGTCCAGGGCATGCAACGCCGACTGCGCGGCACACGCCCGGTTGAGATCGCGCAGCAGCGCCTGCAAGCCGCGATGCGCCGGCACATCGAGCAGCGACCAGTCCAGCGCGCGCTCGTGGCTCCATTCGCGACGCTGCGCGAACTCCCCGCCCATGAACAGCAGCTTCTTGCCCGGGTGGGCCCACATGAACGCGTAATAGGCGCGCAGGTTCGCGAACTTCTGCCAGTCGTCCCCCGGCATCTTCTCCAGCAGCGCGCGCTTGCCGTGCACCACCTCGTCGTGACTCAGCGCGAGCACATAGCTTTCCGAGAAGGCATACAGCAGACCGAAGCTCAGATCACTGTGATGGAATTGGCGGTGAATCGGATCGCGTGCCATGTAGCGCAGCGAATCGTTCATCCAGCCCAGATTCCACTTGAAGCCGAAGCCAAGGCCGCCGCGCGAGGTGAAGTCGGTGACGCCCGGCCAGGCGGTGGATTCCTCGGCAATCATCGCGATGCCGGGGTAGCGCCGGTAGGCGCGGGCGTTGATCTCGCGCAGCAGGTGAATGGCTTCCAGATTCTCGATGCCGCCGCGAGGATTGGGCAGCCACTCGCCGTCGCGGCGGCTGTAATTCAAGTAGAGCATCGAGGCCACGGCATCGAAGCGCAGCCCGTCGACATGGAATTCCTCCAGCCAGTACAGCGCATTGCTCAGCAGATAGCTGATCACCTCCGCGCGGCCGTAATTGAAGATCAGCGTGTTCCAGTCCGGGTGAAAGCCCTTGCGCGGGTCTTCGTGCTCGTAAAGGCAGCTGCCGTCGAAACGCGCCAGGCCATGCTCGTCGGCCGGGAAATGCGCCGGCACCCAGTCCAGCAGCACGCCAATGCCCTGCTGGTGCGCGTGATCGATCAGCCAGCGCAGCTCATCCGGCGTGCCGAAGCGACACGTGGGCGAATACAGACCGATGGGTTGGTAACCCCAGGAGCCGTCGAAGGGAAATTCGCTCAGCGGCATGAACTGGATATGCGTGAAGCCCATGTCCTTGACGTAGGCCACCAGCTGTTCGGCCAGCTCGCGGTAACTCAGGAAGCTGTCGTCATGCCAGTGGCGCCGCCAGGACCCGGCGTGCACTTCGTAGATCAGCATGGGCGCGCCATGGGGCGACGCGGCGGCACGACGGGCCAGCCAGTCGGCGTCCTGCCACTGATGCTGCGAGGCGGCAGGCACTATGGACGCCGTGTCTGGCCGCAGCTGCGTGGCGCGGGCGTAGGGGTCGGCCTTCCAGGGTTGCACCACGCCCAGTTCGCTGACGATCTGGTACTTGTAGTGCTGCCCGGCCTGCACGCCGGGAATGAACACTTCCCACACGCCGAAGCCGGCATGACGCTGCAGCGGATGCGCCTGCGGGTGCCAGTGATTGAAGTCGCCCACCACGCTCACGGCGCGGGCGTTCGGCGCCCAGACGGCGAACAGCACCCCGTCCTGCCCCGCGTGGTGGCGCGGATTGGCGCCGAGAAAACGATACGCGCACTCCTGCTCGCCCCGGGCGAACAGGTAGAGATCCTCTGTCTGCAGCAGCGTGTCCTGCGGTGCCTCGGTGGCGCTGCTCACGACTGTGTCCTGCGCCCCTCTGCCCGTTCTGCGCGGGTCTTTGCCTTGTGGTGTCATCGTGCCGTGGTTTCCTTGCGCGGGCCTCGCGTCTCAGCGCGGCCCGCGTTCCTGTTGCAAGCCTGCCAGCAGCCTCGCGGTGGACTCGGCCTGCAGCAGGGCCTCGAGTTCCAGCGGCAGACGCCGTTGCCAGTTCGGATATTCGGTGCTTGTGCCCGGAATGTTCACAGGCGTTTCCAGCAGGGCCAGATCGTCCAGCTGCAATGACAGCAGCTGCGCGCTGCTGCGGCCCGCACAGCGCAGCAGCGCCGCCGCGAGCGTCATGTCCATGGCGCTGGCATCCAGGGCCGCCGGCCCGCCCGCGAGCACGCTCTGCCAGCTCGGCGGCAGCAGCCACTGCGCCGTCAGCCAGTGCAGCACCTGCTCCTTCTCGGCCCGGCGTGCGTCAATCTGCTGCTGCAGTTGCGCCGCATCCAGGATCAGCCCGAGGGCGTCGCGCAGGCGCAGGTCGCTGCCATTCCACCACGCCGCCAGGGTGGGCACGTCGTGATTGGCCAGCATGGCCAGCGCCCGGGGATTGTAATGCTCCGGCCGCTTGAACTGGTGGCCGTCGTACTTCTCGAAATAGAACAGCACATTGGAGAACACGCCCGAGCGCTGCAGGTAGTCGCGCACCTGGGGCGGCACCACGCCCAGATCCTCGCCGATCACCAGACAGCGCTGCCGCTGGCTTTCCAGGCGCAGCAGCGCGAACAGCTCGTCGACAGGGTAATGCACATAGGCGCCGATGCCACGGCCCGGATGGCGCGGACACCACCACAGACGCATCAGGGCCATCACGTGGTCGATGCGCAAGGCACCGCAGTGCGCCATGTTGGCCCGCAGCAGGCGGATGACATGGGCGTAGCCAGTGTCCTCCAGCTGCCAGGGATGCAGCGGCGGCAGGCCCCAGTTCTGGCCCTGAGGCGCCAGCGGATCGGGTGGCGCGCCGATGCTGGCCTGCTGGCAGAACAGCGTGCCATTGCCTTGCACTTCCGCCCCGCCGCCATCCCCGCCCACGGCGAGGTCGCGCACCAGGCCAATGGCCATGCCGCCGGTGCGCGCCTGCTGCTGGCAGGCCTCCAGCTGCCCTTCGGCCAGCCATTGCAGGTAGAGACTGAACCGCGGGTCCGCTGCCACGGCGGGCAGCCCCGCATCGGCGAGTCGGGCCGCCTCGTGCTGCGCGAAGTCCCGCAGCGCCGCCCCGCCCCGGGCGACGAAGGCGGTGAAGTCGGCGGCACGCGGGGTGCCCGGCGTCAGCTCCCGGGCACAGAAGGCCTCGAACAACAGCGCCAGCGCGTGCAGCTTCAGCCGGGCCACGCCGGCATAGTCCACCTGGGTGGCGGCACGCAGCTGCTGCAGCGTGGCGACAGTCTGCGGCTGCGCCAGCCAGGGCTGCAGCGCGGCGACCTCGGCCACCTGCTCCGGGTCGATGTAGAGGGCATTGAGCCGACGGCGATCGTTCGGACTGTAGGGGCTGCACTGCTCTGGGTAACGCAGGTCCAGGGCATGCAGCGGGTTCAGGATCAGGCAGTGCGCGCCGTGTTGCGCCGCCAGCGGCACCAGCTGGCGCAGATCGGTGAAGTCGCCGATGCCCCAGTTGCGCGCGCTGCGCAGGGTGTAGAGCTGCAGCGACAGGCCCCACAGGCGCTCGCCGCGCTGCACCCAGTCAGGCTCGAAGGCGCGCGCGGGCGCCACGATCAACTGCGTCTCGGCCTGCAGCGCGGGCTGCTCCAGACACTGCAGGCGCAGGCGGTGATAGCCGGGGGCGAGCTCGCCGCTGTCCAGCGGCGGCAGGCGCAGCAGGCGGGCGTGCAGAGTCGTGTCAGTACCAGGATTGTTCGCGGGCAAGCCCTCTCCCACAGGATCGAAGGTGCCCTGCTCGGGCAGATCGGCCGGGCAGAAGCTCTGCTGCCATTGCCCGCCCTGCTCGGCCTCGATCTGCCACTGCCAGCGCAGGCCCAGCTGCGCCTGTGGCAGCACCAGCCGCAGCGTGTCGCGCCAGCCAGGGCTCAGCACGCTGGCCACGGGCAGCAGGCGCTGCCAGTCGCGCCGCCGCGCGTCATCCAGCGCACGGGCGAGTGCCGCCGCGTCCAGCCCGCGCTCATCGATCAGTGCCACGCCCTGGAACTGCAAGACATCCACACGATCGCTGAAGGGAATGTGGGCGATGTTGCCCGAGAATTCGATGTAGTCGGCCGCCACGCCGTGCAGGCGCAACAGCTCGTCCAGCGCCTCGCGCTGCGCACCCTGGATGGCGGCGCAGCTGGCGAGGAAATGCGCGTACTCAGGCAGCGCCGGCATGGTGAATCCTGCAATACAAGGCACAGCCGGTCAGCCCGGGCCAGGGCAGCGTCAGACGCGCCACCGGCACTTCGGTGCACCACTGACTGAACGGTCCCTTGTCGGTGAATCGAGCCATGAACAATGCCTTGTTGAGTAATGGGTCCAGGCGCTCGAGCATGCCGCCGGAAAGAATCACGCCGCCGCGACTGCCCATGGCGAGGGCGATGTCGCCGCAGACGGCGCCCAGGATGCCGGTGAAGTCCTCGATGCTCTGCAGCGCCAGCGAGTCGCCCTGCCCCGCCGCCGTCACGATCTGCGGCGCGCTCAGCGATTTCTCGCCGCCCAGCAGGCGCGAGTTCGCCCAATACAGGTTTGCAAGCCCCGGGCCAGAAAGCAGGTGTTCCACACTGATGCGCGGGTAGCGCTGCCAGAGCTGGCCGAGCAGCGCCAGTTCGTGAGCATTGCCAGGCGCGAAGCCGACATGCCCGGGCTCGGACTCCAGCACTTCGCCGCCCGCCGTCAGCGTGGCTGCGCCGAAGCCCGTGCCCGGACCGACGATGCTGCGGGCACTGGGCACCGCAGTCGATTCGGCCGACACGGCGGGACGCTGCCACCACTGCAGAGCCTCGGCGGGCAGTGCCGGCTGGAAGTCCACGGCCAGGGCCGGCAGACACCAGGCCTGGGCCGAGAAATCATTGAGCACCGCCAGCGGCACGCCCAGGGCTTCCTGCAGCGCGCGACGGCTGAACTGCCACGGGAAATTGGTCAGCCGGATGGCGTCCTCGTGCACCGAAGCGGCCACGGCGAACACGGCTCTGACAAGTTTCGGGGCAGCCTGCTCGCGCAGCCTTGTCAGATAAGCCTCCAGGGCGTCCTCAAAACGCACGAAAGCGGCGCACTCATAGGCAGTCACGCACTGCAATTGGGCACTGCCCGGCTCGACCCAGGCGAAACGCGCGTGGGTGCCGCCGATGTCGGCCAGCAGGATCGCCTGGGTCGAGGGGTTCATGTCATTCCCCCGCCGGTGACAGGCATTCGCGGGACAGGCGCGTGATGCTCGCCCAGTCGCCCGCCTGGATCAGGGCCGGGTCCACCATCCAGGAACCGCCGATGCACAGCACGTTGGGCAGCGCCAGGTAGTCGCGGAAATTGTGCAGACCGATGCCGCCCGTGGGGCAGAAGCGCACGTCGGCGAAGGGCGAGGCCAGGGCCTTGAGCAGGGCGATGCCTCCCACGGCCTCGGCCGGGAACAGCTTGAACACGCGGTGACCGCATTCGGCCGCCTGCAGGATCTCCGAAGGCGAGCAGACGCCCGGCAGGAAGGCCAGGTCCAGCGCCTGCGCAGCGGCCGAGAGTGCCGGCGTGAAGCCGGGGCTCACCGCGAAATCCACCCCCGCAGCGGCCACGGCCTCCATGTCCTGCACCGTGCGCACCGTGCCGGCCGCGACCATGAAGTCGGGAAAGGCACTGCGCACGGCGGCGATGGCGGCCAGCGCCGCCGGGGTGCGCAGGGTGATCTCCACCGCCGCGACGCCGCCCGCCTGCAGGGCTGCCACCACGGCCAGCGCCTGCTCGGGAGACTGCACCGTCAGTACCGGCATCACCTTTGTGGCACGCAGACATGCCTGCAGATCCTTCATCCTGGGTTCTCCTCGTCGGGCGTTGCCCCGACCTTCTCAGAATACGGTGGCCCCCGCCAGGGCCGAACTGCTGCCGTGGCGGAAACTGTCGAACAGATTGCGGCCCAGGGTGGCGTGCAGCAGCGCCTGTTCGCCCTGCCGCGACGGCGGTTCGACCAGACGCGCCGCCAGCACCTCGGGCGCCACGAGCACTTCCAGCGTGCCGGCATCGGCATCGAGCGCGATCACATCGCCGTCACGCAGCCGGGCCAGCGGGCCGCCGTCCAGCGCCTCAGGGCTCAGATGAATGGCGGCGGGCACCTTGCCCGAGGCGCCGGACATGCGCCCGTCCGTGACCAGCGCCACCTTCAGGCCCTGATCCTGCAGCACGCCCAGATGCGGGGTGAGTTGGTGCAGCTCTGGCATGCCATTGGCGCGCGGGCCCTGGAAGCGCACCACGGCCACGAAGTCCTGCGTGATGTCGCCCTGGCGCAGGCGTGCCACCAGCTCGTCCTGATCGTTGAAGACCATGCAGGGAGCCGTGACCCGGCGATGCTCCGGCTTCACCGCCGAGGTCTTGATGATGCCCTCGCCCAGATTGCCGTGCAGCACGCGGATGCCGCTCTCGGCCGCGAAGGGCGAGCCGGCCGCACGCAACACGTCCGGCAGCGTCGACGCCCCCGTGTGCGCCCGCCACTGCAACTGCCCCGCGCCATCCAGACTCGGGGTGCGGGTCATGGCGTCCAGGCCCTCGCCCATGAGCGTGATCACCTGCTCGTTGAGCAGCCCGGCGCCGCGCAGCTCGCGCACCAGGAAGGCCATGCCGCCGGCCTGCTGGAAGGCGTTCACGTCGGCCTCGCCATTGGGATAGACGCGCAGCAGCAGCGGCACGACGCGGGACAGGCGATCGAAGTCCTGCCAGGTCAGCACCAGGCCGGCCGCGTGGGCAATCGCCACCAGATGCAGGGTGTGATTGGTGGAGCCGCCTGTGGCCAGCAGGGCCACCAGCGCATTGACCAGGGAGTTCTCCGTCACCAGGCTGGCCAGCGGACGCGCGCTGCCCTGCGGGTCGGCGGCCGCGATCACCCGGCGCACGGTCTCGGCCGTCAAGGCCTCGCGCAGCGGGGTGCCCGGATTGACGAAGGACGCCCCCGGCAGCTGCACGCCGAACATTTCCATCAGCACCTGATTGCTGTTGGCCGTGCCATAGAACGTGCAGGTGCCCGGGCTGTGATATGACGCGGCCTCGACCTCCAGCAGCTCTTCGCGACTGGCCAGGCCCTGGGCATGACGCTGGCGCACCGCCGCCTTCTCCTTGTTGGAGATGCCAGAGGGCATGGGTCCGGCGGGAATGAAGCCGGCAGGCAGATGCCCGAACTGCAGGGCGCCGATCAGCATGCCCGGCACGATCTTGTCGCACACGCCCAGGCAGAGCACGCCGTCGAACAGGTTGTGACTGAGGCTGATGGCCGTGGCCATGGCGATCACGTCGCGGCTGAACAGGCTCAGCTCCATGCCCGGCTGGCCCTGGGTCACGCCATCACACATGGCCGGCACGCCGCCCGCCACCTGGGCACTGGAGCCCAGCGCGCGTGCCACCTGCTTGATGACGGCCGGGTAGGTCTCCAGCGGCTGATGGGCCGAGAGCATGTCGTTGTAGGCAGTGACGATGCCCAGATTGGCGCTCTGCAAGAGCCGGATGCGCTGCTTGTCGGGCTCACCGCAAGCGGCGAAGCCATGGGCGAGATTGCCACACGAGAGCGTGCGCCGGGGCGGCAGCAGCTCGCGGGTGCGCTGCATGCGCAGCAGGTACAGACGCCGGCTCTCGGCGCTGCGGCGGCGGATGTCCTGGGTCACCTGGTCGATCACGGGATGCATGGCGAGCTCCTCAAGGCTTCTCGGCGTAATGAATTTCCAGCGGCAGGCGCGGGTTGTGCAGCACGGCGCGCACGGGCAGCGCCGCCACCGGCCCCTCCTGCATGGCCGCTTCCAGCACCGCGCGCTTGCCCGCCCCCACCAGGTGCAGGAACAGCCGCGAGGCGCCCAGCAGACACGACAGGGTCAGCGTCATGCGCAGATGCGGCGCGCGCGGCGGGCGGATGCCGCAGCACAGCCGCTGTGCGTCGTTCAGCGCGGCGGGCAGCTCGGCGGCACCCGGGAAGAAGGAGGCGGTATGACCGTCCTCGCCCATGCCCAGCACCGCCACGTCCAGCGGCATCGCCTGCGCACGCAGGCGCTCGTCCACCTCGGCCACGGCCTCGAAGGGGGAGGCAGCGCTCGTGGTCAGCCCCACGAAACGGGCGCTGGCGGCGGGCCCCTGCAACAGATGATCGCGCACCAGACGGGCATTGGCATCGGCGTGTTCCGAGCTCACCCAGCGCTCATCCACCAGCGTCACCGTGATGTCGGCCCAAGGCAAGTCGCTGGCCGCCAGCGCCGCGAACAGGCCGCGCGGCGTGCTGCCCCCGGAGACGGCCAGCGTCGCCCGCCCCCGCGCCTGCACGGCAGCAGTCAGCGTGGCGGCGATTTCGCCGGCCAGCACCGGCACCAGCTCGGCATCGCTTGCGTACTGCGCCAGCGTCCACGCCATGGGCTACTCCTGCCAGTGGCGGCCGTCGCGGGCGATCAGCGCGATGCTCTCGGTCGGCCCCCAGCTGCCGGCCGCGTAGGGCACGGGACGCAGCATGGATTTGTGCCAGCCCGCCACAATGCCGTCCACCCACTGCCAGGCGGCCTCCACCTGATCGGCGCGCATGAACAGGGTGGAGCTGCTGCGCATCACGTCCAGCAGCAGCCGCTCGTAGGCATCGGGCACCCGACGCGTGGTGAACACGTCGGACAGCGACAGGTTCAGCGACACCAGCTCCAGTGGCATGGCATCGTCCAGCCCCGGCACCTTGTTCAGCAGATGCAGGCGGATGCCCTCCTCTGGCTGCAGGCGGATCACCAGGCGGTTGGCGCCACCCAGCGGCACCTGCTCGCCGAAGATGGCATGGGGCACCTCGTTGAACTGGATGACGATCTCCGAGAAGCGCTTGTGCATGCGCTTGCCGGTGCGCAGGTAGAACGGCACCCCGGCCCAGCGCCAGTTGTTGATGCGGGCCTTGATGGCCACGAAGGTCTCGGTGTGTGACACAGGCTTCGCACCGGCCTCCTGGGTGTAGCCCGGCACGCTCTGCCCGCCACTGCTGCCTGCCACGTACTGCCCGCGCACGGTGCAGTCCTCAACATCGCGGCGTGTCATCGGCGCCAGCGAGCGCAGCACCTTGAGCTTCTCGTCGTGCACAGCCCAGGAAGCCAGCGAGGCCGGCGGTTCCATGGCCACCAGACACAGCAGCTGCAGCAGGTGGTTCTGCACCATGTCGCGCAGCGCACCGGCCTCGTCGTAGAACTGCCAGCGCCCTTCCACCCCGACGGTTTCCGCCGCCGTGATCTGCACGTGGTCGATGTAATTGCTGTTCCACAGCGGCTCGAACAGTGCATTGGCAAAGCGCATGGCCAGCAGGTTCTGCACCGTTTCCTTGCCGAGGTAATGATCGATCCGGTAGATCTGCTCCTCGCTGAACAGGGACGCCAGGCTCTCGTTGATCTGACGGAAGCTTTCCTGGTCGTGGCCCAGCGGCTTCTCGATGACGATGCGCATGTTCGGCCGCACCAGTCCCACCGCCCACAACGACTGGCAGATGGGCGCGAAGATGGCCGGCGGCGTGGCGAGGTAAACGATCAGGTCTCGCGCCGGGTCGGTGAACACCTCGTTGCGCAGGCGCACCAGCTGCGCCTCGCTGGTGGCGTTCAAGGCCATGTGGCTCAGGCGGGCGGCGAAGCGCTGCCAGACGGCGTCGTCCAGCGTCTTCATGCCCGCAAAGCTTTCGAACTTGCTGCGCACGCGCGCAGCGAAGCCTTCCTCGGGCGCCGGCGTGCGCGAGACGCTGACGATGCGCACACAGGGCGGCAGACAGGCGTCGAGATCGAGGTGATAGAGCGCGGGGTAGAGCTTGCGGAAGGCCAGGTCGCCGTCTCCGCCAATGATCAGAATGTCGCAGACCATGAGCATGCCTTTGGAGTGTGGTGTTGCCATGAGTACAGCAAAACGCTTGCCAGCCTTACCTTCTCCGCATTCTGCCCTGTTTGCATGACAGGACGCCACACGGCGTGCCAGCACAAATTTCACACAATGGTTGCTTGCTTATAGTAAGCAGGCTTACTATAAGCACCATCATGAACAAACACTTCGACAAGAGCCTCGGCTTCGCCATCCACGATGTCGCCCGCCTGCTGCGCTGGAGCTTCGACCGCCAGTCCGCCAGCCTGGGGCTGACGCGTGCGCAATGGTCGGTGCTGGCCCATCTGAGCCGCCGCGACGGCGTGCAGCAGAAGGATCTGGCCCAGGTGATGGACATCACCCCCATCACCCTGGCGCGCCATCTCGACCGCCTGGAGGTCGATGCCTGGATCGAGCGCCGCGATGACCCGGACGACCGCCGCGCCAAGCGCGTGTTTCTCAATGCCAAGGCCCGCCCGATGCTGGACGCGCTGAGCAGCCTCGGCCAGAAGGTGCGCGAGACGGCCCTGCAAGGCATCAGCCCCGACGAAGAAGCGCAGTTCATGGCGGTGCTGCTGCGCATCCGCGAGAACCTCGCCGCCGCCGGCCACGACTGTGACACCCCCTGCTCCCCTGCAGACCACGAGGACATCGACCCATGAAAGCACTCAAGACTCTGACCCTGTTATTGCTTGTCCCGGCAGCCATCGCCGGCGTCTCGCTGTGGGTGTATCTGCAGGGAGGCCGCTTCGTGAGCACCGACAACGCCTATCTGAAGTCCGAGATCGTGGCCATCAGCAGCGAGATTTCCGGCCGCGTGGTGGAAGTGGTGCCGCACGAGAACGCCCGCGTCAGCGCCGGCCAGCGGCTGTTCCGCATCGACGACGAGCCCTACCGCATCGCCCTGGCCAAGGCCGAGGCCACCTTGAGCAATGTCGCCAGCAGCATCGAAGGCGAGAAGGCCGATTACCGCAATGCCCTGCTGCTGGTCAGCAACGCCCGCACCGACGTGGACTTTCGTCAGCGCGAGCTGGACCGCATCCGCCAGCTGGTGCAGACCCGCGCCCTGCCCGCCGCCCAGCTGGATCAGGCCGAATACGCCTGGCAGAGCGCCGTCAACGCCATGCAGGCACGGCAGCAGGGCCTGGAGGCCAGCCGCGCCAAGCTGATCGACCCGGAGCTCCCCACCACGTCGCACCCGCGTTATCTGCAGGCCATGGCCGAACTGGACAAGGTGAAACTGGACTTGAGCCGCCTCGAGATCCACGCCCCCGTCGATGGCATCGCCGTAAACGTATCCGTGCACCCGGGCGAGTACGTCATGGCCGGCGCCCAGCTGTTCAGCCTGGTCGATGACAGCCGCGTGTGGCTGGAAGCCAATTTCAAGGAAACCGACCTGACCTGGGTGCGCCCCGGCCAGCGCGTGAAGGTGCGCATCGACGCCTTCCCCGATCGCGAATGGGAAGCGCACGTCGACGGCATCACGCCGGCCACCGGCGCCGAGTTCTCCCTGCTGCCGGCGCAGAACAGCTCCGGCAACTGGATCAAGGTGGTGCAGCGCATCCAGGTGAACATCGCCCTGGACAGCACCACGGGCGACCTGCCGCTCTCCGCCGGCATGAGTGCCGTGGTGGACATCGACACCGGCCGCCAGCGCAGCCTGCCCTGGATCGAGAGCGCGAGCCTGCCCGGCGGCAGCGTCGCCGCACAGTAAGCGCACAGGAGCGCTCCCATGAGCAGCATCACCGCCCCTGCCGGCGCCGCACCCCGCGAGGCGCCGGCCCCCGCGCCAAGCAGCGCGCCTGCCGCCCCCGGCGCCGTCGAGGACGTGCCCCATCGCGGCCTGCTGATGCTCGCCATCATGCTGGCGACCATCATGCAGGTGCTGGATACCACCATCGCCAACGTGGCTCTGCCGCACATGCAGGGCAGCCTCTCGGCCACGCAGGAGCAGGTCACCTGGGTGCTGACGTCCTACATCGTGGCGTCGGCCATCATGACCCTGCCCACGGCCTGGCTGGCCGGACGCTTCGGCCGCAAGAACATCTTCCTGTTCTCGGTGGGCGGCTTCACCCTCACCTCCGCCCTGTGCGGCATGGCGACCTCCATCGAGCAGATGGTGCTGTTCCGACTGATGCAAGGCTGCTGCGGCGCCGCGCTGGTGCCGCTGGCCCAGGCCACCATGCTCGACATCAGCCCGCGCGAGAAGCACGGCAAGGCCATGGCGCTGTGGGGCATGGGCGTGATGATCGGCCCCATCCTGGGCCCGACCCTGGGCGGCTGGCTCACCGAGTCCTGGAACTGGCGCTGGGTGTTCTACATCAACCTGCCGCTGGGCATCCTCGCCTTCCTGGGCATGGCCTTCTTCATGCCCGATTCCCAGCGCTCCGACCGGGCCTTCGACAAGTTCGGCTTCCTGCTGCTGGCGCTGATGATCGGCTGCGCGCAGATGCTGATGGACCGCGGCGAGCACGCCGGGTGGTTCGAGTCGCGGGAGATCCTGCTCTACAGCGCCATCGTGGGCAGCTGTCTGTGGATGTACATCGTGCACACCCTGCGCACCGACAACCCCTTCCTGTCACCGGCCGTGTTCAAGGACCGCAACCTGCTCACCAGCCTGGTCTTCATCTTCTTCATCGGCATCATCCTGCTGGCCACCATGGCCCTGCTGCCGCCCTACATGCAGAACCTGATGGGCTATCCGGTGCTGGATGTCGGCATCCTGATGGCGCCGCGCGGCATGGGCACGATGGTGGCGATGATGGTGGTGGGCCGCCTGGGCGGCAAGGTGGATGCGCGGGCGCTGATCCTGTTCGGCCTGCTGTGCACGGCGGTGTCGCTCAATGCCATGACCCAGTTCAGCACCTTCGTGCCGGAATCAACCCTGATCTGGACGGGCGTGCTGCAGGGATTCGGCCTGGGCTTCATCTTCGTGCCTCTGAGCACCGTGGCCTATGCCACCCTGGCGCCGCAGTACCGCGCCGAGGGGGCCAGCATCTTCAGCCTGTCACGCAACATGGGCAGCAGCGTGGGCATCGCCCTGGTGATGGCGGCGCTGAGCCGCAACATGAGCATCAATCACGCTTATCTGACCGAGAACATCACGGCCGAGGCGCTGGGCCTGAGCCTGCGCACCACACCGCAGGCGCTGCTGGACAATGGCGCGGGCGCGCTGATGATGCTGGAGGCCGAGATCACCCGGCAGGCGGCGACCATCGCCTATGTCAACGACTTCAAGCTGATGTTCTGGGTGGTGGTGTGCGCCGCCCCCCTGGTGCTGCTGCTGCGCCGGCAGGCGCCGCCCGCAGCAGCCGCCGATCAGCGCGGCAAGTAAGTGGCGTGGCAGTTCTCGCAGGGCGGGTACAGGGCCTCGTTGCCGGCGTCGAACAGGGCCTGCTCGTCGTGGTTCTGGATAGCCTGCACTGCCTGCCTTGCCGCTGCCATCATCTGCTGGGTGTACGCCTGCCAGTCGGCATTCTTCGCCTGCTCACTGTAGGCGCCATACGGCCCGCCCTGGGCCACCACGGTGCCGGCCGCGATCACGGTCATGGCCGCCTGCTCCAATTCCAGCCATTGCTCGTCACTGCGGATATCGCTGGCCGCCCACAGCTTGTTGGTCATGGGCGCGATCACCGACAGCATGACCTCGCGGATGTTCAGGCCCGGGTCGGGCTGGGTCCAGGCCGGCGTGGCCACGAGCAGCACCAGCGCACTCATTCCACTCAACAACACGTTTCGCATGGGCATTCTTCCTGTGTCTCTCTCGATGCGTGATTCACGACGTTTCATTCAGGATTGCGGCGCATTGCCGGCAGCCACCATCATTTCCACATAGCGCACGAAGCTCGGGTCCTCGCCGCGCAACAGCTTGGGCAATGCTGCGCGGAAATTCGGTTTGGCACACCATTCCAGGATGTAGTCTTCCCACGAATTCCAGCGCCGCGCCTGCTTGGGTGCCATGTCGTCCTCATACAGCAGCAGATAGGCGCGCTCGAACAGTGACGTCAGCATGGCGAAGATGATGAGCTGGCGTTCCTGCTGCTCGTCGTTCAGCGCGGTGGATTCCACCGAGAACAGCCGCAGGTCAGGATTCTCCAGCGCCACCTTGAGGAAGTCCTGGTAGTTGTCCGACAGCAGCTGATACACCTCTTCCTCTTCGTTCTCACGCTCCTTGTGCTGTTCGAAGATGAACACGAAGATGGCCAGCGGCAGACCGATCACGGTGACCACGTAACTCAGCAATTCCCAGGTATCGATCGACATCGCATCCCCCTAGCGTTTCTTGTCCAGCGCCTCGCGCAAACCCGCAAATGGGTTGTGCGTTGCGGCCACTTTGCGACTCTCTGCGTTGCTGCTGCCATAGCGCACGAAGTTCTCGAACTTGCTGTGTTCCTCGTCGTGGCAGTAAAGGCACAGCAGTTCCCAGTTGCTGCCGTCGGCCGGGTTGTCATCGTGATTGTGATTCACATGATGCACCGTCAATTCGCTCAGATTGGCGCGGGTGAACTCGCGGGCACAGCGCCCGCAGATCCACGGGTAGAGCTTCAGGGCCTGCTCGCGATAGCCCTTCTCGCGCTTCTCCATGTATTCGCGCTGCGCCTGCAGCACGCGGTCGGTCTTGTTGCGGTGGTCATTGGGCTGGCTCATGGGCACCTCAGGCGAAGCAAAAAAATAGTTCATCGTGTCATCGGTAGCATCGAAAAAAGCGACGGCACGCATGTCCGAGACGGCTGCCAATCCATCGGGGAGGTCGGCCTATCAGTGCATTGAGCCCGCTCTGCAGGACCGTCATAAGTCTGACAATCTCAAGTGCATTGCACTGCCCGAGCCAGACATCGCCAGTGTTTCGAACACATGCTGACACTCGTTGCAGAAGCGCACATTTTTCGCAAGCGATGTCTGAGAGTCTAAGCGAATTTCGCTCTGAAGCCAGCCGGCGATTCAGTTCTGGGGCAGAGGAACGACACTGGTGCTAGGGACATTCAAACGCGAGTAACCACAAACCGCTCGTGCACCCTGGCTGGGGGCAATCTCCGGAGTACAGCCTCAGAACTTGTAGCCCACCGACACCATGCAGACCCACGGGTCCAGATCCACATCGGCCCGCACCCGCCCC
>JAURIJ010000036.1 GCA_030832825.1 Gammaproteobacteria bacterium
AGGGTGTCGGCTACGCGCTCGAACAGGCCGGGGTCGTGGTCCGCACCGTCGAAGTCGCCAATGTGGTAGCCCGCGCAGAATACCGGCCGGGGCTGGCCCTGGGTGTTGGCGGTCAGCACCACCACCCGCACCTTGGGGTCGACGTCAAAACGCGCGAAAGCGTCCATCAGCGCACGCAGGTCGGCGTCTTCGAGCCGGTTGCGGTGCGCGGGTCGATTCAGCGTGATCGTGGCCACACCGCCTTCGACGGTGATCTGCGGCGTGGAGGGGTCGGGAGAGGTCATGGGACGATTGTGCCCGCCGTCATTTCTTGTCGAAGCCGTAGATGGCCAGGGTGGTCTCGCCCGCCTGCATGCCCTGGTGGTAATGCATGCCCGGCACGCCCCAGTACTGGCGGCGCCCCTTGAGAATGACCTCGCCCACGATCTCGCGCTGCCCGCCCTGGGCGCCGCGACCGCCGTGCTGGGTGGAGTGCAGCGGCATGATGGACGACGGATGCCGGGCCGGCGCGGCTTCGAGTTTCTGGACGCCGCCGGGAAAGGCGCGGTCGATGTCGGCCGGGTTGTAGTACCAGTGCACGGGCATGGCCAGGGCATCGGCCACGAACTGATTGCGCAGCGCGGCCTCGAGGCGGTCCAGGGCGAGGGGAGAGTCGGGTGTCATCATGGGGTCGGAGTTCTCTGCACGAGCGGGTTGCCTGGCGTATACGCATCGGCGATCCAGTCGGTTCTGATGCACTCCTGCAGATGCGCGCCGATGAACTGACGCAGGCGCTGGGCGGCATGGGACAGGCGGCGGCCCTCGTGCTCCACCAGATACCAGTGGCTGTGCAGCGGGAAGCCCGCCACCTGCAACACGGCGAAATTCTCCCGCCCTTCCTGCAGCGTGTGGTCCGAGATCACCGACAGCCCCAGCCCGGAGGCGACGCTGAGGCGGATCGCCTCGTTGCTCTCGATCTGCAGAGTCTGTCGCAGCGCCAGCCCCTCCTGGCTGAGCCAGGCCTCGAACATCATGCGGGTGGCCGAGCCGGGTTCGCGGATCAGGAAGCGCTCCCCCAGCAGCTCCTCGAAGCGCAGGGCGCTGCGGCTGGCGGCCCAGTGGTCCGGCGGCGCGATGATCTGCAGCGGGTTCTTGATGATGCGCGTGGCGCTGACATGCTGGCCGCTGGGCGGATGGCTGAACAGGTAGAGGTCGTCGGCCTGCTGCAGGAAGCGCTGCAGCACATGGGCGCGGTTGCCGATGTTGAGCGTGATCTGCACCTTCGGGTAAAGCCGCGCGAAGGCGCCGAGGATGCGCGGCACCACGTACTTGGCCGTGGTCACCAGGCCGATGCTGATGTGGCCTGCCTCGCCGGAACGCACCCGGTCCAGCGTGCTGCCCAGTTCCTCGAGCCGCGTCAGCACATCGCTGGCGGCGTCATACAGCGCCACCCCGGCGTCGGTCGGCAGCAGACGGCCTTCGCGCTGCTCCAGCAGCTTCTCGCCCAGCACCTCGCTCAGACGCTTGATCTGCAGAGACACGGTGGGCTGGGTCAGATGCAGTTCGCGGGCCGTGGCGGACAGGTTGCCGGCGCGGACGGCGGCCACGAAGACCTGCAACTGGCGGACACTGAGGTGGCGGATGTTCATGGTGTGCTCCATAGAGAATGATCAATGGCATTCTGCGAAAACATTTATTGGAAAATATACGTCGACCTCCCCAGAATCGCCACCGCTCAAACCAGCGGTATACCCCATGCCCGATATCGTCATCGCTTTTTTCGCCCTCGGCCTCGTCGCGGGGCTGCTCAAGTCCGATCTCAAAGTGCCCGGCGCCATCTATGAAACCCTGACCATCCTGCTGATGCTCGCGCTGGGCATCAAGGGCGGTCTTGCCCTGCACAGCCACACCGGCAACGTGCGGGTGGGGGATCTGGCGCTGATCGCCCTGTGCGGCGCTCTGATTCCCCTGCTGCTGTACCCTTTGCTGCGCCACGCCGTGCGCCTGGGCCAGGCCGACGCCGCCAGCATCGCGGCCCACTACGGCTCGGTGAGCGCCGCCACCTTCGCCGTGGCCGTGGCCTTTGCCGACACGCGCGCCCTGCCGCTGCTGCCCGAGACCAGTCTCTACCTGGTGGTGCTGGAGCTGCCCGGCATCGTGGCCATGCTGCTGTTCCATCGCCGCCACAGTGCTCAGCCGACGAGCACGGGCAGTGTCTGGCACGAGGCCCTGACCAATCGCGGCGTGCTGCTGCTGGCCGGCGGCATCCTGCTGGGCTGGGCCTACGGACCGGTCGGCCTGGCGCCCATCGAGGCCGCGATGATCGGCGGTTTCCAGACCTTCCTCGCCCTGTTCCTGCTGGAGATGGGCATCTGCACCGCCACCGTCTGCCGCCCGCTGCCGCTGCAGCACTGGCGGGTGCTGGTGTTTGCGGCGCTGGCCCCGCTGGGTCTCGCCTGGGCTGGCATCGCCTTGACCCTGCTGCTGGAGCTGCCCGCCGGCAGTGCGCTGGTGTTGACCACGCTGTTCGCCAGCGCCTCCTACATCGCCGCCCCGGCCATCGTGCGCAAGGCCATGCCGGAGGCCAATGCCGGCCTCGCCATGCTGGCGGCGCTGGGGGTCACCTTTCCACTCAACGTGCTGTTGGGGATCCCCCTCTACCACCAGTGGCTGCAAGCTGTTGCCTGATTCACTTCAAGGAGATCGACATGTCTGAACGCATTGCCATCGTCATGGGTTCCCGCAATGACTGGGAGACCCTGTCCGCCGCCGCCGTCTTGTTGGACGAGCTGCTCGTGGGCTGGACGGCCGAGGTGGTCTCGGCCCACCGCACCCCGCAGAAACTGTTCCAGTTCGCCTCGGGCGCGGCCGCGGCCGGTATCCAGGTGATCATCGCCGGCGCCGGCGGCGCGGCGCACCTGCCGGGCATGGTCGCCGCCTGCACGCCGCTGCCCGTGCTGGGCGTGCCGGTGCAGAGCAAGGCGCTCAACGGCCTGGACAGCCTGCTGTCCATCGTGCAGATGCCCCGCGGCGTGGCGGTGGGCACGCTCGCCATCGGCACCGCCGGGGCGGCCAATGCCGGCCTGCTGGCGGCGCAGATTCTCGCGCTGCACGATGTGGCCCTGCGCATGCGCCTGAATGCCTGGCGTGAGAAGCAGACGTCCCGCGTGATCAACGACACCCAGCCGCTGGTGCTCACACCGTGAGCGAGGTCTGGGTTCTGGGAGACGGTCAGCTGGGGGGCATGCTCAAGGATGCCGGGCGCCGTCTCGGCATCCCGGTACGCGTCGTGGACCCGGCCGACATCGAGGCCGGGGAGCGGCTCGCGCACGCCGATCCGCTGTGCATCACCGCCGAGCGCGAACACTGGCCCGACACGCAGTGCACCCGCGCCCTGCTGGCGCATCCGCGCTGGCGCAACGCCCCTGCCTTCGCCGCGCTGGCCGACCGGCAGTCGCAGAAGGCCCTGTTTGACCAGCTCGGCCTGCCCACGGCACCCTGGTGCCCCGTGTCTGCCGACGCGGATGTCGAGAGCCTGCGCGAGGCCCTGGGCGGGGAGTTCCTGCTGAAGCAGCGGCGCGGCGGCTACGACGGCCGCGGCCAGTGGCGGTCGCAGCTGGCCCGCGAGGCCACACTGCCTCTGTGGCAGACCGAAGCCATCGCCGAGCGTTGCATCGATTTCACGACAGAAGTGTCCCTGGTGGGCGCGCGCAATCGGGCGGGGGACAGGGTGTTCTACACCTTGACCGAGAATTTCCACGCCGGCGGCATCCTGCAGATCAGCGTGATGCAGCCAGGGCGTTTCGCCGCCTGGCAGGCGGAGGCCGAGCGTTGCCATGCGCGCCTGATGAGCCATCTGAACTACGAAGGGGTGCTGGCCATCGAGTTCTTCGTGACGCCCGAGGGCCTGCTCATCAACGAGGTGGCACCGCGGGTGCACAACTCCGGCCACTGGACGCAGGCTGGCGCGTCCATCAGCCAGTTCGAGCTGCATCTGCGCGCGCTCACCGGCATGCCGCTGGTCACGCCGCTGCAACCGGGCTGCAGCGTGATGGTGAACCTGATAGGGCGCGACGCCGACCGTGCTGCCCTTGCCCTCGCGGGCACACAGCGTCACTGGTATGGCAAGCAGCCACGGCCGGGTCGCAAACTGGGACACCTGAACTTCTTCCACCCGCAGGCGAGCGAGGCCGCGCGCTGGCTGCAGGCCCTGCCTCTGAGCCCCGATTTCCAGGCCAGCCGGGCCGCCGCGTTGCGCTCGCTCGCGCAGTGGGACAATGGCTGATCACTTCTGCCGCGCCACCCAGGCGAAGTGGCGCTGCAGGGTCTCGTCCTGCAGCAACCGCGCGGGGCTGTTGAACTGCTTGCCCAGGGTCATCTCGTCGTAAGTCTTGTGGATGCCCTTGTGGCACAGCGCGCAGATGAAGATGCCGCTGGCCAGCTCCTCCCGGCTGAAATGCTTCTGGAACCAGGCGCGCCGGTGCATCTTGCGCGGAATCAGGTGATGAAAGGTGAGCAGGGTGGAGCGGCCGCACAGCAGGCAGGCCCCCGGCTTGCGAAAGCGGGCATTGCCCTGCACGCCGTCATCCGCCTCACTCACCACGGCACGCTCTCTCCCGCGTAATCCACGAAGCGCGCCGTGCCCGGCGTGCCCGGCAAGTCCATCTGGGTCAGCAGACACGCGGCCGTCTGTTCCGGCTGCAGCAGGACCCCCTCGGGCACGCTGCGGTGGAAAGGAGCCGAGAGCGGCGTGTCCACGGTGCCGGGGTGATAGGCCAGCAGGCTGACATTGGGCGCGCGGCGCCCGTATTCGATGGCGGTGGTCTGCAGCAGCATGTTCAGTGCGGCTTTGGACGCGCGATAGCCGTACCAGCCGCCCTTGCGGTTGTCGGCGATGCTGCCCACCCGCGCGCTCAGCACGGCCACGCTGCAGGCGACAGGCCCCGTGAGCAGGGGCAGCAGCGTTTTCAGCCAGAGCGCCGGCAACACGGCATTGATGCGCAGGTATTCCAGCACCGTGTCGCTCTGCAGATCCTCGAGCCGCTTCTCCGGCCGCAGGCGTTCGTTGTGCAGCACCCCCAGGCAGAGGATCACCCGCTGCACCCGGCCGCGGACGTCGGCCAGCTGGGCGGCGATGGCCTGCAGCGAGGCGTCGGAATGGTCGGTGGTCAGCGCCCGGATGCCAGGGCCCGCCGGCAGGGCGTCGGCGTGGCGCGCGATGGCGACGATCTCCCAGTCGGGCTGCTGCGCCTGCAGCTGGCTCAGGGCGGCACGGCCGATGTGGCTGCCGGCACCGATGATCAGGGCGACGGGGGCGGAGGCATTCACGGGCGCTGCGGCGGCAGAGATCGACATGCGAGGGGTTCCTTTGTGCTCGGTACTTGTTCAGGTGAAGCGGGTACGCCTATGCTGTCGCCCCGGATCAGCAATCCGCCCGCCGCGCCCCGGCGTAGCAGCCACACATTCCCTGTGCACGGAGATCATCATGTCCTCATTCCGCCTGACCGGCCTCGCCGCCGCCACCGCACTGCTCGCCCTTGCCACCTTCACGCAGGCGCAGACGCCCGCAGAGGACAGCAGCGCTGCCGCCACCGCCTGCATCGACTGGCTCGACCACGACATGGGCCGGCTCAACAGTTCCGCGCAGCATGATCTGTGCGCGCTCACCGCCGGCAAGACGGTGCTGGTGGTGAACACCGCCAGCTTCTGCGGCTTCACGCCCCAGTTCGAAGGGCTGGAGGCGCTCTACCAGCGCTACAAGGACGAAGGGCTGATGATCGTCGGCTTCCCCTCGGACGACTTCAATCAGGAGTCGGACAGCGCGGCGGAAACCGCCGAGGTCTGCTTCATCAACTATGGCGTCACCTTTCCGATGACCTCCGTGATCAAGGTGAAGGGCGCCGATGCGCATCCGATCTTCCAGAAGCTGCACGTCAAGGGCGAGCCGCAGTGGAACTTCAACAAGTACCTGGTGAGCAAGTCGGGCGAGGTGCTGGCGCACTACGGCAGCACGGTCGACCCTGACGCACCCGCCCTGATCCAGGCCATCGAGCAGCAGCTTTGACCGACGCGACACCTCCCGCCACGCCGCCGGCCGCGAGCCCGCTCGCCGGCCTGCGCGGCTGGGCGCTGACCCTGGCCAGTGCCTTCTTCCTGTTCACGGCCTTCGTCTTCCCGTTCCGGATCGACTGGTTCGACAACAAGACCTATCTCTATTTCCCCATCGAGCTGTTCGCGTTCGGCCTGCTGCTGCTGGTGCCGGGGCGCCTGGCGCCGCTGCTGCGCGCCGTGGCCGCCGCCGTGCTGGCGCTGGGCGTCATCCTGCGCGTGTCGGACATCATTGCCTATCAGGTGTTCTCGCGCGCCTTCAACCCGGTGTTCGATGCCTATCTGCTGGGCCACGGCCTGGGCTTTCTGCGCAGCAGCTTCGGCAGTGTCGGTGCGCTGCTGGCGGCGGTGCTGGCCATTGCCCTGGTGCTGCTGATCGGCCTGCTCGCCCATGCGGTGCTGCGCCGCTATCGCGCGGTGTTGCTGCTGGCACCCCGGCGCGCCCTGGTGCTGCTGTGCAGCGGCCTGCTGCTGTGGAGCGCCCTGGCGCTGGCCGAGTGGCCGCGGGCCTCGCGCTATTTCACCGAGCAGTTGCTCAAGCACGTCAACAACATCCGCGCCAGTGTGCTGGACCTGCGCGACTTCCGCGAACACGTCAATGACGACGCCTGGGCGGCGGCGCCGGGGGACACGCTGCTGGGCAAGCTGGCGGGCAAGGATGTGCTGGTGGTGTTCATCGAGTCCTACGGCCGCATCCTGCTCGATGGCCCCGAGTATGCGGCGCCCTTCCGTGCCACCCTGGAGCAGGCCACCCAGACACTGACGGGCGCGGGTTTCGAGGCGCGCAGTGCGTTTCTCACCTCGCCCACGGTGGGTGGCATCAGCTGGCTGGCGCACGGCACCGCGCTCTCCGGGCTGTGGATCGACAGTCAGGTGCGTTACGACAGCCTCATGCTGAGCGAGCGGCCGTCACTGGTGCGGCTGTTCCAGCGCGCCGGCTGGCGCACCGTGGGCGTGATGCCGGCGATCACCATGGCCTGGCCGGAGGGGGACTACTTCGGCTACGACCAGCTGTATTCGGCGCCAGAGCTGGACTATCGCGGCCTGCCGTTCAATTACGTGACGATGCCGGATCAGTTCACGCTGGCGCGCTTCCAGCAGTGGGAGCGTGCGCGCACCGAGCGCGGGCCCGTGATGGCAGAGATCGCGCTGCTGTCCTCCCATGCGCCGTGGACGCCGGTGCCGAGCCTGATTGACTGGGCGAGTGTGGGCGATGGCAGCATCTTCTCGGCGCAGGCGAGCTCTGGAGATGCGCCGGAGGTGGTGTGGCAGGATCAGGCGCGGGTGATGCGGCAGTACCGGGAGTCGGCGCAATACGTGGTGCAGACGCTGATGTCCTATGTGGCGCAGTTCGGCGACGAGAATCTGGTGATGCTGATTCTGGGCGACCATCAGCCGATGCCGATGGTGACGGGCAATACGGACAACCGGGATGTGCTGGTGCATCTGGTGGCGCGTGACCGCTCGGTGCTGGACGCGGTGGCGGGCTGGGAGTGGTCGCCGGGCATGTTGCCGGGGGCGGGGGCGCCCGTCTGGAGGATGGATCGAGTGAGAGATCGGATATTGGAGACATTCTCGACTTCCGGTCGATAGTGGCGCGGGAAGTCAGGCACGGTGCGAGTGGTGCTCCGAATTCGGACGCAGGGTCGGGGGCGAGGCTTGCGGACACGCCGTGAACCCATCCCTGGGGGCTTGATTCGCCGCCGTCCAGGCGGCTCACAGTCCGCAATCCTCGCCCCCGCCCCTGCGCCCTCGTTCCGTGCCGGGCGGCGCCTCGTGCGCTGCCTTCAGCGCCTGCGATGAGTCCGGATGTCTGGTCTGGTCTTGGTCTCCATCACACTGGGGTGGCCAAGAGGTCGAGGTGGCCGACCAGGCAGGTGCCGGTGCCGGCATTGGCCAGGCGGAAGGTTTTCCATTCGTGCAGGGCGTCCGGGTCCAGGTGGTAGTGGACCGCCACCGCACGGGCGATACCCACCACCAGTTCCCGCACCAGCGCCGCATCCTGCGGTCCCAGCTGCCAGTCACTTTGGGCGGTCTGCACCTGGTAGCCCAGGGACTCGCAGTGCGCCTGCAGCCAGGCGCAGGCGTCCGGGCCCAGCGCGGGGCCGCTGCCCAGGCCCTTGTCGGTGCGCTGATCCCGGTTGAAGGCGTCCAGCACCGCCGCGTCCAGCGGGTGCGGCGGGGTCCATTGCGTGCGGCCGTCGTAGTTGAGGGCGGCATAGAGCGCGGTGCCCTGGGTCTGCAGGCGGGCCAGCAGCGCGGTGGCGAAATCCGCTGAGGCCAGGTCGAACAGCGCCGAGGCACTGACCAGGGTCGCGCCGCCCAGGGGCAGTTCGGCCACGTGACGCAGATCGCACTGATGATCCTCGATCACGCAGTCCGTGCCGTGGCGGCGCAGGGCTTCGTCAAGCAGCGCGCCGTCGTGGTCCACCAGGCGCCAGACAATGTAGGCACCCCCGGCCGGCGCCAGCGCTGAGAGCGCGCGGAGGGTCGAGCCTGTGCCCGCGCCCAGGTCCACCAGCAGAGCACCGTGGGGCTTGTCCAGGAATTGCAGGGCTGCGCGGGCCAGGGGTTTGTCGCGGGCCGCGTGGTCAGCGCCTTCGCGCAGGTCCAGCCAGGAAATCGAAAATCCACTCATCTTGCGCTCGTCATCTCCGTCAAATGGGCAATCAGATTGTAGAGGCCGCGTGCGCTGTCCTGCCAGCGCGGCAAATCGGCGGCCGCGCGCAGCGCGCCGGCACGCAGCGCGGCCCGGGTCGTCGGCTCGCTCAGCACGCGGCGCAGGGCGGCGGCCAGCGCGTCCACGTCATCCACCGGCACCAGCAGGCCGGCGTCCGGAGGCACCACCTCGGGCACCGCGCCGGCACGCGCCGCAATCACGGGCAGGCCATGGGCCAGGGCTTCGGCGAACACCATGCCGTAGCCTTCGTAACGCGAGGGCAGCACGAACAGATCGGCCTGGCGGTATTCCAGTTCCGGCGTCGCGGTGCTCCCCACGAAAGCTATACGCTCAGCGAGCCCCGCGGAGTTCACCTGCGCACGCAGAATGTCGACCCACCCCGGGTCGAAGTGCGTGCCGCCCACGAAACGGGCACGCCAGGGCAGGTCGCGCACCTGGGCCAGCGCGGCGATCAGCACATCGTGGGCCTTGCGCCGCGTGAGTGTCGCCAGGCTCAGCAGCACGGGCGGTGCGCCGGTGCAGGGCGCCGGGGGCACCGGGTCGGTGCCGGGCAGGGCCACGGTGATGCGCTCGCGCGGCACGCCGAATTCGCGCACCAGCGTGGCGGCGGTGGCGGGGCTGGTGACGACGACGGCGGCGGCGGCCTGCAGCACGCGGGTCTCGCTGTGCCGCAGGGCGGTGGCGCGCGCGGGCATGAGGCCGCTCTCCAGCCCCAGCGGGTGATGACACAGGGCGATGATGTGCAGGCGGGCGGCGTGCTCCTCGGCCAGCGTGTCCAGCACGCCCCAGGCCAGACCGTCGGCCAGCAGCACCGCGCCGTCGGGCAGTGCCGCGATCTGCCGCCGGGCATCCGCGAGCGCCTCGTCATCGGGGTCGGGGAAGCGGGGCGACAGCGGCAGCACCTGCACGCTCAGGCCGAGTGCCCGCAGTTCGGCGATGATGCGGCGGTCCCAGGCATAGCCGCCGGTGAGCGCTTGCAGATCGCCCGGTATGGCGAAGTGGAGAACGGGGGGCACGCAGACTCCTGTGAGTGAGACGGACAAGGCAGGCATTGTGACGGTATTCGAAGGAGAGTGGCAGGGGTGGCGCCACTGCGGCCCCTGCGGTGTCGCCTTGCCTTGCGCGGGGGCGGGCCGTACCATCGCCGCCATGTTGACACCCTCCCAGCCCCCAGCCGAAGAATCCCTGTCTGCCACTCTGGCGCACTGGCTTGCCGCGCATCGCGAACGCTGCACGCGTGCCGCGCGCCCGGCCGTCACGCTCGCCTGGGCGCAGAGCTGGGATGGCAGCATCGCACTGCACGCCGGTCAGGCGCTGGCCCTGAGCAATCCCCTGGCCCTGCGCCTGACGCATCAGCTGCGCAGCGTGCACGACGGCATTCTGGTGGGTATCGGCACCGTGCTGGCCGACAACCCGCAGCTCACGGTGCGCGAGTGTCCCGGCCCGAGTCCTCAGCCCATCGTGCTCGACAGCCAGCTGCGCATTCCGCCCACGGCGCGACTGTGCGCCAGCGGTGAGCGGCGCTGCTGGGTGCTGAGCAATGACACGGTCAGCAGCGAGCGACAGGACATCGAGCTCATCCGTCTGCCCGGCAATGCGCGCGGCCATCTCGACCTGGCCGAGGCCATGCAGGCCCTGTGGCAGCGCGGCATCCGCAGCCTGATGGTGGAGGGCGGCGCCAATGTCATCACGGCCTTCCTGCAGGCCGGTCTGGCCGATGCGCTGGTGCTCACGGTGGCGCCGGTGTTCGCGGGCGGCTACAAGGCGGTGGGCAATCTGGGCCACATGGCACGCGCGCAGCTGCCGCACATTCAGGAACTGCAGACACAGCGTCTGGGCGATGATCTGATCGTGTGGGGCAATCTGGAGTTTTCACCGCAGGCTGCAGGAGTCGCGCCATGAAGAACAGCCGTTCCACTCAAGGCGATATTGCCGCGCAGCTCTGGTTCACCGCGCCGCTGCAGGTGGAAGTGCGCGAGGTCGTGCTGCCGCCACCGGGCCCTGGGCAGCTGCGGGTGCGCACACGGCTCTCGGCAGTGAGCGCCGGCACCGAGATGCTGGTCTACCGCGGACAGATTCCCGAGGACATGGCGCTGGACGCCAGCCTCGCCGCGCTGCAGGGCGCCGCAGCGTTTCCGTTGCAGTATGGCTATGCCTGCGTGGGCGAGGTGCAGGCTGTGGGTGAGGGTGTCGACGCGGCCTGGCTCGGCCGCCGCGTGTTCAGTTTCGCGCCGCATGCCTCGCAGTTCCTGGCCCGAGCGTCAGACGTGATCGCGATTCCTGATGCCGTGTCTTTCGACGCTGCCGTGTTCCTCGCCAACATGGAAACGGCCGTCAACCTGCTGCAGGACGGCAATCCCGCCCTGGGCGAGCGCGTGGTGGTGATCGGCCAGGGCGTGGTGGGGCTGCTGCTCGACAGCCTGCTGGCGCGCTGTCCGCTGCACAGCCTGCTCGCGGTGGAAGCACTGCCGGGTCGGCGTGCGCGGGCCCTGCAGCTGGGTGTGCACGCGGCCTGCGATCCGCTGGATGCTGCCGCCGTACAGAGCCTGCGTGCGCAATTGCAAGACGGCGATGCCGTGGCCGGAGCCGACCTGATCTTTGAGGTGAGCGGCGCGCCCGAGGCTCTGAATCTCGCGCTTGATCTGAGCGGCTACTGCAGCCGTGTCGTGATCGGCAGCTGGTATGGCAGCAAGAGTGCATCGCTGGCGCTGGGAGGCGCCGCGCATCGCAATCGCCTGCGCATCAGCACGAGCCAGGTCAGCACGCTGGCGCCTGAGCTGTCGGGCCGCTGGACCAAGGCGCGCCGTTTCGCGCTGTGCTGGGAGATGCTGGCGCGCACGCAGCCGGAATCACTCATCACTCACCGCGTGCCGCTGCACGACGCGGCCGCCCTCTACCAGCGCCTGCACGAGTCGCCTGCCGATGTCTTGCAGGCTGTGCTGGTGCACGACTGAATTCTTGACGAACCGTTTCGCAACCTCTGAGGACAACCATGTATACCGTCGCCGTCACCAAGGACTTCATTGCCAATCACTTTCTGGTCGGGGGCGACTGGGGCAGTGAGAATTTCCCCCACGCCCATCACTACGTGGTGGAGGTCAGCATCGAGGCGGCCCAGCTGGACCGTCACGGCTATCTGGTGGACATCGTCGAGATCGAGGGTGCACTGAATCAGCTGGTGGCCTACTTCCGCGACTGCGTGCTCAATGACAAGCCGGAGTTCGCGGGGCTCAACCCGAGCATCGAGCATTTCAGCCGGATCCTGTGCGAGAAGATGCTGGCGCTGATCGGCTTCCCGGGCAAGGGCGTGCTGCAGATCAAGCTGTGGGAAAACGCCACCTGCTGGGCGGCCTATCGGCATGTGGTGAGCTGACATACCGCGCACAGCATTTAGGTTCTTGGCCATGCGCTATCTGAGCGTGTCTCGCGATGTAATTGCTTCTATAGCCCCGTCGTAGTTGCAAACACTGCATTGCGCTGCTAAGCGGGAACAATGTCGGTAAATTTGTACATTTAATTTCGCTGTGGCAACCGACCACGCTCTTTGAGTGACGATTGCATCGACCATTACTCGTTGTCTTCTGGATGGCGTAGCACCGTTGTTTAATCATTCAATGCCCATGATGGCTCTGATCTTGAACCTCATCGCATCCTCTGAGAGTCTATCTGTTGACATGGCAAGAAGCCGCGCTAGTCGAAGCAATTGCTTCTCACGAGCTGCCTTCTTCCTCGATCATTAGTAAAGTCGGGAGACCGACTTGATAATTTCCATCTTCTGACCTGCATCAAGATTGAAGAATTGCATTACCAGAAGGAACTTGCTGTTTGAAAGACGACTGCTGGCGATACATCTGACTGCGTAGGTCTTGTTGTTGATTTCATAAGAGCCGTTACCACAATTGATTTTCAAAAGAGCCTCAGAGCCAAAAATACGCCCTCTATTTTTTCTTCGCAGAATTTGCAGTTGCTCGTCACTGATGTAGAGCGAAATGGTTTTCAAGGTGATGTCGGTCGACTCAAGAGCAAGCGGACCATCCCCAAAGTTAATCTCAACGATTGAATTAAATTCTGGCATTACTGAAGACCTGGTAAAAAAATAGCTGGCCGTATGCAACTGCATTCTTGAAATTCATTAAAAAATTCTTTCGAACTTTGACAGTATTATTGAAAAATGTCGATAATCCGCGCCGGTACGTCCGATTTGCTTACTGGCATATGACAAGAAGCGAGGTACGTCCTTCGTGTGTCTTTTCAGCGTCGCTGGAAATTGCGAGGGAACCCCGAAAAGGCCATGTCAAATTCGCATGTCGCAGTTATTTGATGGTTCCGGTGCTCGTCCTTGGATTATGTGATCCTGTTTTGACAAAGTTTCGTAACAGACAATTATCTACCGTGAATGGAGGAGAGCTGTAAATGTTTAAGGCATTGAAATTTATATTATTATTTATTTTTTCTTCGCTGTCTTTCACCGCGAGCGCAGCAGACTTTTACGTAGATATCACCAACAAGACGGGTTATACCATTTACTACGTCTACGTCAGTCCAGACAAGTCAGATTCGTGGGAAGAGGATGTCTTGGGATCTGAAGTACTTATGGATGACGATACCAGGCGCATCAACTTGAAAGGATACAAGAGTCCGATTTTTGACATCAAGCTCGTTGACGAGGATGGCGATAGCTATACGTTCTGGGATGTGGATGTGTCCGTGAAGGATATTACTGCAACACTCAGTGACATGGACTGAGGTGACGCAGGAAGTCTTTCGTTTCCGGGTTGATATCGTACCTTCGAGTACCGTGAGGCAGCCAGAGTCTCCCAGGCAACCTGCGGAGTTTCGGACTCCAGACGGATGGCAACCGGGGTCACCACTGAACGCCTTAATCACGGTGACCCGTTAGTTGGCGAGTGGAGGCATCCGCTCTGCCGCCTAGGCTCGGCATCCGCACGGTGGGAATGCATCTTGATTCTGCAAGGCACATGACCGATCGACACGTTGAACGCAGCTGCAAGTCCGTGTCGCTAAACGCTAGTCGAGTGGCGATGGAAATTCTGTGCGAATTTTAAATTACAACCAACGGAGATGATCACGATGACCAGGCGCGTCTCAACCCGACGTCACTTCTTGCGCCTGGCTGCCTCGGCGGCCCTGCTCGCCGGCAGTGCAACACCACTGCGCCATCTACTGGCATCTGGGGCAGTCCCGCCTGAGGTACGTGCGCTGGTGTTCGATGTCTTCGGCACGGTGGTGGACTGGCGCGGCTCGGTGATCCGCGAGGGACAGCTGCTGGCCGCACGCAAGGGCTACAGCCACGTCGAATGGGGCCAGTTCGCTGATCGCTGGCGCGCCGGCTACAGCCCGGCGATGAATCGCGTGCGCAGTGGCGAGCTGCCGTGGACGAAACTGGACGACCTGCACCGCATGGTGCTGAACGAGCTGGTGCAGGAATTCGCGCTGACAGGCCTCAGCGAGGCCGAACTGCAGCACTTCAACCAGGCCTGGCATCGCCTCTCGCCCTGGCCCGACTCGGTTGCCGGCCTGCTGCGCCTGCGCAACGAATACACCATCGCGCCGCTGTCCAACGGCAATGTCTCGCTGCTGCTCAACATGGCGAAGAACGCCGGCCTGCCCTGGGACACGATTCTCTCAGCGGAACTGTCCTACCACTACAAGCCCGACCCGGAGGCCTATCTGAAGGCGGCGGAGCTGTTCAGCCTGCGTCCCGAGCAGGTGATGCTGGTGGCGGCCCACCCCAGCGATCTGCGCAGCGCGGCAGAGGCGGGCCTGCGCACGGCCTATGTGCATCGTCCGCTGGAACGCGGTGCCGAGCGCCCGACGGTGGCGCCGGCGCGGGATGAGTTCGATGTGTTTGCCGAGGATTTCCTCGATCTGGCGGGGCAGCTGGGGGCGTGACCCGTCAATTGCGGCAGGCGATGCAATCGTTTATCGTCGGCCGCAGCTTCGGCATGGCCGGAAAACCAACAACAAGGACCCCCCATGGACTCCATTCTGGCCATCGCGCCATCGGCGCTTGCGCTGCTGCTTGCCTTCACCACCCGGCGCGTCATTCTCTCCCTGCTCAGTGCCGTGGTGCTGGGCTACGCGATCCTGAACCAGTATCACCCCATGAACACCGCCGTGGCCGTGTTCAACGAGGGCATCTTCACGCAGCTCGAAGGCAGCAACGCGCAGATCATCATCGTCATCACCCTCATTTCGGGGTTCATCTACCTGCTGGAAGCCTCCAGCACGATGCGCGCGTTCTCCGCCCTGCTCGGCACCCATGTGACATCGCCAATGAAGATCAAGCTCAGCACGCTGTTCAGCGGCCTGGTGATCTTCTTCACCGACTCGGGCAACTCGCTGATCCTCGGGCCGGTGTACCGCCCGGTTTACGACAAGCTGAAGATCTGCCGCGAGAAGCTGGCCTACATCGTCGACTCCACGTCGTCGCCGGTGTGCGTGCTCATTCCCATCATCAGCTGGGGCGCCTACACCATGGGCCTGATGGAATCCGCCTTTGCCGACCAGGGCATCGTCAAGGACGGCTTCACCGCCTTCCGCGAAGTCTGGTTCTACATGCTCTACCCGCTGCTCACGCTGGCGGGCGTGGCCTTCGTGGCCGTGTTCAATGTGTGGCTGGGGCGCATGCGCACCGCGCAGCAGAATCTTCTGGCCGGCACGCATCATTACGAGGACACGCAGACCGAACTGCCTGCCCTGAGTGAGGCGCTGCAGCGGCACGGGGCGCGCGTGGTGGCAGTGGCACTTGGCACCTTGTTCCTGTCGATGATCGCGCTGTTCACCTATTTCATCCTGCAGCAAGGCATGCTCGGCGGCCCCACCATCCGCATCACGCTCGCGCTCTCCTACACTCTCGCCACCCTGACCACCATTGTCGCCCTGCACCGCCTGGGCATCTTCGACTTCAGCAGCAGCTCGAAGGCCTTCTTCAACGGCATGGGGCGCATCATGCCCATTCTGTGCATTCTGCTGCTGGCCTGGACGCTGAGCGATGTGATGGCGGCGCTGGACACCGGCGCGGCCATCGCGCGTCTGCTCAATGCCGTGAATTTTCCCGTGTGGCTGCTGGCCAGCATGATCTTCCTGATTGCCTGTGCGCTGTCGCTGGCCACCGGCTCGTCCTGGGGCACCTTCGCGCTGGTGATTCCGGTGGCAGTCGCCGTGGCGGTGGCGCTGAATGCGCCCGTCATCATCTGCGTCGGGGCGGCGATCAGCGGCGGCCTGTTCGGCGATCACGCCTCGCCGATCTCCGACACCACGGTGCTCTCGTCCATGTCCAGCGGCGTCAACCATATGTCGCATGTGGAGACACAGTTTCCCTACGCGCTGTTCTCGGCGGGGCTGAGCTTCCTCGGTTTCATCCTGGCCTCGCTGCTGCTGAGCGCCGGCGCAACGGCTCCCTGGCTGCCCGTGCTGGTGATGACCGTGGTGGCGGGCGTGGCTTATTACGTGCTGGGCCACTCCCGTCACGGGAGGCTGGACGCATGAAGACGCTGTGGCTGCGCAAGGAAGACAAGCCCGGCGAGGCCCGCGTGGCGCTGACGCCGGAAGGCGCGCGCACCCTCGTGAGCGAGGGCGTGCCCGTGTTCGTGGAGCGCTGCGACAACCGCGTGTTTCGCGACGAGGAATACACCGCTGCCGGCGCCGAGCTGACTTCACAGCCCTGGTGGCAGGCCCCGGCGGATGCCGTGGTGCTGGGGCTCAAGGAGCTGGCTGAAAGCGACACGCCCATCCACCACACGCACGTGTACTTCTCGCATACCTTCAAGGGCCAGAGCGGCGCGGCCGCCGTTCTGAAACGTCATGCCCGTGGCGGTTCCGCGCTGTTCGATCTGGAATTCCTGCAGGACGATCAGGGGCGGCGCATCGCGGCCTTCGGCTACTGGGCAGGATTTGTCGGCGCGGCACTGGGGATGCTCGGTCTGGCCCACTACCAGCGCACCCAGACGCCATTCCCCGCCGCGCATCCCTTCGCGAGCCAGCAGGCGCTGGTGGAGACGGTGCAGCAGGCGTTGGCGCAGCAGCCTCTGAATGTACTGGTGATGGGGGCGCTGGGGCGCTGCGGCACCGGCGCCACCGACTTGCTGCGACAACTGCCGGGCGTGACGCTGAGCCGCTGGGATCTGGCGGAATTCAACGCGGTGGAGAAGCCCATCGCGGCGCTGCTGGAGCAGGATGTCTTCGTCAACTGTGTGTACCTGCGCGAACCGATCCGGCCCATGGTCGACGCCGCGCTGCTGGCGCGCAATCGCCGCCTGCGCATCATCAGCGATGTGAGCTGCGACCCGAACAATCCGAACAATCCCATCGCGGTGTACAGCACGACGACCTCGCTCGACGAGCCGTTCTGCCGCGCGCAGGGCAGTGAGGCCTGGCCGGTGCACGTGCAGGCCATCGACCATCTGCCCACCCTGCTGCCGCGCGAGGCCTCCGAGGAATTCGCGGCCGCGCTGCTGCCGCATCTGCGGGAGTTTCTGGGCAGCGCGCAGTGGCCCATGGTGTGGCGCAATGCCGCCACGCGCTACGCCGAGGCGAAGGCGCGCCACGGCCTCGCGGACTGATCGCGCGCGGCGAGCATGTCGGCCTGTCACAAGGCCTCTATGGTTTTCGTCGGCAGGAAGAGGATCGGCACTTGATCAGGCCCGTGCTGCAGTTGCAAGAATCCGTAGCGAGCGAAGAATTCCGAACTGGCCTGCGTCAGGGGATTCACGATCACGGCAACGCCAAGTCCTGATCGTCGCACAATCTGTCGCGCCATCAGCAACGCCTCTACAAGAAGCGTCTCAGCCACGCGCAGCGGGCCGCGCTGGTGCGCAAGCTCCGCCCCGAGCCAGGCCAGTTTGATCACAGGGAGGGGGTAGCGCGGGAACTGTCTCTGCATGGCCAACGAAGGCATCTGTTCGCGGCGAATGGTGCACTGCGTCAACGTGAAGTAACCCATGACAGGTTTCAGCGCACCTGCCATTGGCGCATCACTGACCATGACCCAGGTGCGGTTGATGCGCTGCTCCATCTGACGTCTTGCCTGTTCGCTCAGAAACTGGTTGACCGCAGGCAGCCCGCAGTCGAAGCCTTGACGATCATGCAGACTCGTCTGCAGCAATTGCAGTGTCAATTTCACCGTCTTCAGTCCTTTGCCTACGGCGGTTGTGGGCGGCCTCGAGAGCCGCATTCGGAGCAGAGGCCATCTCACAAGCCTGCCAGAAGGAATCGAACGCTTCATTGGAAAGGCGCAAGGATTCGCTCTCTTCAAGGACTCGCATGGCCTTCTCGCGCACAGCCTGAATGACAAAATCAGAAAGACTGCGCGCACCAGAGACAGCGGAGGCACGACTGGCCAACAGCTTGATCTCAGGATCAAGCCGCAAATCCAGTCTGGCATTGGTATTGCTCATTGTCAGATACCATCTCGATAAATGTACGGACATTTTCCGTACGCTTCGATTCTAGCTCACCAAAGGGATCCGTCAAGGCTGTCTCTTCGTACAAGCCCCCAAAGGAGCCTCACATGAACCCACGCCTCGCCGCCCTGCTAATCACCCTGATCTGGAGCCACACCCTGATGGCCATCGAAGAACCTGCCTACGACGTCCTGGCCAGCGGCCCTGACGTCGAGTACCGCCAGTACGCGCCCTATCTGGTGGCCGAGACCGTTGTCGACGCCAGTCTCGAGCGCAACGAGGCCGCCAACGTCGGCTTCAAGCGCCTGTTCGACTACATCACCGGCGACAACACCGCGCAGGCGAAGATCGCCATGACGGCACCGGTGCAACAGTCGACGCGCGGCGAGAAGATCGCCATGACTGCGCCCGTGCAGCAGGACATCAGCGCCGAGGGCTGGCGCATCGCCTTCGTGGTGCCCTCTCAGTACACACTCGACACCGTGCCCATGCCCAGCAGCCCGCTGGTGCGCATCCGCGAGGTGCCGGGGCAGCTCATGGCGGTGCACCGCTATTCCGGACGCTGGACCGACGCCAATCTGCGCGAGCATCAGGTCGTGCTGCTGCAGGCTCTGGAAGCAGCCGGCATCGCCCCACTGGGCGACGTGCTGAGCGCGGCCTACAACCCGCCCTTCATGCCGCCGTTCCTGCGCCGCAATGAAGTCATGGTGCCAGTGGCAGGCATTGCAGGCGCTCAATCGAACTGAATCAGACACGTTCTTGTATAAATTTTGACGTGCCTCCCGCGCCTCACGGGGGTACATGCGCCCAGAAATCAGCCTCCGACTGACCCCTGGACTTCACCGTGCCTGTCAGCCCCAGCACGGAAAGCTTTCGCTTCGAGATCGTTTCCGTGGAACGATAGTTTCGCCACGGGCATCGCCCTGATCGACGAGCAGCACAAGCAGCTCGTGGCCATCATGAGCCGCCTGGCCCGGCATTTCGTGGCAGGCACTCACGCTAGTGCGGCCGTCATGCTTGTCATCTAGGAGCGGTCCTCTTGGACCCGTACCCGGCACGCGACAGCAATTTCCAAATTGCCACTCTGTTCATCTCTGATACAAATGAAAGACACCCAACTCACCTGGGCGCGTCTTTAGATCACGCCGCTGTTTGCAGGTGTGGCGCTGACAGACTTCGAAGTGCTCGTGCGCGTTCCGATTAGACGCGACCGCAAATGGGTGAATGGCTGGGTTTGTTGTTGCAATGCGTAAGAGCAAGAAGCAACCTCGGCGCCAACTCCGTAGGGCCTCGACATCATCCTGATTTTGAATGCTGACTTGAACAATTTCACCTGCTTCAATTTCCTGGATGACTCTGGCCACTACACGGCACTATGCCGCATCGAGTAAATATAGCCACTTTTGATGTGCTGGAGCTTGCAGCTCCAGTGTGCGGATGCGCGCCAGCGAGGCCTCGATCTGGGTTTGCTTGTTGCGCACGTCGGCCTGGTTGGCATTGCGGCCGAAAATCAGCTCGTCGGTCAGTTGCTTGAACAGGCGGTAGGAAACGCTGGAGAGCGTCAGGTGTTCCCCGAGCAGGGACTGCGCCATGGTGGTCTGCTCCAGGTTCTGCCGGGTGATCTGCGCCGCGATTGCGGTGGCAATCAGCGTCACGATCAGCGCCCCGGCGAAGCTGGTGGCAAAGAAATACAGCTTGCGCTTGTCCATCGCGGACTCCCGTCCTGACCTCAGAGCCTCAAGAGACCCTGCCTCCCCTCGGCTTATTCCCCGTAGAGGAAGGAGAAGCCGTATTCCTGCGCGCGCGTCGCGGCGATCACGCCGGCGGGCACGAGGTGGGCGTTGGGGATCAGATTCGCCGACAACTCGGCAAACACCGCTTCTGGCGTCTGGCCTGTGGCGGTGGCGATGCCGCCGGCCTGACGCCGGGTGGCACGGCCGCACACGGCGAAGTGCGCGCCTTTCTCCAGCACGGACGCAATGGAGTGCTGACCGTTGGTGGGCAGCGGCACCATCATGGGATTGCTGGTGGGCACCGGGTCGGCATTGCGCATCAGCAGCGAGCCATACTTGGCCCAGATGGCGTCATTGAAGCCATAGGGGGTGGAGAGATGACGGAAGCAGACCACCAGAGCGTAGTCCGAAGTCTGGCCCTCGTACTCGCTGACGTGGGTGTCGAGGATATTGCCCGCGGCCCACAGCGCGCTGCCGCCACCGGTCATGGTGGAGGAGTCCACGAACACCTTGTGCATGCCGTCGAGTTCGGCCAGCCAGGCGTCCTTGGGGTGCGGGGCACGGGCACTGCCGTTCTGGGCCAGTGCCGGGCGGGTGCCGGCAGCCAGTCCGGCCACGGCGGCCACACTCATGCCGGTGAGCAGGGCGCGTCGGCCCAGGATGCTTTCGTCGATGTCGTTGTTCATCGTGTCTCTCCTGTCAGTGTTGTGGAATGATGGGGTGCAAACGGGATGGTTGCGGGGGGTGCGTCGTCCTGCAGTGCCTCAAGGCGCACGTTGTCTCCCACTCCCATGGACTGCAGGAAGTGGCTCTGTGTGGCGTTGACCCGCAAGTGGAGCGTCTGCGCGCGCCGGCGCATCTGGGCGGCCTCGCGGGCGAAGAAGTCCACCGCCGACTGGTCGATGTGGGTAGCGTACTGCAAGTCCACGGTCAGGTCGCCCTGCAGATGGCGGTGAAAGGCATCGGACAGGGTTTCCATGGAGGCATAGAACAGGGCGCCGCGCACGCGCAGCAGCGTGCCGGCCGCCGTGCTTTCCTCGCGCAGTTCCAGGCGGCTGATGTTGAGCAGGAAGGCCGTCACCGACAGCACCACGGCCACGGTCACGCCGGCTGCCAGGCCGAAGAACACGATGCACAGGAAAGTGGCGAGATAGATCATCAGCTCGGACCGCACGCGGGCATAGTGCTGCACATCGCTCCACTTGATCATGTTGGCGCCCACGATGAACAGGGTGCCGGCCAGCGCCGCCATGGGCATCCAGGTCAGCACCGGCCCCAGCAGACTCACCAGCAGCAGCACGAACACCGAGGCCGCGAGGGTGGAGAGCGGCGTGGTGGCGCCGAGACTCTGGTTGGCCTTGGTGCGGTTGAAACTGCCGGCGCCGGCGAAGGCCGAGAAGAACGGGGCGAGGAAGTTGGCCACGCCCTGGGCATAGACCTCCTTGTCCAGGCGGATGTCCTGATCGGTCTCCATCTTCAGCTCGCGCACGATCACCAGCGACTGGGCCAGCCCGATGACGGCGATGGTGACCGCGTAGGGGATCAGGCTGACACTGATCATCAGGTATTCCATGGTGAGCGTGGGCACGCGCCAGGGCAGCCACTCGATGGGCATGCGCCCCAGGTATTCCAGCTCCGTCACCGGCTGCGGCCAGATGAACGCTACCACCAGCCCGGCCACATAGCCTGCCGCCACCGCGATGAGCAGGAAATAGCGCGAGGAGCGTTCGCGGGCAAGATAGCCCGCCGTGATGGTGACCAGGGCGATGCTCAGGCTGTACGGGCTGACGAGATCGACTGCGTCGCTGAGGATGACGTAGAGCTTCTGGTAGAAGAACGTGGTCTGGAACGAGGACAGGCCCAGCAGGCTGTCCAGCGAACTCATGACGATGAGGAAACCCGCCCCGGCCGAGATGCCAGAGATGGCGGCCGGCGAGATGTACTGGAACAGCCGCCCGGCCCGCAGCAGCCAGAACAGCAGCTGCACGATGCCGACCATCAGGCAGAGCAGGAACACGAAATCCACATACACGGGACTGCCGCGCCCGGCCAGCGGCAGCACGGCGGCGCCAATGAGGATGGCCACGGCCGTGTTGGGCCCGCTCATCATCGACGAGCTGCCCAGCAGGCTGGCGAACAGGGTGACGAAGATGGCGCAGTAGAGACCGTATTCCGGCTGCATTCCGGCCAGCCAGGCGAAGTTGATGCCCTGGGGGATCACCAGCACGGCACCGACGAAGCCCGCGAAGATCTCCGTGCGCCAGTGGGTGAGGCGGTGGCGCCAGGCCAGATCGGGAAGCGCCTCCCGCAGCAACTGCCTGGCGACGCGGGCGATCACGGCAGCACCGCTTCCAGCAGCTTCAGCAAGCGACTCTCTCGCGGGTCGGCCGGCCGGATCTGCAGATTGATATAGGCCGCCACGTCCAGCGCCTGCTGCTGACTCAGGCTGCGCCCCTGCCCCAGCGGCATGTTGGCCCAGATGAAGCCCGCGGCAGTCTCGATGCCATGCATGCCGGCGCCGCGATTGAAGGAATCCAGCCCCCATACCGGCGGCGCCACGCCCACGCCCTGCCCTTGCTCGCCGTGACAGCTGGCGCACTGCTGCAGATAGACCAGGCGGCCGCTGGCCGGGTTCGGGTCGTAGCCGGTGTCGGGCAGCGTGGGGACGCCACGGCCTTCGGGCTCAGCCCCCATCACCTCGCCCTGGGAGAGATAGCTGACATAGGCCGACACGGCCAGCACCTCGGGGGCATCCTCCGGCGGCATGATGCCGTCCATGCTGTAGAGGAAACACTCGCGGATGCGCAGGCCGATGCCGTTGCGCTTGCCGTTCTTGGCGCGCCACTTGGGGTACATGCCGGCCACGTTCAGCGGCAGCGCGTCTTTCTGCGTGCCGGCCTGAAGGTGACAGCTGCTGCAGTTGAGCGCATTGCCCACGTAACGGCTGGCATGGCGCTGACTGTCGGTGACGATCTCGTAGCCATAGACCACGTTGGAGTAGTAATCGTCCAGGAAGGGCTCCTGCAGGAGCTGGGAAATGCTCGGCTGCTCTTCCTGCGCGTGCGCAGTGGCGGACAGCAGCAGGGCGACCAGAATCAGATAGCGATGGAACATGGTGGAGACAGCATAGGAAATAAAAGGAATAACCTCATTCTATGCAGGCATTAGGGGCAAGGGAAACCCGTGTGACAACTTGTCGCAGATGCCCGGCTCTGCAAGCATGGGCGCCTTCCTTGTTCTTGCGGAGAACTGCCATGGCCTTCTGGCTTGCCAAGACCGAACCCGCCGAATGCGGCATCGACGATTTCGCCCGCGACCCCGCCACGGCCATCGCCTGGGTGGGCGTGCGCAATTACCAGGCACGCAATTATCTGCGGGCCATGGCCGTGGGCGACGAGGTGCTCGTCTATCACTCCAGCTGCAAGCTGATTGGCGTGGCGGGCATCGTGCGGGTGACGCGCGCGGCCTATCCCGACCCGTCGCAGTTCGACCCGGCGTCGCCCTACGTCGACCCGAAGAGCCCGCCCGACGCGCCGCGCTGGAGCGCCGTGGACATGGCCTTCGTGGCTCGCCTGCCGCAGCTGCTGACGCTGGACGCCCTGCGCGCCATGCCGGCGCTGGCGCAGATGCCGCTGCTGCAGCGCGGCAATCGCCTGTCGGTGATGCCGGTGACGGCGGAGGAGTTTGCAGCCATCCGGAGTTGACCCCTAGAATGCTCACAATTTAATCAGTTGTGAGCCTCTGCATGCGTCTGCTTCCCTTGGTCCTGCTTGCCCTGTTGCTGTGGGTGGCCCTGCAGGACAGCCCGCCCAGCGCCCCCGAGCCCTTTCTGGCGCGCGCGGACGAGACCACCGAAGTCAGTCTTCGCTATCAGCGCGAAGACTGGCCCCACTGGAGCGACGAGGACGGTGACTGCCAGAACACACGGCAGGAACTGCTGATCGAGAGCAGCGCGGTGCCGGTGTCCTTCACCTCGGAGCGCGGCTGCACCGTGGCCACCGGGCAGTGGCACGACCCCTACACCGGCAACACCTACACCCAGGCCAGCGATGTCGACATCGACCACATCGTGCCCCTGGCCTATGCCCATGCCGCCGGCGGGGCCACCTGGACGCGGCAACAGCGCGAGCGCTTCGCCAATGATCCGCGCAATCTGCTGGTGGTGGACGACGCCGAGAATCAGCGCAAGGGCGCCGCCGGACCGAGCGAGTATCTGCCGAGCGCGAGCTTCCATGGCGACTATCTGCGCCTGTGGCGCGAGGTGGTCGAGGCCTATGGCCTGCAGTTGCGGCCCGAGGATGCCCGATTGGTGGGTCTGTGACTGGCGGCAAACCCTTGCGGCAGACCGAGGGCGAAAACGCACCGACCTCACGGCATCAGTTGTCCATGACATCTGTCACCTGCAAGTCATTCCAGCGTGTAGGAGTAGGCCACCTGTCCGCTAGTTTGATCTGGAGTTTCGTCTTCAGGCAGAAATGTTCTGACATACTCTACCTTGATGTCGCGTTCTGACACC
>JAURIJ010000031.1 GCA_030832825.1 Gammaproteobacteria bacterium
GGCTCGCTGAACATCCAGACGAATCTGAGCGCAGAGCGCGAGGAAGGCGTCACCGGGCGCTGCCTGGTGATGGTGACGCCGGATGCCGAGCGCACCATGCTCACGTCGCTTGGCATCTCCCAGCGCGTCTCGGTGGATGAACTCGTGCCAGACGCACTGGCGGCCTCGGAATACGCTTACGTCGAGGGCTATCTGGTGACGTCGCCGAGCGCGCGCAGTGCAGTACTGGAGCTCAAGCGCCAGGCGGCGCAGCACGGCGTGAAATTCGCGCTGACGTTCTCCGACCCGGCAATGGTCGAGTACTTCCGCGACGGCATCAACGAGTTCATCGGCGATGGTGTGGATCTGCTGTTCTGCAACGAGAAGGAAGCCCTGCTGTGGTCCGGGGAATCCAGCATCGAGGCCGCCTGTGCGGCGCTGCAGAAGAAGGCACGACGCTTTGCGGTGACGCGCGGCGCCCAGGGTGCACGACTGTTCGATGGCGAGCGCTATCTCGAGGTGGCCCCCCATGCCGTGCACGCCATCGATTCCAATGGCGCAGGCGACATGTTCTCGGGAGCCTTCCTGTATGCGATTACGCGGGGACATGACTTCGCCACAGCCGGCCGGCTCGCGAGTCTGGCATCGTCACGGGTGGTCGCGCAGTTCGGGCCGCGTCTGCGACCGGAGCAGCACGCCCACCTTCTGACTGAACTGGGGCTTGCGGACTGACAAGACGCTGCCGCCCTCAGGCGCGCAGCTCGTCCACGAACTTCTTCACTCCGTCGAACCACGACGTCTTCTTGGGCGACTGCGCGCCTTCGCTTTCGGCGATGTCGTGGAACTCGGCCAGCAGTTCCTTCTGCCGCTTGGTCAGGTTCACCGGGGTCTCCACCACCACACGGCACAGCAAGTCGCCCGTCACGCCACCGCGCACGGGCGTCACACCCTTGTTGCGCAGCCGGAACAGCTTGCCGGTCTGGGTCTCGGGCGGAATCTTCAGTTTCACTCGACCATCCAGCGTCGGGATTTCCAACTCGCCGCCCAGGGCCGCATCGACGAAGCTGATGGGAATCTCGCAGTGCAGATCGATGCCATCACGCTCGAACAGCTTGTGCTCGCGCACCGAGACCTGCACGTAGAGGTCGCCGGGTGGCCCGCCATGACTGCCCGGCTGGCCTTCGCCGGTCAGGCGGATGCGATCACCCGTGTCGACGCCGGGCGGCACCTTCACTGACAAGGTCTTCTGTTCCTCCACGCTGCCGCGACCATGACAGGTGCCGCAGGGGTCCTTGATCTGCTTGCCCGACCCCTGGCAGCGCGGGCACGTCTGCTGCACCGAGAAGAAGCCCTGCTGCATGCGCACCTGACCGATGCCGTTGCAAGTGCTGCAGTCCACGGGCGAACTGCCCTTGCGGGCGCCAGAGCCTTCACAGGTCTTGCAGGTCACGGCCGCCGGAATGCGGATCTTGGTGGTGGTGCCGCGCACGGCCTCTTCCAGATCCAGCTCCAGGGTGTAGCGCAGGTCAGCGCCCTTGCGCACATTGCTGCGGGCGCCGCCGCGCTGTGCCCCGAAGATGTCGCCGAAGATGTCGCCGAAGATGTCACCGAAATCCTGGTGCCCGCCGCCGCCACCGCCCTGCTGATTGACGCCGGCATGGCCGTACTGGTCATAGCGCGCTCGCTTCTGGGCGTCGGAGAGGACCTCGAAGGCCTCGTTGGCCTCCTTGAACTTGTCCTCGGCGGACTTGTCGTCCGGATTGCGGTCGGGGTGATGCTTCATGGCCACACGGCGATAGGCCTTCTTTATCTCGGCCTCGGAAGCGTCCCGCGCAACGCCCAGCACTTCGTAATAGTCTCTTTTGGACATGGTGTGTTTGTGTCTCGTCATGCTTCAATGATCGGTGTCGGTTTGCCTGCCCCGCAACGCAAAAAACCAGACAGGCTGCCCCGTCCGGTTTTCTGCATCGCGTGCGTGCGGGGGCTGCGCCGTGAAACGCAGGCCGAACGGCTTACTTCTTGTCGTCCTTCACTTCCTCGAACTCCGCGTCCACGGCGTCGTCGTGCTGGCCGGCATTGTCTTGCCCGCCCGCTGCGCCACCCTGGGCCCCGGCCTGCTTCTCGGCATACATCTTCTGCGCCAGGCCCGAGGAAGCGTCGGTCAGCTCCTTGGTCTTCGCTTCGATCTGGGCGATGTCATCGGACTTGATCGCGGCCTCGGTGGCAGCAATCGCCGCCTCGATGCGCTCCTTCTCGCCGGCATCCACCTTGTCGCCCGCCTCTTCCAGCGTCTTGCGCGTGGCGTGAATCAGGCCATCCGCCGTGTTGCGGGCGGTGATCAGCTGTTCGAACTTCTTGTCATCCGCGGCATTGGCCTCGGCGTCCTTGATCATGCGCTCGATCTCTTCCTCGGACAGACCGCTGGAAGCCTTGATCACGATGGACTGCTGCTTGCCGGTCGCCTTGTCCTTGGCGGACACGTTCAGGATGCCATTGGCATCCAGGTCGAAGGACACCTCGATCTGCGGCATGCCGCGCGGGGCCTTCGGAATGTCCGACAGGTCGAAGCGGCCCAGCGACTTGTTCTGCGCCGCCTGCTTGCGCTCGCCCTGCACCACGTGAATGGTCACGGCTGTCTGGTTGTCATCTGCCGTCGAGAATACCTGCGTCTTCTTGGTCGGGATCGTGGTGTTCTTCTCGATCAGGAAGCTGGCCACGCCACCCAGCGTCTCGATGCCCAGGGACAGCGGGGTCACGTCGAGCAGCAGCACGTCGTTGACTTCGCCTGACAGCACAGCGCCCTGAATCGCAGCGCCCAGCGCCACAGCTTCGTCCGGGTTCACGTCGCGACGGGCTTCCTTGCCGAAGAAATCAGCGACCTTCTTCTGCACCATCGGCATGCGCGTCTGGCCGCCCACCAGGATCACGTCGTTGATCTTGGACACATCCAGGCCGGCATCCTGCAGCGCAGTCTTCACCGGCCCCATGGTGCGGTCGACCAGGTCTTCCACCAGGGACTCGAACTTGGCGCGGGTCAGTTTCTGCACCAAGTGCTTCGGACCGCTCGCATCCGCCGTGATGTAGGGCAGGTTGATTTCGGTCTGCTGCGCGGAGGACAGCTCGATCTTGGCCTTCTCGGCCGCTTCCTTCAGACGCTGCAGGGCCAGCGGATCATTGTGCAGATCCATGCCGGTTTCCTTCTTGAACTCGCCTGCCAGGTACTCGATCAGACGCAGGTCGAAGTCCTCGCCACCCAGGAAGGTGTCGCCATTGGTGGAGAGCACCTCGAAGGTGTGCTCGCCGTCAGTCTCGGCAATCTCGATGATGGAGATGTCGAAGGTGCCGCCCCCGAGGTCGAACACGGCAATGGTGGAGTCACCGGCCTTCTTGTCCATGCCATACGCCAGCGCAGCAGCCGTCGGCTCGTTGATGATGCGCTTGACCTCCAGACCGGCGATGCGGCCGGCGTCCTTGGTGGCCTGACGCTGTGCGTCGTTGAAGTAGGCCGGCACGGTGACCACGGCTTCCGTAACGGGCTCGCCCAGGAAGTCCTCGGCCGTCTTCTTCATCTTCTTGAGCACCTGCGCAGAGATCTGCGGCGGTGACATCTTCTCGCCATTCACGCGCACCCAGGCGTCGCCGTTGTCGGCCTTGACGATTTCGTAGGGCACCATCTTGATGTCCTTCTGCACGACGTCGTCATTGAACTGACGGCCGATCAGACGCTTGATGGCGAACAGCGTGTTCTTGGGGTTGGTGACCGACTGGCGCTTGGCCGGCTGGCCGACAAGGGTTTCCCCGTCCTTGGTGAAGGCAATGATCGACGGCGTGGTGCGATCGCCCTCGGCGTTCTCGATCACGCGTGACTTGCCAGCGTCCAGGATCGCCACACAGGAGTTGGTGGTGCCCAGGTCAATTCCGATGATTCTTCCCATTCTGTCGTCTCCGTTTCGCAACGGTCAGCATGCGGCTGCCGGCGCTGGTATTCATGTACCGTTGGATGTATCTGTGTGGGTTCCGTGCCATCGTGGCGCGGGGTTTCGATTGCTGCTGGCCACCTATATTGGCCTCGGCCGGGGGATTTCAAGGGCCGCCCCGGAAATCCTCTTCACGCCTTGGCGTCGATGCCGGCCGACGGGGCCCTGGATACCATCACCATCGCAGGGCGCAGCACGCGACCGTGCAGGGTGTAGCCCTTCTGCATGACGGCGGTCACGGTGTTGGGGTCGACGTTGGGGTTTTCCTGCATGGCCATGGCCTGATGCACCTGGGGATCGAAGGGCTCGCCCAGCGGATCCACCTGTTCAATGCCGAACTTGCGGAAGCAGTCGGCGAAGCTCTTGAGGGTCAGCTCGACGCCTGTCAGCAGGGACTTCACGGACTCGTTCTCGCGGTCCACAGCCACCTGCAGCGCGCGCTCGAGATTGTCCATCACGGCGAGCAGTTCCGCGCTCAGTTTCTCCTGGCCGAACTTGTGGGCCTTCTCCACATCCTGTTCGGTGCGACGGCGCAGGTTCTGCATCTCCGCCTGCACACGCAGCACTTCGTCCTTCTGATGCATGATCAGGGTTTCGGCCTGGGCCAGCTTCTGCAAGGCATCGCGCAGGGCGGACTGCTCGTCGCCGGCGTCCTGCGCGGCCGCAGCCGTCTCATCCAGTCGTTCTTCCTGATGCTGCGATTCGGTGTGATCGTTCATTCCTTTTCCTTCCAAGGGTTTTTTGACATGGCGACGGTTATGGGGGCAGGGCTCCCCGATTCAAGCCAGCGCGCGGAAATTTGTCTGCCGGGCACCCCGCGGGGGCCTGCCGACACTGACAAGATCGCGGTGCCTGGGCTATAGTCGCAGACATGCTCATACAGCTTTCCATCCGCCATTACGCCATCGTCGACTCCCTGGACATCGAGTTCCTGCCTGGCATGACCGTCATCACAGGCGAGACCGGTGCGGGCAAGTCCATCATGCTCGGCGCTCTCGGTCTCGCCTTGGGGGATCGTGCGGACAAAGGCGTCATCAGCAGCAATGCCAGCCGCGCCGACATCACGGCCCGCTTCGATACCGGCGACCAGCCCCTGGCCCGAGCCTGGCTGCAGGACAACGAACTGCTGAGCGAGGACGAGCCGGAGCTGTGCCTGCTGCGCCGTGTGGTGGCCGACGATGGTCGCTCGCGGGCGTGGGTGAATGGCTATCCCGTCACGCTGCAGGTCCTGAAGGATGTGGGCGAAATGCTCATCGACATCCACAGCCAGCACGAGCACCAGTCCCTGCTGAACAAGGCCACGCATCTGCGCCTGCTCGACGAATTCATGGGGGAAGCGGCCCTGCTGGACGAGATTCGCCGCCTGAGCCGCGAATGGCGCCGCAATCACGAGCAGCTGGACGTGCTGCGCCAGCGCAGTCTGGAGGCAGGCACTCGCCTGAGTCTGCTGAATTTCCAGCTGCAGGAACTGCAGGAGCTCGCTCTGCAGGAGGGCGAACTGGAAGAGCTGCAGGCCGAATACCGCCGCCTCAACAGTGCCGACACGCTGCTGAGCACTGCGCAGCAATTGCTGACCTTGTGCAGCGACAGCGATGAACCCACACTGCTGAACGGTCTGCAGCACGCGCAGTCGCTGCTGCACGAGCTGGGCGGTCGTACCGATGCGCTGAAAGGGGTGAACGAACTGCTGAGCTCTGCCGCCATCGCCGTCGAGGAAGCCGTCAGCGAATTGCGCCGCACCCTCGATGCCTTCGACGCCAATCCCCAGCGCCTGGAGGAAGTGAACCAGCGTCTGGCCGACATCCAGCAGCAGGCTCGCAAGCACAAGGTGCGCGCGGAGGATCTGCCCGCGCTGGCAGCGCGACTGCGCGAGGAGCTGGCAGGCTACGAGCACAATGACGACGCCTTGGCCGATTGCCACGCGCGGGATGCTGCACTGCGCCGGGAATACGCCGCACAGGCATCACGACTCAGCGCTCTGCGCGGTGCAGCGGCGAAGGTGCTCGGCGAGCGGATCAACGCCCAGATTGCCGAATTGGGCATGAGCAATGCCCGTCTGAGTGTCGCCTTGAGCCCGAACGGCTCCGACACGCTCTCCCCAAACGGCCTGGAAACAGTCGAATTCCTGGTGAGCACCAATCCCGGACAGGAGCCCCGCCCTCTGATCAAGATCGCCTCGGGCGGCGAACTCTCACGCATCAGCCTCGCGATCCAGGTCATCACGGCGCAGACCTCGGCCACGCCCACGCTGGTGTTCGACGAAGTGGATGTCGGCATCGGCGGCGGCGTGGCGCGCGCTGTCGGGCGACTGCTGCGCCAACTCGGCGAGCGCGGTCAGGTGCTGTGCGTGACGCATCAGGCGCAGGTCGCGAGCCAGGGCCACCATCACCTGTTCGTCAGCAAGGGCGACGCCGGGGCAGAGGGAAATCGCGTGGGCACTCGCATTCGCGCCCTGACACGGGACGAGAAGGTGCGGGAGATCGCGCGGATGCTGGGGGGTGAAACCGACAGCTCGGGATTCACGCCGGAATCCCTGGCGCATGCCGAGGAAATGCTGAAGGCCTGAGTCAGGCGCTTTGGCAGGACTTGCAGATACCGTAGAGATACAGGCTGTGATCGGTGATCTCGAACCCGAACTTGGCCGCGATCTTCTCCTGTTGCGTCTCGATCACTTCGTCGAAGAATTCCTCCACCAGCCCGCACTTGCTGCACACCAGATGGTCGTGGTGCTCCATGGTGCTGAGCTCGAACACGGAATGCCCGCCCTCGAAATGATGACGCATCACGAGTCCGGCGGACTCGAACTGGGTGAGCACGCGATAGACGGTGGCCAGGCCAACGTCCTCATCCGCCTCGATCAGCGCCTTGTAGACATCTTCGGCACTGAGGTGCCGCGTGGATGAATTCTCGAGCAATTGCAGAATCTTGACGCGCGGCAGGGTGACCTTGAGGCCGGCCTTGCGCAGTTCGTGGTTCTCTGTAGACATGTCGCTCTCTCGGCCTGGCGTGTGGCCTGGCATGCTGGCAATCGTCGCTGGGATGGCGGAAACCACTCGCGGTGGCTCTCCTTTTTCGCGCTTTGCCCGTCCGGGCCGCTGGGGTATTATGCCCGCGAAGTCCGGTGGATGAAAGTTGACATGCCGCCGCTCCCAGTCGCCCGAAGTCGAGAACCCTGATGCACGCACGTCATCGCGCCACCTCCCTTGCCCGATTCGCCCGCCCGCACACGCTGCGCGGCGCCCTGTTGCTGGGCTGTCTGCTGGCCTTCACAGCCTGCAGCATTCCACGCCTGCAGTTCCCGGGGGTGTACAAGATCGACATCCAGCAGGGCAACATCATCACTCAGGAGATGATCGACCAACTGCGCCCGGGCATGACCAAGCGCCAAGTCACCTTCGTGATGGGCACGCCCCTGATCCGCGATCCGTTCGATCAGGACCGCTGGGACTACGTGTACAACTACCAGCCCGGCGGCGGCGAACGCGGCCAGGAGCGCGTCACCATGTTCTTCGAGAACGACCTGCTGACGCACTTCACGGGCGATTTCAAACCCTCCGAGGAAAGCACGGCCGGCGCTGCGGACAACGCACCGGCCACTGACAACTCCTGATCGACGGCGCTGCCGCCTGCTCAGAAGGCCATCCGGAAGCCGGCGCTGAGATTGCGCCCCGGCATCGGGATGACACTGGCGAGGAAGGATGTGTGGCTGAAGATCGTCTCATTCAGCAGGTTCGAGCCGCGCACGAAAACCGAGTAACGCTCATCCCCTCCGAAGCTGTAGTTCACGCTCACGTTCGCCATGGTGTAGCCCGGCGTTTGCGTCTCGAAGGCCGCTACCTCGTCCTGACGGCTGACGCGATAGATTTCCACTTCGGTGTCCACATTGTTGACCAGATAGTTGGCTCGCACACCGATACGCGTCGGTGAAATGCGCGGCAGCTTGTCCGCGCCATCCAGATCGGCCGCCAGATAGTCCCCGAACACGCCGGCCGACAGACTGGCACTGAACGCGTAGTTCATTTCCGCCTCCAAGCCCTTCAGCGTGGCATCGCGCTGCGTGTACTTGATCAGGCGGAAATCCTCGTACTGATCGAGAGTGCGGGCGAAGATGTAATTGTCCACGCTGTTGTGGAACAGGTTCACACTGTAGGTCAAGTCGCCGGTGTGCTTGCGCAGAGAAATATCGACATTTTGCGACGTCTCCTTGTCGATCGCTGCATTGTTCTCCACCCCTCCGCAGGTCAGCGGATGATTCACAAGGCCGCACTCGTAGGTGTTGGTGGCCAGGTGGACGCCACGGGCATACAGCTCCTGCGACTGCGGCAGTCGCTGCGCCCGCGCGAAGGTCGCTGCAATGCTGGTCTGCTCGTCGAGCGCCCAGATAGAGGCGAGGGACCACGATGTCGCGGACTCGTCATAGTCCGGGCGCGCGCGCACATCGCGCACGGGCTCGTAGGTCTGCGTTTCGTAGCGCGCACCCGCCTCGAGGTGCCAGGTGTCGCTCAACTCCAGATGCTCCACGGCGAACAGCCCGAGCATGCTGGAATCCGTGACGGGAATGAAGGCTTCATCGCCGATGGAACTGAAGCGCGTGTCGGCGAACTGCACGCCCACGATGCCGTGCCAGCCCATGACGGGCGCGTGATCGATGTCGATGCGGCCTTCGTAGCCTTCGTTGGTGAAAGTGGTGCCGATCTCGCCGTCCTCGATCTCGAAGTGCTTGTAGTCCGTGCGACTGCCACGCAATCGTATGCCATGCACACCCGGCAGCGGTTCGACGAGCTCGCCACGCAGGTCCATGCGACGGCTGCTCATGTCCACCAGTGGCACCTCCTCGTGACCCTCTTCCTCATCCTCGTGAGCGTGGCCTTCTTCTTCATGGCTTTCGCAGTGCAGCTCAATGCCATCGGGGTGACATTCCTCGTACTCGTGATTGTGGCCGGGCAGGCCGTAATCGTCCTGCCGCTCGGAGTAAGCGAGTCCGATGTAACCAGCCTCGCCGACAAAGGAAGCCCCGAAGGCCCCATTGCGGCTCTCGGAGGCCGTGCCATGCACACGGGATTCCTCCCAGCCATCGACCTTGTAGTCATTGGTCTCGCGCAGCGAGCCTTCCATGTGCAACATGATATTCGCCGTGGCGGCGGCAGTGAGATTCACGGCGCCGGCGCGCTCGTTCGCCACGCTGTTGCCACGCACGGCGATATTGCCTTCGACCTGCTCCGGCACGAGCATGGGAATCTTGCCATCCAGGATGTTGACGACACCGCCGATGGCACCGCCGCCGTAGAGCAGCGTAGCGGGCCCGCGCAGCACCTCGATCTGCTCGGCCAGCAGCGGGTCGGCCGACACCGCATGGTCAGGCGACACATCGGAGGCATCCAGGATGGCGCTGCTGTCAGACAGCACCTTGAGTCGCGGCGAGGTCTGGCCGCGAATGACCGGGCGGCTGGCACCGCCGCCGAAACTGTCGGCATGCACGCCCGGCAGGCCATTGAGCAGATCGCCGATGTTGCCGCCGCGCTCGAAGCTCTGGGCACCATCGAGCACGCTGAACGGCGCCACGATGAGGGCGGCATTCTCATCCACCCCCAGCGCCGTCACGCGGATCTCGGAAATGTCGGCGCCACTCTGGGCCAGGGTGATGGGAGTCGATGCAAGACCGGCAGTGCCGGCCAGGACGGAAATGGCAAGTGTCAGGGGTGATCGATTGAAACGCATGGTGAATCCTTTGTAAGTCGCTCGAATGGGCACTCGACAAGTCGGGCACGGCGTGTCTGCATGCGCACGGGTCTATGGTCACGACGCCGTCTCAGCGGCGGCTCAGTGACAATTGCGAACGTGCGGTGTCGTGAGGACAACAATCAGAGCGGGGGGGAGCGCGAGCGCGGTATCTGCGTGGACACCGCTGCAAAGGATGCAACGAAGGCGAGGGGTGCCACAGTGGCCCGAGGGACGTCAGGCACCACGACGGTGACCGGGATTAGATCATCGCCGGCGCCGATCTTCAGACAGAAGGTACAGTCGAGATGCTTGTTCAGGTCGCCCGCGTGCGAATGCACGAGGGTACTGCTCTGGAACACGAGAAAGACCAGGGCGAAAGCGAGCGCCAGGTACTTGGCTGCTCCCCTCTTCAGAAACTGCTTCCCGTCAACCATGGTGTGCATGCTTTGCCTGACCTGCAGGGGGAAGTGTGTCAGCGGGTGCAAAATCCTCCAGACCATCCTTCAGCGGGCACGAAGTTGCAGAAGGATGACTGGAGGGGACTTGCGGGCACACTTGATTGACCCCGTCCTGTACAAAAAGTTTCCACGCCGTGAAAAACAATTTCCCTGCGCGTTACTGTGTAACATAACACTGGCACTTCAGACTTGCCAATAGCCCTTTCTCACGATGCCTCACTCCATGCGCTGCGCGAACCCCTGCAGAGCCTCCAGCCCCACGACATCGTGGGCCGCGAGACCGAGCTCCTTGCGTGGCAGTTCCGGCAGCGCCTCGGTGAGCGTGGCCAGATGCACGTCTTCCTGGGCGCGGCGCTCCTTGAGGAAATCGCCCATGTCGGCCGGCGAGCGCTTGTTGACGACGAGCGCGCCCACCTTCACGCCCGTGCGGCGCAACTGCCCGTGCAGAGCGATCGTCTCCAGCACGGGCAGACGCTCGGCGGCCAGCACGATGATGAAGGATGTACGCTCATGGTCCGTGATGGCCGTCCGCAGGTCAGAGAACTGGCGACGGCGGCGATTGAGCAGCGAACGGATGCTGCTTTCGCGATTGGCCAGCGGGTCCTTCTCGTCGCCGCCAAAAATCTTGTTGCCCACCGACTTGTCGCTGCCCATGTTGCGCAGCACCGAGCTGAAGCGTTCCGCCTTGTCACGGCGATTGATCAGCCCGTCCGTCCAGGCTGACATCATCTCGGGCAGCGCGATCAAGCGTGCGGTGTGTCCGGAAGGGGCCGTGTCGAACACCAGCAGGTCATAGTCGCGCGCGGCGAGGGCCACCACGTCCGCAATCTTCTCCATGATGGCCGCCTCCTGCATGCCGGGGGCATCGCGTGACAGCTCGATGTGCTTGTCCACCTCCCCTGCCAGATGGGGCGCCATCAGCCGGCGCAGCGAGGACGAGACCTGCTCCAGATGCTCGTTGACGGTTTCCTCCGGGTCCAGTTCCATGCCGTCGAGATTGGGCGCGAGACGCACGGGACGCGGGCCGACCTCGCGATTGAACAGATGCCCCAGATTGTGTGCCGGATCAGTGGACACCAGCAGCACGCGGCGCCCTTCACTGGCCATGGCCAGAGCGGTGGCGGCGGACACGGTGGTCTTGCCCACGCCGCCCTTGCCACCAAAGAACAGGATGCGTTTGGAACGCGCGAGACTCAGCAGCATGAGACATGATCCAGCGGCGAGCGCTCCATGCCCATGCGGCGATGCCAGTCATGGAAGCGGTCATAGACCACCGGGAGCAACTCCAGGGTGTAATAGGTTGCCGGGTTTGGAATGCCCAGGCTTTCCGAAAACACCAGCATCATGAAGAGATCGTCCTCGTCGCGCTGGGCGCGGGCGAACTCGCGGCGATACGGCGCGGTGTAATACTCACGCAGGCCTTCCTCGATGCGAGTCAGCAGGCTCTTGCGTGAGTCATTCGCGGGGATGTCGTTCTGATCCATGTCATTGGCCTCCTTTGGCAGTATGGCGCTTTTTCGCCGCGCGTCGCAATCGCGCCTGCTTCGGGTCCACCAGCAGCGGGCGATAGATCTCGATGCGGTCGTGCGGCTTGACCAGGTAGTCCGGCGGCAACGGCAGGGTGTGCCCATCGAGCAGACGCGAGAACACGCCCAGTGACGCTGTCGCCAGATCGATCTCGCTGAACTGCGCCAGAATGCCGCTCTGCTGCACCGCCTGCAGCGCCGTGCTGCCTTGCGGCACCTCGACTCGCAGCAGACACTGCCGCTGCGGCAGCGCGTAGACCACTTCCACGGGGATCATGTGCCGGACCCTCCATAGAGTTTGTGCGCGCGCTCGACCAGGGCGTCCACCAGCGTGTTGGCCGAATGATTGAACAGTGACTCCAGCGCCATGCCCACCAGCCCCCCGGCGAAATCGAACTCCATGCTGAGGCTGACCTTGCAGGCGTTCTCGGCCAGCGGCTGAAAGTGCCAGGACGCCCGGAATGTGCGGAACGGCCCTTCGACCAGTTCCATCTGCATCTGCTGTCCGGGTGTCAGGCGATTGCGCGTGGTGAACGAGTAACGCAGACCGGCCTTGCCCAGGGTCAGTTCGCCCACCACTTCGTCGTCTGTCCTGCTGACCACGCGCGCGGCCTGACAGCCCTGCATGAAGGCGGGGTAGTGCTCGATGTCATCCACCAGGGCGTACATCTGCTGCGCCGAATGCATCACCAGCGCGCTGCGATCGATGCGCGTCATAACAGGCTCAACAGGTCGAAGGTGAAGTATTTCTGCGACGCCGAGTTGAGAAACACCAACAGCAGGATGACAGGGATGAAGGTACGCAGGGAGAAGTTCACGTAACGCTCCATGAGCGATCCACGAAAGTGCGGGTCGCCTATGGCGAGCTCTGCCGAGAATTCGGCGCGGCGCCAGCGCAGCGCGACGACGATGCAGACCAGGAAACCCACGAACGGCAGAATGACTTCCGAGAAAGTGTCTGCGAGCAGGTCAAAGAAGGACTTCTGCATGCCTCCGTAGGGAATGAAATCGGTGAGGAACGGGGATATGCCGAAGGACATCGCGGCGAACAGGGCGAAAAACGTGACCAGCGCTGCCTGGAGCAGAACAGCCTTGCGTCGCGAGAACCCCCATTCATCGATCAGGTAGGCAATCGGAATCTCCAGAATGGACACCAGCGACGTGAAGGCCGCGAACAGCACCAGCGCGAAGAAAACAGTGGCAACCAGGCTCGCGCCGACATACCCCACGCTGTCCTGCATCGAGAGAAAAATCTGCGGCAGATAGCTGAAGATCATGCCGATGCTGCCGGTCGACAGGTCCTCTGGATTGGTCTGCGGGTTGAAGGAAAAGATGGCGGGCAGAATCAGCAGTCCGGCCAGAAAGGCGGCTGAGGTATCCATCACGGACACAAGGCGGCTGGTGGCAGGAATATTGTCACTACGCGAGAAATACGAGCCGTAGGTGATCATGATGCCCATGCCGAGCGAGAGCGAGAAGAAGGCCTGATTGAGCGCCGCGTTCACTACACCGCTGTCGAGTTGACTGAAGTCGGGCACCAGGTAATAGCGCAGGCCGGCGCTGGCGTTGTCCAGGGTCAGCACGAACGCGATCAGGCCGATCAGCATCAGGAACAGTCCGGGCATCAGGATGCGCGCCTGCCGCTCGATGCCATTCTTCACACCACTGAGCAGGACGCCGAAAACGACGACCTGCAGAACGGCAAGGTAGACAAACAAAAAGGGCGAATTGATGGCCCGGTTGAACTCGTCCGGCTGCGCGAGCACCTCCAGATCGCCGGTCAGCGCGCGGAACAGGTAAGTGATCACCCAGACGGTCACGATTGTGTAGAACACCGCGATCATGAAAGGGGTCAGGATGGCCAGATTGCCCGCCATGCGCCAGGCCGGCGAGTTGCGCCCCAATGCCGCGAAGGCCCCGACGGGATTGCGCTGTGTGTGGCGCCCCAGCGCAATCTCGGCCATCAGCACAGGCATGCAGACCAGCGTCACGCAGAGCAGATAGACCACCAGGAACACGGCACCGCCGTTCTTGGACGCCAGTACAGGAAAGGCTATCAAGTTGCCCAGTCCGATCGCCGAACCGGCAGCCGCCAGGATGAAACCGAGTCTGGAACTGAACTGCCCGCGTTCGATGGACATGAAAAATCCTTTGTTGTCAGAGACTTGTTGGACCACACCGCAAACTGCGCCCGATTCTAGCAGCTTCACTGCGCTTGTAGGAGCCTGCCGCCCCGGCTTGTGGTTATAATGCCGCCCCATGGCCAAACCCAGCAAATCCAAGGCAGTCGACACCAACATCTGCCGCAACAAGCGCGCGCTGCACGATTACTTCATCGAAGAGTCGTTCGAGGCGGGCATGGTCCTGCTCGGCTGGGAAGTCAAGAGCATGCGCGAGAAGAAGGTGCAGCTCACCGACAGCTACGTCATCGTGAAGGACGGGGAGGCCTGGCTGCTGGGCTGCAACATCACGCCACTGAACACTGCCAGCACCCATGTGGTGTGCGAACCGGATCGCTCGCGCAAGCTGCTGCTCAACAAGAAGGAACTCGCCCGGCTGTTCGCCAAGATCCAGCAGAAGGGCTACACCGCCGTGTGCACCAGCATCTACTGGAAGGGCCACCTCATCAAATGCCAGGTGGCACTCGCCAAGGGCAAGCAGGATCACGACAAGCGCAATGTCGAGAAGGACCGCGAGTGGGCCATCGAGAAACAGCGCGTCGTCAGACACCGTCATCGTTGAAAGGCGCCGCGCCATGCTGAACCGCCGCGACACACTCAAATCCCTGCTGCTGGGCACTGCCGCACTGAGCACCGGCATTGCCCTGCCCTGGCGCGCCTTCGCGCAGCAGGACGAACGTTTTCCCAATCCGCTGAAGATTCCCCCACTGCTGGAAGGCAACGTGGTGGATGGCCTGCGGCACTACGATCTGCGGCTGCAGGAAGGTGTCTCGCAGTTCCTGCCTGGTCTGAGCACGCCCACCTGGGGCATCAATGGCGACTACCTGGGGCCGACCATCCGCATGCGTGACGGCGAGAAGGTGCGACTGAACGTGCACAACGCTCTGCCGGAAGACACCAGCATGCACTGGCACGGCTTCCTCGTGCCCGCCGTCTGCGATGGCGGCCCGGCCCAGGTGATCCATCCAGGCAGCACCTGGAGCCCGGAGTTCACGGTGCTGCAAGGAGCCACGACGAACTGGTATCACTCCCACCTCATGCACGCCACCGGCCCGCAGGTCTACAAGGGGCTGGCCGGCATGATCGTGGTGGAAGACGCCGACAGCGGCCGCCTGGAGATGCCGTCTGACTATGGCGTGGACGACATTCCCGTGATCGTGCAGGACCGCGAGTTCAATGCCGACGGCTCGTTCCGTTATGTCAGCGAATACGCCGGCATGATCCAGGGCATTCAGGGCGACACCATTCTGGTGAACGGCACGCTGCACCCGCATTTTGTCGCCACCACACGCACGGTGCGCCTGCGCATCCTGAACGCCTCCAATGCCCGCACCTATCAGTTCGCCTTCGCCGACGAGCGCAGTTTCACGCAGATAGCCAGCGACGGCGGCCTGCTGGAAGCGCCACTGCCGCGCACGCGCATGATTCTGGCGCCGGCCGAACGCGCCGAGATACTTGTCGATGTGAGCGATGGGCGCGAGGCACTGCTGGTGAGCCACGGCCTGGTGTCGACCTACGGGGAATACCCGGGCGCCATGAGTCAGCTGGTGCGCAGCATGGACACCCAGAGCTTCGAGATCCTGGCAATCCGCCCGCAGTCGGCGCTCGCGCCCTCGCCCATCGTGCCGGCACAGTTGCGGCAGATCGCGCGACTGGACCCGAGTCAGGCAGTGTCCACACGCCCGGTTCGGCTGATGATGGGCCATGGCATGCGCAGCGGCGAGGACAACGGCCCTCACTCGGGCATGCGCACAGGCTTCGGCGGTGGCTTCGGTGGCGGCAACTACTCCATCAACGGGCGTCATCACAATATGGCTTTCGTGAACGAGCGCGTGCCCTTGGGCGACATCGAGATCTGGGAGCTGCAGAACACCTCGCCTCTGACCCATCCGGTGCACATCCACAACATCCACTTTCAGGTGCTCGACCGCAACGGCGTGCCACCGCCCCCGGAAGAGCGCGGCCTCAAGGACACGGTGCGTGTGCTGTCCGGCGAAACAGTGCGCGTGATCCTGCGCTTCGAGCATTACCGGGACCCGGAGACGCCCTACATGTACCACTGCCACATGCTGGAACACGAAGACCGCGGGATGATGGCGCAGTTCGTGGTGGTGTGAACGGTTCGTGGTGGCGTGAGACGAGCCGAATATCCGTGCGGCGGCCTGCCAAGGTATGATCCGACCCATGCCGCGCCTGCCCCTTCCCTCACTGCCGCGCGGCACCGGAGCCCTGCCCATGCGTGCGCCATTTCTCTACGTCCTTCTGCTCGCCGCCGGCCTGCTTTCGCCGTACGTTGCGCTCGGCGCCGATGAACGACCGCGACTGGTGCTCACCATCGTGGTGGACCAGATGCGCTACGACTATCTCGAGCGCTTTCGCACGGACTTCAGCGAGGGCCTGCAGCGCCTGCTGGAGCAAGGGGCCGTGTTCACCGATGCGCAATACGAGGCCGCGCCCACGGTCACGGCGGTCGGTCATGCCACGATTCTCAGCGGCGCGCCGCCCGCCCTCAGCGGTATTGCTGGCAATGCCTTCTACGACCGCAGTGCGGGCCGTCAGGTGCAGAGCATCACCGACCCCGAGGTCACGGCACTGGTCGAGGACGCCACCGGTGCCTCCCCGCGCCGGCTCGCGGTCAGCACCGTGGGCGACGAACTGCGCCTGTCCGGTCAGGGCGGCAAGGTTTTTGGCGTCTCGATGAAGGATCGCAGCGCGATTCTGCCCGCCGGCCGCGCCGCCGACGCGGCCTACTGGTTCGGCGACACGGGCCGCATCGTTTCCAGCAGCTGGTATTTCCCCGCCCTGCCCCAGTGGGTGCAGGACTACAACGCCACACGCCCGACAGCACGTTTCAGCGGCGCCGAGTGGGCCGGACTGCAGCTGCCCGCGCTGGACGACGAGAATTTCCACGCGCGTCTGGATGAAACCGGTCTGGCCGACGAACTGGTGCTGGAGTTCACCCTGCTGCTGATGGAACAGGAAGACCTCGGCACAGATGCGCTGACGGACCTGCTCTCGGTGAGCTTTTCCGCCACGGACGAACTCGGCCACGGTCATGGCATCGACGTGCCGCAGACACGCGCCATGATGCAGTCGGTGGACACGCACATCGGGCGGCTGATCGATGCTGCCAGCGCCCGCGCCGGGCGCGAGGGTCTACTGGTGCTGTTCACGGCGGATCATGGCGTGGCGCGACGCCCCGAGGACAACGCCGCAGATGGCCTGCCGGGCGGGCGCTACGACGCGAGAGACGAACGGCGCGCCGTGGAGGAGGCGCTGGATGCGGCCTTCGGACCCGGCGACTATGTGATTGGTTTCGGGGAAATGAGCATGTACCTGAGTCGCGACCCGTATGCCGAGAGCGAAGCGCTGGCGCGCCCGACGATCCCGAGCCGCAGCGCGATGGAGCAAGTCGCCGCCGCGACCCTGCGCGATCTGCCTCGCGTGGCCCGCGTCTATACCCGCACCGAGCTGGAGAGCCCGCTGTTCGCCGGCGATCGCATCGACCAGCGCGTGCGCAACGGCTTTCATACCGCCAACTCCGGCGATGTGATCGTGGTGCACGAGCCGGGCTGGATGAACCGCCCCGCCGGCACCACCCACGGCTCGCCGTACAGCTACGACAGCCATGTGCCACTGATCTTCTGGGGGCCTGCTTCCCTGATTCGCCCCGGCCGCTATCACACGCAGGCGGCCATTCACGACATCGCCCCCACCCTCGCCACGCTGCTCGGGATTGCCACGCCCAGCGGCAGCATCGGGCGCGTGCTGCAGGAGATGCTGCCCTGAGCGGGCCCGGCCTCAGGCGTGCAGTGTGGATCCTTGTGGCGTGCGCTCACGGCTGAAGCCCATTCCGTGATACTCCGCAATCGCCAGCCCGCCGGCCACACTGGTGAAGGGGTCGTGGTCGCGCACACGGTCGGGAAAGCGATCTGCCAGCAACTGACGCACGGCGGGGATCAGCGAGGAACCACCCGTGCTCACCACATCATCGATCTGCTGCGCTTCCAGCCGCGCCAGGGCGAGGGTGTCGACCACTGCCTGGTCGAACTGTGCCAGATGCCCCGCGATGACCGCCTCGAACTGCGCGCGCGTCACCCGCAGCTCGATGTCGAGTTCCGGAATGTCGAGCAGCGCCTCCCGCTGCGCAGACAGCGTGGCCTTGACCTCGCGCAGGGACTGGAACACCAGATAGCTCAGATTCGAGGTGATGAGCGTGTAGAGGCGTTCGAACTTCACAGCGGCAGGCCCGCCCTGCGCGATGCAGCTGAGCAGCGGTGCCGTGTACTCGTTCTGATTCAGGCGATAACTGACCGCCCAGTTCAATAACAGGTCTTCATAGAGTTCGAAAGGAAACAGTGTGACGATCTCGCGCTCGTCGCCACTGCGGCGCCAGGACTCCCCCTTGCCCAGCAGCGGAAACAGCAGCGCGCGGAACAGGCTCTGGTCCAGATGATCGCCGCCGAGCCCGACGCCGTGGATGGCCTCGACCTCGAAGCCCTCGTCCTGCCGGCGCAGCACGCACAGATCCAGCGTGCCGCCGCCGAAATCCACGGCCAGCAGGCGACTGGGGTGCGCACTGGGAAAGGCGTGCATGTAGCTGAGCGCCGCCGCCATGGGTTCCGGATAGAACACCTGGTACGTGAAGCCGGCGTGGCGCGCCGCCTCCGAAAGGCGCTCCAGCGCCACCGCATTGTGCTGCGCCTCGCGGCCTTCGAAATTCACCGGATGCCCGAGACAGGCGTGATCGCCCGGCCCCAGCGTGGGACAGTCCCGCCGCGCCCAGTCCAGCAGGCGCTGCCGCATCGCCAGCAACAGCGGCGTCACGAGGGCCACCGGGCGGAAGGCCTTCTCGAACACCATCAGCCGCGCCAGCGCGGCATTGCCCAGCAGGCGCTTCACGCCGCGAAACAGCCGACCCTTCTCGCCGGCATCGACGAAGGCCTGGCCGAACACCTGTTCACTGCCCGAGAGCGCGGGCAGCCCCTCTTCGTCCAACTGCCCCGTGCCCGTGCGCGCCTCGCCCAGCACTTCGGCGGCCAGTTGCACGCGGCGGCCCCGGTTGTCGGCAATGTAACGCTCGATGGCCGCCTGCCCGGTGCACACCTGAAACTGCCGGTCGATGTGCACGGCCGAGGGCGTGGTGACCGAGTCCGCCTCCAGTGGCACGCAGACGAGGCGTTCGCCATCGAACACGGCCAGCACGCTGTTGCTGGTGCCATAGTCCAGGCCGATGCCTGGCCGGCGTGCCTTGTCGGGGGTGGAAACGCGAGACGACTGCTGCATGATGTCCTCTTCTGTGCAAGCGCGGGCGATGTCGCAAAGGGAGGCTTTATAGCACAGGGCCTGCCCTTGCAAAATCAGTGCTCGGCCCCATTCTGGAAGCCGTGCTAGACTGCACACACTTTCAAGGGGCCGCTTTGGATTCGACGCCGGTATCAAACCCTGAGGTGCATGTCGAGAGGGTATGAACTCTCGTAAATCAATTCATGCAACTTCATAGTTGCCAACGACGATAGCTACGCACTCGCTGCCTAATTAGGCGCAGCGAGCGGTCACCCCGGGATGCCTGTAAACCGGTGTTTTTGTGACTGTCATATAGAACAGGATCGCCAGCCGAGCGCGCCCAGCGCGGAGCAGCTAAAAGTACTGGGCTCGCCCAAGCCACCCTGCCCGTCGGGCCGGCACGGGTTAACCTAATAGACGACGCTAAACATGTAGATCCAAAGGCAGCGGACTGACGGACGGGGGTTCAAATCCCCCCGGCTCCACCAATACCAATGCCCAACTGTGTATGCAGTTGGGCATTTTTCTTGAAGTCCCGCGTATCTGCGCGGGTTCGTGCGGATTCCTGCGGACTTCGCCTCGGCGCCCGGACGCCTGAAAACGCCCGTTTTCACTCTCTCCTGGCGTTTCCTCGCTCCGGCCTCGCTCTGTGAGAGTGGCCCGAAGTCCGCAAAGGCCGCAACGCAGGCTCTTACAGATCAAAGGGTTACGCGCGGACGAATCAAGCGGTTGATTTTCAGCATCGGCAGGCGGAGGAACCCGCCCCGATTCGGATAATAGAGAATGCAGGTATCACCGCAACCAAAACGGCAGGTTTCAGTCGGGTGCGATTGGGGCTGTCCCAGGGGATGTGGGAGTTGACAGGACTGGTTTCAATATCGTCAGGAAAAAATTCGTGAGTACATGTCAAAACAGTGGCTGTTCCAGCAGCTGCACACCAAATCCGGTCAGCTCAAACATTTCGCACGACGCCGTGTCGGTGGATCGCCCAAAGACTTTCTCCAGCGTTTTTGTCATACCCAAGATGGATTGCCCATCGGAGGAGAACCTGATCCGGATGGCGTTGGCGGGGGTCGATGCCGTCGCGACACTTGAGTTTGATTTGGCAGCGCAGCGTCTGAAGGTTACGCATACCGGCGAGGCGGAGCGCATCACCGAGAAGCTCCGGCCGCTAAACCTTGGCGCGACATTGGTTGAGACTGCTCAAGCGACGCCAACCAATCGCAACGCTACGCGCTTCTCGATCCCCAAGATGGACTGTGCAGCGGAGGAAAACCTCATTCGCATGGCGCTGGCGAACTTGCCCGGCGTTGGCGCGCTATCGTTCGATCTGAGCAAGCGAGAGTTGTTGGTCATCCACTCGGGACCGTCTGAGGCAGTTCTCGAAAAGTTGGCACTCTTGAATCTGGGCGTGCAGCTCATCGAGTCAGTGCGCCAAGACAATGAAGCATTGGCCGAGCTGGACGCAGATGGCGATGCGTCTGAAGCTCGGACACTTAGGCTGCTGCTGGCCATCAACGGCGCCATGTTTGTCTTGGAGATGCTGGTCGGATGGGTCGCTCAGTCGACAGGCCTGATCGCCGATTCTCTCGACATGTTTGCTGATGCGGCCGTGTACGGCTTGGCACTGTACGCTGTCGGGCGCGGAGCAAACCTGAAGATCAGGGCTGCCCACATCGCTGGCTGGCTCCAATTGGCTTTGGCGCTTGGCGCTCTCGTGGAAGTCGCGCGCAGGGCTGCGTTTGGTAGCGAGCCGCAATCCAGCCTGATGATGGGTATGGGGCTCGTTGCTCTCGTGGCCAATGTGACGTGCCTTGTGCTCATCGCGCGCAAGCGGGACCGCGGCGCGCATATGACGGCCAGCTATATTTTCTCAGCCAATGATGTCATCGCAAATTTAGGTGTGATCGCGGCCGGCGTGTTGGTGGCCTGGACCGCATCTCCTTACCCCGATCTGATCATTGGCACCATCATCGGCTTGGTGGTGCTAAGTGGTGCGCGGCGTATTCTGATGCTGAAGTGACTTCACACCGGCTGCCAGCTCCAAGCACGTTCTGGATTTGTTCGCGGGCGCCATGTGCCCGCGACAACGGACGGCACTGATTACTCACTACCAGGAGCAGCTGTTATTCAGGTCCGTCATTCTCTTGGGTTGACGGGCTTCTCTAGTTTCGCTTGGTAACGCTGGTGGGGACAGGTCACAGGAACCCGCCGCAATTCGGAGAATGGAAAATGCGGCTTTTACCGAGGAAGAGTGCATCTATTCGCTACACACCATACGACCACCTCGGTGGTGTCGGACGTCTACTTCGTGCGTAGTCGATGAACCGTCTGAGCCTCGAACGCCACCAGGTCTGGATCTACCTGGCCGCCATCGTTGGCGGCCTGTCGCTGGGCACACTCGCACCCGGCGTCGGGCCGCGCTTCGAGACCTTGCTGTGGCCGGTGCTGGCCGCGCTGCTCTACACCACCTTCGTACAGGTGCCGCTGCTGCACGTGCGCGATGCATTCCGCGATGCCCGCTTCGTCCTCGCGATCCTGCTCGGTAACTTCATTCTCATCCCGCTGCTCGTTTGGCTGGCGCTGCATGCATTGCCCGACGACCCGGCACTGCACCTCGGCGTGTTGCTGGTTTTGCTGGTGCCCTGCACCGACTGGTTCATTACCTTCACCCAACTCGGCCAGGGCAACACCGCGCGGGCTATCGCGGTCACCCCGCTCAACCTGCTGCTGCAACTGCTGCTCTTGCCGGCTTACCTGTGGCTGATGCTGCCAGCAGCTGATTTCAGTACCGCAATCAAGACTGAAGAAATGTTGCCCGCCGCGCTGATGCTGATCGGCGTGCCCCTTGTGGCTGCCGCACTCACCGAGCGTTGGGTCGAGGCCATCCCGGAACGGGCCGTCTGGCGCGAGCGGCTGGGCTGGTGGCCAGTGCCTCTGCTGGCCGTGGTGGTATTCCTGATCGCAGGTGCGCAGGTCGGCACTGTGCATGATGCAGGACCCGTGCTGCTGTCGGTGCTGCCGGTATTTGTCGGCTTCCTGCTGGTCGCCGCGCTGCTGGCGCGGGGGTTCACGAGGTGGCTGCGACTGCCCCTGGACGCGGGGCGCACACTGGCCTTCAGCCTCGGCACCCGCAATTCCTTCGTCGTCTTGCCGTTCGCGCTGGCCTTGCCAGCCGGCTGGGAGACCACGGTTGTGGTGGTCGTCTTCCAGTCGCTGGTAGAACTTTTCGGGATGGCGTTCTACCTGTGGTGGCTGCCGCGCCATCTGTTCAGACAGCCTTCCATGAGCCAAGCATGAGTCCTCACTGATTCGCAGGAACCCGCATCTTTCCGCACGAATCCGCACCATTCCGAACGAGACTTCATATTCCCCTTCGGCCACCAATAATGAAACCCCAACCGTTCTCGGTTGGGGTTTTTTCTTGCCCAATCGCGCCGGTTCCCGCGTGTTGTTGCGGGTTCCTGCGGAAGCCTGCGGACTTCGCCAGCCGCCCGAATCGGCCTTTCCGGGCCACATTCCACTCTCTCCTGACCATTCCTCGCTCCGACCTCGCTCCCTGGAACTGGCCCGAAGTCCGCAAAGACCACCAGTCACGCCCATACAGATCAAAGAGTTACGCGCGGACGAATCAAGCGGTTGGATTGCGGCATTGGCTACCGGAGGGAACACGAGCATCTCCATGGGAGTCATCGCACTTGCAGTTTGTCAGAAACTCGCATATATTTTCGTACATGAACACGACGACCAAGACCGCCGAGCTGATTCGCCAGCGCATCGAGGCGATGCCGATCGGGGAGCCTTTCACCCCGACAGCATTCCTGGAGTGCGGCACGCGTGCGTCCGTCGATCAGACCCTCTCCCGCCTCGTCAAGGCAGGGTCGATCGAGCGCGTGACGCGCGGCGTCTTTGTGCGTCCCGAGGTCAGCCGTTTCGTTGGCAAGGTGATGCCCGAGCCTCTTAAGGTGGCCGAGACCGTTGCAAAGACCACTGGTGCCGTCGTCCAGGTTCACGGTGCCGAAGCGGCGCGCCGGCTCGAACTGACCACGCAGGTCCCGACCCAGTCTGTATTCGTGACATCCGGCCCGTCGAAGCGCATCCGCGTGGGCAAGATGGAGATCCGTCTGCAGCACGTCTGCCAACGCAAGTTGGCCCTGGCAGGACGACCCGCCGGGCTCGCGCTTGCGGCGTTGTGGTATCTCGGCAAGAAGGAGGTGACGCCGGCTCTCGTCGAGAAGATTCGGCGCAAGCTGGGATCGAGCGAATTCGAGGTGCTGAAGTCAGCCACCAGCTCAATGCCCGCGTGGATGAGCGACGCTATCTTCCGCAACGAGCGGACGGCCGTTCATGCCTGAGTCCTTCCTGCACCTAAAAGCTCAAGAGCAGTCCCAAATCTATCGGGCACTGGCCCCGCAGCTTGCGCGCACGCCCGTCGTACTGGAAAAGGATGTCTGGGTCTGCTGGGTGCTGCAGACCCTCTTCACCATGCCCAACCGACTGCCGATGGCCTTCAAGGGCGGCACCTCACTCTCCAAGGTGTTCGGCGCCATTGCCCGCTTCTCCGAGGACGTGGACATCACGCTCGACTACCGTGGCTTGGACGGCGCCTTCGACCCGTTTGCCGAAGGCGTCTCACGCAATCGGCTGAAGAAATTCAGCGAGGATCTCAAGTCTTTCGTGCGCGACCATGCCCACGGTGTCGTGGCACCGCACTTCCAGAGGATGCTGGCGGAGGAGTTCGATGCCCAAGCGTTCCAGCTTGAAGTCAGCGATGACGGCGAGCAGATGCGGATGCACTACCCGAGCGTGCTGGAGGTACCGGGAGACTATGTGGGCAACAGCGTCCTGATCGAGTTCGGTGGCCGTAACATCACCGAACCGAACGAGGAGCATGAGGTACGGCCCGATATCGCGGAACATGTCGCTGAACTCGATTTCCCTCGATCGACGGTCAGTGTGCTGTCTCCGGCACGTACCTTCTGGGAAAAAGCGACGCTGATGCACGTCGAGTGTCAGCGCGACGAGTTCCGCACAGGCGCCGAACGCCTGTCACGCCACTGGTACGACCTGGCCATGCTGGCCGATCTTGCCCATGGGCAAGCCGCTGTGGCCGATCGCGCTCTGCTCGCCGATGTCGTCAAGCACAAGAAGGCCTTCTACAACGCGAGCTACGCCAACTACGACGCATGCTTGTCCGGGCAGCTCAGACTCATTCCGGAAGATGCCGCACTGGCCGCGCTGCGCGATGACTTCCAGCGCATGATCGGTGCTGGCATGTTCATCGGCGAGCCCCCCGCCTTCGATGCCATCATCGATCGTTTGCGTGCGCTAGAAGCAGCAATCAATGGGAACGGCAATGGTTGAAGCTGGCATAGCTGTTAAGGCTCTGCTGCAAGGCGCCACGCCGGAGCGCAAACAAGAAATTGAGGACCTATGGGATCGCTATGCACCCAAGGTCCACGTAGTCGAAGACGCTCGGGGCGTGAACATCAGCGCCGGCAAGGGTCGCATCCAGTTTGACCACAAGACACTCGAGGCAATCTGGCTGCTCGGCTTCAACGGGTGGAGATCTATCGAGACGTACTCTCCGGCGATCATTCTGGCCGGCATCACTGGTGGGGCCCTTGAAGACATACTGCGCGCGGATGACGAGCTTGCTACTTTCGAGATGGATTACAGGTCTCGTTCAAATTCCGCCCGATCTATCATCGAAGAGCAAAGCTCTGTTCACACCACTTGGCCGCAAGATGTGCCTCGCCCTGAAGCCAATAGGGAAACTCTCGGCAGCCATCAAGAAATGGCTGCTTTCGATCTAGTCTGTCTGGCGACCGCCTATGTCTTTCTTCATGAACTTCGGCACGTGAAATTTCTCAGTGACGGCGACTACCCCGCCGATCGGCGCGAAGAAGAAATTGCATGCGATGTCTGGGCAAGATCGTTTCTGACCGACAAGGTTGGAATCTATGCCCAGTCTGTTGGCCAATCGTTCACCAGGGTCCTAGATAAGCGATCAATGGGAATCGCCCTCGGTGCAATGATCCTGCACGAAATAACCCCGGAAAGCGCTCGGTGGGGAACAGCGGAATACCCGCCCATTACGACACGCATTCAGACAATGATATCCGGCAGCCCGCTCGCCAAGGAGTCGCACTATTGTCTCTTCACAGCGTGCTTGCTCGTCGGGATGTTTCGACAAGCACACCGACAGCTCCCAACGTACGCGCCGAGCACGAATGAGTTGGTGGAACAGCTGACAACTAACCTGGTCACGTAGCATCAACCTCTCACTGTCACCGCAGCTTCAGTCACCCACTGTAAGTCGAGCTCGCTGCTCATCCCACAGCGCTGGCGGATCAACCGCCAGATCAAACAGCGTGACGTGGTTCGGCAATGCGTCGTCCAGGATGGCCGCCACGATGTCGGGCGCCAGCGTAGTCAGGTTGACCATGCGGCTGACGTAGCTGTTGTCGATTCCTTCCCTCGTCGCGATCTCCTTCAAGGACTTCGCCTCTCCTGACTCCAGCATCGCCAGCCAGCGGTAGCCTCTGGCCAGCGCCAGTTGGATGGAGGTCGGTGCCACATCCCACGGTCTGACCGGGGCGGTTTCGCCGTTCGGCAAGGTGACCAGCTTGCGGCCACTACGGCGCTTGATCTGGATCGGTACCGACAGGGTCAGCCGGCCATCACTCGCCTCAACGATGTCCGGCTCGCCAGTTTTCTGGATGCGGATGTCGCTCATACCAGGGCCTCCTCAGTTTGCTCGACCGGCTCGGGACGCAGTTCCAGCACCAGACGTTCGATGCCGTTGGCGCGCAGTCGTACTTCGAGGTCGTTGGGCGACACGATCACCTTCTCGACCAGCAATTTCACGATCCGGGTCTGCTCTGCCGGGAACAGTTGATCCCAAATCGCGTCGAGCCGGGTCATGGCCACGGTGATCTTCGCCTCGTCCAAGGTTGGATCGAGCTTGATCGCTTGCGGCAGCATGTCGCCGAGCAGATTCGGGGCGCGCAGGATGGCGCGCAGCTGGTCGAGCACCGCCGATTCGAGTTCTGCGGCGGGCAGTCGCGGCAGACCCGAGGCACCGGCGTGTTCCTTGGCGTCGCGCTGGGGCACGTAGTAGCGGTAGTGACGCCCATTTTTCTTGGTCGTGTGCCAGGGCGACAGTGCTCGGCCGTCGTTGCCGAACACGATGCCCTTGAGCAGATAGGGAACCTTGGCCCGCGTCGTGTTGCCCCGCACCCGGCCATTCGTGTCCAGGATCGCGTGGACGCTGTCCCACAGTTCGCGGCTGATGATCGGCGGGTGTTCGGCCTGGTACCACTGATCCTTGTGCCGCAACTCGCCAAGGTAAATCCGGTTGCTCAGGAGCTTGTAGATGTGGCCCTTGTCGATCGGCCTGCCATCGCGGGTCTTGCCGTCTTGCGTGGTCCATGCCTTTGACGTCACGCCATCCAGTTTCAGCTCTTTGACCAGTGCGGTGCTGGACCC
>JAURIJ010000020.1 GCA_030832825.1 Gammaproteobacteria bacterium
GCGGGCGGATCGCAGCACAGTGTGCTGGCCGCGTTCGCTGCCCTGCTCGCCGAAAGCAGGACAGGACTTGTCGTGTCCTCGCTGTGGCAGACCACGCCGCTCGACTGCCCGCCTGACTCTCCTCTCTTCGTCAATGCCGTGGCGGCCTTCGTGCCGCTGGTCGATGACGCTCACGCACTGCTGCAACGCCTGCAGGCGCTGGAGGCCGAGGCCGGACGTCAGCGTGTCGGTCTGCGCAACGCCGCCCGCCCGCTCGACCTCGATATCCTGTTGTTCGGTCAGCAGGAGTGCGCCACGGCCGACCTGATCCTGCCGCACCCACGCATGGCCGAGCGTCGTTTCGTGCTGGCGCCGCTGGCCGAAATTGCCCCCGATCTGCGCGTTCCGGGGCAGGCGCACACCGTCTCCAAGCTGCTGCAGGCCTTGCCGGAGCAGGGCGAAATGCGGCGCATCGAGACCGATCTGCGCGCTGTCGTTTTCTGATTCGCTGTGTATACTACGGAAAAAGCCGGCCTCGAGACCGGTCGCAGTGCGTGCGTCCACCCTTAGTGGACGGCTATCAGGGGAAGTTCAGTGCAGATTTCACGTGTCGCAGTGGTGTTGCTGGCAGGGCTTGTCGTCGGCCTCGGCACGGTCATGCCTGCGGCTGCCCAGTCATTGCCCGGCACCGTCGCGCTGCCATCCTCCCTGCTGCCTGCCGCAGGCACAGGCATCAATGTCTCCCGCAACAAGCTCAAGACCCCCTTTTCCAGCGAGTCTGTCAGCAACTTGAATCTGGGCATGAGCTTCTCGCCCACCCACGGGCTGGATCTGCGGGCTGACGCCTGGCGCATCGAAGTGCAGGAGCCACTCGCTGCCGCACGGCTGATGCCCGAACCGCCGCAGCCGGCCACGCCCGGCAGCGCGCTGTTCATTGATGACAGCAATCTTTACAAGGGCCTGATCGAGGCTCCCTCGGTCAAGGACACCGTGGTCCCCGGCCAGATGGCTCATGGCATCGACCTGAGCGCGTCCTACGTCTGGGAATCGCCCCGCTTCGGGCAGTTCATCGTGAGCACCAAGGCCACCTATCTCTATGATCCCGACGGCAAGCCGCGTGGTTTCCAGGGACCCTTGCTGCCCATGACGGAAAACACGTTGCTGCCCAAGGGCACCGAGCTGCAAAGCAGCGTCATGCTGACCTGGCAGGCGGGCCAGCACACAGCGAGTGCCGTCACGCACTATTTCGACAGTGCCGAGGAGATCGGCAAGCTCGACATGGATCAGCTCAACGAGATAGTCGACAACATGACCACGCTCGATCTGCAGTACGGCTACAACCTGAAGGCCGGCAAGCAGGGGCAGGCCGTGTTCTCCGTGGGGGTGCGCAATCTGTTCGATACCCGGCCTCAGCAGTTGCCGCCGACCGGTGCCGGCCTGGTGGAGCAGGGCGGTCGCGTTGCCTACGGCTCCATCAAGTACCAATTCTGACCCCTGCTCGCCGCCTGCTCTGGCGCTCATTCCTGCCGCAACTTTTTCCTCTTCCTGTGTCGCCCTGCAGCGCTGCAGCGGATGGATCTACCCGGACATCAGCTCACGCGGGCCAGACAGGCGACATCGACGCGGCGGCTTCCGGCGCGGCGATAGAGTCCGGCAATTTCACTGACAGTGCTGGCGGTGGTGACAACGTCATCGACGATGATGACATGGGGAAAGACCCGGGCCGGCTGCGTGATGGCAAAGGCCCCGCGCAGATTGCCCTGCCGCTCGCCGGCTCCCAGGCCTCGCTGAGTAGGCGTCGCTCGCACTCGCTCGCAGTGTCGGGTGGCCAGTGGCATTGCGCATTGCGCGGCCAGCACTCTGGCGACAAGTAGGCTCTGGTTGAAGCCGCGCCCTCGCAGACGTCCCTCATGCAGCGGGACGGGCACCAGCACCGGGCGCTCTCCAGCGTTGTCGCAGGAAGTCCGCAGGCGCTCGGCCAGCAAGACAGCCAGACTGCGTCCGAGGGCGAAATCCGCCTGAAACTTGAATCCTGCAATCAGTTCGCGCACCGGAAATTCATAGCGAAACGCGGCCAGGCAGTGGTCGAAACCCGGGGGAGACAACAGGCAGGATTCACAGTGGCGCTGCCAGGGGCCGTCGACGGGAAGTTCGCAGGAACAGCGCTCGCACGGGTGAACTGGCCTCGGCAGTCCCGTCTCGCAGGGCTTGCAGAGGCCGCTGTGACTCGTGGCGGTCCCGCCGCAAAGTGGGCATTCGAGCAACGTCATGATGCTTGATGAATGGTCAGAAATGGATCAGGTTTTTCCTTCAGGCTGCCAGGCTGTGACCGGTTGCCGCAGTTGTCCAGCCCGTCGAGTATAGGTGCTGGTCGAAGGTCTTGCGCACGGCAGGCATCAAGGCGAGCGCAAGTGGTATTCTCGACAGCCAACCCCAAATGCGGGAAAGGATTGCTCATGATGTCCCGTGAACCCCTCACCTTTTTCGTCACTGGCACGGACACCGGCGTCGGCAAGACCCTGGTCGCCGCCGCGCTGCTGCAGGCCGCACGCGCACGAGGCCTGAGCACGCTTGGCATGAAGCCGCTGGCCACCGGCTGCGACGAGTCCCCGCACGGGCTGTGCAGCGAGGATGCGCTGCTGCTGCGCCAGCACTCGAGCATCGAGGTGCCCTATGCCATGAGCAATCCGGTGAGCCTGCGTCTGCCCGTGGCGCCTCACATCGCCGCGCAGCAGGAAGAGCGCCGGCTGGATGCGGGACGGCTGGAAGGCTACTGCCGTGCCGTGCTGATGCAGCGGGCAGGGTTGACCCTGATCGAGGGCGCCGGGGGCTGGCAGGTGCCGCTGAACAATCGGCAGACACTGGCCGATCTGGCGAAGCTGCTGCGCCATCAGGTGATTCTGGTGGTCGGCCTGCGTCTGGGCTGCATCAACCACGCCCTGTTGACCGCCCGCGCCATCCTGGCTGACGGCATGCCGCTGGCCGGCTGGGTGGCGAATCAGATCGATCCCGACATGGTCTTCGTGCAGGACAACATCGACGCCATCGCCCAGCGATTGCCGGCGCCGTGTCTGGGCCATGTCCCGCCGCTGCACGCGATGGGCATTGCGGAGCGCGTGGCCGAGGCTGCTGCGCATCTCACCCTCGACCGCCTGTCTGGGTTGGCACCAACGCCAGACGATTGACCGCTCTCGCCCGGCTCTCTAAGGTAGGCTCAGCGCATTCCCGCGCAGGCAACGGAGACTTCCATGGCAGCTTATCAGGCCCCTCTCACCGACATGCATTTTGTGCTGCACGAAGTGCAGCGCGCCGCGGAACTGTGTGCGGCCATGCCCGGCACTGCCGACGTCACGGCTGATCTCATGGACGCCGTTCTGGAGAGTGCCGCGCAGCTGGCTTCCGAGGTGCTGGCACCGCTGAACCGTTCGGGCGATGAAGAAGGCTGTCGCTTCGAGGCGGGTCGCGTGCACACGCCGGCTGGTTTCCGCGAGGCTTATCGCGCGTACACCGAGGGCGGCTGGGTAGGTTTGTGCGGCGATCCGGCACATGGCGGTCAGGGCATGCCGAAGATGCTGGCCGTGCTCGTCGAGGAAATGATGATGGGCGCCAACAGCTCATTCGCGCTCTATCCTGTGCTCACTGCCGGCGCCAGTCTGGCCCTGGTCAGCCATGCCTCGGAGTCCATCAAGGCGTTCTACCTGCCGCGCCTGTACTCCGGGGAGTGGTCCGCCACCATGTGTCTCACCGAAGCCCATGCGGGCACGGATCTCGGCCTGCTGAAAACGCGCGCAGAACCGGACGGGCAGGGCAGCTACCGCATCACGGGTTCCAAGATATTCATCACCGGCGGCGAACATGATCTGAGCGACAACATCATTCACCTGGTGCTCGCCCGCCTGCCGGACGCGCCTGCGGGCCCCAGGGGCATCTCGCTGTTCCTGGTGCCCCGGCAGCTGCCGGATGCCAGTGGCAAGCCCGGTGTGCACAACGGGGTGTCCTGCGGCGCCATCGAACACAAGATGGGCATAAAGGCCTCGGCCACCTGTGTGATGCACTTCGACGGCGCCACCGGCTACCTGATCGGCGAGGCGAACAAGGGGCTCGCCTGCATGTTCACGATGATGAACTACGAGCGCCTGTCCATCGGCCTGCAGGGCATCGGACTGGCAGAGCACTCGTTGCAGGTGGCCTCGGCCTATGCCCGCGAGCGACTACAGGGGCGCGCGGCCACCGGGCCGGTGAATCCCGCTGGCAGTGCCGATCCGATCCTGGTTCACCCCGATGTGCGCCGGATGCTCCTGACGGTGCGTGCCGACCTGGAAGCCGGCCGCGCGCTGTCCGTGTATGTGGGCGCTGCGCTCGACACCGTGCACTTCGATCCGGACCCGCAGCGCCAGGCCCGCGCCGCCCGGCTGGTGGCCTTGCTCACGCCGGTGGCGAAGGCGGCGTTCTCGGATCGCGGCTTCGAGGGCTGCGTCAATGCCCAGCAGGCGCTGGGCGGTCATGGCTATGTGCGTGAATGGGGGCTGGAGCAGAACGTGCGCGATGCCCGCATCGCCCAGATCTACGAGGGCACCAATGGCGTTCAGGCGCTGGATCTGGCCGGGCGCAAGGTGGTGCGCGATCAGGAGGGGCTGCTGGAAACCCTGTGGGAGGACATCGAGAGCTTCCTGCAGGCTCAGGCCACGAATGCCGCGCTCAAGGAATGCTTTCTTGAGCTGAAGGCAGCGCTGGCGCAGACCCGCCAGGTCAGTGACTGGCTGCGCCAGGCGGCCGCCGGCAATCCGGACGAAATCGGGGCCGCGTCCGTGCCCTATCTGCGTTTGCTGTCGCAGCTGCTCTACTGCTTCATGTGGTGTCGCATGGCGGTCGCTGCCACGCTTGCGCTGTCACGTCCGGGCGCCGACAAGGCGTTCTACGAGGACAAGCTCACGGTGGCGCGTTTCTTCATGACAAGGCAGATGCCGGTGCGCCATGCGCTGGCGGCGGAAATCAAGAGTGGCTGTGCCACGGTGATGGCGTTCCCGGCAGAGCGTTTCTGACCAGCAGCCGCTGGCGCGGGGTCAGATGACCCACTCGAAGGTTTCGGTGATCAGCGTCTCGTAGCTTTCCAGGCTTTCTTCCTTTTCGCCCAGGATGACGAGATTGCCCTGACCGAAGGGGATGATCTTGCCCTGGAAGCGCGGATCGTTCACATCGAACTCGGTGCTCACGGGGGAGTTGTGGATCATGATCACCGATACTGAGCCCTTGGTGCCCTCCAGCACGATGTGAGCGCCCTTGATGGACGGCACCACGTTGCAGTCATTGGCGAACTTGATGTGTGCCGACTTGATGCGTTCGTCCTCGCGCAGATGGCCGCCGGCCGCCTCGATGACCTGATTGATCTCTTCCATGCTCAGATCGGCGGTGGCGTTATCGATGCGTGGTGTCTCGCGGTACATGTGGCCGATGATGTCGTCGTGGAACTTGATGTCGGCAGCGCTGGGGCGCGCCGTCCAGAGGCCCGAGGACATGATGACGCCCAGCGTGATCACCAGGCTGGCGGCCATGGCGTAATAACGCTGATAACGCGAGCGCACGGGCAGCGGGGTGACGCTGGCCGTCGTGGTGGCCGGATCGGCCTGCGACTTCAGGCGCGCGGCGAGACCGGCCGGCACGACGATGGAAAGGGCAGCGGCATGCACGCGCGCATCCAATGCCTGCAGATCCTGCAGCCACTGCGTCCGCTCCGCGCTCGCCTGCGCGGCGGCGATGAAGTCTTCACTTGAATCATTGGGGTTGGCCAGGCCGCGCTTTCTGAATTCAAAGTCTTCCATAGTCTTGACTCTTGTCGGGGGTGGGCCCGCTTGTCATTGGCAATAAGGGTCGTTCGTAAGACAGCGCTCAGCTCTGCTCGTCGAACGTGTCGTCTTCAGAGAAGTCATCCGTGAGCTCGCTGTCAGGAAAGAACACCCGACGCAGCTTGCCGCGTGCGCGGAACAGCCGCGTCATCACGGTGTTGTTGTTCAACTGGAGAATTTCCGCGATTTCCTTGCCACTGAAGCCGCCGATCACCTGCAGCATCAAAGGGTCGCGATAGTCCTTTTCCAGCTTTCCGATGGCCTCGTGGAGCAATCGGCGATCCATGCGCTGATCGGGTTCGTTCTCGTCCGAATCCGCGATGGACTGCTCCTCGATGTCGACCAGCTCCGGACGGTAACGCTCGTAGAGGCGTGCGTTCTCGCGTCGCAGAATGGTGAAAAGCCAGGCCTTGGCGGCCTTGTCATTCTGCAGACTGTCGAGAGACCGCCATGCACGCAAAAAAGTTTCCTGCACCAGATCTTCAGCCAGCGCACTGTTCTTGCATATCCAGTAGGCATAGCGATAGACGTCCTGGTACAAGGCGTCGACCAGCGCTTCGTAGCGCTCCTTCTTGCGTCTATCGTCCAAGACCGGGGTATCGCTCATTTCTTTCCGGTGTGCCAGAAGCTCGAATTCAGGGGAGTTTTTGCTGACAAATCAATTACAAACAACACAGTTTTGCGGGCTTGTCAGCCGGAAGAGGAGTTTGCCGAATAAGCCCGGGGGCGGCAAGTCCTGATTGTCTTTGGCCGCGCCTTGAGGGCAAGGCTATAATCGCGCCCCCGAGACGTTCGATGGACTTCGAAGATGACGAGAATTGCGATTGCCGGCGCTGCCGGACGAATGGGCAAGACCCTGACCGAGGCAGTGTTGCGCAGCGATGCCGGCCTGCAGGTGACTGTCGGGACGGTGCTCCCGGAAGACCCGGCGCTGGGCGTCGATGTGGGCCTGCTCGCCGGCGTGCAGCACCTGGGTGTGCCGGCCGTCGCGTCGCTGCAGGGAGAGGCGGAGCGGTTCGATGTCCTGATCGACTTCACGGCGCGAGCCTCTACGCTGGAGCATCTGCACTTCTGCGTGCGGCACGGCAAGGCCATCGTCATCGGCACCACCGGTTTCACGGCTGAGGAAAAGCAGCTCATCGCCGACGCGGCCCGGCAGATCCCGGTGGTCTTCGCACCGAACATGAGCGTTGGGGTGAACGTCTGTCTCAAGTTGCTGAAGATGGCGGCCGAGGTGCTGGAAGATGTCGACATCGAGATCGTCGAGGCGCATCACCGCTACAAGAAGGACGCCCCCTCAGGCACTGCGCTGCGCATGGGCGAGGTGATTGCGGAAGCGCTCGGGCGCAATCTCCAGGAGGTTGCCGTGTACGGACGCGAAGGCATGAGCGACGAGCGTGATCGAGACACCATCGGCTTTGCCACCGTGCGCGGCGGCGATATCGTGGGCGATCACACGGTGATTTTCGCGGGGCTGGGCGAACGCATCGAGATCACGCACAAGGCCAGCAGCCGAATGACTTTCGCCAGCGGCGCCGTACGTGCGGCCGCCTGGCTGGCAAGCCGCAAGCCCGGACTCTACTCGATCGACGACGTGCTTTTCGGCAACGCGCGGACTTGATCACCGAGGGTTTGCTGTCGCGAGACGGAAACCTACATAGACACCGCTTGTCCTGTTCACTTACAATGCGGCCTCAGTATGTTTACATCTGAGCACATAACGGGATTCACAGAAGAGCGGAATGAAGCGATTGTTTCATTCCGCTTTTTTTCACCCGGATTTTGCGATTAGTCCTGGAGAATGCATTGAGTAATTCAGCAGTACTGGCATTGGAAGATGGCAGTATCTTTCGCGGCCGCGCCATCGGAGCGCATGGTCTGTCCAGCGGCGAGGTCGTGTTCAATACGTCCATGACCGGGTATCAGGAGATTCTCACGGATCCGTCCTACGCCCGGCAGATCGTCACGCTGACCTATCCGCACATCGGCAACACCGGCACCACCGACGAGGACAACGAGTCAGACAAGGTCTGGGCTTCCGGCCTGGTCATTCGTGACCTGTCGCGCATTTCCAGCAACTGGCGCAATCAGCAGACGCTCGACGACTTCCTGCGCGAGCGCAATGTCGTGGCCATCGCCGAGATCGACACGCGTCGCCTCACCCGTCTGTTGCGTGACAAGGGGCCGCTCAACGGCTGTCTGCTCACCGGCAAGGCGCTGGAGGAGCATGGCGAGGCACGTGCGCTGCAGGAGGCTCGCGCCTTCCCTGGGCTCAAGGGCATGGATCTGGCGAAGGAGGTCAGCGTCAAGCAGTCATACGAATGGACGCAGGGCGTGTGGCAGTGGTCCAAGGGCCACCAGAACGCTGCGCTCGACAAGCCCTTCCATGTCGTGGCCTATGACTTCGGCATCAAGCGCAACATCCTGCGCATGATCGCCGAGCGCAACTGCAGAGTGACTGTGGTGCCTGCCCAGACGCCGGCGGGGGACGTGCTGGCGCTCAACCCGGACGGTATTTTCCTGTCCAATGGACCGGGTGACCCCGCGCCCTGTGATTACGCAATCGTGGCCACCAAGCGTTTCCTCGAGACGGAGATCCCGATCTTCGGCATCTGCCTCGGCTGTCAGATTCTGGCCCTGGCCTGCGGTGCCAGCACCGTCAAGATGCGGCTCGGCCATCATGGCGCCAATCACCCGGTGCAGCGCATCGCCGACGGCACGGTGTCCATCACCAGCCAGAACCATGGCTTCGCCGTGGATGAAGCCAGTCTGCCGGCGAACCTGAAGGCCACCCATCGTTCCTTGTTCGATGGCACCCTGCAGGGCGTTGAACGAACCGACAAGCCAGCGTTCGCGTTCCAGGGACATCCGGAAGCGAGCCCCGGCCCGCACGATATCACCTCGCTCTTCGATCACTTCATCGATCTGATGAAGGCAAGGGCCAGTCGCTAGACCCAGACCTGCCCGGACTGCTGGTCGGGGCTGCAACGAAAAACAAGCCGCCGCGCGCACGCCAAGTCGCCCGGCCGCGTCAGAAGCCACGGTTTGAATATGCCAAAACGTTCCGACATAAACAGTATCCTCATCCTCGGTGCCGGTCCGATCGTCATCGGCCAGGCCTGCGAATTCGACTACTCCGGTGCCCAGGCCTGTCAGGCGCTGCGCGAAGAGGGGTACCGGGTCATCCTGGTGAATTCCAACCCGGCCACCATCATGACCGACCCGGCCATGGCTGATGCCACCTACATCGAGCCGGTGACCTGGCAGATCGTCGAGAAGATCATCGCCCGTGAGCGCCCCGATGCGATCCTGCCGACGATGGGCGGACAGACTGCCCTCAATTGCGCTCTGGACCTGCACCGCAACGGCGTGCTGGAAAAGTACGGTGTCGAGCTGATCGGTGCCAGTTGCGAAGCAATCGACAAGGCGGAGAACCGCGAGCTGTTCGACCGCGCCATGAAGTCCATCGGACTGGAGACGCCCGCCCACGGCATGGCGCACAACATGGAAGAGGCCTTCGCCGCACTCGACATGGTCGGCTTCCCCTGCATCATCCGCCCCTCGTTCACGTTGGGCGGCAGTGGCGGCGGCATCGCCTACAACAAGGAAGAGTTCATCGAGATCTGCACGCGCGGACTCGAACTCTCTCCCATCAAGGAGCTGCTGATCGACGAGTCGCTCATCGGCTGGAAGGAATACGAACTGGAAGTGGTGCGTGATCGCAATGACAACTGCATCATCGTCTGCGCCATCGAGAACTTCGACGCCATGGGCGTGCATACAGGCGATTCCATAACCGTTGCTCCCTCGCAGACCCTGACCGACAAGGAGTATCAGATCCTGCGCAATGCCGCGATTGCAGTATTGCGCGAGATCGGCGTGGAAACCGGCGGTTCCAACGTGCAGTTCGGCATGTGCCCGCGCACCGGCCGCCTGGTCATCATCGAGATGAATCCCCGCGTGTCGCGCTCCTCTGCACTGGCCTCCAAGGCGACAGGTTTCCCCATCGCCCGCGTCGCTGCGAAGCTGGCCGTGGGTTACACTCTCGATGAACTGCGCAACGAGATCACCGGTGGTGCCACCCCGGCGTCCTTCGAGCCGAGCATCGACTATGTCGTGACGAAGATCCCGCGCTTCACCTTCGAGAAATTCCCCGAGACCAATGACCGGATCACCACGCAGATGAAATCCGTGGGTGAGGTCATGGCCATCGGGCGCACGTTCCAGGAATCGGTGCAGAAAGCCCTGCGCGGTCTGGAAGTCGGTGTGTCAGGTTTCGATCCTGTACTCGACACGGGCCTGAGCGATGCCATGGACATCCTCAAGCGCGAACTGATGGATGCCGGCGGTGAGCGCATCTGGTACATCGGTGACGCCTTCCGTCAGGGCTGGAGTGTGGAGACGGTCGCTGAGCTGACCGGTGTGGACCCGTGGTTCCTCGTGCAGATCAAGGACATCATCCAGGAAGAGTCACGCATAGCTGCGATGACTCTCGAAAGCATTGATCGCGACACGCTGTTCCGTCTGAAGCAGAAAGGCTTCTCCGACTCGCGCATCGCCTCCCTGCTGAAGGTGCCCGAGCTGAATGTGCAGCGTCATCGTCACGCGCTGAACGTGCGTCCGGTGTACAAGCGTGTGGATACCTGTGCGGCCGAATTCACCTCGGCCACGGCCTACATGTACTCGACTTATGAGGAAGAGTGCGAGGCGCTGCCGTCGGATCGCAAGAAGATCATGGTGCTTGGTGGCGGCCCGAATCGCATCGGCCAGGGCATCGAGTTCGACTACTGCTGCGTGCACGCGGCGCTCGCCATGCGCGAGGATGGCTATGAGACCATCATGGTCAACTGCAACCCCGAGACAGTGTCCACCGACTACAATATTTCTGACCGTCTGTTCTTCGAGCCGGTGACCTTCGAGGATGTGATGGAGATCGTCGCCCTCGAGCGCCCGCAGGGCGTGATCGTGCAGTTCGGCGGCCAGACGCCGCTGAATCTTGCCACGCGTCTCGAGGCCGCCGGCGTGCCCATCATCGGCACGTCGGCGGATGCGATCGACCTCGCCGAAGACCGCGAGCGCTTCCAGCAGCTGATTCGCAAGCTCGGCCTGAAGCAGCCGCCGAACTGCATCGTGCGCAGTGTGGACGAAAGCATCGCCGCCGCCGCCCAGATTACCTATCCGCTGGTGGTGCGACCTTCCTATGTGCTGGGTGGTCGTGCCATGGAGATCGTTTACAACGAGGAAGAGCTGCGCCGCTACATGCGCACGTCAGTCAAGGTTGGCAATGAGAGCCCTGTGTTGCTCGACTACTTCCTCAATTCCGCCATTGAGATCGATGTCGATCTGGTGAGCGACGGCGAGCAGGTCGTCGTGGGGGCCATCATGCAGCACATCGAGCAGGCCGGGGTGCACTCGGGCGATTCGGCGTGTTCGCTGCCGCCTTACAATCTGCCGATGGATGTGCAGAACCGCATCCGCGAGCAGGTCAGCATGCTGGCGAAGGAGCTGGGCGTGGTCGGCCTGATGAACACGCAGCTGGCCTATCAGGACGGTGAGATCTACATCATCGAGGTGAACCCGCGTGCGTCACGCACCGTGCCCTTCGTCTCCAAGTGCATCGGGGTCTCACTGGCCAAGGTCGCTGCCCGCTGCATGGCTGGCACCAGCCTCAAGGCCCAGGGCTTCACGAAGGAGATCGTGCCGAAGAATTTCGCCGTCAAGGAAGCGGTGTTCCCCTTCAACAAGTTCCCTGGTGTCGACCCGATCCTCGGGCCGGAAATGAAGTCCACCGGCGAAGTGATGGGCGTCGGCCGCACGTTTGCGGAAGCCTTCGCGAAGTCGCAACTGGGTGCGGGCGAGGAAATCAAAAGCAGCGGGACGGTGTTCATCAGCGTGCGCGATGCTGACAAGCCCAAGGTGGTGGAAGTGGCCCGCAAGCTCGACAGGCTGGGTTTCAATCTCATTGCCACCCAGGGCACTGCGGCGGTGATCAGTGCCGCCGGTCTGCCGGTCACGGTGGTGAACAAGGTTAACGAAGGGCGACCGCACATCGTCGACATGATGAAGAACGATCAGGTGCAACTGGTGGTCAACACCACCGAGGGCAAGCAGGCCATCGCCGATTCCTCCATCATCCGTCGCACGGCGCTGCGACACGACGTGGCCTGTACCACCACCATCGCCGGTGCACTGGCGGTCTGCGAGGCGCTGATTCATGGTGACAATCTCTCGGTCTACACCATTCAGGAGCTGCACGCGGAATTATGAGAAAAGTGCCGATGACCGTCGCCGGCGCCGAGCGTCTGCGGGCGGAACTGAATGAGCTGAAGACGGAGCGGCGGCCGCGCATCATCGCGGCGATCGCCGAGGCGCGCGAGCACGGCGATCTGCGCGAGAACGCGGAGTACCACGCCGCGCGCGAACAGCAGAGTTTCTGTGAAGGGCGCATCAAGGAGATAGAGGGCAAGCTCGCTGACGCCGAAGTCATCGATGTGCGGGCCATCAAGCCCACAGGACGCGTCATCTTCGGTACGACGGTGACGCTGCTCAACGTGGCGACGGACGCCAGCGTGATCTATCAGATCGTGGGCGAGGATGAAGCCGATGTGCGCGCCGGGCGCATTTCGGTCGGTTCGCCGATTGCGCGCGCCATCATGGGCAAGGAAGTGGGGGATGACGTCGTGGTGAAGGCGCCGGCGGGCGACATTCACTACGAGATCGAAGCCGCCGAGCATCTCTGATGCCAGTTCTGCGCGCAGCGGCTCTCAGTGAGCCTTGTGGCGCAGGATGTTCGACAGTCGCGGGTCCGGCCTGGCAGCGGGACGAAAAAGCACGGCGATATTGCCGATGCTCTGCACCAGCTCGGCTCTGGAGAGTTCGCACACTTCCGCAATGATCTCCTTTCTGGCGTCGCGATCGGCCGCGAATATCTTGACCTTGATGAGCTCGTGCTCTTCCATGGCGCGGTCGATTTCCTTCAGCACGCTCTCGGCCAGGCCCTTCTGGGCGATGGTCACGATCGGCGAGAGGGAATGGGCGATGGTGCGGAAACGCTTCTTGTCTTGTGCAGGCAGTGTCATGGGATTCGCGTGGGTCGGCGGGCGCTGCCCGGTTGCAATGGAGGCACCATTGTAGCCCAGCACGAGAATTACACAACCGCCGCGCACCCGGCCGCGTCCGGCATTGCTTGGACTTTTCCGGGGGCGATCTTGTAATATCCCGATCAACTCCCAATATGCCTGGTGTGCGCGCACATCACAGGCAGACACGACGGCCTGCAATGGATCGCTGCGGCCCAAGGTCTCCTTGGCTGCTGAGCAACTTCGATTTCACTGAGATAGGGGGGTAATCCCTTGAACGACATGGCAAAGAATCTACTGCTCTGGATGGTCATCGCTGCAGTCCTGCTGACGGTGTTCAACAACATCAATCAGGAGACCAGCAGTGTATCCGTGACTTATTCAGACTTCGTGAAGGAGGTGCGCGCAGGCCAGGTGCGCTCCGTCACGATTGCCGGCATCTCAGTCACCGGGCGGCGCATGGACAATACCCAGTTCACCACGACCATCCCCATGATCGGCGATGATCAGTTGATGAACGACCTGTTCAACAACGGCGTCGAGATCGTCGGTTCGGAGCCGGAGCGGCAGAGCATCTGGTCGCAGTTGCTGGTCGCCAGCTTCCCGATCCTGATCATCATCGGCCTATTCTTCTTCTTCATGCGCCAGATGCAGGGCGGCGGTGCGGGCGGCAAGGGTGGCCCGATGTCGTTCGGCAAGAGCAAGGCCAAGCTGCTGGGTGAGGATCAGATCAAGGTGACCTTCGCCGACGTGGCCGGCGTGGACGAGGCCAAGGAAGACGTGAAGGAGCTGGTGGACTTCCTGCGCGAGCCGGACAAGTTCCAGCGTCTGGGCGGCCGCATTCCCCGCGGCATCCTGATGGTCGGTCAGCCTGGCACGGGCAAGACCCTGCTCGCCAAGGCCATTGCCGGCGAGGCCAAGGTGCCGTTCTTCTCCATTTCGGGTTCCGATTTCGTCGAGATGTTCGTGGGTGTCGGCGCGTCCCGCGTGCGTGACATGTTCGACCAGGCCAAGAAGCAGTCGCCCTGCATCATCTTCATCGACGAGATCGACGCCGTGGGTCGTCACCGTGGTGCCGGGCTCGGCGGTGGGCATGACGAACGCGAGCAGACGCTGAACCAGCTGCTGGTGGAAATGGACGGTTTCGAGGCCAATGACGGCATCATCGTGATCGCCGCCACCAACCGACCCGATGTGCTCGATCCTGCGCTGCTGCGTCCGGGCCGCTTCGACCGTCAGGTGGTGGTCGGCCTGCCTGATATCCGTGGCCGCGAACAGATTCTCAAGGTGCACATGCGCAAGGTACCGATTGACGAGCGCGTCAATGCAGCGGTGATCGCCCGTGGCACGCCCGGCTTTTCCGGCGCGGATCTGGCCAACCTGGTGAACGAGGCTGCCCTGTTTGCTGCCCGCAGCAATCGCAAGCTGGTCACCATGGAAGAATTCGAGAAGGCCAAGGACAAGATCATGATGGGCGCCGAGCGCAAGTCCATGGTCATGTCCGACAAGGAAAAGCTCAACACGGCGTATCACGAGTCGGGTCATGCCATCGTCGGTCGACTGGTGCCCGAGCATGATCCTGTCTACAAGGTCAGCATCATCCCGCGCGGCCGCGCGCTTGGTGTCACCATGTTCCTGCCCGAGGAAGACCGCTATAGCCTGAGCAAGCAGGGCATTCTCAGCATGATCTGCAGCCTCTACGGCGGTCGCATCGCCGAGGAAATGACTCTGGGCAGCGAAGGCGTCACCACGGGAGCCTCCAATGACATCCAGCGCGCCACCGACATGGCACGCAACATGGTCACCAAGTGGGGGCTGTCGGAAAAGCTCGGGCCGCTGATGTATGCAGAAGACGATGGTGAGGTGTTCCTCGGCCGTGGCACGTCCTCGCAGTCGAAGGCGCATTCGGGTGAGACAGCCAAGGTTATCGATGAGGAGATCAAGCGCATCATCGACGAGTGCTACGGCAAGGCCAAGCGCCTTCTGGAAGAGAACCGCGACAAGCTGGAACTGATGAAGGATGCTCTGCTGGAATACGAGACCATCGATGCCGACCAGATCAACGACATCATGGCTGGCATGAAGCCCAGGCTACCTGCGGACTGGTCGCAGAGCGATTCCGGTTCCGGTTCCGCGCGCTCCAGTGGTCGCAGTGCCGAGACCTCTGCGGACAGCCCCATCGGAGGCCCGGCCAGCGAAGTCTGACTGGCGAATTGCAGGACATCTGAGTGAGCGTCACATCCCTCAAGGTCGGTGATCATGTCATCGACCTCAGCGTTCCCGTCGTCATGGGAATCGTCAACGCCACCCCCGACTCGTTTTCCGACGGTGGCAGGCTCGCCGCCGGTGCATCCGCCGAGTTCCAGATTTCGATCGACAAGGCGCTGACCCTGGCTGAGCGCATGCTGCAGGAAGGCGCCAGCCTCATCGACGTGGGTGGCGAGTCCACGCGACCAGGGGCTGCCAGCCTTTCCGAACAGGAAGAGCTCGATCGTGTCATTCCGGTGATCGAGGCCATTCGCGCCCGGCTCGACACCGCCATCTCCGTGGACACCAGCACGCCGGCCGTCATGGCGGAAGCCATCGCGGCCGGAGCGGGGCTTGTCAACGACGTGCGCGCGCTGCGGCGGCCGGGGGCGCTGGCTGCCGTCGCAGGACGGGATGTCGCGATTTGCCTGATGCACATGCGCGGCGAGCCCGGCACCATGCAGCAGGATGTCCAGTACGAGGATGTCGTGGCAGAGGTGCAGGCCTTTCTCGCCGAGCGAGTCGACGCCTGTGTTAGTCACGGCATTGCGCGCTCGCGCCTTGTGCTCGACCCGGGCTTTGGTTTCGGCAAGAGCGTCGAGCAGAACTACCGGCTCCTGCGGGAACTGCCGCGGATGCAGGCACTGGGCCTGCCGGTGCTGGTCGGCATGTCGCGCAAGTCCATGCTCGGTGCAGTGACCGGGAGGCCGGTTGACGAGCGAGTCCATGCCGGTGTCGCCGCCAGCGTGCTCGCGCTGCAGGGTGGCGCCTCGATCCTTCGTACTCATGATGTGGCGCCGCTCATCGACGCCATCAGAATCCAGCGCGCCTTCGCCGGCGCACGCCAGTGAACAGAAAGGTAAGGAAATGAAGAACAGGAAGGCAGAGAAGAAATATTTCGGGACCGATGGCATTCGTGGTCGTGTCGGCGAGCACCCCATCACGCCGGATTTCATGCTGAAGCTGGGCTGGGCCGCCGGCAAGGTATTTGCCAAATCCGATCGTGCGCGCAGCAAGATCCTGATCGGCAAGGACACGCGCATTTCTGGTTACATGTTCGAGGCGGCCCTTGAGGCAGGCCTCACGGCAGCGGGAGTCGACATCAATCTGCTCGGTCCGATGCCCACGCCCGCCGTGGCCTATCTCACGCGGACTTTCCACGCGCAGGCAGGCATCGTCATCAGTGCCTCGCACAATGCCTTCGAGGACAATGGCATCAAGTTCTTCTCGGGGGACGGCTCCAAGTTGCCGGACGAGCTGGAGTTCGCCATCGAGGAATATCTGGAGCGGCCCATCACCACCGTTGAGTCCCAATTGATCGGCAAGGCCTCGCGCATCACCGATGCCAGTGGTCGCTACATCGAATATTGCAAGGGCACAGTGCCTTCGGAGATGAAACTGGCTGGTCTCAAGCTCGTGGTGGACTGCGCCAATGGCTCTACCTATCACATCGCCAGCAATGTGTTTCGAGAACTGGGCGCCACCGTGAAGACCATCGGCGCCTCGCCCAATGGCCTCAACATCAATGATCAATGTGGCTCGACCTGCACGGAAGCGCTCGTGCGCGAAGTGCTGGCCGAAAAGGCGGATCTTGGCGTGGCCTTCGATGGCGACGGTGATCGCCTGATCATGGTGGATCACGTGGGCAATGTGGTGGATGGTGACGAGATTCTCTATGTGATCGCCCGTGACAAGCGCCGCCGCAATGTCGATTTCGGCGGAGTCATCGGCACGCTGATGAGCAATCTCGGGCTGCAGCTGGGGTTGGAAGCGCTGGACATTCCCTTCGCGCGCGCGGATGTTGGCGATCGCTATGTGATGGCGGAACTCCATCAGCGTGAGTGGGCGCTGGGTGGAGAGTCGTCGGGCCACATCATCTGTCTGGACGTCTCCACGACTGGCGATGGCATCGTCTCGGCCCTGCAGACGCTTTACGCGATGATCAGCACCGGGTCGAGCCTGCACGACCTGCGCAGCAAGATGCTCAAGTATCCCCAGACCATGATCAATGTGAAGGTGACGGACAAAAAGCGTCTGGACTCGGCCCCGGCCATTCGCGAGGCCGTGGCGGCCGTGGAGGCGACGCTTGGCCGCAAGGGGCGGGTATTGCTGCGACCCTCGGGCACCGAGCCGGTGGTGCGCGTGATGGTGGAAGGCGAGGATGCGGCGCTGGTGCGGCGACTTGCCGAGGAGCTTGCGGAGCAGGTGCGTCTGCATGCATGAGTCGCGGCCCGGTCGCCTCAGGTTGCAAGCCCCTGGCAACTTGGTTATATTTGCGCCCCGTTTTCCCGATGTCAGACGCACCTCTGCTCAAGGTCATGTGAATGCGCCGAAGTCTAGTCGCCGGTAACTGGAAAATGCACGGTTCCGGCGCCAAGATCACCGGACTGTTGCAGGCACTGGTTCAAGCGCTTGGCGACGAGCAGGAAGGTGCGGAAGTGGTGGTTTGTCCTCCGGCTCCCTATCTTCCTCTTTGTCAGCTGCTGTTGCAGGGTAGTGCAATCGCGTTGGGTGCGCAGAATGTTCATGCGCAGGCGAGCGGCGCCTTCACTGGCGATGTGTCTGCAGCGATGCTGGCCGAGTTTGGTGTGCGCTACGTGATAGCGGGTCATTCGGAACGACGTCGCTACGCGGGTGACACCGATGCCGAAGTGGCGCAGAAGTGTGAAGCCGCAATTCTCGCGGGCATAGCGCCCATCGTCTGCGTGGGGGAATCGCTTGAAGAGCGTGAGTCCGGGCAGGCTGAAACGGTGGTGGCGAGACAGCTGAGTGCGGTGCTGGAGCATTGTGACAGCGAGTCCCTCGGGCAGCTGGTGGTAGCCTACGAGCCGGTCTGGGCCATAGGGACTGGCAGGACAGCCACGCCGGAACAGGCGCAGGCCATGCATGCCTTCATCAGGCATGTGGTGCAGGAACGCAGTGCCTGGCTTGCCGAGAGCGTGAGAATTCTCTACGGTGGCAGTGTGACGGCAGAGAATGCGGCGCAGTTGTTCGCGCAGCAAGACATAGACGGTGGCCTGGTGGGCGGTGCGTCCCTCAAGCCGGAAGAATTCATCTCGATTTGCAAGAGTGTGGGCAGGTAATGGAAACCTTGGTAATCGTCGTGCATGTGATCGTCGCCGTCGCGATCGTCGGACTGGTGCTTCTGCAACAGGGGAAGGGCGCTGACGCGGGCGCGGCATTCGGCAGTGGTGCATCGCAGACAGTGTTCGGCAGTGCGGGTTCGGGCAATTTTCTGACGCGCTCCACCTCCATCGCTGCCACGATCTTCTTCATCACCAGCCTGACGCTGGCGATTTTCGCGAAACAGAATACCAGTGCCGGTGTCGTCGAGGGTCTGCCCATCGTCAACCCGGAATTGCTGTCCCAGCCGGCAGCGCCGACCAGTGACGTCCCTCAGGTGGAGACGGTGACTGATGCGGCCGCCAGTGATGTGCCCGAAGTGCCGGCGCCGGTCGCGCCCGCTCCAGGCAATTGAGGACAGAGCAAAGAGTTCAAGCCGAAGTGGTGAAATTGGTAGACACGCTATCTTGAGGGGGTAGTGACCTTTGGTCGTGCGAGTTCAAGTCTCGCCTTCGGCACCAGATGCAGCAAGTGCGCAGCGCAGCCAGCGGGGCGCAGGTTTCTCGAGGATTTCAATCCTTTCGCTTGACCGTTTTGAAGGCGCCTCAGTATACTTCTGCCCCTGACAGGAAAGCAGGGAGTCAATGCAAACGCCAGTGGCATTGATTGCGCAAGCGACACATCAGAATTCACGATTTGTTGCGGGGTGGAGCAGTCTGGCAGCTCGTCGGGCTCATAACCCGAAGGTCGTAGGTTCAAATCCTGCCCCCGCTACCAATTTCGGGACGCACGCAGTGCTAATCCCAAGTCGATGCAGCATGGTGTCTGGCACACCATGCCGGCAGTATCAGATGCAATGCGTTGCAGTATCGAAGCCCCATCAGGGGCTTTTTGTTAGGCGCGGATTTCGTGCCGTTTGCCGGGCTGTTTTGCTCCACATCCCTGGGTTCACTGAACCAGGCGATGCAAAAATCAGTAATTCAGGAGTGGGCCGCAGGCCCATTTTTTATTTGTGCGAAATGATTTTGCGAGCGGCGTGCAAGCAAACAGGTGGTCAAGAAAGTGAGCAACAATCTGGTCGCGATTGCAGACATGATCCGTCCAACCGTCGAGGCACTGGGTGTCACACTCTGGGGTGTCGATCAGGTCGGTCAGGGGCGCAGCAGCATTCTGCGCATCTATATCGACAGGCCGGATGACGGCATCACCATCGATGACTGCGAACGAGTCAGTCGTCAGATCAGTGGCATCTTCGATGTCGAGGATCCCATTGTGGGAGAATACACTCTGGAAGTGTCTTCCCCCGGCATGGACAGGCCCCTGTTCGAACACGCGCATTTTGCGCGCTTCATCGGCAGCGTGGCGAATGTTCGCCTGCGCACGGCGCTGGATGGTCGACGCAAGTTCAAGGGCGTGATTCAAAGAGCGGAGGCAGACCAGATCTGTCTCCTGGTGGACGAGAAGGAAGTGAGTTTTTCCTTTTCGGCCGTGGACAAGGCCAATCTGGTGTACTGAAAGGTCGGCAATCCGACACAGGCAGCGCCCGACCGACGTCGGGAATTGGCAGAAGGCGAGAAGACCTCTGGAGTAAGGTGACACGATTATGATGAGTAAAGAGATTCTGTTGGTCGCGGATGCAGTTTCCAATGAGAAAGGCGTCGCGCGCGAAGTGATTTTCGAAGCTGTCGAGTCCGCGCTGGCCACCGCCACCAAGAAATTCTATGAAGAAGACGACATGAATTGTCGCGTGCGTGTCGACCGCAAGACCGGCGAATACGAAACCTTCCGCGTATGGGACATCGTCAGTGACGAGGAGTACACCGGCAAGGGGGGGCAGCTCACACTCGAACAGGCTCGGGAAAAGAATCCAGAGGCTGAGGTGGGTGGTGTCGTGGAAGAGAAGATCGAGAACATCGAGTTCGGCCGCATTGCAGCGCAGACCGCCAAGCAGGTCATCGTGCAGAAAGTGCGTGAAGCCGAGCGCGACATCATCATCGCCGAGTACCGTCACAAGATCGGCAAGCTCATTTCTGGAACGGTCAAGAAAGTCACCCGCGAGAGCGTGCTGGTCGATCTGGGTGGCAATGCCGAGGGGCTGCTGGCTCGCGAGCACATGATTCCCCGCGAGAACTTCCGCGTCGGCGACCGCATTCGCGCGTTGCTGCTTGATGTGCGTTCCGAACCGCGTGGCCCGCAACTGTTCCTTAGTCGTACGGACGCCGGCATGCTGATTGAGCTGTTCAAGATCGAAGTGCCCGAGATTTCCGAGGAAGTCATCGAGATCAAGGCGGCCGCCCGTGATCCGGGGTCCCGTGCCAAGATTGTCGTGCGCACCAATGATGGTCGCATCGACCCGGTGGGCGCCTGCGTCGGCATGCGCGGTTCGCGCGTGCAGGTGGTGTCCAATGAACTGGCGAACGAGCGCATCGACATCATCCTGTGGGACGACAATCCCGCGCAGCTGGTGATCAATTCCATGGCGCCGGCCGAAGTGGCCTCCATCATCATGGATGAAGACAGCCACACCATGGATGTCGCCGTCGAGGAGGAGAACCTGGCTCAGGCCATCGGCCGCAGTGGCCAGAACGTGCGTCTGTCCAGCGAGCTCACCGGCTGGACCATCAATGTGATGAGCGTGGCCGAAGCCGCAGAGAAGCAGCAGCAGGAAACCAGCGGCTTCGTCGAGATGTTCGTGAACAAGCTCGATGTCGATGAAGACATCGCCGAAGTGCTGGTCAGCGAGGGCTTCACCTCGCTCGAAGAGATCGCCTACGTTCCTCTGGAAGAGATCCTGAACATCGATGGCTTCGACGAGGACATCGCGAACGAGTTGCGCAGCCGCGCCAAGGATGCCCTGCTGACGCAGGCGATTGCGTCCGAGGAAGGGTTGTCCAGCGCCAATATCGCGGATGATCTGCGCACGATGGAAGGGATGGATGACACGCTGGCACTGGCCCTGGCAGGCAAGGGCGTGCTGAGCATGGAAGATCTGGCCGAACAGTCCATTGACGATCTCATGGACATCGATGGCATGAATGAAGAACGTGCAGGCAAGCTGATCATGACAGCAAGGGCGCCCTGGTTCGCGTGAGCGCAAAATGGCGCAGCAAGGCACAGGCAGCAGGAGTCCGGGTCGGACGGCAAGGGTAATCAGGAGTAGGTAAATGGCCGATGTAACAGTCAGTGAACTCGCCAAGGTTGTTGGAGTTTCAGTCGAGAGACTTCTTTCCCAGGTGAAGGAGGCGGGTCTGCCCCACACGAAGGCGGAAGATCCGATTTCCAATGACGACAAGAACACTTTGTTGCTGTTCTTGCGGCGCAGCCATGGCGACAAGGAAGCGACGGATACCGCTCCCAAGAAGATCACGTTGCAGCGCAAGACTGTCGAGACGCTGAAGTCGGCTGGCAGTCATGGCCGCGGCAAGACCATTGCCGTGGAAGTGCGCAAGAAGCGCACCTATGTGAAGCGCAGCGAATTGCCAGGCGAAGCCGAGAGCAACGAGTCGCAGGAGCAGGCGGAAGAGCTGGCGGCACAGGCGCAGGAATTCCAGGTGCAGGCAGAGATCTCGGCCGCGCCCGCAGAAGCGGACTCTCGTCACGAAGCGTCAGTGGAGCCCGCTCAGGCAGCGCCCAAGAAGCCGGCAGCCGAACGGCCCGCCGAGCGCTCCGCAGAACATGCCGACGCACGTCGACCAGCGCCGGCAGCCCCGGCTGCGCGCCCGGATGCCAGCAAGACTGGCAAGAAAGATCAGCCTGGCGCCAAGGATGACGACAAGGGTGACTTCCGCAAGAAGGACAAGGCCCCGGCCCGCAAACAGGTCAAGGGTCGCGTGGACGACTTCGTGCTCGAGGACAGCGAGTATGGCGATGGTCGTGGACGCCGCGGCGGTCGCAAGAGCAAATCGCGCGCCACCAAGCAGCACGGCTTCGAGAAGCCGACGGAATTCATTTCCCGCGAGATCGCGATCGGCGAGGCCAACTCGGTCACCGATCTGGCACAGAAGATGTCGGTCAAGTCGGCCGAGGTCATCAAGGTGCTGTTCAAGATGGGCGTGATGGCCACCATCAACCAGGTGCTGGATCAGGACACAGCCACGCTGCTGGTGGAGGAAATGGGCCACTCTGCCAAGTTCGTGTCCTCGGATGCGCTGGAAGAGAGCCTGTACGAATCCATTGCCTACGACGAAGGTGCCGAGTCCGTCCCGCGCGCCCCGGTGGTCACGGTCATGGGTCACGTAGACCATGGCAAGACCTCGCTGCTGGACTACATCCGCAAGGCTTCCGTGGTGTCCCATGAAGCCGGCGGCATCACCCAGCACATCGGTGCCTATCACGTGGAGACGCCCGGCGGGATGATCTGCTTCCTGGACACCCCGGGCCACGCCGCCTTCAGCGCCATGCGTTCACGCGGTGCCAAGGCCACGGATGTCGTCGTCCTGGTGGTGGCCGCGGATGACGGCGTGAAGCCGCAGACCGAAGAAGCCGTCCAGCATGCCCGCTCTGCCGGCGTGCCCCTGGTGGTGGCCATCAACAAGGTCGACAAGCCGGACATCGATCTGGATCGTGTGCGCAGCGAGCTCGCGAACCTGAACGTGATTTCCGATGCGTGGGGCGGCGATACCCAGTTCGTGGAAGTCTCGGCCCACACGGGTCAGGGCATCGAGACGCTGCTGGAAGCCATCCTGCTGCAGGCGGAACTGCTGGAGCTGAAGGCGCACGTGGATGCGCCCGGCAAGGGCGTGGTCATCGAGTCACGGCTGGACAAGGGACGTGGTCCCGTGGCCTCCGTGCTGGTGCAGAACGGCACCCTGAAAGTGGGCGACGTGGTGCTGGTTGGCCACGAGTTCGGTCGCGTGCGCGCCCTGATCGACGAGATGAGTCAGTCCGTGAAAACTGCCGGACCGTCCATTCCCGTCGAGATCCTCGGTCTGAACGGCGTGCCGGAAGCGGGCGATGAGTTCGTGGTCGTGGCTGACGAGAAGATGGCCAAGGATGTGGCTGCACAGCGTCGCGAGCGTCACAAGGACAACAAGGTGGCCATGCAGCAGACCAACAAGGTCGAGTCCATGTTTGCCGGTATCGGCCGCGCCAATGTGGGCGTGATGAACGTGGTGCTGAAAACGGACGTGCGCGGCTCGCTGGAAGCCATCGTGTCCTCGCTGCACAAGCTGGGCACCGACGAGGTGCAGGTGAACATCGTCTCCGCCGGCGTGGGGGGCATCTCCGAGACCGACGCCCAGCTGGCGGCGACCTCCAAGGCCATGATCATCGGGTTCAACGTGCGGGCCGACAAGTCCGCGCGTCAGATCATCGAGAGCGAAGGCGTGGAGCTGCGCTACTACAACATCATCTACAACGTGATCGACGACGCGAAAGTCATCCTGAGCGGCATGCTGACTCCGGAAATGCGCGAGGAGATTCTCGGCGTGGCCGAGGTGCGCGATGTCTTCAATTCGCCCAAGTTCGGTCAGATCGCCGGCAGCATGGTCATCGAGGGCACGGTGTATCGCGCCAAGCCCATCCGTGTGCTGCGCAACAACGTGGTGATCTACGAGGGCGAGCTGGAATCCCTGCGTCGCTTCAAGGACGAGGCCAGTTCCGTGCGTATGGGCATGGAGTGCGGTATCGGCGTGAAGAATTACACCGATGTGCAGATCGGCGACAAGATCGAGGTCTATCAGACCACGGCGATCGCCAGAACTCTCTGAGACAGCGGGAACCGACATGAGCAAGGTATCGCCCAGATTGCAGCGCGTGGCTGATCTTCTTCAGCGTGAGCTGGCCCAGCTGATCCAGCTGGAAGTGAGTGATCCGCGCGTGGGCATGGTGTCGGTCACCGGCGTCAAGGTGAGTCGGGATCTTGCGCATGCCGATGTCTACGTCACCGTGATGGGCTCGGTTGAGGGGGTGTCAGGCCTGGCGCCGGGTATCACGCTCGACAAGGCCGGCGCGCTGGACAGACTGGAAGTGGAAGAGAGCATCAAGGCCCTGAATGCGGCGTCCGGCTATCTGCGCACGCTGCTGGCGAAGCGCAGCAGTCTGCGCACGACGCCGCGTCTGATCTTCCACTACGATCAGAGCGTTGCGCGTGGTCAGTACCTGTCGTCGCTGATCGACCGTGCACTGGCAGCCGACGCCGAGCACGAGTCCTGAACGCACAGGCACTGAGGCAGTACGTGGCGCAATATCGCAGGCCCAAGGGCCGTGACATCGACGGCATCCTGGTGCTGGACAAGCCGACGGGCATGAGCTCAAACGCCTGTCTGCAGCAGGTCAAGCACCTGTTCGAGGCCGAGAAGGCAGGGCATACCGGCAGTCTCGATCCGCTGGCCACCGGAGTGCTGCCCCTGTGCTTCGGCGAGGCCACCAAGCTGTCGCAGTTCCTGCTGGATTCGGACAAGCGCTATCGCACCACGTTGAAGCTGGGCGAGCGCACCGACACCGCCGATGCCGAAGGCAGTGTGATCGAGCAGCGCTCGGCCGCCCATGTCACGGAGGCGGCGATCCGCGAGGCGATCCCGGCCTTCGTGGGGGACATCGAGCAGACTCCGCCGATGTATTCGGCACTGAAACATCAGGGGCAGCCGCTGTACAAGCTGGCGCGCTCCGGCCGTGAAGTAGAGCGCGAAGCCCGCCCGGTCACGGTGTATGCCATGACGCTGCTCGGCTTCGATGCCGCCGCCGCGACGGCCGATCTGGAGATCCACTGCAGCAAGGGCACCTATGTGCGCACGCTGGTGGAGGACCTGGGCGAGGCCCTGGGCTGCGGCGCTCATGTGCAGGCCCTGCGCCGACTGCAGGCCGGTGCCTTTGGCGAGGGGCAGTGTGTTACCATGGCCGCCCTCGCGCAGCTCAAGGCTGACGGCGGGCTGACCGCCCTGGACAGGTGGCTGGTGGCTCCCGATCTGGCCGTGCAGGAGTTGCCCGAGGCGCGGGTGTCCGAAGACATTGCGCGCTGGTTGCGCCAGGGGCAGGCCGTGCAGTTGCGCGCCATGCCGCCGAGTGGTCTGGTGCGGCTGTACGAAGGCGATGACTTCATGGGCATCGGCACCATCCTGGAGGATGGTCGCGTGGCGCCGAAGCGCCTCTTCGCCACGGGCACGTGAGACAGCACAGCTGTCACGAATCTGCAGTACCGTATTTGAAGGAGAAGTCCAGATGACTATCAATATGCGTGGTCACTCTGGTTCGGCAGGGATGTCGGCAACGAAGGCTGCTTCACGATGGGCGTGAAGGGTCTATTCATCAGTGCATATTGGAGGTAGTGAAAATGGCTTTAACCGCAGAACGCAAGGCAGAGATCGTCAAGGAATACGCGCAGAGTGAAGGCGATACAGGCTCACCCGAAGTGCAGGTGGCCCTGCTGACCGAGAACATCAACCAGCTGCAGGCGCATTTCAAGGAACACACGCATGACCACCACTCACGCCGCGGTCTGATCCGCATGGTCAACAGCCGTCGCAAGCTGCTCGACTACCTGCGCGGCAAGAGCACCGACCGTTATGGTGCGCTGATCAAGAAGCTGGGCCTGCGTCGCTGAGTGCAAGCAAGTAATTCAATGATGAAGAGATGAAAGATCGACCTTGTTTGACAGGGACGTCAATTGCAATGGTGCCGGGGTCAAAATAAAAATACAGGAATAGAGTATGTTCAATATCGTACGCAAGACGTTCCAGTACGGGAAACACACCGTCACACTGGAAACAGGCAAGGTTGCCCGTCAGGCAACCGGCGCAGTGATCGTCACCATGGGTGACACCCAGGTCCTCGCCACCGCCGTCGGCAAGAAGCAGATCAAGCCAGGTCAGGACTTTTTCCCGCTGACCGTCAACTACCAGGAAAAGACCTACGCAGCCGGCAAGATCCCCGGTGGCTTCTTCAAGCGCGAAGGCCGTCCTACCGAGAAGGAAACACTGACCTCCCGTCTGATCGACCGTCCCATCAGACCGTTGTTCCCCAAGGGTTTCATGAATGAAGTGCAGGTGGTCTGCACCGTCATTTCCGCCAGCAAGGACCAGGACCCGGATATCGCGGCCCTGATCGGCGCCTCCGCCGCCCTGGCCATTTCCGGCATTCCCTTCCTCGAGCCTGTGGGCGCCGCCCGCGTGGGTTACGACCTGCAGAACGGTTATGTGCTGAACCCGGACGTGAAGGAACTGGAAGCCTCTGCCCTCGACATGGTGGTGGCTGGCACCAAGTCAGCTGTGCTGATGGTGGAATCCGAAGCCAAGCAGCTGAGCGAAGACCAGATGCTGGGCGCCGTGCTGTTCGGGCACGAGGCCATGCAGGTGGTGATCGACGCCATCAATGAATTCAAGGCCGAGGCAGGCAAGCCCATGTGGGAACTGCCGCAAGTGGTCGTGAACCAGCCGCTGCTGGACGGCATCCGTGCGGCCTTCGCCGACAGCATCGGCAATGCCTACCAGATCTCCGACAAGATGCAGCGTTATGACGCCCTGGAGGGCCTGCTGGCCCAGGCCGTGGCGCAGTTCGCCAATGAGGACACCGGCGCCAGCGCCGAGGAAGTCTCCGGCGTGTTTGCCTCCATCGAGAAGAAAGTGGTGCGCAACCGCATCATCGACGGCGCGCCGCGCATCGATGGCCGCGACACCCGCACCGTGCGTCCCATCTCCATCGAGACGGGCGTGCTGCCCAAGGCACACGGCTCCGCCCTGTTCACTCGCGGCGAGACGCAGGCGCTGGTGGTCACTACCCTGGGTGCCGTGCGCGATGCCCAGCTGATCGAAGGCCTGGAGGGCTCCAAGAAGGAAGCCTTCATGCTGCACTACAACTTCCCGCCGTTCTGCGTGGGCGAGACCGGCATGATGTCCGGTCCGAAGCGTCGCGAGATCGGTCACGGCAAGCTGGCCAAGCGTGGCGTGCAGGCGGTGATGCCGTCCGAGGACGCCTTCCCCTACGCGATCCGCGTGGTGTCCGAGATCACCGAATCCAACGGCTCCAGCTCCATGGCGTCCGTGTGCGGCAGCTCGCTGGCGCTGATGGATGCCGGGGTGCCGATCTCCGCGCCGGTGGCCGGCATCGCCATGGGTCTGATCAAGGAAGGCGACCGCTTCTCCGTGATCACCGACATCCTGGGCGATGAAGATCATCTGGGCGACATGGACTTCAAGGTCGCCGGTACCGCTCAGGGCGTGACCGCCCTGCAGATGGACATCAAGATCCAGGGCATCACCGAAGAGATCATGGAAATCGCTCTGCACCAGGCTCACGAAGCCCGCATCCACATCCTCGGCGAAATGAACAAGGTGCTGGACAAGCCCCGTGCCACCGTTTCCGAGAATGCGCCTTCCATGGCCACCATGAAGATCGATCCGGACAAGATCCGTGACGTGATCGGCAAGGGCGGCGCCGTGATCCGCAGCATCACCGAGGAAACCGGTGCGTCCATCGACATCGACGACGACGGCAACATCCGCATCTACGGCGAAGACGCCGGGTCGCGCGATGCCGCCATCGAACGCATCCTCAGCATCACTGCCGAGGCGGAAGTCGGTCGTCTGTACATGGGCAAGGTGGCGCGCATCGTCGACTTCGGCGCCTTCATCACCATTCTGCCCGGCAAGGACGGACTGGTGCACATCTCCCAGATTTCCAACGAGCGTGTCGAGAACGTGGGCGACTACCTCAAGGAAGGTCAGGAAGTGCTGGTGAAAGTCACCGACCTGGATGCGCGCGGTCGCATCAAGCTCAGCATCAAGGAAATCAGCGACGACGAGAAAGCGGAATTCGCTGCACTCTGAGTTCGCCAACGCTGTAGAAGATCCCGCTGTCGGCCCGGCTGACCGCGGGATTTTTTTTACCCGTCATTTGCCTTCTGGCGTCAGGGCTTTGTTGCTATGCTCGCCGCAGGCTGAAAGATGAGCAAAACAGGACAGGAAGCGCCCCAATGCAGGACAACGCCCCACCCGCCGTGCTCCGGATTCGTGCAGCCGGCGTCGACGATTGCGCACTCATCCATTCCTTCATCATGGAACTGGCCGTCTACGAGAAGCTGGCCCATGAGGTCATTGCCACGCCGGAGCTGCTGGCGCAGACCCTGTTCGGGCCGCGTCCCGGTGCCGAGGTGCTGATCGCCGAACACGACGGCCGGCCCGTGGGCTATGCCCTGTTCTTCCAGAGTTTCTCCACCTTCCTCGGTCGGCCCGGTCTGTATCTCGAGGACGTCTATGTGCAGCCTGCCATGCGCGGGCGGGGCATCGGCAAGGCCATCATGACCCGGCTGGCGGCGCTGGCCGTGGAGCGCGACTACGCCCGTTTCGAGTGGTCGGTGCTGGACTGGAACGCCCCTTCCATTGCGTTCTATCGCTCCATCGGCGCCTTCCCCATGGACGGCTGGACGGTGCAGCGGCTCACCGGTCAGGCCCTGCTCGACCTGGCGGCCCGCGACGGAGCTGCCGCATGAGTCGCATCGTCTACGTCAATGGCACATATTTCGCACAAGAGGACGCGAAGGTCTCGGTGTTCGATCGCGGCTTTGTGTTCGGCGACGGGGTGTATGAAGTGATCCCCGTGCTCCATGGCCGCATCGTCGAGCGCGGTCATGCGCTGGAGCGCCTCAACCGCAGCCTCGGCGAGATCGCCATGGCCTGGCCCTGCACGCAGGACGAGTTCTGCCAGGTGCTGGAAGAATTGCGCGCGCGCAACGAGCTGCAGGAAGGCTATGTGTATCTGCAAGTCACGCGGGGCGTGGCCGAGCGCGATTTCGCCTTCCCCGCCGCCGGGACGCCGAGCAGCTTCGTTGCCTGGACAGCCGCGAAGAAGCTGATCGACAATCCGCTGGCCGCCACCGGCGTGAAGGTCGTGACGGTGCCCGATCTGCGCTGGAAGCGCCGCGACATCAAGTCGATCAATCTGCTGGCCCAGTGTCTGGCCAAGCAGAAGGCGGCGAGTGCCGGCGCGTTCGAGGGCTGGATGACGGAAGACGGCGTGGTGACGGAAGGCGCCTCGTCTTCGGCCTATATCGTGAAGGATGGGGCCATCATCACGCGGGCGCTGTCCACGTCGATCCTGCCGGGCATCCGCCGCAAGGTGATCCTGCAGATGGCGCGTGAACACGGCATCGCGCTGGTGGAGCGGCCGTTCACCGTGGCAGAAGCCCTGGCGGCCGACGAAGCCTTCCTGAGCAGTGCCACCACCCTGGTGATGCCCGTCGTGTCGATTGACGGGCAAAGTGTGGCAGGGGGCAGGCCCGGCCCGGTGGCCCAGCGCCTGCGTGCCATGTATGTCGAGATGATCCTGCAGGAAGCGGCGCACTGACACGTGCCGCCAGCCTGCGTAATGCTACCCGGAGATTGCCCATGAAACGTTTGCTGGCTCGATCATTGACACTGCTGCTGTGTCTGTCCCTCACCCTGCCTGCCTTCGCGCAGGACGGCCGCACCCCGCTGCGGGCCCGCAATGGCATCGTGGCCAGTGCGTCCGAACTGGCCTCCCAGGTGGGCGTGGACATCCTCAAGCAGGGCGGCAACGCAGTGGATGCGTCCATTGCCACGGCCTTCGCGCTGGCCGTGACCTGGCCCACGGCCGGCAACATCGGCGGCGGCGGCTTCCTCGTGTATCACGGCGAGGACGGCCACGCGACCACCTTCGACTTCCGCGAGAAAGCCCCGCTGGCGGCCACCGAGCGCATGTACCTCGGTCTGGACGGGCTGGTGGTGAACAACTCCAATCACCGCAGCCTGCTCTCCGTCGGCGTGCCGGGCACGGTGGCCGGGCTGTACAAGGCGCATCAGGAGCTGGGCAGCCTGCCCTGGGCCGATCTGGTGGCTCCGGCGGTGAAGCTGGCCCGCGACGGCATCCCCATCACCTGGGAGCTGTACACCGGCTTCCGCCAGAACCAGGAGTTCTGGGACCAGTACCCATCCTCCGCCAAGGTGTTCCTCAAGGCCGACGGCTCGCCCTATGAATTCGGCGACACCTGGGTGCAGCCCGATCTGGCCGACACTCTGCAGCTGATCCAGGAGCAGGGCCGCGACGGTTTCTACAAGGGCAGCAACGCGAAGAAGCTGGCCGACTTCATGCGCGCCAACGGCGGCATCATCACCGAGGAAGACCTGGCACAGTACGAGGCGGTCGAGCGCGAGCCTGTGCGCGGCACCTATCGCGGCTACGAGATCGTCAGCATGCCGCCGCCCAGCTCCGGTGGCGTGACGCTGATCCAGATTCTCAACATCTTGGAAGGCTTCGACCTGGCGGCCTCCGGCCACAACTCCGCGCTGACCCTGCACCTGATGACCGAGGCCATGCGCCGCGCCTATGCCGACCGGGCCGAGCATCTGGGTGACCCGGACTTCAACGAGAGCATGCCGCTGGACCGCCTGCTCAGCAAGGACTACGCCGCCAGCCTGCGTGCCAGCATCGACCCGGACAAGGCTTCTGTCAGCGACGAAGCCAATTTCGCGCAGATCTACGAGAGCGAGGACACCACGCATTTCTCGGTGGTGGACAAGGATGGCAACATGGTTTCGCTGACCTACACGCTGGAGAACGGCTACGGCTCGCGCATCGTGGCGGAAGGGGCGGGGTATCTGCTGAACAACGAGATGGGTGACTTCAACGCGGTGCCGGGCGTGACCAACCGCAACGGCCAGATCGGCACGCCGCCGAACCTGATCGCCCCGGGCAAGCGCATGCTCTCCAGCATGTCGCCCACCATCGTCGCGCAGGACGGCAAGCCGCTGATGGCGGTGGGCAGCCCCGGCGGCCGCACCATCATCAACACCACCCTGCAGCTGATTCTCAACGTGGTGGATCACGGCATGAACATCGCCCAGTCCGTGGAAGCGCCGCGCATCCATCACCAGTGGCTGCCGGATGTCATCAGCATGGAAGACAGCGGCTTCTCGCCCGATACCCTCCAACTGCTCAACAGCCGAGGTCACGAGACCCGTGTGCGGGGCGAGCAGGGCACGGCGATGGGGGTCTATCACGACCGCGAGGCCGGCCTGTTCCTGGGCGGCTCGGATTCCCGCGCCGGGGATGGCGGCGCCGTCGGCTACTGAGTCGCGCGCCGGCGCTGTCTGCCCATGGGCAGCGCCTCAGTCCGGGCGGCGCAGCAGGCCGATGCCCAGCGCCGCCATGCCGATGGAGATCAGCGGGTTCAGGTAGTTCAGAAAGGCGTAGGGAGCATAGTCGAGCACCGGCACTCCCAGCGTCGCCGCATAGAAGGCGCCGGCCGTGGTCCAGGGGATCAGGCCGGTGCTCATGGTCGAGCCCTCCTCCACCGAACGCGAGAGCACCGCGTTGTCCAGCCCCTTCTGCTCGTAGGCCCGGCGGAACAGCTGGCAGTTCAGGATGATGCTGATATAGGCCTCGCCCATGCCCATGTTGCCCAGCACACCGGCACCGATGGTGGTGGCGATCAGACTCGCGGTGCGCTGCACGCGCGCGATGATCCCCTCCAGCAGGGCCTGCAGGAAACCGCCCGCATACAGCATCCCCCCAAGAGCCAGCGCCATCAGTGAGAGCAGCAGCGTCCAGCTCATGCTCGTGATGCCGCCCCGCCCCAGCAGATCATCCAGACTCGCCACGCCCGTCGTGCCCGGCTGATTCGCCCAGAGCGCATTGAGCACGTCCACCAGCGCGCGGTCCTGATAAAGCACCGCGACGGCCACGGCCGTCAGCACGCTGGCACTCATGCTGATCTCAGGCGACAGGCGGCGCAGGCTCAGCACCAGCATCACCAGCAGCGGCAGCACCGTGGCCAGCAGGCCCAGCTGGAAGCTGCCGGCCAGCGCCTGCTGCATGTCGGCGATGGCCTGCTCGGGCAGGGCGGCATCGGCATGGCCGAAGCCCAGCAGCAGAAAGATGAGCAGGCTCAGCACGAAGGCCGGCACTGTGGTGTAGAGCATGCTGCCGATGTGTCGGTACAGATTGGTATGCGCGCTCATGGCCGCCAGCACCGTGGTGTCGGACACGGGCGAGAGCTTGTCGCCGAAGGTCGCGCCGGCCACCACCATGCCGGCCACCAGTGGCAGGGGCAGCTGCATGGTGCTGCCGATGCTCATCAGCACCAGGCCCAGCGTGCCGGCCGTGCCCCAGGAGGTGCCGGTGGCCACCGACATCAGGCTGCACAGCACCAGGCCAGTGGCCAGGAACAGGGCCGGACTCAGCAGGTCGAGGCCGTGGTAGATGAGCGCGGCCACGGTGCCGCTCTGCATGTAGGCGGCGATCAGCATGCCGATCAGCACGAAGATGTAGAGCGCCGGCAGGGCCTTGGCGATGCCGGTGTTCATCATCTCGCGGATGGCGGTGAAGTCGTGCCCCAGCAGCCAGGCGTGCAGGGCTGTCCACAGCAGGCAGAAGAACAGCACGATGTGCAGGCTGATCTGGAACACGAACAGGCCCGTCGAGATCATCAGGAAATTGCCGCCGAAGCACAGCAGGGACTGGGCCAGGCCTGGCGTTCTGGCGGCGGGGCGCGGTGCTGGGGTGTTCATCGTGGCGACGTCTCCTCGGTGTCGGGCAGGTGCGTCTGTTCGGACGCCACCCAGTGGGCTGTCTGCACGCCGATGCGCTCAGACAGGAACTTGCCGCCGTCGGTGGCGCGGTAGTGGGCCAGGGCCTTGTAGACCAGTGGCGCCCCCAGCAGCAGCAAGGGAATGTTCATGTAGACCATCAGGATATTGGTCAGATCAGTGATCGCCCACAGATTGCCCAGCTCAAGCCCGGCGAGCACGGTCAGGGCGCCAAAGGGCACGAACACCAGCGAGCCCAGCACGCGGATGCCGAGGATGAACCGCGGCGAGCGCGAGATCAGATTGGCCGAGATCTCGGCGAAGGAGATCATGCCCAGCAGGGTGGTGAAGGCGAACAGGGCGTAGCAGGCGCTGACCAGGATCACGAGCGCGCGGTCGAGCAGGTCCGGGGTCAAGGCCTGCACCGAGGCCACGTACAGATCCAGGCGCGCGGCACTGGCCGCAGCCCACTCGGCGCTGCTGGCGGAGTCCGTCCACAGGTGCGCCAGCACCACGATGAAGCCGGTGAGGGTGCAGATCACCAGGGTGTCGAAGAACACGCCCATGGCCTGCACGAAGCCCTGCTCGCAGGGGTGGTCGTTGTCGGCCACGGCGGCGGCCATGGTGATGGTGCCCTGGCCGGCCTCGTTGGACATCAGCCCCCGGCGCACCCCCTCCGCCAGCGCGATGCCGATGCTGCCGCCGAACAACGCGTCCGGGGCGAAGGCGCCGCCGAAGACCAGGCGGAAGAAGTCGGGCAGCAGCGGCAGATTCACCACGAGGATCAGCAGCGACAGGCCGCAGAACACGCTCGCCATGCCGGGCACGAGGCGGTTGGTCCAGTGGGTGACGCGGCGGATGCCACCCAGGATCAGCCAGGCACAGCTCAGCACCAGGCCCACGGCGATGCCGTAATAAAGTGGCGACTGCCGCCCTGATGACGCGCCCGTGGCGGTGTCGGCCAGCATGCCGAGGGCGGTGAAGATGTTGAAGGTCTGCGAGGGGACGTTGAACAGGGCGTAGACGATGAAGGCGCCGGCCAGGGTGACGCCCACCCAGCGCCGATTGCCCAGCAGGCGCTGCCCGTAATAGGGCATGCCGCCCACGAATTCGTCCTGCTTGCGCTCCTTGAACAGTTGCGCCAGCACCGATTCCACGAACGCCGTGGCCATGCCGAAGGCGGCTGCCACCCACATCCAGAAGAGTGCGCCCGGCCCACCTACCGCGATGGCGCCGGTCACGCCGACGATGTTGCCCGGCCCCACCCGCATGGCCAGCCCGAGCAGGAACGACGCCGTGGCGCTGATGCCCGTGGTGGTGCGGCGCTGGCGGCGCATGATGGCGAAGGCCCGGCGCGCACTGAGCCATTGCACGCCCGCCGTGCGCAGGGTGAACCAGACGCCGCTGCCGGTGAGCAGCAGCACGGCGAAGGAGAGCTGGCCGAGCACGGGAATCTGCGCGTACCAGTTCAGCTGCACCGGGAAGTTCCACACCCCGTCGGAGATGGGCTGGATGAAGCGGAACAGCGCGTTGATGGACTGGAACAGGCTTTCCAAGGGCGGGTACTCGACGGCGAGAGTTCTGGGGGCTGAGCGGCACTCTACCCTGTCGTCCGGTCAGCTGCCAGCGCGGCCACTGCCACAAAACTGTCGCGAAAGCGTCAAACCCCTGCAGGCTGGCTGTCATCCGGACGCTGCACAATCGCGAGGCTTTTCCACAATAACCGGGAGAACCCTATGTTGATCGCACGTCCTGCAGGCTGCCCCACACCCAAGCGCCCTGTGTCACCCTTGAACATCGCCATCCTGGCGGCCCTCGCCGCTGTTTCCACCGATTCCGTCATGGCCCAGCAGGCGCCCGAGATCCAGGAGATCAGCGTCTTCGGTCAGGGCCAGACCCGTCAGGTGCAGAGCCTGAATGCCGAGCAGCTGACCCAGTTTCCCGCCGGCACCAGCCCGCTCAAGTCCATCGAGAAACTCCCAGGAGTGAACTTCCAGTCCGCCGATCCTTACGGCGCCTACGAGTGGTCCACGCGCATCGTGGTGCGCGGCTTCAACCAGAACCAGATGGGCTTCACGCTGGACGGCGTGCCGCTCGGCGACATGTCCTATGCCAACCACAACGGCCTGCATATCAGCCGCGCCATCATGTCCGAGAACATGGGCCGTGTGTCCCTGTCCCAGGGCGCCGGCGCCCTGGCCACGGCGTCGACCAGCAACCTGGGCGGCACCCTGGAATTCACCTCGGCTGATCCTGAGGACAGCTTCGGCATCACGACGAATGCCACCGTCGGCAGTGACGCCGCACGCCGCGTGTTCCTGCGTCTGGACAGCGGCACCCTGGCCACCGGCACCCGCTTCTTCCTCAGCACCGCCACGCAGGATGCCGACAAGTGGAAGGGCGCCGGCGAACAGAACCAGGACTATGTGAACCTGAAACTGGTGCAGCCCCTCGGTCAGGCCACGCTGACGGCGTTCTACAGCGATTCGGACCGTGCCGAGAACGACTATCAGGACATGTCCAAGGACATGATCCGTCGTCTTGGCCGTGACTGGGACAACTACTACCCCGATTACGCCCGCGCCATCGCCGCCGCCCGTGGCAAGTTCACCGGTGCGGTGAACAGCCTGGACGACGCCTACTGGAACGCGGCCGGTCTGCGCAAGGACGACCTGTCCTATGTGAACCTCGACCTGCCGGTGAATGACGCACTCGCGCTGAACGCCACGGCCTACTTCCACGACAACGAGGGCCAGGGTCTGTGGGGCACGCCCTATGTGCCGACCCCGGGCGGCGCACCGCTGACCATCCGCACCACCGAATACCAGATCGACCGTTCCGGCTTCATCAGCGAGCTGAGCTACGAGATGGGCGCGCACACGCTGAGCGCCGGCCTCTGGCTGGAAGACAATGACTTTGAACAGGCCCGTCGCTTCTACGGCGAGCCCAGCGCTGCCTTCGCCAGTCGCGACTTCCTCAAGTTCCAGCGCAACCCGCTGCTGACTCAGTGGGAATACGCCTTCAACACCCAGACCACACAGCTGCACGTGAAGGACATCTGGCAGGCCACGGACGCCCTGCGTCTGGAGTTCGGCTTCAAGAGCGTGAACGTGGACGTCAAGGCCAGCACCCTCGTGGGCGACAACAAGACAGGCAAGATCGACACCGACGAAGGCTTCCTGCCCCAGATTGGCTTCGTGTACGACCTGAATGCCGACAGCGAACTGTTCGGCGCTGCCTCGAAGAACGTGCGGGCGCTGATCGGTTCCGCCACCGGCACTTCGCCCTTCTCCGCCACCCAGGCAGGTTTCAATGCGATCAAGGACACGATCGAGCCGGAAACCGCCACCAGCTTCGAGATGGGTTACCGCTTCCGCATGAATGACCTGGAAGGCGTGGTGACGGCCTATCACGTGAGCTTCGATGACCGTCTGCTGGCGATCCAGCAGGGCTCGGCCATCATCGGGGCGTTCAACGCGCTGGCGAACGTGGGCAGTGTGACCTCCAAGGGCATCGAGACCGGCATCGACTGGCAGCTGAGCGAGCAGATCAACTGGTACAACTCCGCGAGCTACAACCTCTCGACGATCGACGACGACTACCTGAGCGGCACCACGCGTGTGAACACCTCGGGCAAGACTGTGGTGGATTCGCCCGAGTGGATGTTCAACTCCGAGCTGGGCTACGACGTGGAGCAGGCCTTCGCGAAGCTGCACCTGAAGTTCACCGGCGAGCGGGAATACACGTTCCTGAATCAGGGCAGTGTGGACAGCTTCACCGTGCTGAACCTGAGTGCCGGTTACCGCTTCGGCGAGATGGGCATGCTGAAGGATCTGACCGCCCAGATCGACATCGCCAACCTGCTGGACGAGGAGTACATCTCCACCGTAGGCAGCGGCGGCTTCGGCAACTCTGACCTGGCCGGCACGGCCATGACCCTGTTGCCTGGCGCGCCCCGCCAGCTGTTCTTCACCCTGAAGGCAGGCTTCTGATGTGAACCGGGATCAGAGACACATGCTTTCGAGTGTGTCTCTGATCCCCCTTTTTCCTCAGGGCTGGAAGCGTTCCGTGCGCTCCAGCAGCACCATCCCCGTCTCGTCCTTTATCTGCAGACTGACACCCGGCACGTCGCTGCGCCAGTCGATGTCGATCACGCCATAATTGGCCACCGCAAACGCCTCGCCCACTCGGTGGCGGTTGGGGCTGACTGCCTTCCATTCCTCGGTCAGTCCTGAAGACGTCAGCTCGATCAGCGGCCACGCCATGCCAGAGGCACGGATCTCGCTGTAGTCGGCCCAGTGCACATCGCCGGAGAGGATCACCACCGGCTCGCGCTGATACTGCTCCAGCAGGCCGAAGAAACGCTGACGCTCATGCGGAAAGTTCGCCCAGGTTTCCCAGCCGGTGAAGTCAGCCAGCAGCTGGATGCTCGAGCCGATGAGGCGAATGTCGGCGTCCACCTGCAGCTGCGTCTCGAGCCAGGCCCACTGCGCCTCGCCAAGCAGCTGCGCATCGGCCCGCAGATTGGCCTCATAGGGCCCCATCTGCTGCGCCTCGCGCCAGGCCAGCTGCTGCGGGTCTGTCAGTGTCATCAGCTCGCCGCGGTTCCAGCGCAGGTCCAGCAGGATCACCTGCACGCGGCGCCCTTCCTCACCGAAGATGTGCGAGGTGTAGATGCCGTCGGGACGTGTGCGGCGTTCTGAATCGAGCGGTTCGCCGAAGAAGTCGAGCATGATGCGCCGCGAGGCGTCCTTGCTGACATAGTCCTTGCCGATGTCGTTCTGGCCATAGTCGTGATCGTCCCAGGTGGCCATGATCGGCGTACTCTCGCGCAGACGGGCGAAGTCGGGAATGCTGCCGAGCGCGCTGTAGGCCGCCTGCAGTTCGAGCGGGTCGTCCGTGTCGGCATAGACATTGTCGCCCAGCAGGATGAACAGATCGGGCGCATCGCGCAGGATCGGCGACCAGATGGGTTGCGGCTTGTTCTGGTCGCCACAGGAGCCGAAGGCGATGCGGCTGATGTCCTGGGCCAGCGCCGGCGAGGCGGCGCCGAGGGAGAGCAGACTCAGGCCCAGCAGAGTGGCAGTGCAGCGCATGCGAGGGAGTTTCATGGCAGGAACTCCTGCAGCGGGGCACCCATCGCCGGATTCAGCGTGCGGTAGTCCACATCGAGATACTGCAGCAGCGTCGCCGCGATGCGAGCGGACGTGAGACAGTCCTCGTCGCCATTGCCGACAGTGCCCCTCACAGGGACACCCGGCCCCATGGCTGCCATCCAGACATCCTCGGAGCCCACGATGCCCTCCTCGTACTGTGCCAGCGACTGCATGTAGCCCGTCAGCGATGCCTTGCTGGCGTGATACTGCCAGGTTTCCAGCGGCATCTCGCCGCGGCCGTGATCCACGGTGATGAACAACACGGTGTTGTCGCGATAGCCTTCGGTGCCCTGCACGAACTCCCAGAGCTCGCGAATGAAACGATCGGTGCGCTGCGCCGCGAAGATGTATTCGTCGTAGCGGCCGTCATGGGCGAAGTCGTCGGTCTCGCCGTAGCTGATGAACGTGACGCGCGGTTGCGCGGTGCGCAGATGCTCGAGGGCGTAGTGATGTGTGAAGGCGTCATGTCGCACCGTTTCCCAGGGCGGCGGAATGTCCTGGCTCAACTGCAGCAGGGTGGCTTCGAGCGGCGTGGCGGGCGTGACTGCGGTTCCCAGCGCATTCACTGGCAGGCCGCTGCGCTCGATATTGAATATCCAGGGAAAGACATCCCACGAGGCGAAGGCTGCCACGCGTCCGGCGAACGCGGGAGTGCCATCGAGCAGCTCCAGCAGCGTGCGTTCCGGGTTGGGATTCTTGCCGTTGGTGTCGATGCTGGGATTGACCACTCCGCTCAGAATCTCGCTGTAGCCGGGAAACGAGAAATGCCACGGATTGCGGATGCGCGCGCAGGAGCTGGTGTCGCGATTGCCTGCATGGGTGCCTTGGGGGAACACCACCTCATGCAGGAAGGGGAAGAGCTTGCGTGACCGCACCGACGGGTCTTCGTCCCAGAACTGCGCCAGCAGTTGCTCACTGCGGGGTGAATAGTCCGGATGGGTGGCCAGAGCGTGATCGAGTCCGCGATACAGCTCCTGCCAGCGCAGGCCGTCAAGCGTGACGATCAGGAGATTGTCGGCGGCGTGCAGAGCCGGGGACGAGGACATGAACGCGCCGGCCAGTGCGAGGCTCAGCGCGCGGGAAGCGCAGGGAAAGGTCATGGGCTGCTCCAGTGACGGGACGAGGGAAAGTCTCGCGCCAAAGGGTAGCGGGGGTGTGTGACAACACGTGGGTCGTATGAGTCAAGCCAGGGGTCTGAGACACTTGCCCTGGCAAGTGTCTCAGACCCCGATTGTCACCGTTTCTCAGTTCTCCAGATCCTGATTGGCGCGGCGGATCACGAACGCGCGAATCGCTTCCACATCGCCTTCACGCAGGCTGGCGGCGAAGGACACCATGCCGCGGTCGGCCAGGATGCCGTCCACCACCACCGCGCTCCACGCGGCGGCATCGCCCAGACGGGCACTCATGCGCAGGTCCGGGAACACGCCGGCGCGGCTGCTGACGGCATTGGTGCCGTGGCAGGCGCTGCAGATCTGCTCGTAGGCGCGCTGGCCCTGGGCAATCACCTCGTTGGAGGCATTGGTCTGTGGCAGTTCACGGGTACCGGTGGCGGCATCGGCCTGCAGCACCGGCTCGGTGGGCAGCTGTGCGTCGGCGCCCAGCTTGAACACCAGCAGGCGGGAATTGTTGGTGGAGGCGGTGGTGGTCACATCGAACCCTGCCGGCACGCCGGAGTTGCCCCCGAACGCGGAGGGTGCGCCCACCATCAGCGCCAGGTATTGCTCGCCGTTCACCAGGTAGGTGGCCGGGGCCGCCATCACGCCGGCCTGAGTGGTGCCCGCCCACAGGCGCTCGCCGGTCTCGTCGTTGTAGGCCACGAACTCGCCCGAACGATTGCCCTGGAACACCAGGCCGCCCGCCGTGGCCAGCACGCCCGCGCCGTCGGTGGGCACGGTGTGAGTCACGCGCCAGCGTTCCTGCTGCGTCACCGGGTCCCAGGCCAGCAGGAAGGCGGTGTTGGTGGGACGCTGCGCCGCGTTGCGCACCAGGCCGGCGCCACGCGCGAAGTCATTGCCGGTGTTCCAGCCGGTGGGGTTCACCACGAACTCGCGGTCCGGGTAATAGCCGGCGAAGTTCTCGGTGACGGGGATGTAGACCAGGCCGGTGTTCTGGCTGAAGGCCATCGGGTACCAGTTGTGACCGCCCAGCGGGCCGGGGATCACGATGAAGCCGTTCTCGCTCAGTTCGTAGCGGGCATCGGGGTTCTCCACCGGACGGCCGGTGGCCGGGTCGATGTGCGTGGCCCAGTTCACGTTGATGAAGTTCTCGGCCGAGATGAACTCGCCGGTGGCGGCGTCCAGCACGTAGAAGAAGCCGTTCTTCGGGGCCTGCATGACCACGCGGCGCTGGGCGCCCTCGATGGTCAGGTCGGCGATCATGATGGGCTGGGTGGCGGTGAAGTCCCAGGTCTCGCCCGGGGTGGTCTGGTAGTGCCACTTGTAGCTGCCGTCATCCGGGTCCAGCGCCACGATGGAGCTGAGGAACAGGTTGTCGCCGCCGCCCGGGCTGCGCAGGGCCTGGTTCCAGGGCGAGCCGTTGCCCACGCCGATGTACATCAAGTCCAGGGTCGGGTCGTAGGCAATGGCATCCCACACGGTGCCGCCGCCGCCCAGGTTCCACCAGCTGCCGTTCCAGGTGTTGGCGGCGGCCGCCATGACGTCGTTCTCGAAGCCGTCGGCCGGGTTGCCGGGCACGGTGTAGAAGCGCCAGGTCAGCTCGCCGGTGTTGGCGTCATAGGCGCTGACATAGCCGCGCACGCCGTACTCGGCGCCGCCGTTGCCGATCATGACCTGGCCCTTGATGATGCGGGGGGCGCCGGTGATGGTGTATTTCAGCGCCGGGTCGAAGGTGGCGGTGGACCAGACCTGCGCGCCGGTGTCGGCGTCCAGGGCCACGAGGCGGCCGTCGAGTGTGCCGACATAGACCTTGCCTTCCCAGTAGGCCACGCCCCGGTTCACCACGTCACAGCAGGCATCCGCGCCCTTGGCGCGGTCCACGGCGGCGTCCCAGCTCCACAGCGCCTCGCCCGTCACGGCGTCGAAGGCCTTCACATTGCTCCAGGCGGTGGAGACGAAGATGCGGCCGTCCACCACGATGGGCGTGGCTTCCTGGGCGCGACTGGTGTCGAGATCGGCCGACCAGGCCATCCCGAGTCCGGCCACGGTGTCGCGGTTGATCTGGTCCAGCGGGCTGAAGCGCTGCTCGGTGTAGGTGCGCCCGTGGGTCAGCCAGTCGCCGGGGAAGTCATCGGCGTTGCGGATGCGGGCATCGTCCACCGGCACGGCGTTCTGGGCCAGGGCCAGTGGGATGCTCAGGCAGAGGCCGAGCAGCAGCAGGGGGCGGCGCAGGCGCGCGGCAGGAAACAGGGACAAGCAGGACAGCGTGTGCATGGAACATACCTCTCGCAATGGAATGGCGGTGCGGGTCAGCGGACGGCGGGATTGAAGCAGATCGCCGCGCGGCGCTCTACTCGATTCCGAAGACTGCTGACTGAATTCTCAAATTCCTGCACTGGCCGGCGTTTGCGGCTGCAGGCGCAGGCGGAATTCCCGCCGCACCAGCACATAGCCGGCCACTGCCTGGGCGGTGACCGACAGAATCGACACGTACCAGACCTGGTTGATGTGATAGCCCGGCTGGTACTTCAGGTACACGGCCAGGGGCAGGAACACGAGCACCCGGATGATCGAGCAGAGCATGGCCGGGCGTGTATTGCCCAGGCCCTGGAAGAGACCCGAGCTGGAGAACACGATGCCCTGGGCGATGAAGTTCAGGGAGATCAGCTGCAGGAACACGGCGCCCACCTCGATCACGTCAGCCTCGTCGGTGAAGGCCCGCACCAGCAGCTCCGGCTTCCACTGCATCAGGAGGGTCACCACCAGCATCAGCGTGCTGGAGAGCAGGATGCCCTTGTAGTACGTCTCGCGCACCCGGTCATGGCGGCCGGCACCGTAGTTCTGCCCGGCGATGGGGCCCAGGGCGAAGGCGATGGCCATGGTGGGCATGAAGATCGACTGCATGATGCGGCCGCCGATGCTGAAGCCCGCCTGGGCGGCTGCACCGAAGTCGGCGATCAGCCAGTACACGGCCGAGAAATACACGAACAGCAGCACCATCTCGCCGCCGGCCGGTAGCCCGATGTTGAACATGCGCGTCCAGACATCCACCCGCGGTTTCCACAGCGAGGTCTCGAAGGAGACGTATTTCTCCAGCTTGATGAAATAGCCGGTGAGCAGCAGCACGCCCACCAGCACCGAGATGGAACTGGCCAGGCCGGCGCCCATCACCCCCAGCGCCGGGCCGGGGCCCCAGCCGGCGATCATGATCGGCGCCAGGACCGTGTTGAGCACCACCGTCAGCACCTGCACCACCATGCCGGGCTTCACCAGGCCGGTGGCGCGCAGCGAGGACGACATCGCCATCAGCGGAAACTGCAGGGCCATGCCGGGCAGGAACCAGTGCAGGAAGGTCACGCCTTCGCGCACGGCGCCTTCGTCCGAGGCCACGCTGAGCATGTAGGCATCCGCCGCCAGATAGCCGCCCACAAGGGTGATCACCGCGAACAGCGCCGCCACCATCAGCGACTGGTTGAACACCAGGTTGGCCTGCTCGCGGTCCTTGCGGCCCACGGCCTGGGAGATCATCGCCACGGCGCTCACGCCGAGGATCTGGGTCAGCGCCATGATCATGAACATCAGCGTGCCGCCGGCCCCGACACCGGCGACCGAGTCGTCACCGAGGGCGGCGACGAAGTAGAGGTCGACCAGCAGATAGAGCGTCTGGAAGATCATGCCGGCGGCCACGGGGGCGGCCATGCTGACGATGGTACGGGGGATGGAACCCTGAGTGAGGTCTTTCATGACGGGGAAAACCGGGCAGCTGCGGGAAAGGCGGCGAGAATACCGAGTGCCCCGCAGTGCCGGCAAGGAAAATCGCTTGTAAACCGGTGATTCCAGACAGATCGACTCAATTGCGTGGACAGCGGCTTCGCGGCGCTCTCATACTCCGTCGCGCAGGACACTGACAACAACGACAACAACAATCGGAGTCAACATGACCATGAAACGCATCACTGCTCGCATGACTGCGGGCTGTGCTCTGGTGGCGTTGACGGCACTGCCGTCATTCGCTCTGTCACAGACCTTGACCGTTCCCTATATGCCGGAGGATGCCTCCGGTCCCGAGGTGCCGGAGGGCGTCGCGCAATTCGCCGTCGACCCGTTCTGGCCCAAACCGCTGCCCAACAACTGGATCATCGGACAGGTGGCCGGCACCGCCGTGGACAGCGAGGACAACGTCTGGATCATTCATCGCCCCTGGACCGTGCAAGGCACCAACGCGGGCTCGACGCCCCTGCAGAGCGTGCGTGATCAGAACTGGGGCCATTCGCCGCTGCAGTCCTTGTGCTGCACCACCGCGCCGGCGGTGCTGGCCTTCGATCCGCAGGGCAATGTCATCCATGCCTGGGGCGCGAGCCCGACCAATGCCTACGACTGGTTCAACAGTGAACATGGCATTCATGTCGATCACCTGGGATTTGTCTGGGTGGCGGGCAACGGTACCGACGATCATCACATGCACAAGTTTACCAAGGAGGGCGAACTGGTACTGACCATTGGCGGCCTCGGCATGAACGAGGGCAGCAATGACACCGATTCCGTGAATCGTGCCGCCGTCATGGAAGTGGACCCGGCGACGAATGAAATCTACGTGGCGGACGGCTACGGCAATCGCCGTGTCATCGTGTTCGACGCGGAGACGGGCGCTTACCGTCGTCACTGGGGCGCCTACGGCGAGCCGCCCACCGACGACAACCCCGGCCCGTATGATCCGTCTGCCGCGCCCAGCCGCACCTGGCGCACGCCCGTGCACGGCCTGGCCATTGCCGAGGACGGACTGGTCTACATCAGCGACCGCCCCAGCAATCGCATCCAGGTGTTCCGCAAGGATGGCACCTATGTGAGTGAGAGTTTCCTGGAGCCGGCAACACTGGGGCCGGGCACCACCTGGGAGATGGAGCTTGACCCGCTGGATACCGAGCAGCGCTTCGTCTACGTGCCCGATGGCACCAACAACAAGATCTGGACCCTGGATCGTCAGACGCTGGAGCCCGTCTATTCCTGGGGCACGGGCGGACGTCAGGCCGGGCAGTTCGACTGGGTGCACAACATGGACTTCGACTCGCAGGGCAATCTGTTCACGGGCGAGGTGCAGACCGGCCACCGGGTGCAGAAGTTCATTCGCCTGAACGGGCGGTGAGCATGCGGCATCCGTGTGTCTGGAAGAGGGTTGTGCTGGCCCTGCTGCTGGGCAGCGGGGCCGGCAGTGCCTGCGCCGACGAGTATTTGCGGGACATCCGGCATTTCAGCCTGATGGACCAGATGATGATCAACCACACCCTGAGTGAATATGAGGACCGTGATTATCTGGTGGTCTACATTCAGGGCAGTGGCTGTCCCATTGCGCGCAATTCGGTGCCGGCCTACCAGCAGCTGCAGGACGACTACCGCGGTCGCAACATCGCCTTCGTGATGCTGAACGTGTTCGTGCAGGACGACATGCATCGCATCCAGAAGGAAGTGGAGATGTATGACATCCGCATGCCGGTGCTCAAGGACGAAGACCAGACGGTGGCGTGGTCGCTGGGAGTGGAACGCACGGCCGAGGTGTTCATCATCGAGCCGCGCACCCGCGAGGTGCTCTTTCGCGGTCCCATCAGCGATCAGTTCAGCTATGAGGTCCGGCATCAGCAAGCGCGCGAGGAGTATCTGGCCGACGCGCTGCAGATCTTGTATGCCGGCGGCGAGGTGGACATGAGCGCGGTGCCGGAAACCAGTGGCTGTCTGGTCGGCTATTTTCATCCGCGGGTGATGGCGCTGAAGGCACGCTGATCAGGCGTGTGCCACAACATCGAGGCCGGGGCGATTGCGCGACGTGTGCGCAGCCTCCCCGGCCTCTCGTCTTTCTGACAGATCAGAGCGCGAAGGTGTAGCCCACGCTCAGCATGTCTTCCTTCAGCCACAGGTCGGCTTCACCGCCGCCGAAGGGCATGGGGATGGAGCCGGAGCCGTTCACGTGTTCCTTGAAGGCGTGGGTGTAGGACACGGACCACTCGCCGCCGCTGGCTGTCTTCCAGCTGATGCCGGCGGAGACGTGATCCTCGATGGTGCCCGGCGCCAGGATGTTGAAGAAGGTCTCGGAGGTCGGGATCGGCTGCTGCGCGTGGCTCACGCCGGCCCGCAGGGTGTAGACGTTGTTCAGTTCATGCACCACGCCCAGCTTGATCACGCTGATGTCGCGCCAGCCGAAGCCGCCGCCGTTGCGGCTGCCCAGCGGATTGCCGGTCAGCAGGTTGGCCAGCGGATTGCCCACGGACTTCACGTCGCTGTACTCGATGCGCTGCCAGTCGCCGGCAATCGTGGTCTGCTCGCTGTACTTCCAGGCCAGGCCCACGCCATAGGAGGCCGGAATATCGAAGCCGCCGCGCTCGGCGAACAGGCCCTGGTAGCTGCTGAAGCGGCCCATGTCCAGACGCGAGGAGTAGGTGGCGCCAAACGTGAGCGTGGGGGTCAGCTCGCCGCTGTAGCCCAGCTTCCAGCCCCAGCCGCGGGAATAGTCCGTGCCCTTGTTGCTGACGTCGCCCGGGGCGGCGGAGAAGAAGGGATTGTCGAAGGCCTGCACGCCCTTCATCTCGAAGCGCTGGTAGGCGAAGGTGGTGGCGATGCCGACGGTGTTGCGCGCATCCAGCTTCCACGCCAGGGACGGGGTGACGAACAGCTGTTCCAGATTGACGCCGGCAGAGCCGCGCGAGCCGAACGCGCCGAACGGGTTGCGGCCGTAGTCGGTGTTCATGCCGCCGTTGGCGTGCAGGGCGAAGCCGAAGGAGAGCTGATCGGACAGTTGACGCACATAGCCCAGCTCGGGGATCAGGAAGTCTTCGGTGTCATTGCCGTCGTAGCGGCTGTTGGCGCCTGCCAGGTTGCCGCTGATGGTGGCGCCGCGTGACGGGCGGAACCAGGTGGCGCCCAGATCCAGACGGTTGGCCAGGGCGGCAGTGCCGGCCGGGTTGTTGGCGGCTGCCAGGCCATCCTGGGGCAGGGCGATGCCCACGCCGGCCACGCCCTGCGAGCGCACGCCGAAACCATGGGTGAAATAGCCGTTGGTGGCCAGGGCACTGCCTGGCAGCACGAGGCCGGCCAGCAGCAGGGAAGCAAGCAGCGGGGAGGAACGGTTCACGGGGAACTCCTTGTGTATCGGATTTGCGGAAGGCGCGCAGCTTACTCACTTGCAGCCCCAGGGTAAACCCGCTCAGCCGCCTGCAGCGGCGAGGATCTCGGCGGCGATGTCGTCCCGCGCCTGCAGCTGGGCGAACCAGTCTTCCTCCGCTCGCGCGTGAATCAGCCCGAACAAGCCCCCCAGCACGGCCCCCCGGTGCACGTTGTCGCCCCCCGCATTGGCATTGGCGAGCAGGCCGGCGCGCGGGTTGTCGCGGTACTTGTATGCCAGATAGAGGATGGCTGGCCAGGAGTCACTGATGTAGCAGGCGCTGGAGAACACGCGGCCGACGATGTCGCGGTCGTCGCGGCCCTTGGCCACCAGCGCCGCCAGGTCGAGGCGCCGGCTGCCGCGCGCTGTCGCCTGCAGCAGGGCGCCGGCGTCGGTCCCGGGATCGCGAAGCAGCAGGGCGTCGAGCAGCGCCACGTAGTCGTCGCAGACCTTGCCGAGGGATTCGTCGGGGTGGCTCAGGAACAAATGCTGCCGGCAGCGGGCCCTTGCCTGCTCCTGCGTGGCGCCGTGGCGGCGCAGCAGCAGGAACAGGGCGGCGATGCTGACGAGTCCGCCCACCGAGGCGGTGTCGTGGGTCTGTGCGCCGCAGCGCTCGGGCGGCAGGCCGCGCTGCAGATTGGCGAAGAAGCCGCGGTGCCACGACTCGGCATAGGTGTCGTTGTGCAGTGGCTGCTCGGCGGTCATGAAGGCGATGTAATCGTCGAGGTAGTGCGCTGCATCGTAGCGTCCGCCGTCGGCGGCGAGGCGGCTCAGCAGCACCCGTGTGCACTGGGCGTTCAGAGTCGTCTCGCCGGCCTGCATGCCCTGGTGGTAATGCATGCCCGGCACACCCCAGAACGGGCGCCGCCCCTTGAGAATGACGTCGCCCACGATCTCGCGCTGCCCGCCCTGAGCGCCGCGTCCGCCGTGCTGGGTGGAGTGCAGCGGCATGATGGACGACGGATGCCGGGCCGGAGCGGCTTCGAGTGTCTGCACGCCGCCGGGAAAGGCGCGGTCGATGTCGGCCGGGTTGTAGTACCAGTGCACGGGCATGGCCAGGGCATCGGCCACGAACTGATTGCGCAGCGCGGCCTCGAGGCGGTCCAGGGCGAGGGGAGA
>JAURIJ010000050.1 GCA_030832825.1 Gammaproteobacteria bacterium
AGATTCCTACGCGTTACTCACCCGTTCGCCGCTCGTCAGCACCCGAAGGCCTGCTACCGCTCGACTTGCATGTGTTAAGCCTGCCGCCAGCGTTCAATCTGAGCCATGATCAAACTCTTCAGTTTAAGTACTGCTTCTGACGCCACAACCACTACCGTACTACTTAATCGGTAACAGTCAAGCAACAGAAAATCATGCTCAAAGTCACAACCACTGCCTTTAACTTAATAAATTCACGCAGTTGTTTCCCTTTGATATTCTTGCAATTTGTGCAAAATCACCAAGGCAAACACCCACCTCTATTACTTAATCTCTACTTTTTAAAGAACTTTTCTCTTAACCTTCGTGGTCAGGAGCGGGGCGTATTATAGGGCCAATTTACGACATGGCAAGCGATTTATTTCCACCTAGTCGAACCAAGAATCTACTCTTGAGCATCCAGCATAAATCTCCCTTGCTTGGATACGACATTCGCTCTTATCTACCTTTGACCAAGCTTAAAGAACCTGAGCCAAATTCGATACCCTAAAACCGGGAGTAAGATAATAGCATAGAAAGCGGATTCCGCAATACTTGCTCGCACTATCCAGAACAAATGTAAAAGCGCCAATAGTGCTGCAGCATAAACCGACGCATGAACGTCCACCCATCGGCGACCAAGACGCTTGACGACAGACTTGGGGGATGTAAGCGCCAAGACTAACAGTATGCAGAACGAAACAAATCCTACCGTTATATAAGGCCTTTCGGATACGTCCTCGAAGACTTCCGCCCAGCGAAACTGAAGCAGGAAGATCACATATACGCAAACATGCAAGGCGGCATAGAAGAAGGAGTAAAGCCCGAAGGTTCTGCGCAGAGGCGCGACTGGATGCAAATCAAATATCTTGCGAATCGGAGTGACACACAAAGACAAAATCAAGAATCGAAGCGCCCACTCTCCAGTTCGAACAGCAAGTTCATTGGCTGGATCAGGCCCCAGGTCGTTCTGATAAATGGCCAACAAGAGAGCGAGAAGCGGCGCAACACATACTGGATGCACGACTAGCGTCAGTCTCAGTCGCAGTGTTGGAGCCATGTCAGTTTGTAGAGGACATCAGTAAAACCTAGCGAGGTCCATTCCAGAGTACAGGGAGGCAACCTGCTCACCATACCCATTGAAAATTTCCGTTTTCATTCGCGTTGAACCGAACAGGCTCTGAGGGAGTCTTGTCTCCATGTCCTGACGCCAACGCGGATGATGCACCTCAGGGTTCACATTGGCATAGAAGCCATATTCTTCCGGCGCCAGCATGTTCCAACTGGTTTCAGGCTCAGACTCAGTGAATCGAATCTTCACAATGGACTTGATACTCTTGAATCCGTACTTCCACGGGACAACCAAGCGCAATGGGGCGCCGTTTTGTGGCGGCAGATAATTCCCATAAAGACCTACGGCAATCAAGCTCAACGGATGCACCGCTTCATCAATTCGCAAACCTTCCCTATAGGGCCAACTGATAGTGGTGAACCGCGAGCGCTGCCCTGGCATTTGCGACGGATCAAAAAGCGTGAAGAACTGGACGTACTTGGCCTTGGAATTTGGCTGAAACTGCTTGATCAGGTCAGCAAGCGGGAATCCTATCCATGGGACTACCATGGACCATCGCTCCACACATCGCAGCCTGTAGATTCTTTCCTCCAACGCGTGCGGCTTGAGGATATCCTCCAGATTGTAGATGCCCGGCTTGTCAACCTCCCCCTCTATTGTCACTGACCATGGATCAGCCTCGAATCGACCTGAGTTTGCAATCGGGTCTCCTTTCTCCACACCAAACTCGTAGAAATTATTGTAGGAAACGACGTCGCTGTAAGGTGTCAAGGTCTCTTCGGTCGAAAACGGTCCGCCCTCGGCGGCTGGCGCTATCGAAGCAAACTTCGACACCCACCAGGGAGCAGGCGCACTGCGCACCACATCGGCAGGAGCCCGAGCGCGCAAACCATCGCCATCGGCTGCGAATGCCTGCGTCGACAACCCACCCGCCGCAACTCCGAGCGCCAGACCCGCCCCCTCGACGATAAACTTGCGACGACTCATGTATACAGACTCGGGCGTGATCTCAGAGGGAAGAATATCGGGCTTGGACTTGATCAACATGTTGAAATCCTCGCAATCAAAGAGCGCAATGGTTTAGTCGAGCGCTGCCAACAGACTCACGTTGTCCACGATAACCTGTTACGGAGAATCAGGTTCCGCGGATTTCCTTCCCTTCACTTTTGGTAGACGATAAACCCAGATTAACGGCCCTGTGCAAGCATAGATGACACACATCGTGAAAAGAACCTCATGGGGACTCTGGGCGATGACGACGAGCAAGACAACAGCCAGCAAAAAGACAACGTAGGGCACAGTGCCTCTGAAGTGCACTTCCTTGAAGCTGTAATAGCGGAAGTTCGAAATCATCAGCATGCCCGTGAAGCTGGTCAACAAGGCCGTGAGCAGAGCGATGCCATACGTCACTTCAAGCTGGTACTTGTGACCGACCCAGACGGCGAATGTTACAAGACCGGCCGCGACAGGACTCTGCAACCCGACGAAGAACCGCTTGTCCACAGTCCCCTGCTGCACATTGAAACGAGCGAGGCGCAAGGCTGCGCAGGACATATAGATGAAACTCGCTGCCCAGCCCGCCTGCCCCAGAGACGAGAGCGCCCAGCTGAATACGATGAGCGCCGGCGCCACGCCAAAGGACACCATGTCGGACAGACTGTCGAATTGAGCGCCGAAAGCGCTCTGGGTATTGGTGAGCCGCGCAACGCGACCGTCGAGACCGTCCATCACGGCGGCAATCATGATGGCCCAGCCCGCCTCGTTGAAGTTGCCAGCCATCCCCGCGATTATGGCGTAGAAGCCGGCAAACAAGGCCCCCAAGGTCAAGAGATTGGGCAACAAGTAAATGCCGCGCCGACGCACCTTCTGGCCCCCTTCGGACACGACCTCTTCGTGCTCGTCAATCGGAAAGAGACTGTCTTCCTGATCCTTGTCGTAATCTGAATCCATGGTGCGGGAGATTCCTCTGCGCAGGTGCGCTGACCGGCTGTCAGGGCACAAAGGTGGCCGATTATACACTTAGTCCATCACACTGGGACCACGCTCGAGCCCAGCTGCTGACAACGCATGCAGACTCGACATGTCCCAGAATGCCTTGATCACCGGATTGTTCAATTTGCGCCTAAGCATGCAGATTCCTATGGAAATCGGCGGCAGCGGAGGCGTGACGGCAAGAGTTTCTATTCGCGCACTCAACGGGCTGTTGTCAACGACCAGCTGCGGCACCACTCCGACACCAAACCCAAGACTCACCATGCTGACGATGGCCTCGTTGCCCGCAACTTTCGCGTAAATGTGAGGCCGCACGCCCTTGGCGGCAAACCACGCATCGACACGAGACCGCGCCAGACCCGTCTCGGAGAGCACGAGCGGCAACTGTTGCCAGGGCAACTCCATGTTGGACGACCCACAACGATCAAGCTGCTCTCTCAGGACGGAAGGGGACGCCGGTGCGATGAATACCAGCGGAGACTCACGAATGATTCTGAACGATAACTTGTCCGGGAGAACATCCGGCAGGGCAGCGATCCCGACATCTTCGTGTTCATCAAGCACGCGTTGGATAGTAAGCGCCGTATCGCCCGTTCGCAGCTGAATATCCACATCCGGATAGTGCGAACGAAACTGATCCAACAGTTCATGCAGAAAACTGTAGCTCGCAGTGACCGAGCAGAAGATGCTCAAGGTCCCGGAGAGTCGATCGGAACGCTGGCGCAGCTCGCGTTGCAGATCCGCCCAGCGCTGCAGGGACTCGGCAGCATATTCCCGAAACAACATGCCCGCAGGCGTCAGTTGCACCAGTCTGCTGTCCCGCTCGAACAAGGGCAGCCCTACCTCCTCTTCCAGCTTCTTGATGAGTCTGCTTAGGCTTGACGGACTGAGGTGATGCTCGCGGCTGGTCTTGCCGAAATGCAGGCTGTTGCACAGATGAAGGTAGAGCTGCAGCTCTTTCAATTCCATGAAGCCTCCTGGGTCGCACCATGATTATTGCAAAATTTGCAACGCATTGTTTCATATATAGCGTTTTACGCAATCATCAAATCACACTATCATCCGCGCTGACCGAATTTCAGGATGCGACGCCTGTCCTCTGGCGTTACGCAATCATCAGGACTTACACAGGAGACCTTGAACATGAATTACTTCAATACCTTGCCATTGCGTCTGCAACTGCAGGAACTGGGCAAGTGCCGCTTCATGGACCGCAGCGAATTTGCGGATGGCGTGAACAAGCTGCTCGGCAAGAAGATCGTCATCATCGGCTGTGGCGCCCAGGGCCTGAACCAGGGCCTGAACATGCGCGACAGCGGCCTGGACATCGCCTACACGCTTCGTGCCGCGGCGATTGCGGAAAAGCGCCAGTCCTGGAAGAACGCCACCGAGAACGGCTTCAAGGTCGGCACCTACGAGGAGCTCATCCCTGGCGCAGACCTCGTGCTCAACCTGACGCCCGACAAGCAACACACCAGCGTGATCAAGGAGATCATGCCCCTCATGAAGAAAGACGCCTGCCTGGCCTACTCGCACGGTTTCAACATCGTCGAGGAAGGCATGCAGATCCGTCCCGACCTGACCGTCGTGATGGTGGCGCCGAAGTGCCCCGGCACTGAAGTGCGTGAAGAATACAAGCGCGGCTTCGGCGTCCCGACACTCATCGCCGTGCACGCCGAGAACGACCCGCGTGGCGACGGCCTGGACATCGCCAAGGCCTATGCCGCCGCCACTGGCGGACACCGCGCCGGGGTGCTGCAGTCCTCTTTCATCGCCGAAGTGAAGTCAGACTTGATGGGCGAACAGACCATCCTGTGCGGCATGCTGCAGACCGGCACCATCCTCTGCTACAACAAGATGGTCGAGAAAGGCATTGACCCGGGCTATGCCTCCAAGCTGATGCAGCACGGCTGGGAAGTCGTGTCCGAAGGCCTGAAGCACGGCGGCATCACCAACATGATGGATCGACTGTCCAACCCCGCCAAGATCGTCGCCAATTCACTGGCAGCGGAACTGAAGGACATCATGGCGCCGCTGTACCAGAAGCACATGGACGACATCATCAGCGGCACATTCTCCAGCGGCATGATGGAAGACTGGGCGAACGACGACATCAAGCTGCTGACCTGGCGTGCAGCCACGGCCGAGACGGCATTCGAGAAGTCCGTTGCCGGCAGCATGCCGATCAGCGAGCAGGATTACTACGACAATGGCATCCTGATGGTGGCCATGCTCAAGGCAGGTGTTGAACTGGCATTCGAGACCATGACGGCCAGCGGCATCATCGAAGAGTCAGCGTACTACGAGTCCCTGCACGAAACACCGCTGATCGCCAACCTGATCGGCCGCAAGAAGCTCTACGAAATGAACAAGGTGATTTCCGACACCGCCGAGTACGGCTGCTACCTGTTCTCGCACGCCTGCGTTCCGCTGCTGCAGGACTTCATGGCGAAGGTCGATGTCGATGTGATCGGCAAGGGTCTGACACTGAAGGACTTGAGCGTGGACAATGCCGAACTGATTGCCGTCAATCAGAGCATCCGCAATCACCCGATCGAGATCGTCGGCAAGAAACTGCGCTCCTACATGACAGCGATGAAGAAGATCATCTAAGTCCCGAGTTACAGAGCTGAAAAAGAAAAAGGGCCGTAAGGCCCTTTTTCCTTTTTAGCAAGTTCATTCCTGGCAAGCACGCGACCTCTCAGACGCTGAGCACCTTCTCGCCGCGTGAAATGCCGGACACCCCAGTGCGCGCCACTTCCAGAATGGTCGTACCGGAAATCGCTGCAAGGAAGCCGTCGAGCTTCTCGGACGTACCCACCAGCTGAATGCTGTAGATGGTGCTGCTCACATCCACCACCTGACCGCGGAAGATGTCCGTGGTGCGCTTGATCTCATCGCGCTGCGCACCCGTCGCCTTGACCTTGATCAGCATGAGTTCACGCTCGATGTGCGCCCCTTCGGTCAGATCCACCAGCTTCACCACATCCACCAGCTTGTTCAGATGCTTGGTGATCTGCTCGATCTTGCGATCATCGCCCATGGTCGTGATGGTCAGGCGCGACAGCGTGTGGTCTTCTGTCGGCGCGACGGTCAGGGACTCGATGTTGTAGTTGCGCTGCGAAAACAGACCGACAACCCGTGACAATGCGCCGGGCTCATTTTCCAGCAACATGGAAATAATGTGTCTCATCTCAGGTTCTCTCCGTCTTGCTCAGATACATGTCCTTCATGGCACCACCCTTGATGGCCATCGGGTAGACGTGCTCCATGGGATCGACCAGGACATCGATGAAGACCAGGCGATCCTTCAGCGCGAACGCTTCCGTCATCTTCTGCTTCAGCTCCGACAGCTTCTCGATGCGCACGCCGACATGGCCGTAAGCTTCCACCAACTTGATGAAGTCAGGCAGTGACTCCGAATAGGTGCTGTGCGAATAGCGCCCTCCGTACTGCATGTCCTGCCACTGCTTCACCATGCCCAGCGCCTGATTGTTCAGGCAGACGATCTTCACCGGCAACTGATACTGCAGACAGGTGGCCAGTTCCTGAATGTTCATCTGGATACTGCCTTCGCCGGTCACACAGACCGAGACGGCATCCGGGAAAGCCAGCTGCACGCCCATGGCGGCCGGGAAGCCGAAGCCCATGGTGCCGAGACCGCCGGAGTTGATCCAGCGACGCGGTTTGCCGAACTTGTAGTACTGCGCGGCGAACATCTGGTGCTGCCCGACATCCGAGGACACATAGGCGTCGCCATCGGTCACGTCATAAAGGCACTGAATGACCTGTTGCGGCTTGATGATGTCATCCGGCGCCGGCGTGACCTTGAGGCAGTCGCGTTCACGCCAGCCCTCGATCTGCTTCCACCATTGCTCGATGGCCGGGCGATCCACCCGAGTCTCGGACTGGCGGATCAACTCGAGCATCTCTTCCAGCACGCTGGTGACGGAGCCCACGATGGGCACATCGGCAACCACCGTCTTGGAAATGGATGCTGGATCGATGTCGACGTGCAGTATCTTCGCACCAGGGCAGAACTTGGCGATGGAGTTCGTCACCCTGTCATCGAAGCGTACGCCAATGCCGAGCACCACATCGCTGAAGTGCATGGCCATGTTGGCCTCGTAAGTGCCGTGCATCCCGAGCATGCCCAGGAACTGCGGGTCGGTCGCAGGGAACGCGCCCAGGCCCATCAGCGTGTTGGTGACGGGATAGCCCAGATGTTTCGCCAGCTGCGTCAGCAGCGCACTGCCCTCACCCAGGACCACGCCACCACCGGTGTAGATGACCGGGCGCTTGGCGGCCAGGAGAATCTCCACCGCTTTCTTGATCTGTCCGGTGTGCCCCTTCCCCGGAACCGCGTAGGAACGCAGCTTCACGGACTCGGGATACTGGTACTTGAACTTGCGTGCAGGGTCGGTGACATCCTTGGGAATGTCGATGACCACGGGACCGGGACGCCCGGTCGTGGCAATGTAGAACGCCTTCTTCACCACCATCGGGATGTCTTCGGGGTTCTGCACCATGAAACTGTGTTTCACGATGGGACGGGAAATGCCGACCATGTCGGTTTCCTGGAAACCATCGGAACCGATCAGGGAACTGTCGACCTGACCGGAAATCACCACCATCGGAATGGAGTCCATGAACGCCGTCGCAATGCCGGTGATGGCATTGGTGGCGCCAGGACCTGACGTCACCAGCACCACGCCAGGCTTGCCGGTGGCGCGGGCATAGCCGTCCGCCGCATGCGTGGCGGCCTGTTCGTGACGCACGAGAATGTGCTCCACCTTGTCCTGCTTGAACAAGGCATCATAGATGTGCAGGACGGCGCCGCCGGGATAACCCCAGATCAGCTCGACCCCCTCATCGTGCAAGGCACGGATGAGCATTTCACCACCGGATAAAAGTTCCACTTCTCTCGACCTCTGTGCTGACTCGCCTGCCGGCCCGGCCCACCGCACCATGGCAATGAGAATGCACCCACGTGGCGAGGGTGCCGGCATGCTGATCAATTAACATTTCAGGGATATGTCAGGCGAGGCAATTGTGCACACGAGGTGCTGCTTTGCGGCTTGCCTGACTCAGGGCGGCTCGTCGCGCGGTAACGCATCGGAGCCTAAGGTGGACGTGGTATGACACCTAGGATTGTCATAGCCCCCGACACTTTATGACGGGGGCTGCTGAGACAGACCGGATGAGAAAGTGGTCTGTTCAGTCTGCAAACAAAGCGGAGCCAATTCTCCCAGCATTTGCTTGAAAGTCAAGCCGATGAAGGCCTGCAGACTGCCCCTGACACCCGGCGGATCACTTCTTGCCGAAGGTGAAGACGTCGTCGTGCACATCCACAACGATGCAATCGCCCGGCTCGTAATCGCCCTTGATGACCTGCTGCGCCAGTGCGTTCTCCAGCCAGTTCTGGATGGCACGCTTGAGCGGACGAGCGCCATAGACCGGGTCGTAGCCAAGTCGCGCAATCTTGTCCAGCACCCGCTCGCTGACCTCCAGGCGCAAGTCGTTGTCCTGCAGACGCTTGTTGAGCAGCGCGATCTGGATATCGGCGATCGCCCGTATCTGCGCCTGCTGCAGCGGATGGAACACCACGGTCTCGTCGATCCGGTTCACGAATTCCGGCGAGAAATGCCGCACCACGACAGACAGCACCTCGGCTTTCACTCGCTCGTAGGCGCGCTCGTCCAGGGTCGCTTCGCTCATCATTTCCTGAATGCGGTCAGAGCCGAGGTTGGACGTCATCACGATGACCGTGTTGCGGAAGTCCACGGTGCGGCCGTGTCCATCGGTCAGGCGGCCGTCGTCCATCACCTGCAGCAGGATGTTGAACACATCGGGATGCGCCTTCTCCACCTCGTCCAGCAAGAGGACGGAATAGGGGCGGCGCCGCACGGCCTCCGTGAGATAACCGCCCTCTTCATAGCCGACATAGCCGGGCGGCGCCCCGATAAGGCGGGCCACCGAGTGCTGCTCCATGAATTCCGACATGTCGATGCGCACCATGGCGTCTTCAGTGTCGAAGAGGAACTCGGCCAGCGCCTTGCACAATTCCGTCTTGCCCACCCCGGTCGGGCCGAGGAACAGGAATGACCCATTCGGCCGATTCGGGTCGGACAGCCCCGAACGCGAGCGACGCACCGCGTTGGCCACGGCATTCACGGCTTCGTGCTGCCCGATCACGCGCTTGTGCAGCGCCTCTTCCATGCTCAGCAGTTTCTGCTTGTCGCCCTGCAGCATCTTCGCCACGGGGATGCCCGTCCAGCGCGACACCACGTCGGCGATCTCCTCGTCGGTGACACGGTTGCGCAGCAGGCGCATGTCTTTCATGTCCGACTGGGCCGAGGCTTCCAGGGTCTTCTCGAGGTTCGGAATGATGCCGTATTGCAGTTCGGACATGCGCGCCAGGTCGCCGGCACGTCTTGCCAGTTCCAGCTCATTGCGCGCACGTTCCAGATTGCTCTTGATGGACTGGGCGCCCTGCACAGAGGCTTTCTCCGACTTCCAGATATCTTCCAGCTCGGCGTATTCGCCCTCAAGCTTGCGGATCTCCTCGGCGAGTTTCTCCAGGCGCTTGCGAGAGGCCTCGTCCTCTTCCTTCTTGAGCGCCTCGCGTTCGATCTTCAGCTGGATCAAGCGGCGTTCCAGGCGATCCATGTCCTCCGGCTTGGAGTCGATCTCCATGCGGATGAGACTGGCCGCCTCGTCGATCAGGTCGATGGCCTTGTCCGGCAGCTGCCGGTCCGGGATGTAGCGCGTGGACAGCCTCGCCGCTGCGATGATGGCGGCATCAGAGATCTGCACGCCGTGGTGCACTTCATAGCGCTCCTTCAGACCCCGCAGGATGGCAATGGTGTCTTCCTCCGAAGGCTCGTCCACGAGCACCTTCTGGAAGCGCCGCTCCAGCGCGGCATCCTTCTCGATGTACTTGCGGTATTCGTCCAGCGTGGTGGCTCCCACACAGTGCAGCTCCCCACGGGCCAGCGCCGGCTTGAGCATGTTGCCCGCATCCATGGCACCCTCGGCCTTGCCGGCGCCGACCATGGTGTGCAGTTCGTCGATGAACAGGATCACCGAACCTTCCTGCTTGGAGAGCTCGTTCAGCACGCCCTTCAGGCGTTCCTCGAATTCCCCGCGAAACTTGGCGCCGGCAATCAGCGAGCCCATGTCCAGCGCCAGGATGCGCTTGTCCTTGAGGCCTTCCGGCACCTCGCCGTTGACGATGCGCTGTGCGAGGCCCTCCAGGATGGCGGTCTTGCCCACCCCCGGCTCCCCGATCAGCACCGGGTTGTTCTTGGTGCGACGCTGCAGCACCTGGATCGTGCGGCGAATCTCGCTGTCGCGGCCGATCACCGGGTCCAGCTCCCCCTTCTCTGCCCGCTCGGTCAGGTCCACGCAGAAACGCGACAGTGCCTGACGCGATTCCTCGGCCCCGGCATCACTGACCTTGTCTCCGCCGCGCAGATTGGCGATGGCATTCTCCAGCGCCTTTTCGCTGACACCATAGGAGTTGAGCAGCTTGCCCAGCTCGCCCTTGTCACTCATGGCCGCCAGGATGACGGACTCGCTGGCGATGAACTTGTCACCCTTCTTCTGGGCATGCTTGTCCGCCAGATTGAGCAGGCGCCCAAGTTCATTGGATGGGGAGACATCGCCGCCGTTGCCCTGCACCTTGGGCAGGCGCTCGAGGATCTGCTGCAGCCCGGCGCGCAGATCGGTGATGGTGAACCCCGTCTGGGCCAGCAGCTGACGCACGGAGCTGCCCTTCTGGTCCAGCAGGGCGATGACGAGGTGAACGGGTTCGATGAAATTGTTGTCGTTGCCGACGGCCAGCGACTGAGCGTCGGACAAGGCCGCCTGCAGCTTGCTGGTCAGTTGATCCATGCGCATGTGAAGTCCCCTGGGGAACGCGTGTTCCCGGATTCGCAATCATTGGCGCAAGCGATGATCTCGATTGCGCGTTGGAATGTCCCCTTTAATGCGGACGGGCAGGCGCAATTCAAGCAGCGAATGGGACGATCAGTCTTGATCTGGCGCAAGGCCGACGATGCTGACGAAGCGACCGGTGCGGCCATCCCGTCGATAGGAGTAGTAGTGCGCGGCATCGCAATGGGTGCAGAGGCCGCCCCCACCGATTTCGCGCACGCCGGCCGCCTGCAGGCGCAAGCGCGCCAGGGCGAAGAGGTCGGCATGGCATTTGTCTGCTGTGGCTGCCGGGCGGAAAGCCGTGACCTGCAGCTGCTGACGCTGCGTGGTCGTGGCGCAGGCGTCGAGAAAGATGTCCCGCACTTCCAGGCCCACTTCGAAGTGACATACGCCGATGGCGGGCCCCAGCCAGGCGATGACCTCTTCGGGCGCATCGGGAAAGCGCTCCAGGGTCGTTTCAAGGATGCCGGCCGCGAGACCGCGCCAGCCAGCATGAGCCACCGCGACTCGGCGGCCGTCGCGGGCAGCGAAGAAGACAGGCAGACAATCCGCCGTGAGCACGGCGCCGGCAAGGCCGGGCCGGTCGACATACACGGCATCCCCGCAGCGCTCCGGCGCCTGGAAAGCCGCATCGACCACGGTCGTGCCATGCACCTGTTCCAGCCATTGCACGTTCATGCCGGCGGGCAGCCACTGCAGCAGGCGCTCGCGGTTGCGCTGAACGGCACCAGGGTCGTCGCCCACATGCAGGGCCAGATTGAAGCTGTCGTAAGGCGCTGCAGAGACCCCGCCAAGACGATCAGACACGCCTGCAATGACGTTGCCGGGAAGCTGCCAGTCGGGTGTCAGCAGCAGCGGGTCGCTCATTGATCCGCCTGCATCACGTCGAGCAGTGCCTGCAGGTCGGCAGGCAGTTCGGCCTCCCAGCTCATGTACTCGCCCGTGGTCGGATGTTCGAAGCCGAGCCTGCGGGCGTGCAGGGCCTGACGGCGGAACTGCTTGATGGCATCAGCCAGCGCATTGCTGCAGCCACGCGGAATCTGCAGGCGACCGCCGTAGAGCGGGTCACCGACCAGCGGGTAACGAATGTGGCTCATGTGCACGCGGATCTGGTGAGTGCGGCCCGTTTCCAGTTTCACGAGAATGTGGGTGTGGGCATGAAAGCGGTTGAGCACACGGTAATGCGTCACGGCCTCCTTGCCATTCTCGATCACCGCACGCTTCTGGCGGTGCACAGGATGCCGGCCCAGCGGCAAGTCCACGGTGCCGCCGCCCGTCATCACGCCGATCACGATGGCCTCGTATTCACGCTCAACCTCGCGCCGCTGCAACTGCTTCACGAGCAGCCGATGCGCCTGCAGCGTCTTGGCCACCACCATCAGTCCAGTGGTGTCCTTGTCCAGTCGATGCACGATGCCGGCCCGGGGAATCTCCCGCAGCGCCGGGCAATGATGCAGCAGGCCGTTGAGCAGCGTCCCGGTGCGATTGCCTGCCGCCGGATGCACCACGGTGTTGACGGGCTTGTTGAGCACGATCACGTCGTCGTCTTCGTACACGATGTTCAAGTCGACCGCTTCCGGCTCATGCGTCTCTTCGACGGCCAGTTCGGTCTCGAGCACCAGCGCATCGCCGGCATTGATCCGGTCCTTGCCGCGCAGCTGCCTGCCATTGACCAGCAGGCCTCCGTCCTTGATCCACTGCTGCAGACGCCCCCGCGAGTAGGCGGGAAACAGCGCGGCAGCCGCCTGGTCGAGGCGTGCCCCATCCATGGCCGGGGTGACCAGAGCTTGCAGGGAAATTCGTGTCGTCATGGCGGTGGATCACTCACTGATGGCAGGTGGCGCCAGCGCCGTCCGACAAAGACGGCACCACACCTTGGGTTTGCGCTGGCGGCTGTGGTTAAATACGGCCCAACCGGACGAGGCTGCAGACAGCCAGGCTCCTGTTGGAGCGGCGGGCATTATAGCCATGAAAGCCTCCGCAGATTTCACTAGTTTTCGCCTGCGGCCCGACCGCTGGCGCGCCAGAGGTCCAAGTCGCGTGAGAATCCTGATCCTGTTGAGCCTGTGTCTGAGCCTTGCGGCGTGCTCCCTGTTTGACGGTGAGGAGCGCGACGAGTTTGCCGGGCTCGACACCGAAGAGCAGTTCTACACCACCGCCCTGCGACAGCTGAATGCGCGCAATTACCGTGCGGCCATTGCCACCTACGAGGCACTGGAGTCCCGCTTCCCCTTTGGCCGCTTCGCCTCGCAGGGCCAGCTGGAACTGATCTATGCCTACTACGCCAACCTGGATCTGGAAGCCGCACGTACCGCTGCAGACCGCTTCATCCGCCTGCATCCCGACAATCAGAACATCGACTATGCGTACTACATGAAGGGCATGGCGTCCTTCGCGGAAGATGTCGGCTTCATCTCACGCTTCCTGCCCACGGACCCGTCCAAGCGGGACCCGGGCGGCGCGCGCAATGCATTCTCCGAATTCTCCATGCTGCTGGCGCTCCACCCCGACAGCGACTATGCCGCGGATGCCCGCGCCAGGATGATCTACCTGCGCAACATGCTCGCCTCTTACGAAGTGCATGTGGCGAATTACTACCTGGAACGCCGGGCCTACATCGCCGCACTGAATCGCGGTCGCTACATCGTGGAGAATTTCCAGGGCAGCCCGCTGGTGGGCGATGGCATGGCCATCATGATCGAGGCCTATCTGCGCCTCGGCCTGGACGATCTGGCCGACACCTCGCTGACCCTGCTCAAGAGCAATTTCCCGGAACACCCGGCTCTGGACACCAACGGCAATTTCATCGTGCGCAGCGATGTCACCAATCCGTCGCTGCTGTACACCGTGTCCTTCGGCCTGCTGGGCGACAACGTCGACAACACCCCACTGGCTCCGACGCAGCGCCCCTTGCAACCGCCGAATCCCGAGATGGAAGCGCCGGAGGAATCCCGCTCCCTGCTCAACATCCTGACCTTCGGCCTGCTGGGCTGAGGCTTCAGTAGTTCTCGGGGCAGAACTCGCGCTCGATCAGCTCGATCAGAATGTGGATGATCTTGATGTGCACCTCCTGCACACGATCGGCGAAGCGACTCTGCCCCGCACTCAGATCCACACTCGCCAGAGCGCCCAGTGCCGAACCGGCCACGCCTGTCAGGCTGATCACGCTCACCCCGTTCTCCCGCGCATACTCCGCCGCCTTGATGACATTGCGACTGCTGCCACTGGTGCTGATGGCCAGCAGGCAGTCGCCAGGTCTGGC
>JAURIJ010000010.1 GCA_030832825.1 Gammaproteobacteria bacterium
CTGCGGGGAGCTGGCAGTGGCCGAGACCCTGCTCAAGATCAAGCGTCTGCTGCTCAGTCGCCCGGCGCTCCTGCCCCAGGACGCCATGGCCTTCGCCGAGCGCGACGTCGAGACACGCATCAAGGCATTGCTGCTGGCGTCCAGCCGGGTGACACTGCAGCGCTGGCAGCTGATGTGGCTGCTCGCACTCGGTTCGGCCCTGCTTGTGGCCATGATTGGCCCCCTGCATCATGGCTCGGAGTGGGTCATTGCCGCGCTGGGTGACCACGCCGGCATGCCCCACTGAGTCGGGAACGAAACCGGCGGCCAGGACTCCAAGGAGCGTGTGTCCTCGCCCGCCGGAACGCACGCCCTGATCCAGGTTTCACAGGACTGTTCGCATGACAACGTTTGCCCGCCTCTCTCTCCCTTCCTGCGCTCTGCTGGGCGCCGCATTCCTGGGGCTTGCCGCGCCAGCGCAGGCGCAGCCAGACAACGGTGCGGGCGCTCGACTGCGTCTTCCGGACATGCCGGCCATCACCGAGACATCGGCCTGGAGCTGGCTGGAAACCCGGCGTGACAATGTCTCGCGCAATGTCTCCGGCATCGGCCGTGGCCTGGACGACTGGCTGTCGGGTGGCGGGGTGGGCGAGCACAGCAATCAGAGCTATCTGCGCGTGAAGGTGAATCAGCAGGTCAGCGAGAAAGGGGACTATCACTCCACGGCGCGACTGAGCGGCCGCATCGACCTGCCCCAGGCCACCGAGCGCTGGAAACTGGTGTTCGAGTCGGAGCAGACCGAGACGGACTCGCTGCGCGACGAACGTCTGAGCAATATCCGCCCGTCGGAGTTCTCCGGGGGCTTCAGCTATGAACTGCCCGAGCGCGACGGTCTGCGCTTCTCCCATGACGTCGGCGTGAAGGGGCGCATCCCGCTGGACCCGTTCTACCGCTTCCGCACGCGCTATGGTCTGGAGCTGAATGACATCTGGTATTTCGGCGCCGATCACAAGCTCTGGTACTACCATGCCGAGGGCTGGGGTCAGGACGGCCGCATCTATTTCAGTCGCGAGCTGAACGACACGATGTTCCTGCGCTTCGACACCGACCTGGACTACAAGGACCGCTACAACCAGTTCGAGTTCGCCCAGACGGTCTCGGTGCATCAATCCCTGGGTGAGCGCGAGACGCTGACCTACGAGGCCGGCGTGCTCGGCCTGAGCCAGCCCAATCCCCGCATCGAGAACTACTACGTGCAGACGGTGTATCGCAAGGCGGTGTACGAGGACTGGCTGGTGATGGAACTGGTGCCGCAGCTGATCATGGCCCGCGACGAGAGCTGGGACCCGGAGCCGCGCTTCCAGTTCAATTTCGAGATCTACTTCTTCGACTTCTGAGTGTGCCTGCCTGGCCTGTCGCCCTCACAGCGGCAGGCGCAGCCAGGGGCCTTCCACGCGCTGCTGGCCTTCGCCAGGCTGACTGGCATCGCATACGCCCTGCGCGAACACCGCTTCCAGTCTTGCCCACTGCGCGTCGCTGAAGCTTACCCCGTAGGCGTTGCGCTCCAATGGCTGGCGCGCACAGACAATCCCGTCTTCCGCGAGTGCGCTACCGGCTGCCAGGCGGGGGCTTGCGTGCACCGGATACAGCTCCAGACACTGCCCCGGCGCGGCGATGTCCAGCGTTTCGTCGATACGTTCGCCTGCGGCCGTCCAGCAGGCATCCGCGGCTTCAGCCGGTCGGGCCCGGCTCACCCGAGTGCGGGGCGGAGCGTCCGGGTCCTGCGTCTGCAGCGCATCCAGCCACTGCGTCATGGTCTGCAGCGCCAGCGCGCGCAGCGGCTCGAGCGGCAGGGTGTCGGCCTGCACCCAGATGCGCTGGTTGTCGGCGTCCAGGTTGGCCTGGCGCAGTCGCTCGCGGATCTGCAGATCACGCAGGAAGTCATGCACGTCGCCCCGTCCGTCGCCATAGGCGCGATAGTGCAAGATTGGCGTGCTGGCCAGGGCGCCGGCCCCGCGATTGACGCGCCCGCTGCGATAGGCCAGCGCGACCCCGTCGGCCTGCGCCTGAGTGCGCTCTGGGACCCAGCGGCCGTCGCGGTCCACGCCTCCCACCTGCTCATTCAGCTCGACGAAAGCCTCTGCGCTGATACGCCCGTCCCGCAGTGCCTGCAGGCCATACTGCACGCCGCGATTGTCCAGCACCTGATGGGCGAAGCCGGTGCTCGGGTCTCGCCCCACGCTCGCCACATTGGTGTCGAACAAGGTGCAGCGCGCGCCGCCGGGGTTGCGCTCGGGGTGGTAGACCAGCGCCTCATCGATGCCGCAGCCTGCTCCCGCCACGAGGACATCGGCCGGAGTGTCTGCCCATACCGCGCAGGTGCCAGGCGCAAACCCTTCCACCGCCTGGCGCTGCTCCGGGGTCCAGGACAGGCTCGACTGCTCGAAATAGCGCTGCAGCAGCCGGCAGTCCGTCACGGCATTGCGCATGCTGAAAGCGTCGGGGTAGCTCATGCCGGGCAGCAGCCCGTTCAGCAGGCCCGGGTAGTTCTGGGCGATCAGCAGGATCAGCGCGGCGCCGCCGGCCTCTCCCAGTCCCAGCGACCACACGGGCTCGCCGTATTGCTCGATGAAATGCTCCTTCAGCAGCATGGTAGTCTCGGCGGCGAGAACGTCATTGCACTGATGCCCCATCACCATGAACGACGACACCCCATGGGCAAAGCCTTTGCCGAGCAGCGTGGCATCCAGAACGCTCTCCAGGGCGCGGGAGCCCTGGTTGTACTGGGTGCCGCAGCCGCCGCCGTAACTCAAGGCCAGGCGCTGGTTCCAGCTGCGCACGGCATCCCATTCGCCATAGGTGCGGCGGGGGTCATCCAGCACGGCGATGTGATAGAGCGCCCGATTGCGCGTCCCCGACTCCACTCGCACGACGAACGGCACGCGCTCGCCCGGGCGAATTTCGGTGTAGGCCAGGTCGTCGGGGTAGGGAGCCGTGATATCCCTGATCGGGACGAAGTCTCCGGCCTGGCTGCGGTAGAAATGGCGAATCTGCGTCACGGTGGCGCAATCGGCATCCAACGGTTCGCCGAAGCCTTGCTCGGCGGACGTGCAGACAAAAGGTTGCAGAGGCGGGCCGCTGAAGATCGGGCCCGACGCCGGATGATTGAGCAGGGTGATCTGCGAGCGGGCACTGCCTGCGCCGTCCATGGCGACCAGCACATTGGGTCCATTCTGCAGGCCGGTGACGAGTCCCTTGAGTCGGTTGTCACGCGGGTCGAGTGCGAATGAATCGCTGATGTCGCGGCCTTCCAGCGCGACCTGCACGGTGTTCAGCGGGACGCCCGAACTGGTGATCGAGACCAGCGCGTCGCCGCCACTGACCATGTCGGGACGAGCCGAAAGCACATGGATGGCGATGGACTGAGCGGGTGCGGGATCAGGCGGGGGAGTGTCGCGACTGCAGGCCACCAGCAGAAAGGCAAGCAGTGTGGCGGGCAACAGGGTGCGTGGCATGACGACTCCGGACGAAGCGCCGCGCCGGGAGGGAGCCCGGCGCGGGCAGGTGCTACATAGAGTAGCCCTTCTCGTCGTGGTCGGAAATGTCCAGCCCCATCTGCTCGTCGTCGCCGGTCACACGCAGACCGGAGGTGGCGACGGCCACCAGCTTCAGCAGGACGATGGTGACCACCGCTGTGTAGGCACCGGTTGCGAGGATGCCAATCACTTGCACGCCCAGTTGCGAGCCCATGCTCATGCCCTCGGCATAGCCGTTGCCGCTGAACACGCCCAGGTTCTGCGACACGAGGATGCCGGCCATGAACGTGCCCAGAATGCCGCCCACGCCGTGCACGGGGAAGACGTCCAGGGAGTCGTCGATCTTCACCTTGTGCTTGAGGTAGTAGGTGGCCGTGAAGCAGATGGCGCCGCCCATGATGCCGATCAGCAGGCCGCCGCCCGCACCGACCGAGCCGGAGGCCGGAGTGATCGTCGCCAACCCTGCCACCATGCCGGTGACAGCGCCCAGACCACTGGGCTTGCCGTGGCGCACCCATTCGATGCACATCCAGGTCAGTGCTCCGGCAGCAGCCGATATATGCGTGGCCAGCAAGGCCATGCCGGCACTGCCATTGGCCGCCAGCGCACTGCCGGCGTTGAAGCCGAACCAGCCCACCCACAGCATGCCCGCGCCCGTGATGGTCATGGTCAGGTTGTGGGGCATCATCGGGGTGACGAGGAAGCCGTGACGCTTGCCCAGGGTGACGGCCGTGATGACGGCGGCGACACCCGCCGTGACATGCACCACGGTGCCGCCGGCGAAGTCGATCAGGCCCATCTGATACAGCCAGCCGTGTTCAGCCCAGACCCAGTGGCACACCGGGAAATAGACGAACAGCGCCCCCAGGCCGCTGAACACCAGCATGGAAGAGAACTTCATGCGCTCGGCGAAGGCGCCGACGATCAGCGCGGGCGTGATGATCGCGAAGGTCATCTGAAATGCGATGAACAGAGACTCGGGGATATTCCCCCACAGCGATTCTCTTGTCACTCCGTTCAGGAAGGCCTTGTCGAGCCCACCCCAGAAGCCGCTCTCGGCCGGGCCAAAGGCGATGCTGTAACCCACCACGAGCCATAGAACGGAAATCAGTGCGGTGATCGCGAAGCACTGCATGAGGATGGAGAGCACGTTCTTGCTGCGCACCAGTCCTGCGTAGAACAGCGACAGGCCGGGAATGGTCATGAACAGCACCAGCGCCGTCGCCGTGAGAATCCAGGCGGTGTTGGCGCCGTCGAGCTCGCCTTCGGCAGCGAAGGCGAGGGAGGGCAGGGCAGTGAGCAGAAGGCAGAGTGTACGGGAGAGCGTCGTTCTTGTTGTTGTTCTCATGCGGGCTCTCCTCAGAGCGCGTCGTTGCCGGTCTCGCCGGTGCGGATGCGGATGCTTTGCTCGATGGGCGTGACGAAGATCTTGCCGTCGCCGATCTGGCCGGTGTTGGCCGCCTTGCAGATCGCTTCGATGGCTGGCTCCAGCAGGTCGTCGGACACGGCCACCTCGATCTTGGCCTTGGGCAGGAAATCGATCACGTACTCGGCGCCGCGATAGAGTTCGGTGTGTCCCTTCTGCCGGCCGAATCCTTTCACTTCTGTAACGGTCATGCCGTTCACGCCGAGTTCTTGCAGGGCTTCGCGGACGTCGTCGGACTTGAAGGGCTTGATAATGGCGGTGATGAGTTTCATGGGCGTTTCTCCAGCATCGTTGTAGTGGCCTGCAAGAAATCTGCGGCGACGGGGTCCGGGCGCGCAGACTTTAGCATGGCCTTCGCAGCGGCACCAAGCCCGTGCGAACGCACCATAATGAGCCGTGCAGATGCACTGTTTGAGTGCATCTGCACGGTCGTTCCTGCCTCATCCTCCCAGTGCATTCGCGCGCGCCTTGTCGCGCTGCAGGGCCTGCACGGAGCGAATCAGTGGCAGCATGATCAGCACGAAAATGATGATCGAAGCAACACCGAGGGCGCCGAATGCGACCCGCAACCCCTGCGTCTCGGCCACGCGTCCCAGCAGCGGGCCGGTGAGCATGAAGCCGAAGCGAAAGTTCAGACTGGTGAGCGAGTTCACCGTCGCTCGCACATTGCCCGGCACGCGGCGATTGAGCGCATTCACCATGATCACCTGACACAGGCCGCGGCAGAAGAACAGGATGAATCCCACGAGGATTCCCGCCCAGCCCTGCAGCCACGCCATGCCGAAATGCCCGAGCACCGGCAGCAGACCGATCAGCGCCAGAGCGAACACCGGCCCCCGGTGGCGCTCCAGATAATGCCCGCACTGACTGGCCACGCCGACGATGACACTCTGAGCGAACCACAACGCGCCGAACATCACCAGCGACAAGCCCTGCGCCTCCCAGTAGGGCTGCGCCAGCCAGGCCACGTGAAAGGTGCAGAGGTTGTAGAGCGGAATCGCCACGAAAGTCTGCCGCAGCACCTTGTCGCCCAGCATCAGGTGCGCGTAGATCGCCCTGAAGCCACGCAGCGGTCGGGTGCCAGGTGCCTCACGATACGGGGGCTCGTGCAGCAGCAGTGCCAGCACGAGGCAGACCCAGGCCACACCGGCCTGGGTCGCCACCATCAGGTCGAAGGAATTCACGGCCAGCGCGCCACCCGCCAGTGCCCCCGCCCCTTCGGCAAATGCCTTGGTGGACGACAGATGCGCGATGCTGCCTGTGTGCGCGTCTTCCGAGTCTGACAGCGCCTTCTCAGTGTCATACAGCAGTGCCAGATCCGCGCCCGACATCATGCTCGCGGCCACGCCCAGCAGGCACTCGAAGATCAGCAGTTGCACGAAGCTGTCGGCGAACACCAGCCAGCCGTAACCCAGCCCGTGAGCGATGCTGCCGATCAGCAGCACCGTGCGGCGCCCGAAGCGATCCGCCAGCATGCCCGAAGGTGCCTCGAGTACCACGATGAAGCCGGCATAGACGGCCTGCAGATAGAAGATCTCGCTCAGGCTCAGCCCCTTCGACTCGAGGAACGGCACGATCACCGGCACGATCAGCATGAACATGTGAAAGAAGGCCAGCGCATGGATGATGCGGATATTGCGCTGCAGTGCCGCAGTGCTGAGCTGGTTTTTCACAGGCATAAGTCCCCCTCTGCACACCCGTGGTGGATGCACACTGGCAATTGTTCAGGTCGAAAAAAAAGGCCTCGGAGTTCGGTGGGAACTCGGAGGCCTTTTCAGGGTTCAATCATTATTGAATCAGAAGTTTACTCCAAGCCACCCTCCCGGGCGTTCTTCACCGCAATATGCAGCGCGCGCACATCGACGCGGGTCGATGTGTGCATGCAGACTGTGCGGCTGGTGCGTGGGGCAAACATGATGAGTCTCTGGTGTTGCAATCGGGTTCAAGAAGGCGCGAAGTCTATGCCTTTGCAATGGCATGTCAAGCGAAAAACTGTTCGTTTCAGAAAATGGTCTTGGTCGATGCCACCATGAAGATGTAGCCGGCAGTGACCAGGGCCAGCGCGAAGAACGCGATGCGGGCCTGACGTGTGCGGGCGGTGCGCATGACGGCGACGCCGAGGCCGATGTAGACCAGCAGGCCCACGATCTTGGCACCGACCCATGGCGCCACCCAGGGGTACATGCCGGACATCACCACCAGCGTGATGGCTGTCAGCAGCAGGAAGGTGTCGATGACGTGGGGCAGCACACGCACCAGCTTCTTCTCGACGATCGGTGACTCATTGATCTTGAGGATTCCGCGCACTAGAAAACCGAGGACGGAAATCGAGGCGAGGGACATGTGCAGGATCTTGATGAAGGTATACATGATGCGCTTGGGGCTCCTGTTGCTGCGGGTAGTGGGTGGCAGTGCGGGCGATGATAGAGCAAAGGGTCAGCGCAGGGAATCGAGCCAGGGTTGCAGTTCATCCCAATCGATGGGGAAGACGTGGCTGGCACCGGGAGCGAGGCGTGCGTCCACCTGTGCCCCGGCAGCCGTCAAGGTGTCGCGAATGGCGGGCAGTTGCTTGTCCCAGCGCAGGTAGTCGTTCTCGCCGATGCGCAGAAACACGGGCAAGCCGGTGAAGTCACCCGGCGCGCTGCTGTCACGCAGGATGCCGGGCACGGCCACGACGCCGTAGTAATTGCCAGGCGTGCGTCCGGCGATTTCCAGTGCCGACGTGCCGCCATCGGACACGCCAACGAGCAGTGTCTTGCCGACTTCGATGGCGGGGAGTTGCTGCAGCTGCGCGATGATCTGGGGAATTCGCTCGCCGTTGCGACCCGCGAAACCCCCGGCTTCGGGAGCCACGGGGAAGGCGATCACCCAGCCACGGCTGGCCAGTTCGTGACCGAGCCAGAACTGGGCGCGCACGATGTACTCATTGGCGGCGCCACCGGACATCAGCACGCTGAGCGGCCACGGCCCTTCGCCGCTGGACTTGGGGTAGAACACGAAGACTTTCACCGAGCTGCCATCGTCGAGCATGATCTGCTCTTCCGCCGCCCATGTGAGAACGGGAAGCAGCAGGATCAGGAATGCAAACGTGCGCAACAGATTCATGAGCCTTGCCAGGTGCTTGAGTGTTGCTCCGAAGTCTAGCAGCAAACCGCGGACTGCAAGCAGGGATTCGACAAACAGCCTGTGTTCTTCGCTCGTCGCACGGCGGGGCCGGCCGTGTCAATCGGCCGTCAGTCTGACGGGGACGGCCTTGAAGCCCGGTGTCTGGCTGCGCGGGTCGGTGTGCAGCGGCACCAGCACATTCGCCTCGGGGAAATACATCAGCAGATTGCCGCGCCGGATGTCGAAGGGTTTCACCTTCAGTCCCGCCAGGTGACCCGCGCTGCTGTGCAGCGTGACGCGCTGGTCCTCCAGCAGGCCGGCCGCACGCATGTCGGCAGGATGCATCATCACGATGTGCCGCTCGCTCTGGCGCCGATAGGTGTCCTTGTCCGTGTACACGATGGTGTTGAACTGGCCTTCGCTGCGCACCGTGCTGAGCATGAATTCGTCATCGCCAAGGTCAGGTCGGGCGGCCTGCGCGGCCGGCCGCAGGAAGTGTGCGCGGCCATCCGTCGTGGCGAAGCGGGGCTCGGACAGATGGCGTTCGCCCACATGGAATTCCTGCTTCGTCTCGTCGATCTCGCTCAGTGCGGCGTAGCCGGGAATCACGCGGGCGATGGCCTGGCGGATAGTGCGGTGCTCGGCAAAAGGCGCGAAATCCAGTGTCTCGCGCGGGATCACCCGGGCAGCGATGTGGCTCAGCAATTCGACTTCGGAACACAGGCCGTCGATGCGCTCGAAGCCGCCGTCGCTCAGACGCACGTAGTTGAACATGGACTCCTGCGTGGTGGGCTGGGTCTCTTCGTCACGCACGCGAATCGGCAGCACAAGGGACTCCTCGCCGAGGCCATGGACGTGGCCGAGGTTGAGTGTCGAGCTCAGCTGCACGCGAAAGGGAATCGCCGCAAGCGCCTGCGCCGTGAAACGACTGTCCGGACTCGCCGCATACAGATTGCCGCCAAGCATCACGGCCGCATCGATGCGCCCTTCATGCGCGGCGCGCAGGCAGGCCAGGGTGTCCATGCCGGCCGACTGAGGCAGGCGTATGCCGAGGCTGGTCTCCAGTCGCTCGAACACCTGCTGCTTCAGCGCCGGAGTGACGCCCATGGAGCCCACGCCCTGCACATTGCTGTGCCCGCGCAGCGGCAGCAGCCCCTTGCCCGGCGCGCCCAGCATGCCGCGCAGCAGCGCCAGATTGCTGATGGCCTCGATGTTCTCCACGCCATGTCGATGATGCGTGACGCCCATGCCCCACGCGAACACGCAGGCGCGACTTTGCTGGTACAGCGCGGCGAGCTGTCGCAGCTGCGCCTCGTCCACGCCGCACTCCTCGCACAGCCGCGCCCAGTCGAGTGCGCGCAGGTGCTCGGCATAGTCGGCAAAACCCGTGCAGTGCTCGGCAATGAAGCGGGCGTCCTCGCCGCCATGCTCGAGCACTGCCTTGGCGATGCCCTGCAACAGTGCCAGGTCGCCTCCAACGTGGGGCTGCACATAGAGCGAGGCCACGGGAGCGCCGCCCACAATCATGGAATGCAGATGACTGGGCGAGGCGAAGCGCAGCAGGCCCGGCTCGCGCACCGGATTGATCACGACCACCTGGCCGCCGCGGCGCCGGCACTCGATCAGCACCTTGAGAAAACGCGGATGATTCGACGCGGGATTGGCACCGATGACGAAGAAGGTGTCGGCCAGCGGCAAGTCCTGGAACTGCACCGTCGCCGTGCCCGTGCCAATCGCCGCCTGCAGGCCGACGCCCGAGGCCTGGTGGCAGTAGTAGGAACAGTTGTTGACGTGATTGCTGCCGAACACCCGAGCGAACACTTGCAGCAGGAAGGCGGCTTCATTGGACGAGCGCCCCGAGGCGTAGAAGAAGCTGCGCTGCGGGTCCGTGTGGCGCAGTCTGTCGCTGATCCGCGTGATGGCCTCTTCGTGGCTGATCACCTGATAGCGATCGGCCCCGGGGGCCTTGTACAGCGGGTGGGCGAGACGCCCGAGGGCCTCCAGTTCGCGGCCGCTGAGCGTGGCGAAATCCTGCAGCGAGGTATGTTCGAACAGCGTGCGGGGAATGGCCGGGCGCAGATCGCCCGACTGGGCCTGCAGGTTCTTGTTGCAGATCTCGATGCCGTGGCTGTGCTCGTTGTGCAGGCCGCCGCGCTGGCCGCCCGTGCCGAAGGCGCAGGCCTTGCAGGTGTTCTTCGAGCGCACGGCCTCCGCGAGCCGCCGCGGGCCGGCCTCGGCGGCGAGCCCCAGGACATAGCGCACGGCCTTCAGGCCGCCGCCGGTGGGCAGCGAGTGCTCGTCAAGCACATCATCGGACACCAAGGTACTCACGGCGCGTCCTGCAGGCCGAGCACTTCCATGCGTTCACTGGCGGCGACGGTCACGCGCACGCCCTGCACGGTGGTGAAGGCGCGCTCGTCAAGCTCGCTGCGGCGCACCTCATAGGTGATCGGCGCGCTGCCGCCCTCGCGGTGCAGCACGACCTGCAGCACGGTGTTGTCCTGCTGCCACTGCAGGTAATAGAGATAGCTGCCCAGCCCCAGCATCAGGGCCAGGAACAGCCAGGCGGCGAAGCGGTAGTCATTGAGCGCGGGAGCCGCTGCCTGTGGCAGGGCGCGGCCGTTGCCGGTCGCATCGCGCAGGCGCTGCTGACGCACCTGGCGCAGCCACAACAGGCCCAACAGCACGACGATGAAGGTCAGAAGGAATTTGCCAAACATGCCCGGGTCCGCGTGAACACTTTGCCCGCATCATAGCAGCGGGCTTCGCGGCTTCGCCAGCGCACAGGCGCCGCGGCCATGCGCGGATTGTGGCCGCCGCCCGGGCAGTGCCATAATACGGGCCCACACACGCGGGCACTCCCTGCCAACCCCCTGAGCGCGAGAATTCTCGAAGAAAAACAAAGAGGAAGCACCATGAAAGCCGTTGGAGTCCACAATTCGTTGCCCGTCACAGATCCTCAGGCGTTGCAGGATGTCGATATCCCCGCGCCGGTTGCCAGCGGGCGCTTCCTGCTGGTGCGCGTGCGTGCCGTTTCCGTCAATCCCGTGGACACCAAGATCCGCCTGAATGCCGGCAGTCGTCTGGAACAGCCTCGCATCCTCGGCTGGGATTGTGCCGGGGTGGTGGAAGCCGTGGGCGAGCAGTGCTCGCTGTTCAAGCCGGGCGATGAGGTCTATTACGCCGGCGACGTGACCCGGGCCGGCTGCAACTGCGAACTGCATCTGATCGACGAGCGCATCGTGGGCCGCAAGCCGGCCAGTCTCGCCTTCGACGATGCGGCCGCCATGCCGCTCACCACGATCACGGCCTGGGAGGCACTGTTCGAGCGTCTGGGCATCGTGCGGGATCGCGCCGCCAACAAGGGCAAGTCCATCCTGATCATCGGCGGTGCCGGGGGCGTGGGCTCCATCGCCATCCAGCTGGCCAAGCAGCTCGCCGGCCTGCACGTGATTGCCACGGCCTCGCGTCCGGAGACGGAAAAGTGGTGCATGGACATGGGCGCCGACGAAGTCATCAATCACCGCGAGGCGCTGGCCGACGAATTCAAGCTGATCGGCTGCAGCAACGTGAACTACATTCTTTGTCTGGTGGGCACCGCGCAGCACTGGCATGGCATGGCCGATGTGATCGCGCCCCAGGGCGGTATCTGCCTGATCGTGGACACCGAAGCGAACCAGCCGGTCAATATCAATCTGTTCAAGCCCAAGAGCGTGGCCATCAGCTGGGAGTTCATGTTCACGCGTGCCCGCTTCCAGACGCCGGACATGGCCGAACAGGGCGTGCTGCTGAACGAAGCCGCGCGGCTGCTTGACGAGGGCGTCCTGCGGCACACCCGCACCGAACATTACGGGCAGCTCACTGCCGCCAATCTGCTGAAGGCGCACGCGAAGCTCGAGTCCGGCACCATGCTGGGCAAACTGGTACTGACGGTCGGCTGAAGGGCGGTGTCTTCACACGCTGCCCCGGCCCCCCACAGGAGACGATGAAATGGATCGCATGATCGGCATCTTGCAACTGCTGCTGTCCGGGGTGCTCGGCACCATGGCGCTGGCCACGCTCTTCAACATGGCCCTGATCGCCATGCGTCCCGAGACTGTCTCGGTCGCGAGTGCCGCCATGGGGCAGCTGGTCGTGGTGATCTTCCTGGCCGTCTGGTCCCGGGTGTTCTTCGTGAAAGGGCAGGAGCGGGTGCGCAGCAGCAAGTCATGAGAGTCATCGAGGACCTTGCCACATTCCGGCAGCACCACCAGGCCAGTGTGCTCACCATCGGCAAGTTCGACGGCGTGCACACCGGCCACCAGCTGATCCTGCAGCAATTGCGCAGCAAGGCCGCCGAGCACGGCGTGCCGGCCGTTGTCGTGCTGATCGAGCCGCACCCCGAGGAATTCTTCGCTGCCAGTGCGCAGGACTGCCCCGCACGCCTGAGCGAGCTGGAGGAAAAACTGGTGCTGCTCGAGGCCCAGGGCGTCGACGTCGTGTACAAGCTGCGCTTCGATGCGGCGCTGCAGGCACAGAGCGCCGAGGACTATGTCCAGGAGTTTCTGGTGCGCGGCCTGGGCGTCGAGTGCCTGATCATCGGCAATGATTTCCGCTTCGGTCACCAGCGGCGTGGCGATTTCGCCATGCTGCAGGCCTTCGGCACGCGTCACGGTTTCGAGCTGGTGGAGTCGGCCAGCTGCGAGCACGAGGGCGTGCGCATCAGCAGCACCTATGTGCGCCAGCAATTGCAGCAGGGGGATTTCGAGCTGGTGGAACTGCTGCTGGATCGGCCCTACGGCATCGCGGGCACCGTGGTGAAGGGGCAGCAACTCGGGCGCGACCTGGGCTTCCCCACCTGCAACGTCAAACTCAATCGCAAGTCACTGCCGCTGCATGGCGTGTATGCCTGCGAAGTGCAGGTGAACAATGCAGACCTGGCCGAGCGCTTCCTGAAGGGCGCGGCCAACATCGGCTATCGTCCGACGGTGACGGACAGCAGCAAGGCCGTGCTGGAGGTGCATCTGCTGGATTTCGACAGCGACCTCTACGACGAGCACATCACCGTGATCTTCCGCCACAAGATTCGCGACGAGCAGAAGTTCGCCTCGCTGGAAGCGCTGCAGGCACGCATCGCCATCGACGTGCAGACCGTGCGCGATTTCTTCGCCAAAGACATGCCACTGTGATCGACCCATGAATTCGAGACCAACGACGAGACTGACAAATGACTGACTACAAGAGCACCCTGAACCTGCCGCAGACGGACTTCCCCATGAAGGCCGCTCTGGCGCAGCGCGAGCCGGAGATGCTGGCACGCTGGCAGGCCATGGATCTGTACGGCCGCATCCGGGCAAAGAGTGCGGGCCGACCTCGTTTCATCCTGCATGACGGCCCGCCCTATGCCAACGGCGAGCTGCATCTGGGCCATGCGGTCAACAAGACGCTCAAGGACATCATCGTCAAGTCACGCACGCTGGCCGGCTTCGATGCCCCCTATGTGCCGGGCTGGGACTGTCACGGGTTGCCCATCGAGATCAATGTCGAGAAGAAACTGGGCAAGGCCGGCAAGAAGGTCTCCTTTGCCGAATTCCGCAAGGCCTGCCGCGAGTATGCCGCGAAGCAGGTCGAGATCCAGAAGGCCGATTTCGTGCGTCTGGGCGTGCTGGGCGAGTGGGATCACCCCTACCTGACCATGGATTACAAGTCCGAGGCTGACACCGTGCGCGCGCTGGGGCGCATCGCGCAGAACGGCCATCTGGTGAAGGGCTACAAGCCGGTGTACTGGAGCGTCGTGGGCGCTTCCGCGCTGGCTGAGGCTGAAGTTGAGTATCAGGAGAAGACCTCCTTCGCCATCGACGTGCGGTTCGCGGTCGCGGACAAGGCCGCCGTCCTGGCGTGTTTCGGTGCTGAGGTCTCTGTCCCCGAGGGGGCACCGCTGTCCGTCGTGATCTGGACCACCACCCCCTGGACGCTGCCCTCCAACCAGGCCGTGTGCCTGAATGCCGAGCTGGACTACGCGTTGGTGAACTGTGAGATCGAAAACGGCCGCGAGACCATCGTCGTGGCCGCCGCCATGGTCGAGGATATCCTGCAGCGCTATGGCTGCGAGACCTTCGAGGTGCTCGGCCGCGTGAAGGGGCAGCAGCTGGAGGGGCAACTGCTGCAGCACCCGTTCCTGAGCCGCCAGGTGCCGGTGATCCTGGGCGAACACGTCACCACCGACGCCGGCACCGGCGCTGTGCACACCGCGCCCGATCACGGCGTGGATGACTTCAACGTCGGCCGCGCCTACGGCATTGGCACGCTGAACCTGGTGGACGACGAAGGCGTGTTCACGGCGGCGGCCGGCGAGTTCGCGGGCGAGCATGTCTACAAGGCGGACGAGCGCGTCATCGAGGTGCTCAAGCGCGAGCACGCGCTGGTGGCGCTGAAGAAGATCGTGCACAGCTACGCCCATTGCTGGCGCACCAAGACTCCGTTGATCTACCGCGCCACGCCGCAATGGTTCATCAGCATGAACGAGCAGGGCCTGCTGGCGTCCGCGCTGGAAGCCACCGCCAGGGTGCAGTGGATTCCCGACTGGGGTCAGGCTCGCATCGAGCTGATGCTCAAGGGCAGCCCGGACTGGTGTGTCTCGCGGCAGCGCACCTGGGGCGTGCCGATCACGCTGTTCGTGCACAAGCAGACCCAGGCGCTGCACCCGCGCACTGCCGAGCTGGTCGAGGAAGTCGCCCTGCGCATCGAGCAGGGCGGCATCGACGCCTGGTTCGAGCTGACTGCCGAGGACCTGCTGGGCGAGGAAGCCGCGCAGTACAGCAAGGTCACGGACACGCTGGATGTCTGGTTCGACTCCGGCGTCACGCATTACTCTGTGCTGCAGCAGCGCGAAGGCCTGGGTTTCCCGGCCGACCTCTATCTGGAAGGCTCGGACCAGCATCGCGGCTGGTTCCAGTCCTCGCTGAAAACCTCCATCGCCATGTACGGCTGTGCGCCCTACCGGCAGGTGCTGACGCACGGTTTCACCGTCGATGCCAAGGGTTACAAGATGTCCAAGTCCCTCGGCAACACCATCTCCCCGAAGGAAGTGTTCCAGGAATACGGCGCCGATGTGCTGCGCCTGTGGGTGGCCTCCACCGATTTCCGCGGCGAGATGACAGCGTCGAAGGAAGTGCTGCTGCGCGTGGCCGACAGCTACCGCCGCATCCGCAACACCGCGCGCTTCCTGCTGGCCAATCTCACCGGCTTCGACCCGGCGGCCAATCTCGTGGCCCCGGCCGACATGATGGCGCTGGACCACTGGATCGTGCGCCAGGCGCAGTTGCTGCAGCAGCAGGTGGTGCAGGACTACACCGATTACCACTTCCTGGGCGTGTACCAGAAGGTCCACAACTTCTGCGTGATCGAGCTCGGCAGCTTCTATCTGGACGTGATCAAGGACCGCCAGTACACCACGCGGGAAGACTGCCTGGCCCGGCGCTCCACGCAGAGCGCCCTGTATCACATCGTGCAGATCCTGGCCCGACTGATCGCCCCCATCACCAGCTTCACCTCCGACGAGATCTGGGTGGGCATCCCGGGGCAGCGCGAGGAATCGGTGTTCCTGAGTCAGTTCAGCGACACCCTGGCCCTGTTGCCCGAGCACGCCACCATGAGCGATGCCTTCTGGGAACAGGTGATGCAGGTGAAGACCGCCGTGAACAGGGAGCTGGAGCGCCAGCGCAACGAGAAGCGCATCGGCGCCGGTCTGGGGGCCGAAGTCACGCTGTACTGTGACGCGCCGCTGCAGGCCCTGCTGGCGCAGCTCGAGGACGAACTGCGCTTCGTGCTGATCGTGTCCCAGGCCCGTCTGCGTCCGCTGGGCGAGGCGCAGGACGCGGCCGAGACCGAGCTGGCCGGGCTGCGTCTGCAGATCACGCCGTCGTCGCATGCGAAGTGCGTGCGCTGCTGGCACCACCGCCCCGACATCGGCGTGCATGCCGAGCACCCGGAGCTGTGTGGCCGCTGCGTCGAGAACATCGTGGGCACTGGGGAAATCCGTCAACATGCCTGAGTCCCCGAACACAGCGCAGGGCATCGTCCCCGGCGCCCGCGTCACCCTGCATTTCGCCCTGGCGCTGGCCGATGGCACGCCCATCGACAGCAATTTCGACAAGGCGCCGGCCAGTTTCGTGATGGGCGACGGCAGTCTGCTGCCAGGATTCGAGCAGGCCTTGCTCGGGGCCGTGAGCGGACAGCGCATCGACGTGCTGCTGCCGCCGGAGCAAGGCTTCGGGGTTGGCAACGCCGACAATGTGCAGGTGCTGCCGCGTCGCCGCTTCGCTGCGCTGCTGGCCAATTCCACCGATCCGGTGGTAGAGGGCACCGTGCTGTCGTTCACCGACACGGGGGGCTTCGAGATTCCCGGCGTGGTGAAGTCGATCGACGAGGATACGCTGGTGGTGGATTTCAATCATCCGCTCGCCGGTCGCGAGATTCGATTCAACGCACACATCCTGGCCGTGCTGGCGCCGGGCGTGCAAGCCATGGAGATTCGCTGATGAGTGCCGTTCAACACGTCACACCCGCCCCCGGGGCCGCCCAGGCCCAGATCAAGCTGGCCAATCCACGCGGCTTCTGTGCCGGGGTGGATCGTGCCATCGACATCGTCAACCGGGCGCTGGACATCTACGGCGCGCCGATCTATGTGCGTCACGAAGTGGTGCACAACAAGTTCGTGGTCGACACGCTGCGCCAGCGCGGCGCGATCTTCGTGGACGAACTCTCCGACATCCCCTCACAGGACGCGCAGGGGCGCCCGGCCATCGTCGTCTTCAGTGCCCATGGCGTGGCCCAGGCGGTGAAGGAGGAAGCCGAGCAGCGCGGCTTCAAGATCTTCGACGCCACCTGCCCACTGGTGACCAAGGTGCATCTGGAAGTCATCAGCTTCAGCGCGGCCGGCCGCGAATGCGTGTTGATCGGGCACCAGTTTCATCCCGAAGTGGAAGGCACCATGGGCCAGTACGATGAGAGCCGTGGCGGCCGCATCTATCTGGTTGAATCGGTGGACGATGTGCAGCGTCTGCAGGTGCGTGACCCGGAAAGGCTCTCCTATGTCACGCAGACCACGCTGTCCATGGACGACACCTCGCGCATCATCGACGCCCTGCGCGAGCGCTTCCCGCAGATCGAGGGGCCGCGCAAGAAAGACATCTGCTACGCCACACAGAATCGCCAGGATGCCGTGAAGCAGCTGGCGCTGGAGTGCGAACTGCTGCTGGTGGTGGGCTCGCCGAACAGCTCCAATTCCAATCGTCTGAAGGAGTTGGCCGAGCGGCTGGGCTGTGAGTCCTACCTGATCGACAGCGTGGACGACATGCAGCCGCAGTGGTTCGAGAGCAAGAGCCGTTTTGGCGTGACTGCGGGTGCCTCGGCGCCGGAAGTCCTGGTGCAGCAGGTAGTGGACCGGCTGCGACAGATCTGCGGCATGGAACCTGAAGAGCTGGACGGCGTGGAAGAGAACATCGTGTTCAGCATGCCCAAGGAACTGCGCCGCTGAAGCAGCGGCGCACGCGGCCTCAGAAGATCCAAGCGATCATCAGCCAGAGGATCACGAAGAAGGCCAGAAAACCGATCAGCATGAACTGCAGTTCGCCCAGCAGCCCGTCGCCCGAGGCGATGGCGAACACCACCAGGATCAGCAGCGTCAGGAAGAACGCGATCACGGCGGCATCGCGCATGCCGAGCCCCGGCGCCAGATGCGTGGCCACCAGTTCCCCCACCAGCGGCAGCATCAGCGCGGCTGCCGCCACCAGCAGCAACACCAGCACGATCAACGCAATGGCGATGCGGCGGGAATCGTCCTTGTCCTTCTTGTCGGTCTCTCCCACCATGTTCAGTCTTCCTTCTGATTGGCCTTGATGATTTCCCGGATCTTGTTGGGATCAGGCATGCCTGCGGCCACGATCTCGGGCTGATCGCCCGAGGTGTACAGTTCGATGGTGCCGGTGCCGAAGATCCGGTTGAAGAACGACTGTTTGACTTTCACCGTGCGCACACTGTCGATGTCGATTTCGGAACGCTCCTTGCTGAGCAGTCCTTTCTCGTAGAGCACGTGGTTCTCGTTGATGGACAGGCGCGAGGACTTGTTCTGCAGATGCCACCACAGCAGGATCAGGATGCCGATGCCCAGCGGGATCAGCAGGATGCACAGCACAAAGCCGAAGGGGTGGTTCTTGAACATCACAGGGTGGGCGTCGTAAAGCATGTTCATGTCAAAGTCCTGCTTCCATGAGAAAGTCCTGAATGCTGACGTAGATGCGTTCGCGTTCCTCGGCCGTGAAACGACCGTGTCCGCCGCCGGGAATCGTCAACAGCTGGTTGCGCACATTGGTGGCGGCCAGTGCCCGGTGCAGCTCCACACCGTGGGCATAGGGGACCACCGCGTCGGCATCGCCATGGATGCTCAGGATCGGCGGCAGGTCATTGCGCACGTAGCGTATGGGCGACAGGCGCTGGGCCAGCGCCATGGGCTGAGCCACGCCATTGAACCAGCGCGCGGCATTCTCGGCAAGATTGGGCCCCTGGATCACATCCTGCACGTCGGTGACGCCGAACCAGTTGATGGCGGCCGCCACGGGCGGCGTGGTGCCATCGGGGCAGCCGGAGGCAAAGCCTTCGCTGTCGGGAATCATGGCCACGGAAAGCGCCAGGTGTCCGCCGGCAGACTGCCCGCTCACCACCAGCTTCTGCGTGTCAATGTTGAAGCGCTCGGCTTCCGTGGCGATGGCGCGCAGGGCGCAGAAGGCATCGATCAGGGCCGCGGGCGCCGGAGCCGTGCCCCCGAGGCGGTAGCCCACATTCACCACGTTCCAGCCCATCTCCAGCCAAGGCATGAGCGCCAGAATCTGAGCGTTCTTGTTGCCCGCCACCCAGAAGCCGCCGTGAAAGAACACCAGGGTTGGCTGCGGCGTGGTGACATCGCGTCGCGCGTAGACATCCATGGCCAGCTGCGCCCCGGCCTGCGAGGTGTAGGGCACGTCGATGTTGACCTGATAGCGTGTCTCGATGGCAGTGGCAAAGCCGGCGGACTCCGCGAGTTGCGCCGAGGCCGGGGCGGTGAGCAGGCTGGCGAGAAGAGCCGCCAGCAGGGAATCGGTTCGCATGATGTCTTCCTGTTTTCAGTATCGTCTCGTCAATAAGTGGAGCGCTGCAGAGTGTAGCCTGATTCTGCGCATCAGGCACAGCGCGCCCCGTGAAGCTGTTCGAAAGTCATTCAAGTAGTAGCGCAAGTATCGGTGAATGGAGACGAATCCCCCGTCCAAGGGTAGTGAAGTTCACTTTTGCTCGGCTATACTTCGACTTGAATGCCTCCATCACAATGTCAACAAGGAATGTCCATGATCATCTACGGTGTGGCACTGCTGGCAGCCTGCCTGCTCACAGGTCTCTATCTTGGTGAACTGCTCGGTCAATTGCTCGGCGTGCAGGCCAACGTCGGCGGCGTGGGTCTCGCGATGCTGCTGCTGGTAATGGCCGGCGGCTCGCCCCGTATGCGCTCGCTCACCACTGGCGCATCCGGTGAAGGCGTGAAGTTCTGGAGCGCCATGTACATTCCAATCGTGGTCGCCATGGCCGCCAGCCAGAATGTCGTGGCGGCCGCCAGTGGTGGCATGCTCGCCGTGCTCGCCGGAGTGCTGGCCGTCGTTGTCAGTTTCGCGCTGGTGCCGGTGCTCAGCCGCATCGGACCGCAGAGTCCGCCCCTGCCCCCGCTGGAACAGGAGCCCTGATGGAAACCTTGCGCGCAGTCATTCAGGCTAATGGCCTCGTGGTGGCATTTCTGGTGGTCGGTGCGGCCGTCTGGCTGTCTTACTGGGCGTCACGGCACCTTACTCGAGGGCGCATTCACGGCTCGGCCATCGCCATCATTCTCGGGCTGCTGGCTGCCTATGCTGCTGGCCTTGCGAGTGGGGGCACCCGAGGCGTGGTGGACATAGGGCTGCTGGCCGGCATCGGCCTTATGGGCGGCGGCATGATGCGGGACTTCGGTATCGTCTCCACAGCCTTCGGAGTGCAGTTGTCCGAGTTGCGTCAAGCCGGCATCGTGGGTGTGGTGTCAATTCTTGCCGGAGTGCTGGTCTCGTTCATTGCCGGCGCGCTGATTGCCCTGGCGTTCGGGTATACCGATGCCGAGAGCATCACCACCATCGGTGCCGGCGCGGTCACCTACATCGTCGGGCCTGTGACTGGCACTGCGATCGGGGCCAGTTCGGACGTCATTGCGCTGGCAGTCGCTGCCGGCGTGGTGAAGTCCATCCTGGTCATGATCGGCACGCCACTGGTGGCACGCCACATCGGGCTGAACAATCCGCAGTCGGCAATGGTGTTCGGTGGTCTGATGGGCACCACCAGCGGCGTGGCTGGCGGACTGGCCGCCACCGACCCGCGTCTGGTGCCCTACGGCGCCATGACGGCCACGTTCTATACCGGGGTCGGCTGTCTGCTCGGCCCTTCCGTTCTCTATTTCATCGTTCGCGCACTCGTGTGAAGAGTGCCGCTTGTCGCACAAGGAAGACGTCACAATGAGTTCAGGCAGTCACACGGAGCAGCGCGCCTTTCCCGCGCTGAGTTTCGGCAATACAGCAGTGGCCCTGCAGACCACGGCGGGCGAGTGGACCTATTCCGATCTGCACGAGCGCATCAACAAGATGGCGGCCGGACTGCTGGAGGGCAGCACTGATCTGAAGGAGGAGCGCATCGCCCTGATGATCCCGGGCGGCGTGGACTATGTCACCACCTTGCTGGGGATCTGGCGTGCCGGTGGTATCGCCGTGCCCTTGAACGTGGCAGGCGCACTGCCGGAACTCGAGCACGCGCTGACCTGTGCTCAGGTCACACGTCTGGTGGTCTGTCTTTCCCTGGACACCGATCACATCGTGGCCCTGCACATCCTCTGCCAGGCCTTGAAGATCGAAATGCTCACCGTGGCGGAAACCCTCGCTGACGGTGTCGGCAAGCTCCCCGTGCTTGCGCCCGAGCGACGCGCCATGATCCTGTTCACCAGCGGCACCACCAACAAGCCCAAGGGCGTGGTGAGCACGCATCGCAACATCCGCGCGCAGGTCACCACGCTGCTGGAGGCCTGGGGCTGGCAGGCCAAGGATTCCATCCCGCTGTTCCTGCCGCTGCATCACATTCACGGCATCATCAACATCCTTTGCTGCGGCCTGTGGATCGGCGCGCGCGTCGCCCTCTTCCCGCGCTTCGACATGGACCTGGTGATGACTCAGGTGCGCCTGCGCAAGTACACGGTGTTCATGGCGGTGCCCACCATCTACGTGAAGATCATTCAATACTTGGAAGCCCTGGATGCCGGCAAGCGCGAGGCCGTGACCTCGGCGTTCAAGGCCATGCGGCTCAATGTCAGCGGTTCGGCGGCCTGTCCCGTCAAGCTGTTCAATCAGTGGAAGGCGCTCACTGGCCAGACCCTGCTGGAGCGCTATGGCATGACCGAGATCGGGATGGGCATCTCCAACCCCTACCTCGGCGAGCGTCGCGCCGGTGCCGTCGGCCTGCCGCTGAAAGGGGTCGAGGTGGCACTGTTCGATGATGCCGGCGCCGTGATCGACAAGGACGAGGTCCCCGGCGAGATTCGCGTGCGCGGCCCCAACGTGTTCCTGGAATACTGGAACAATCCCGAAGCCACCGCGGAAAGCTTCGTTGACGGCTGGTTCCGCACCGGGGATGTCGCCGTGCGGGAGAAGGGCTATTACCGCATCATGGGGCGCTCGTCCGTGGACATCATCAAGTCCGGGGGCTACAAGCTCTCTGCACTGGAGATCGAGGGCACCCTGCTCACTCACGAGAAGATCGCCGAGTGTGCCGTGATTGGCATGGACGACGAGACCTGGGGCGAGGCGGTGACAGCCTTCGTGGTGCTCAAGCCCGGCCAGTCGCTGAGCCTGCCCGAGCTGAAGTCCTGGTGCGAATCGCGCATGTCGCCCTACAAGATTCCCAAGTCTCTGCGCGTGCTTGAGGCGATGCCCCGCAATGCCATGGGCAAGGTCATCAAGCCGGATCTGAAGCGTCTGTGATTGCCACTGATGCCGTTGCAGAGGCAGCAGCGGCCCGTGCAGAACGGGTCAGCGCCGATCTCAGAGACGGCACTCATAGGTAGCCGGAACCGGCAGCGCCTTCCAGGCAGGGAATTGCTGGTAGAAGGCTGGCAATGACGTCCCAAAGGCGTTCTGGAATGCCGACTCGGCCGTATTGCCTGCCGCTATCGCAGCCCCGTAGGTCAGCAGTGCGTTGGCACTGGATGAGCTCATCAGCTGTAGCACCCCCAGCATCGCCAGGGGATACACCGGCCCCTGCCGGCTGAAACTCTGCGCCGACTCCAGGAGGTTCAGGTCTGGCAGTCCCGGCGGCTGGCTTGTCGCGAAATCCGTGACTTCCTTGAGCATGCAGCCGCGCGCCGTGCTGATGGGCACCATTCCCTGCTGCGCAATTCCCAGCCAGCCCAGGTATTCCGCTGCTCCTTCGATCATCCAGTGCAGGCCTGCAGGCTGCGGTCCGCCAATCCAGCGTTGCTCGAACTGCAGCAGGTGAAACACTTCGTGGATGATGATCTTCCGGCGTGTCACCGGGCCGTGCACTGTCCAGCCTTGATTGGCGACACAGATCGTCATGTTCCTTGCGCCAGTGAATGCCGAGGCGCCGCCGCTGGTGCATCCCCTTGCGGTTCTCGAAGTGGCAATCGTGGTGCTCTGCTGCACGGTGCGTCCCAGAGTACTTTGATAGAAACTGCTGGCGAACTGCACGGCATCCTGAATCAGCTGGCGGTCTTCACTGCTGGTGGCTGCGTCGAACTGGAACGCGAAGACACTTCCAGTGGGGGTTGGGGACGGACTGGGGCTCGGGGCGGCGGTGGGCGCGCCCAGACGTACCCTGAAACTGCCAGGGGCATGGGCGCTGATCCCGAAGTGCGCTGGCACCACTTCCAGCCCGGCGTTCTGGTACAGCAGGCGCACGGCCGCTTCATCGCTGCAATTGGCGCGCAGCAGATACTCTCCCGCCGCGAGCGTCGTGATGTTCCAGGTGTACTCGGCGCCCGGGGTACCAGTGGCGAAGGCGGTGCCATCACGTTCCAGAACGACGAGATTGGCATCGCCCTGCGGGTCGACGCATTGCGGCAGCGTCATGGTGACAGACGCCGGGCGCAGGCCATTGCTGAAGTCACGCAGTTAGCTGACCTGGAAGCTGCCAAGACTTGAGCCGAGCTGCGTGGAGTTGCCGTTGATGTTGCGCAGCACGGCGAGGCTGGCGGCGTCGTTGCGCAGGCGCAAGTCTGCCTCTGTCCCGGGCACATGGTCGAACATCAGACTCACGACACGGCCATCCAGCGTCGGGTCTGCCCGGGTAATCAGCACCTGGTCACGATAGACCCCGGTGCGGAAGCTGCCACTGCAGTCCTTGCCTGTGCTGCTGTCAAAGGGGGTGGCGCTGTCGACACGAAAGACCAGGTCAGGGCTCACCAGACGCAGCGTCAGTGCCAGCAGTCGGTCCTGTCCGCTAGTGTCCTTTTCCACCTCGCACGCCGCATTATGCAGTGTGACACAGCTGTTCAGCAGTCCGGTGCCGCCGTCGTACAAACCGACATTGTTGTAAGGGGTCAGGGTGCCAGCCGGAGGTGCGTCGGCGTGTCTCCATGCAGCAGGCAACAGCAAGGTCGACAGCAAAAAAAGGCAGGTCAATCCGGGATGTCTGTGCATGGCGCATGGTCCTGACAGTGCAATGACGAGCAGGATAGAAGCCCGTGAGCTGGCTGTCCATTGCCGGGTTGACATTCGCTTTATGCTTGCTTGATACTTGCAATATCAAGTAATAAGCAAGGAGATTGCAAGTGAGTGTCGGAGCGGAAGGCAAAGTGCTGCTGGGGCTGTCTCATGTGCAGACGCGGCTGCACAAGCGCCAGGACCAATGGTTGGCTGCCCATGGCATCAGCTTCAAGGAATTTCAGGTGATGAGTGCCCTGAGCGAGGCAAGCACGCATTCTCTGAAGCGCATCGATCTGGCGGAAAAGGTGGGTCTCAGTGCGTCCGGGGTCACCCGCATGCTGCTGCCCATGGAAAAGATCGGGCTCATCAGCAAGGAGGAGGGGGCGCGGGACGCCCGCGTCAGTCTGGTGCGACTTTCCGCGGCCGGCGAGCGCATACTGGCGGACGCCGAGAAGTCCTTCACGCAGGGTGCCCGCGCGTTCATGAAGTCGCTTTCTGAAGAGCAGCGTGCGGCGCTGGCCACGCTGTCCAGGGTCGTTCTGCCATGACGCACATGTTCAACACCCAGCCCACGCTCATCGGCCCTTTGGTGGCGCTGCGCCCGCTCGTGGCAGAGGACTTCGAAGCCTTGTACGCCGCAGCCGCAGACCCACTGATCTGGGCGCAACACCCGCAACCCACGCGCTGGCAGCGCGAGGTCTTTGCGGAACACTTCTTCAAGAGCGCGCTGGCCGGCGGCAGTGCCTTCGTGGTGCTGGACAACGCCAGCGGCGCCATCATCGGGTCCACGCGCTACTACGACTGGCAGCCCCAGTCTCGCAGCATCGCGCTGGGCTTCACCTTTCTGGCGCGAGCCTGGTGGGGCGGGCCGGCCAATCAGGAAATGAAGCAGTTGCTGCTCGAGCATGCCTGGCACTGGGTGGACACGGTGTGGTTTCACATCGGCGCGCAGAACCTGCGCTCGCGGCGCGCGCTGGAGAAAATCGGCGGCCGCTTCAGCCATGTGGAAGAGCGCAGCGGCGGCGGGACGCTGGTGTCCACTGCGTTATATCGGATCGACGCGCCGGGTCGCCGCGTCTGATCAGCCTGGCCCGCCACACCTGCCACTCAAGGCAGCTGCGCGGCATTCTCCCGCGCGATCGCCAGCAGCGTGTCGCGGAATTCGGGCAGCAGAAATCCCTCGGCGATCAACGTGTCCGTGGCCTGCGTGTAGGCCTGCAGATAGTCCTGCGCACGCGGGTAGCGGGTGCTCACGGGCGCGCGCGGGTCCTTCCTGGTCGCCGCTTCCTGCGCGGTTGCCGCAAAGGGCAGATAACCCCCCGACAGACGCAGCAGTTCGGTGTCCGCACCGCTGCCGGCGCTGCGCAGATTCCACGGCACGAAAGTACCAAGGGGCACGACCGTCAGAGGGGGCAGCACCGTGCTGGCGCCCGAGTCATTGTTGTCGGCATTGACGGCAGGAACCCGTGCGCCATACCAGGACTGTGTGGAGGCCGGGTGCTGATCGACGATGCCCTGCTCGCGAAAGCGCGGGCCGAAATCCACATGACCCACCTGATACATGGCCTTGGGATGCGCAATGCCGGGCAGCGGGTTCCAGGCGGCGGGATTGATGCGACCATCCCCCAGATGCGAGGGCACGAGCGAGCCGTCGGCAATTCGCGGATAGCGGCTGGGAGGAGGCGGGGTGTCCGTGCGCACCCAGTCGACCAGGCGCGCCAGCAGCGAATCGGCGATGGGAGACCACAGATTCGGATTCGCTCCCAGCTGCCCGGCGCCGGCCGGTCCGGGGCGGCCTGTCCCCGAGCCATGGGCGGAGCCACCGAGGGTATAGAAGCGCACATTGGCCGGGATGTCGGCATCGTGCTGGCCCAGCGGGTCGGTGTGGGCCAGCGAGCCTGCACGGATCCAGTATTCATTGGACGTCTGCACGTGCATCAGCCGCGGCTCGGTGCCACTTTCGCGCGCCCGCTTCAGAATGCCGTCGGTGCGGCCCGTGAACGGGTCCACGCTGTCGCCATAAGTGAAAGGAAAATGGTCGTTCGGGAACAGATGGTATTCATGCTGCCCGTTGGTACTGGTGGGCATGGCGAAGCGCAGATTGAACATGCCGAAGCCGCCGCCTGCGATGACAGGCATCATGCCGTCGAACACGCGTCGGCCCGCCAGATCCTCGTTGAACCCCTGGTACAGAAACTGTCGCAGCAGGCGACCGCTCTGGGAATTACCCCAGGCGACGGCATGGGCGAACGCCGGCATTTGCAGCGCTTCCAACGTGGCGCGCAGCGACGCGTCTGTCGTGCCGTGACGCAGCAGGGCGATGACGTCGCGAATGCCGGCGAGGCCGGCGCCGGCCAGCACAGGATCCTGCGCCTCATAGATCAGCTCATACAACACGCCCGGCACCAGACCGCCGGCCACGCTCAGGGTGATGCGGACCTGCTCGCTGTCCGCCACTTCCTCCACCCGCAGACTGAAGTCCTCGCGCGGCACCGCTTCGCGCGGGTCGGCCTGATTCAGGCGCCGCGTGAGCGTGGCTTCGCGCAGGCCGTCAGCCGTGGGCCGGTAGGCCAGATGGGCGGCCCCGGCGATGGACGTCTCGGCAGCGGGTGCGTTCACGTAGACTTCGTAGCGGACACTGCCTGTCACCGGCGCCGCCGGACTGCCCGTGACGGGGACGTGCAGGCGCTGGCGCTCGTCGCCCGCCTCCAGCTCGGCGATCCAGCCGGTGCTCAGAAACGTGTGACCTTGAGTGCTCAGCGGGTGCTGCAGCGACAGGTCAGGCGGCAGAGAGCTGCGGCCACGATTGTTGACCTGGTAGAGCAGGGTGTCGCTGAGCGGGCCGCTGCGTGGCACCAGCAGGCGAAAGTCGGCGCTGAATTCGACCAGGCCGGCCGCATTGCGGGGGGCCAGTGCCAGGTCGACGATCTTCTGGTTGCCGGGCGCCTGGGGGTCGAGCGTGAGATGCAGCAGCCCGGTGACGGATTCGTACTGCACGGCGGAGTCGGGGGCGCCCAGCAGCTCGCGGCCGTTAATCTCGATGCGCGAGACATCGGCGAGGGCCTGGCCCTGATGCAGCACCAGCAGGGGAAGCAGCGCTGCGGCCAACGCAGTGCGCAGTGAAAGCCTGAAGATATGTGTTTGCAATTTTGTGTTTCCGTTCGTCAAAGTCGTGGCAATCCCTCAGGGGGCAGGTCTAGAATCCCCACATCCCGAACAGGGTCTTTGCCTGATACTCTCTCAACACTCACGCAATAACAACAAGAAGGAATGTTCCATGAAAGCACTCGCTCGTGTTACCGCGCTCTGCGGTCTGAGTCTGGTCAGTGGGTTTGCCTCTGTCGTCAGCGCCGCGGAAGCAGTCCCGGTCTACATCAACAACAACGGCATCGCCTTCTCGCGCATGCAGGACGGTCAGGTCATTGCCTATGACCCGGTGGCAGCCTTTGACGAGAACACCATTGCCGTTGCCGACTGCAACGCCTTCAAGGCCGAGCTCAAGGGCGTGAGCTGGTGCTTCTCCAGCCTCACCAATCAGGAAGCCTTCGTCGCCGCCACCGGCGAGAACGGCAGCAATCGCTACGTGCCCTTCGGCGGGGGGCATTGCTCGCTGGGCCTCGCCAACGGCAATCTGGTGGCTCGTGGCGACCCGCGCACGGCAGTGCGTATCGGCAATGAGCTGATCCTGAACGGCAATTTCGATGTGCGTGCGCGCTTCCTGCAAGACACCGAGCGCAATCTGGACAACGCCCGTCTGCGCTTCCAGCTGGCCATCCAGAGCGGCGATCTCGTCGAGAACTGAGCGGCCCACTGGCAGCTGAGTCAGTAGACATCCCCGTCGAGATTGAGCTGCCAGTAGCCCACATCCAGCCATTGCCCGAACTTGTAGCCCACTTCCGCGAAGTGGGCCACCTTGCGCATGCCGAATTTCTCGTGCAGCGCCACGCTGTGCGCGTTGGGTAAGGCGATGCAGGCCAGCACCGCGTGGATCGGCAGTTCCCGCAGGGCGGCAAACAGCTGCGTGTAGAGCGCGCTGCCAGTGCCGGCGCCGCGCTGCTGCGGATGCAGGTAGATGGAGATTTCCACACTGTGCCGATAGGCATGCCGCACCTTCCACGGGCTGGCGCAGGCAAAGCCGAGCAGTGCGCCGTTGCGCTCGGCCACCAGCCAGGGCAGACCGGCCGCTTCGACGGCGGCGAGTCGGCTCGCCATGTCGGCACCCGACAGTGCCTTTTCCTCGAAGCTGATGGTGGTTGACTGGACGTAGTGCGAATAGAGGGCGGCAATCTGTGGAGCATCGTCTTGGTGGGCGCTGCGGATCATGGAGGCGGCTCGTGCAAGGATTTCCGGAACTGGCTGCGCGCAGCCGCAAGCGCTGCGCGGCGCCATCTTAGCGGCACCTCCACAGAGGGCTCAATGGCGCTGAGGCAGGTCTGGTGATTTTCTTGTGTCGGCAAGTGTGCTACTACTGGCCGCGTTCTTGTTCGACACACAACAACAAGCAAATGTTTCGACTCCCGAGGGCACTCCCATGACTCGCATCGCGCTCGCCCTGGCTCTCGTCGCCAGCCTGTTCACTCTTCCCGTTCACGCTCAGAATGCCTCCGCCCTGAATGCCGCGCTGGCTGCCGCCGAGGGCAGACCGGCTGCCGACAAGGATGCCGATGCCCGACGCAAGCCTGCGGAAACCCTCGACTTCTTCGGCATCGGGCCGGGAATGACCGTGGTGGATCTGATCGCCTCCGGTGGCTATTACACGGAAGTGCTGGCCAATGCCGTCGGCTCGAATGGCAAGGTCTACATGCAGAATGCCCCGTCGGCCCTGACCGGCGAGCGTGGCGAACGCACCGCGCAGGCCATCAATGACCGACTGGCTGGCGGCCGTCTGGCCAATGTCGAGCGTCTGAACCGCGACCCCCACGACCTCGGCTTGCCCGATGGTTCCCTGGATGGCGCCGTCATCGCGCTGGAATATCACGAGCTGTACCGCAATGCCGATCCGCAGACGGAAGCCCGTTTCCTGGCGGAAATGAAGCGTGTGCTCAAGTCCGGCGGCGTGCTCGGCATCATCGACCACGCCGGCAATGCCGGCAACGACAATGGCCCCATGCATCGCGCCGAACTTGACAAGGTGCTGGCAGGCGCCGCAGCGGCGGGCTTCATCGTGGACGGTACCAGCGATCTGCTGCGCAATCCGGCCGATGACCGCAGCCTCACGGTGTTCGATGCCAGCATCCGCGGCGTGACCGACCAGTTCATCGTCAAGCTGCGCAAGCCCTGATTCTGGAACGTCTGCCAAACGCCCTGGACATGAAAATGACGACATATCGCCTCTTCAGTTCTCTGTTGCTCTGCGCCGCGCTGGCCTTCCTGGCAAGCCCGTCGTGGGGAGCCCCTGAGCGCTGGCACCGCCTGATGGAGCCGCAGCAGCTCGCGTCCATCCTGGCGCGGGTGCCGCAGACGCGGGTGCTGCAAGTCACCGGAGATCACGCAGCGGGCCATATCCCCGGTGCGGTGGCGGCGCCCTATGCACTGTTCCGCGGCCCGCAGGAGAATCCCGGCCAGTTGCCGGAGCTGGGCGAGCTGACCGCGCTGGTGCAGCGACTCGGCATCACGGCGGACACGCCCGTGGTGGTGGTGCATCAAGGCAGCAACGCCGCAGACTTCGGCGCGGCGGCAAGGGTGTACTGGACCCTGAAATCCCTGGGCGTGCAGGATCTCGCCATCCTCAACGGCGGTCATGCGGCCTGGAGTGCGGCAGGGATGCCGGTGAGCACCGACCCGGTCAGCGTGACGCCGTCGCAGTTCACGCCGCAGTGGCGTGATGACTGGCGCGTGACCACCTCCGAGGTGGAAGCGCTGGTGGCCAATGGCGGTGCCCGGCTCATCGATGCGCGGCCGCCGAGTTTCTTCCAGGGGCTGCAAGCCAGCACCGGCCTGCCCGGCACCATTCGTGGCGCCGGCAATCTCGCCTTCGAGAGCTTCTTCGATGGCGCAAGGTTGAAGCCTCGGGCCCAGGTCAGTGCGATTCGCGCGGCCTACCCGCAACCGGACGCGCCCGTCACCGTGTCCTTCTGCAATACCGGCCATCAGGCGGCCGTGAACTGGTTCATCCTGAGCGAGTTGCAGAATGTGCCCAACACGCGCCTCTATGCCGAGAGCATGACGGAATGGAGTCTGCAGGCGCGCCCCATGGACAATCAGCCGAGTGCGCTGCGCCATTACTGGCAGATGACCACTGACTGGATCGGAACTCTGTTCGGCGCCTGACCCATGAACTCTTCTGTCGTCAATCCGTCCCCGCGCAGGGCCGCCCTCGTGCTGCTGGCCTTCTTGGCAGTCTTTCTCACCTTTGCCACAGCCGGCCCGCGTGCGGCGCTTCTGATGCTGGTCGGGCTCGGCTTCGGCCTCACGCTGGAAGGGCTGCGCTTCGGCTTTGCCGGCCCCTGGCGCACCCTGGTCACCGAGCGCGACGCGCGCGGACTTCTGGCCCAGTTCTTGGCCATCGGGCTGACGGCGTGCATTTCCATGCCCCTGCTGGCGAGCTTTCCCACCGAACTCAATGGCGCCCACGCGCCCATCGGCCTGGCCATGGTCGTGGCGGCCTTCGTCTTTGGCGCCGCCATGCAGCTCGTCATGGGCTGTGGCTCGGGCACCCTGGTCAATGCCGGCAGTGGCAATGCCATCGCCCTGGTGGCCCTCGTCGGCTTCGTGGCCGGCAGTTTCCTAGGCACCTTGCATCTGGCGTGGTGGGGCAGCTTTGGCGTGCTGCCGCTGCTCACTCTGCAAGGGCAGTTCGGCACGACCGGCGGGCTCGCCATGACCTTGCTGGGCCTCGGCGTGCTCGCGGCGCTGGCTCTGTGGCGAGCCTTGCCGGGCAAGCGCTTGCCGCCGCGACGTCTGTGGCTGGCGGCTGCGCTCATCGCGCTGCTGGCTGTCCTGAACCTGGTGATCGCCGGGCAGTCCTGGGGCGTGGTCTATGGCCTGGGGCTGTGGGGCGCGAAGCTGGTCTCTGCGGCGGGCGCCGATCTGAGCGGCACGCTCTTCTGGGGCAGCGCCGGCCATGCCGAACGCCTGAGTCAGTCGTTGCTCACCGATGTCACCTCGCTGACCAATATCGGCCTGATTCTCGGTGCCTTCCTCGTCATGCGCTGGCGTGCGGTGCCCGACCCGCAGGTGACGCCGCTCACGGCGCGCAGCTGGCTGGTGGTGCTGCTGGCGGGGCTGGTGCTGGGCTACAGCGCGCGCGTGGCGCTGGGCTGCAATGTGGGGGCGTTCTTCAGTGGCGTGTCCACCGGCAGTCTGCACGGCTGGGCCTGGTTCGTGGCGGCCTTCGCAGGCTCGCTGCTGGGCATCCGCCTGCGGCCGCGTCTGTTGCTGCCCCTGCTGCCTGCGAGTGGTAGCGGGACAGGAGGAGGGCGCTGATGCTGGCCTTGCTGCAAGCCAGTCGCCCTCGTGTAGGCGGCCTGAGCCTGATTCTGGTGCTGTTGCTGCTGCTGGTCGATCACGGCCAGTCGCGCCCCATCAATCCCTATCAGGCCCCGGCCCCCGTGGCTCTGGGCTCCGGCGTGGCGCCGACGGCGGCCCACTGCACGGCGCCCTGAGCGCGCTGCATCAGTCGCTGCGACCGGCAGCTTCGCGGGCGATGCGCAGCGTGGCCTCGGTGCTGCCAGAGATGCCGGCATCGCCCCAGTAACCCATGGTCGGCATCAGGAAACCCTGCTCCAGACGCTGCACGATATCCCCCGCATTGGTGGTGATGCCGCAGGGCACATTGTGCTGCTTGCACAGCGCGACCACGCTCGCGATGGCCTCCTGCACTTCCGGGTGATTGCCCGGTAACCCCATGTTCATCGACAGGTCGGCCGGGCCGACGAAGATCGCGCCCACGCCCGGCGTGGTCATGATGGCTTCGGCATTGCGCACGCCTTCTGCCGATTCGATCTGCAGCACGGTCAGCAGCTCGCCGCGTTCATTGAGGGGCCAGGTGTCCGCTATTTGCGTGTAGTCGGGCACACCCCAGTACCAGGTGGCCACGCCCGGCGAGGACCCGCGCACGCCGATGGGCTCCATGATCTGCGAACCGCGCGGCTGCGGGTAGCGCATGGCGGACACGGCACGGCGGGCCTGCTCGGCATTCTCGACATAGGGGAACATGATGCCGAAGGCGCCGATGTCCAGGATCTGCTTCACCATCCACTCCGGATCATTGCGGCCGTTGTCCGGCAGACGCACGCGTGGTGCGCATCTGCGTGTGGCCCTGCTCGGCGATGCGCTGGACGTCGGTCATGCCCAGCAGGAACTGCAGCAGGGTTTCCATGTTGAAGGCGGTGTGCTCCATGTCGATCAGCACATGGTCCAGATTGGAACGTGCCAGGGCTCGCGCATTGGCCAGCGAGATGTCGCCGGAGAACAGGCTGAACACGGGTTCTCCCTTCGACAGAGTCTCGATGCTGCGATTCAGGCGCACCTATTCCTGTGCGATGGCGGCCGTGGCGGCCAGACCCAGCAGACATGCCAGGCTCAGAGCTTTCAATTTCATTGGATGGACCTCGTGACGATGGGTGTCACTGTTGAATGGTGACGGGCGACGGCATGGTAGCAAGCAGAGGTGTCAGGTCAACCAGAAAGCGCCGCTGTCTCGCAGCTCCTCCGTGTCGAGCGCGCAACTGCGGCCTTCGGCGAGATCTGCCGGCAGTGTCACAACACCGATTCGCACTCGGTGCAGCGCCAGCACCGGGTTGCGGAAGCGGCCGAACATGCGCTTGATCTGGTGGTAGCGGCCCTCCACCAGGGTGACCCGTGCCAGCGTGTCGTCGAGGATATCGAGGCGCGCGGGTCGAGTGATGATGTCCTCGCAGGCGAAGTGCATGCCGGCCGCAAAGGCGTCGACCATCTCCTTCGTGAGCCAGTCCCGCACACGCACTTCGTAGACCTTTTCCACGGCGGCGTCGGGGGCCATCAGCGCGCGGGACCAGCGACCGTCGTTGGTCAGCAGCACCAGTCCCGAGCTTGCCCGGTCGAGGCGGCCCACGAGATGCAGGGTGTCGCGCGCGGGATGCTCCAGCAGGTCAATGACGGTGGTGTGCACGGCATCGCGAGTGGCACTGAGCACGCCCGCCTGCTTGTGCAGTTTCAGATAGACGGGCGTCGCACAGGGCAGTGCCTCGCCGTCCACCGCCACGCGCGCGAACTGATCCACCGGCTGGTTGACCGCGTTGGCCACTTGTCCGTCCACCACGATGCGCCTCTGGGCCAGCAGTGCCCGCACGGCGCTTCGTGGCAGTCCGAGCGTCTGGTTCAAGTAGCGATCAAGTCGATGGGTTAAGCCGGGCATGCAGGGGAATCGTCCGTGTCAGGTGAAACGTCTCTTCAAACTGGACAAGTGCGGAGCACAGGGTTACCTTCGGGGCGTCTTGTCGGTCAAGAATGCCGAAAGTCGCAACAGCATTACCTTACCCAACACGCAAGTGCTTTGACAGGAGTGAACAATGAAAAGAAAAGCCCTGTACGGCCTTACCCTGGGAGCAGCGCTCACGCTGGCGGCCAGCCCGCCTGATGTGTTCGCCCAGGCCATGGAATCGGTGGAGCCCTTCAAGGTCGGCACCTTTGCCATCAACGATGTGCCCACTGTCGGCCTCGTGCTGCGCAATGACCAGCTGATTGTCGATCTGGCCGCTGCCAACCGGGCGCTGGAGCTGCTGCCGCAGTACGCCAGCATGAACATGCCCGACAACATGATCGGTCTGATCGAGCAGTACGAATACGGTCTCAAGTACCGCATCTATGAGCTCGTGAACTGGATGGTGGAAGAGGACCTGCTGGAGGGGCGTGAGCTGCGCAGCTTCGTGCATCCCGTCGAGTCGGTGGACATCATGGCCCCGATCCAGTACCCCAGCAAGATCATGAATGCCGCCGTCAACTTCTACACCCACGCCTGTGAAGGCTGCAACGACGACGAACTGGCCAGCCGCATCCGCGAGCGCCAGGAGAACCGCGGCGTGCCCTACCTGTTCCTCAAGCCCACGCGCGGCGCCGTGATCGGCGATGGCGATGACATCATCATGCCGTTCGGCCGCGACCGCATCGAATGGGAAGTGGAGATGGCCATCGTGTTCGGCCGCACCGGCAAGTATGTGTCGGCCACGCGGGCCTATGACCACGTGTTTGGCTACATGGTGGCCATGGACATCTCCGACCGTGGGGGCCGTCCGCCAGGTGGTTACGGCGTGACCTCCGACTGGTTCGTGGGCAAGGGGCATGACACCTTTGCGCCGCAGGGCCCGTGGATTGTGCCCAAGGAGTTCTTCGGCGACCCGATGGAGCGTCTGCACCAGACCCTGGTGATCGATGGCGTGACCGTGCAGGAAGCGAAGGCCGGCGACATGATCCACAACATTCCCGAGCTGATCGAGTACGCCTCGTCGCTGATCACGCTCTTCCCGGGCGATGTGCTGCAGAGTGGCACATCGGGCGGCACTGGCGCAGGCCGCGTCGAACGCGCCAGCGGGTCCGGTTACCTCATCGATGGCGAAACCATCAGCGCCAGCATCGAGGGCATTGGCACCCTGACGCACACCGTGCGTGTGGAGCAGAGTGTGCCGGCCGATCTGTCCGGCTCGCAGCTGCCTCCGGTGAGCACCTACCGCGACTGAGATGTGTGAAAGGAAAAAGCCCGGCACTGCCGGGCTTTTTTTTGCCTGAGGGTTCTGCGGGCTGCCATGCATGAGTGACGGCAAGCTCGCGGCGCTCACTGGCGCAGGATCTTCACCAGCGGCCGGCCCTTCGCCAACTCGTCCACCAGCTTGTCCAGCCAGCGGATCTTCTGCATGAGCGGGTCGGCGATCGTTTCCACGCGCACACCGCAGACGGTGCCCGTGATCAGCGCGGTGCCGGGGTTCATGGCCGGCGCCTCTGCAAAGAAGCGTTCGAAACTCACCGCCTGCGCGATCTGGTCTGCCAGCGAGTTGGCGTCATGGCCTGTCAGCCAGCAGATCACCTGGTCCAATTCCTCGCGGCTGCGCCCCTTGCGCGCGACCTTGTTGACATACAGGGGATACACGGACGCGAAGGACATGGCGAAGATCTTGTGCGGGCTGCTCATGGCGGGCTCCTGAATGGACGGCTCTGTTGCTGATGGTGGCGTCCTGGCGTCCTGCGAGCAAGTCGCCATGGGCCTGTTCGCCGCAGGCATTGAGACGGCTGTCGCGGGGCGGGTAGACTCCTCGGACCTGCCACTTTCCCTGCTGCTGCGCGAGCAGCAGTGCGTCCCTCCACAAGGAGCTCTTTGAAATGAATGACCAAGGTCATTGCCTGTGCGGGGCCATCCGCTACGAACTTTCCGGCGCGCCGCTGCATGTGGCGCTGTGTCATTGCAGCGACTGCCGTCGCAGTGCCGGCGCACCGTGTGTGTCCTGGGCCATGTTTCAGGAGGGGAGCCTCACCGTCAATGCCGGCCAGCCGAAGACCATCAATTCCTCCGGCACCGCCATGCGCAGCTTCTGCCCGGACTGCGGCACGGGGCTGTTCTATCGCAATGCGGTGAATCTGCCCGGCATCGTGGATGTGCAGACAGCCACACTGGATGACCCGGATGCCCTGGCACCCACCCTGCAGATCCAGGTGGCCGAGCGATTGGGGTGGATGGCACACATGCACGAATTGCCGGCCTTCGAGCGCTTCCCTGGCTGAGTTATCCCGTCAGCATGCAGTCCGTGCGTACACTCGCTGCTCAGGCGTCTTGCGTGTCGCGCGCACGTGCTGCCCAATGTGATTTCCTGCCTTTCATGCCAGGCGGCAGCGCCAGCCCGACGCGACAGTGCGTGAAGGGATCAGTGCGATGCACGTGCTCCAATATCAGGGCCGCGGCATCGGCATACGGAACGATCATTTGCGGAATCTTCGCGGCGAAAAGCGGCAACAGCAGCGGCCCCGGCAACAGGCGTGCCAGTGCGGGGAGGGGGGCAGGCAGGGCATTCGCGGATACCCGCAGCGCGGCAACACCGAGCGCCTCGCTGTCGACCATGGGGCCAGGGCAGAGCAGACGCCAGTCCAGCGGGCTGCGCTGCAGCCGCTCGTGATTGACGCGATGCGGCCAGTAGGTGTCGCGCACCTTGGGCAATTCCACGCCACGACGACCGGCAGCATCCAGGTCCAGCAGAGCGGCGCCGCCCAGGAACCAGCACACCGGGCGCCGCTCGGCCGGCAGGGTCTCCAGCGCAGTCACCACCTTGTCGACCATGGCCACGAAGGCCTCGCCCTGAGTCACCACGCTGGCACAGAACACCAGCACTTCATGCCCGTCCACAAACCCCGCCAGTTGCGCCAGCGAGGCCGTGTCCAGATCGAGTTCGCTGACCTGGGCGCGGGCCTCCACATCAGGCGCCAGCCGACGCCGGTCACGCACGGCGACCGACAGCGGCCAGCCGCGTTCCAGCGTCTGTCTGGCGACATGGCGACCCAGATTGCCGGTGGCACCGAGCAGGGCGAGTGAGGGACTGTGCATGGGGCTGCTCCCGTGTCAGGCGCCGCGAAGTCAGCCGGGACGGTGGATGGCGCAGAGCTTGTGGCCGTCTGGATCGCGCACATAGGCGAGGTACATGGTGCCCAGACTGCCCTGACGCGGGCCCGGCGCGTCTTCGATGGAGGTGCCGCCGTGCGCCACCGCCGTGTCGTGGAAGGCCTGCAGTTGCTCGGGCGAACTGCATTTGAAGCCGATGGTGGCGCCATTGGCGACCGTTGCAGGCTCGCCATTGATGGGCTCGGTGAGGCAGAAGGTGCTGCCGTCGTGACGGTAGAACAGGCGCACGTGACCGCTGGGGCCGACGTTGCGTGCGGGTTCGCCCGCGCCGAGAACACCGAGTACGGCGTCGTAGAAGCGCTTGGCGCGCTCGATGTCATTGGTGCCGATCATGATGTGGTTGAACATGGAAAAGCCTCGTGAAGGTGACTCTGATTAGACGCATAGTGCCGCGTAAAGGCTGCCCTGTCGACGCCAACGATGGGCTGGCTGTCGTGCAGCGCTTTCAGCCGGCGAGCGTGCCTGCCTCGAGCAGGTCCAGATAGAGGAACTCAGGTGCATTGACGCCAGCCAGCCTGCGAATCTCCACCAGTCTGGGAGACTCGAAGAATGCCTTGGCCGCTGCAATGGAGGTCCAGGCCGAGAAATGCACGATCCTGTTGGCGTCGTACTCGTGCTTCAACACCTGGTAGCTGCGCTCTCCGGCTTCCCGGCGGATGTCCGCCGCCTTGTCGAAAACTTGCTTCCAGACCGGGTAGTCCTCGACTTCATGGATGATCAACACGTACTGCATGGGCGTCTTGCTGACTTGGGTTGGGTGTGACGTGCTGTCGCTCGAACGCCGGCACGCGGGGTGCACGATCATGCGTCATGAGCACCTTGTGAGTCACTCCACGGCACATCGATACGTCCCCATCTTCTGGGCATCACCGCCGAGGGGGGGAACTGCTCCAGGAAACCGCGTACTCGCCTGGCGCCAGGGCGTCGCCCACCTGCTGCAGCAGAATGGCACTGCGTGTCAGATCGGGCGCTGCGTCGAAGAACAGTTGCAGGTATTGCGGGGTGCTGCCCAGCGCGGCGTTGGCGGGAGGCTCGCTGTGCTGCAGATAGTTCAGGAAAACGTCGTTGAACAGTTCCGTGCGCGTCCCGATGCCCCCAGAACCATCACGAGCCCTGCGGCGCCGCCAATACGTTGAAACTGATGCCAATGCGGTCGCGGTCGCTGGTGTTCTCTTCCACGCCATGCTCCAGCCAGCCTGGGAAAACATAGATGCGGCCCTCTTCCGGACGCATGCGGATCTCCTCGGCGGTGAAGTCGGACACCTTGTCCACCGGGTAAGTCAGCATGCGCGAGGCCACGCGCGGGTCACGGAAATAGATGCTGCCGCATTCGGGTGCCTTCAGGCTGATGTAGTAGACACCGCTGAAATGGCAGTTGGCGTGGAAGTGCAGCTTGTTGGACGCACCGGGCGGGCTGATGTTCAGCCAGGACTGCAGCAGGAACTGCATGCCCGGGCGGAAGTTCAGGGACTCGCCGATGCGGTCGCAGATCTGCAGGATGCGCAGATTGATGTCGTTGAACTCGGGCAGCTCCTGCAGGATGTTCAGGCTTTGCCAACCGTGGATGTTGGTGTTCTGCACCCCGGCCGGGTCGCGCTGACGCAGCTCGAGGGCGCGCTGCAGCAGGCTGGCGTTGAAGGCCTCGCGGTCATCGAAGAGAGTGGTCCAGACCATGCTGGGGAACAGTGCTTGAGGAATGATTTGCAAAGTCGTGTTTCCTTGTAGTGGTGAATGACAGTTGTTGTGGAAGAGAGTTGTTGTGAAAGAGGCCGCGCACGGTGTTCAGAGCAGCGTGGTGGCGAGAACAGGGTGTGGCCGTTCTGAAAAGGCCCGAAGATATATTTGAATCGCCCGTCCGTCCAGTTTCATAATGCTCCGGGATCAGGCGGGCGCCGCGGGGGCGCCGGCATCACCCACACAGAAGAGAGCGCGCGAGCATGAGCACACACGCAGGTAAGAGAGCGGCAGTACTGACGATGGCATTGCTGGGGGCGCTGGCCGTGCTGCCGGCGCAGGCGGCCGAGGACGAGCAGGTGGTGATCGAGGATCTGACGCCGGCCCAGCTGCGGGAAGAGATCGAGAAGATCCAGACCGAGTTCTATGCGGTGTTCAATCGCCATAATGAAGACGACGCCTTCGATGTCATCTGTCAGGAGTTCACCCCCACAGGATCGAACATTCCGCGGACGGGGTGCGAGCCTGGCTTCGTGACGGTGCGCCGGGGCGCGAACGCCAACGACTATCGCCTGGGCACCGACGAGCTGCTGACCCAGGACGCCCTCATGCGGGAATTGCAGCCCCAGTTTGCCCAGTTGACCGAAAAGATGAATGCCCTGGCCGCCACGGACCAGTATTTCCGCGAGCTCGGCCAGATCCTGCAGATGCTGAACGAGCGTCTCAGGGAAATAACACGCTGAAAGCGTTACCAAAAGAAGCAAAAGTGTTACGTGATACCGATATCCACAAACCGTTCGTTCTGTCGCAAAAACCTGCAACTCGACGGAGGTGGCCCATTACAAATTGTTGCTATTGCGCCCGCGCTGGGACACTATTCGCGGCGTTCCATATCCAATTGGTTCCCAGTCGGGGGGGACTTGGCAATGAGCAGGGATACTCATGGCCTCACGCCGCCCTTCCTGTTCCATATTCATGCTATTGATAAAAAAAACCATCCAGTAGGAGAGTTGTATGCGAAAGAATGCACCCCACAAGCGCAGGCTGTTGAGCGCGGCGATTTCCCTGTCCATGCTTCCCATTGCCCACCAGTCTTTCGCTCAGGCCGCACCTGAAGTCGAAGAAGTGGTGGTTACCGGCTCCTATATTCGACGTTCCGAAGGATTCCAGGCCGCGTCACAGGTCACCCAGCTCAGCGCTGATGACCTCGCCGATGCAGGCACACTGAACCTCGGCGAAGTCATGCAGAGCATGTCCTTCGTTGGCGGTCCGTCATCTTCCACCACGAACACCATCCAGGGTACGTCTTCACGCAGTCAGACCATCGACCTGCGCGGCCTGGGTTCCCGTTCCACCTTGACTCTGGTCGACGGCAAGCGTGTCGCCGACGAGAACGTGCAGGTGATGATCCCGACCATCGCGATTCAGCGCATCGACATTGTGGCGGACGGCGCAGCCGCTCTGTACGGTAACGAGGCAGTGGCAGGCGTGGTGAACTTCGTGCCGTACACGTCCTATGACGGCGGCAAGGTCGAAGTGTACGGCGAGCGTGATGGCGAAGGCGATTACGACGAGCAGTCCGCCCAGGCCATGTGGGGCGGCGACATCGGCGGCCTTGACGTGCTTTTCGCTGGACAGTACCGCACCAACAGCCGTCTGGGGTGGGATGAGCGTCCCTACCTGGCGCAGTCCGGCATGAACTACTCCTCACTGGCTCCGGGTAACTACCGTGTCCCGGTGCGTAACGCTGCCGGTCAGTACACTGGCACCTTCACCAGCGCTGCTGACCCGAACTGCGCCCCTGCAGCGGAGCGTAAGGGCTATGTGGCCGATGCCAAGAACAACCCCTACGGCATGCGCGTGGGCACCAACTGCTGGTTCGACTACGGCGATACCCGCAGCTACCGCGAGCCCACTGACACTGCGTCCTTCTTCGCGAACGCGACCTGGGATGTCAGCGAGGATCTGGTCCTCAAGGCCCAGTACTTCCGCTCACGCCTGGCCGAGACGTCCTACACGTCGACGTCCAACCCGGGTAACTCCCGCATCGGCGAACTGCCCTCCATTCGTGGCGAGCAACCCGGCAACCCTTTCCTTGCGAAGAACGCTGCCGGTCAGCAGCTGTACGGTGTTGACGCCAATCGCGACGGTATCCCCGATCGTGGCACGGTGGACCTGAACAAGGACGGCCGCATGGACTACATCGTGTCCGGCACCACGGCAAACGGCGTTCTGCTGCACGAAGACGTGTTCGCCCGCTCCCTGCGTCCGATTAACAAGACGCACACCACGTCCGATGGTCACACCGCTGACGGCGACAACATGTCCGGCAGCTCCGACCACAATAGCCGTTTGAGCCTGCAAGCCGACTTCACCGTGCCCTTCATAGAAGGCTGGGAAGGTATGGCGTCATACTCACGCAGCGTGAAAGACCTGCGGTACATGTCCAACCAGAACTACAGCATCTCTGCCATGAAGCAGGGCTTGAACTGTGACGTGCTGCGCGACCGCGATGCCTGCTACAACCCGTTCTTCGTGGTCGACCAGTCCACTAACAACACCAAGGACGTGATGAACGCCATCGCCGCTCGCACTCCAGAGTGGAGTGAATTCCATCTGGATACTGTGGATCTGATTCTGAATGGTGAAGTACCACTGGGCGGCTTCGAGCTCCCAGGCGGCCCGATCGGCGCTGCCGTGGGTTACCAGTGGCGTGGCGACAAGTACACCAACACGCCTTCCGTGGCGGAAATGCGCGGCGACACCTGGATCGGCAGCCCTTTCCCAGAAACCATCACCTCCGGTTCCCGCGAAGTTGATGCCTATTTCTTGGAAATGGCAATCCCCGTCCTGGAAACCGTGGAAATCGAAGCCGCTGTCCGTCAGGAGAAGTTCAGCACTGGCCAGAAGTCCACTGACCCGAAATTCGGGATCACCTGGGCCGCGGCAGACTTCCTGACCCTGCGTGCCACCACGGGTGATGCGTTCATTGCACCGTCACTGACGCAACTGCTCGACCCGGTAAGCTGTGGTCTGTCCACGGTGTCTGACCGTTTCTCGCCGTTCTCCGCGTTCACCACTGCCTGCTCCGGCGGCAACCCGGCGCTGGAAAACGAGTACTCCACGTCCAAGCAACTGGGAATGGATCTGTCCTTCGGTGAGTTCGATCTTTCCATCACCTGGAACCAGACCGATTTCGACAACCGTATCGTGGGCATCTCCGGCCAGCAGGTCATGAACAATGACTTCGAAGCCTTCAAGAAGTGGTCAGGCTTCACCGGTTCAGGCGTTGGCGCTGCCAACCAGCCGACCCGTGCTCAGCTGCAGGCCTGGCTGAAAAGCGGTCTGTCCAACCCGGAAATCCTGCGTGACCCGGACGACCTCGGCAACCTGCTGCAGATCACCTCTCCGGGCAACGTGAACGCCCAGAGCGTGAAGGTCACCGCGTACGACATCCAGGGTAACTACCGTTTCAGCCTGGGCGACTGGGGTGACTTCCGCATGAACCTGCAAGCCACGATGATGGATTCCTTCGAGTTCCAGGACAACGCAGCTGCTGCCGTACAGGAAGGTCTGGGCAAGACCAACCTGCTGACAGCCACCGCGCCTGCCGTGCCCGAGTGGAAAGCCAACCTGCGTCTGGGCTGGGTCATGGGCAGCCACGCAGTGACTGGTACTGTGCACTACGTGAGTGCGCTGGATTGGGATGGCACCAACTACATCCCGTCAATCCTGCAGTTCGCCAACACCAACCCGAACCCGACTATCATCGGTGGTCAGGTCAAGGCCTGGACAGATTTCGACCTGGCCTACACCTACCGTGGTCTGAGCCTGTATGACGGTGAAGTGGGTGTAAGCGTGGGTGCACGCAATCTGTTCGACCGTGCTGCTCAGCGTACTCCTGACTTCGCCGGCGTGATCGGCGAGCTGCAGGACCCGATGGGTCGTTCACTCTACGCTCGCGTGACTTACGACTTCTAAGTCATCCCGCGCGTCAAGCCGTGCAGGTGGCGGGCAGTCGACGTCCCTCACGGCAGCTACCGAAAGAGGCCCCTGCGGGCCTCTTTTTTTTCCTGATCAGGCCTTGCGCACAAACTCCGATTTCAGCTTCATGGCGCCAATGCCATCGATCTTGCAGTCGATGTCGTGATCGCCGTCCACCAGGCGAATGTTCTTCACCTTGGTGCCGACCTTCACGACCAGCGAGCTGCCCTTGACCTTGAGGTGCTTGATGACAGTGACACTGTCGCCGTCCTGCAGCACGTTGCCATTGGCGTCCTTGATGACGCGCACTTCCTCCGTGGCACCCTTCGCCGCCTGCGCCGACCATTCATGGGCGCATTCCGGGCAGACCAGCAGATCGCCGTTCTCGTAGGTGTATTCGGAACCACATTGCGGGCAGGGGGGAAGGGAACTCATGCGGAAAAACCTCGTGTGACGTGTGGGATTGCGAAGGGGCGGGATTCTACGCCTGGCCGGGCGTTCGACCAAGCCGCCGGCTTGTCTTGCCCGGTGCCGAGGAGGACAATGCCGCCACCCCGGCGGAAATCGGTCCGCCCACAGTCACGAGGATTTCCCATGCTCAAGAAGACCTTCACCAGAACACTGCTGGCGGGTGCTGCCCTGCTGCTGGCAGGCCAGGCTATGACGGCCGACAACAGCAAGCAGATCGAGGTGTCCGATGCCTCGTTCGACTGTCTCACGGCCATGACCCAGGTTGGCGAATACTTCGTCGACAATCTGCTGGGCAATCTCGACGCCACCGTGGCGGTGGCCCAGTCAGCCACCGGCGGCAAGTTCCCGCCCGGTTCCGTCGTCTCCCTGATTCCCTCGGAAGTCATGGTCAAGCACCAGGAAGGCTGGAATCCGGCCACCAATGACTGGGAATTCTTCGAACTGCAGGTCTCTCCTGAAGGCAGCAGCATCGCCGTGCGTGGCACCACCGAGGTGGTCAACAGCCGGGGTGGCAACTGTTTCGGTTGCCACAATCTGGCCCGCCCTGAGTGGGATCTGACCTGTGGCACGGACCATGGCTGTGCGCCGCTGCCCGTCTCACGCGAACAGATTCGAGCCATCCAGAGTGGCGATCCGCGCTGCGTGCGCGAGAACTGAGTGCACAAATGTTGATCTTAGTGGTGTTCGACTCCTTCTTCCGGGCGTCCTATCCGCGCGCTTGCAGTGGTTAAGCTGCAGTTAAGTGGTGTCGTGGCATTGTCGGCCCATCGGCATGTCGCCGTCTGAAGAAGGAGAGTTCCCGTGAGATCAGTCATTCCCGCCTTGTCTGCCCTGGTCCTGAGCCTCGCCGGCACTGTCGCGCTGGCGCAGGAAGTCGAGTTCGCTCGCGGCCAGGCCACCTTCGAGGAAGAGTGTTCCCGCTGTCACGTGCCGGTCGAGATGCAGGCGCGTCTGAATGCGCGCTGGATCGGGCGGCCAGGCGGCGAACTGTATGAGCTGATCCGCACCACAATGCCCGCGGAAACCCCGGGCTCCCTCAGCAATGCCCAGTACATGGATCTGGCGGCCTTCCTGATGCGCAATGCCTCCGTGTCCTTGCCGGACACCCTGAGCGCCGATGCGCTGCTGGCGACGAGCATCACGCCCGCCGCCACTGCCGAGGGCGCCGATGACAGCTTCGCCTGGACCGCCTTCAATGGCAGCAATGCCTCCACGCGCTACGCGCCGCTGGATCAGATCAACGTCGACAACGTGGACGAGCTGGAGATCGCCTGGGAATTCGATGCCGGCGCCTTCGGCCCCGAGCGCGAGTCCACCAGTGTCACCACCCCATTGATGGTCAACGGCCGCGTCTATGTCACGGCCGGTGCCACCCGCAATGTCGTCGCGCTGGATGCCGCCACCGGCCAGATCCAGTGGATGTGGCGCCCCGACGAGGGCGAGCGCTTCGACGACGCCCCGCGCAAGGGCTCGGGCAAGGGCCTGACCTGGTACGACAACAATGGTCAGGAATCCATTTTCACCATCACCCCGGGGTATTACCTCGTGGCGCTGGATGCCCGCACCGGGCGCGAGATCGAGAGCTTCGGCAAGCACGGCAGGGTGGATCTGCAGCAGGGCCTGCGTCGTGGGCCCGGTCGGGACGACCTCGACATCGGCATGTCCTTCATGCCCATGGCCGTGGACGGCGTCGTGATTGCCGGTGCCGCGCATCTGGTGGGCATGCGGCCGATCTCGGCGAGCAATGTGAAGGGCGATATCCGCGGCTTCGATGCCACCACGGGCGAGCTGTTGTGGACGTTCAAGACCATTCCCGAGCCGGGTGAGCCCGGGTTCGAGACCTGGCTGGCCGGCGCGGATTTCACGGGCAATGCCGGCGTCTGGGCCCCCATGTCGGCCGACGAGGAACTCGGCCTGGTGTATCTGCCCGTCGAATCCGCCACTGGCGATCGCTACGGCGGCGATCGACCGGGCAACAATCTCTACGCCAGCTCCACGGTGGCGCTGGACTACAAGACGGGCGAAGTGCGCTGGCATTTCCAGAGCACGCATCACGACATCTGGGACTGGGACACCCCGTCGGCGCCGATCCTGGCCGACCTGCCGGACGGTCGCAAGGCGCTGATCCAGACGCTGAAGCAGTCGCACCTGTTCACCTTCGACCGTGCCACGGGCGCGCCCCTGTTCCCCATCGAGGAGCGTGCCGTGCCCGCCACGGACGTGCCCGGCGAGTGGACCGCAGCGACCCAGCCTTACCCGGTATTGCCGTTGCCCTACGACAGACAGGGCTTCCAGGAAGACGATCTGGTCGACTTCACGCCCGAGATCGTGGCCAAGGCCCGGGAGGCGGCGCGTCCGTTCCGCTTCAGCACTTCCGTGTTCACACCGCCCTCGCTGTTCAAGGACCCGAAGGATGGCACCGACGGCACGCTGCACCTGCCGTCGTCCACCGGGGGCTCCAACTGGGAAGGAGCAGCCTATGACCCGGAAACGGGTCTGCTCTACGTGCCTTCGCGCACCGCGACCAGTGTGCTCTCGCTGGTGAACGACCCTGATGTTTCCAGTGTGCAGTTCATCGCTGGCGGAAGCCGCACACCCTCTGTGGATGGCATTCCCCTGGTCAAGCCGCCCTATGGCCGCATCACCGCCATCGACATGACGAGCGGCGACCATGTCTGGCAGGTGGTCAATGGCGACACGCCCGAGTCGATCAAGAACCATCCGCTGCTGCAGGGTGTCGACATCGGCCGCACCGGCAAGCCCACGCGCTCCGGCCTGGTGCTGACGAAGTCGCTGCTGTTTGCCGGCGAGGGCGTGGGCGGGGACCCGGTGCTGTGGGCTCATGACAAGGCGACGGGTGACATCGTGGCCCGTCTCGACATGCCCGGCGTGGTGACCGGCGTGCCCATGACCTACATGCACGAAGGCAAGCAGTACCTGGTGATGGCGGTGAGCCCGCGCGGCGAAGCGGCGCGCATCGTGGCGCTGGCGTTGCCCTGAGGGTGGAGCGCGGTCTGATGGCGTCGACCCGGCCCCGAGCGGCGGGCGCCCCGTTCCGCGACTGACCCGCAGCGGTCCCCGCTGCCCTCGCATCGCCGGGAGCCTCGGTCTCCCGGCTCACTCGGTGCGGGTATCTTATGTCGCTGAACGGGGCGCCCGCCGCCCGAGGCCTCGTTCAGTGCCAGATCCGCTCAGAACGACTGGCGTTGCAGCCGCAGAAGGCGCGGACGGCGACTCGGGGCCGGGTCGATTCGCCACGCAAATCTTCGCTTGCCAGCAAGCTCCCACTGCGGGCAAGCTCCCACGCATCACACACTCGAGGGCGCCCCGCATGAGCATCACCCCCATCATCATTCTGGCGGCAGCAGCGCTGCTCGTCGTCTACGGCATCGGCATCTACAACCAGCTGGTCGCCCTGCGCAACCGCTTCCAGAACGGCTTCGCGCAGATCGAGGTGCAGCTCAAGCGGCGCCACGACCTCATTCCCAACCTGGTGGACACCGCCAAGGCCTACATGGCCCACGAGCGCGATACGCTCGAGGCCGTGATCGCCGCCCGCAATGCGGCCGCTTCGGGGCTTGCCGCTGCGGCCGCCAATCCGGCCAGCGCGGCAGCGATGGCCGAACTCGGCGCGAAGGAAGGAGCCCTGGGCGCCGCGCTCGGACGCCTGAACGTGGTCATGGAGGCCTATCCCGACCTCAAGGCCAGCCAGAACATGCTGCAGCTCTCCGAGGAGCTGACCAGCACCGAGAACAAGGTCGCCTTTGCCCGTCAGGCCTTCAACGATCAGGTGATGGCCTACAACACCTATCGCCAGTCCTTTCCACCCGTGGCGTTTGCCGGCCTCTTCGGTCACGGCAGCGATGCCGCGCTGCTGCAGTTTGCCGACAGCGCGCAGATCCAGAGCGCCCCCAAGGTCAGCTTCTAAGCTCGCCCTGACGCCGCCATGGACTTCTTCCGCTCGCAGGATGTCGCCCGGCGCAACACCACGCGTCTCGTGCTGCTGTTCGCGCTGGCGCTGCTCTGCCTGATCGGCATCACCAATCTGCTGCTCCTGGCCGGTCTGGGATTCTTCGCCCAGACGATCGACGCGCCGCTGTTCCAGCGCATCGACTGGGTGCTGCTGGCGTGGGTCAGCGGTGCCATTCTCGTGGTGGTGGCCTTTGGCAGTCTGTACAAGATCCTCAGTCTGGCCGGGGGCGGCGCACGCGTGGCCGAGCTGCTGCAGGGGCGACTGCTGCTGCCGGGCAGCCGTGAGCTGCGCGAACAGCGCATCCTCAATGTGGTGGAGGAGATGGCGATCGCCGCTGGCACGCCGGTGCCGCCCGTCTATGTGCTCGACGAGCCCGGCATCAATGCCTTCGCGGCGGGCTATGCGCCCTCGGATGCCGTCATCGGCATCACCCGGGGCGCCATCGAGACCCTGAGCCGCGATGAGCTGCAGGGCGTCATCGCCCACGAATTCAGTCACATCCTGCATGGCGACATGCGCCTGAACATTCGGCTCATCGGGGTGCTGCACGGCATTCTGGTGCTGGGCATCATGGGCGAATACCTGCTGCGCTCCACCCGCCACAGCAGCAGACGTTCCAAGGACAGCGGCAATATCGCCGTGGTGGGGCTGGCGCTGCTGGTGATCGGCTATGCCGGCACTTTCTTCGGCAACCTGATCAAGGCCGCCGTGAGCCGCCAGCGCGAGTTTCTGGCCGATGCCTCGGCGGTGCAGTACACCCGCAACCCGGCCGGCATCGCCGGGGCGCTCAAGCGTATTGGCGGCAGCGCGGCCGGCTCGCAGCTGGCCAATCCCGCTGCCGCCGAGATCAGCCATGCCCTGTTCAGCGAGGGGCTGTCGCGGCGCTTCAGCGGCCTGTTCGCCACCCACCCGCCGCTGGGCGAACGCATCCGTCGCATTGAGCCGGACTGGGACGGACGCTTCGATCTGCCGGCCGCCACTGCGCCGCTGGCCGAGGGGGTGTCTCACGCTGCAGCGGCGGCGGAGCCGCTGGCAGCCGAGGCCGCTGCCAACGCAGGGCAGGCGGCCGCCCTGTCGGCGCTGGCCGTGAGCGCCGCCTTGCTGGCCCAAGCCGGCAATCCGCGCGAAGCCGATGTGCAGCAGGCCCGCCAGCTGCTCGCCAGCCTGCCGCCAGCGCTCTTGCAGGCGGCGCATCAGCCGGCCAGCGCCAGTGCGCTGGTGTGTCTGCTGTTGCTGGACGCGCGGCCGGAACAGGCGGCGCAGCAAGAGGCGCTGATTGCCGACAAGGCGGCTCCGGCGGTGGGGCAGGCGCTGCAGACCCTGCTGCCCGCCGCCGGTGCGATTCGCCCCGAAGCGCGGCTGCCGCTGCTGAGTCTGGCATTGCCCGCCTTGCGCCAGCTCAGCCCGGCGCAGTACGCCAGCCTGCGTGAGGTGCTGCTGGCCCTGATCCAGAGCGACGGCCGCATCAGTCTGTGGGAGTGGGTGCTGCAGCGCGTGCTGGTGCAGCAGCTGGATGGCGTGTTCGCGCCACGCAGCCGTCTGCATCACACGGCGCACCGCAGTCTGCAGCAGCTGCAGGCTGAGGTGGTGGTGCTGCTGGGCTTCGTCCTGCGGGTCGGCGCGGCTCGCGCGCAGGACGCGCCGCAGCAGCACGCGCTCCCCCCGCAGGCACAGGCCCTGTTCGACGAGGTGCTGACCGGGCTCGGGCTGCCCAGTGCGCCGCTGCCGCCCCTGGAGCAGCTGCGTCTGCCGCCGGTCAATGCCGCGCTCGATGCCCTGCAGGCTCTCAAGCCACTGCAGAAGCCGGCCTTCCTCAAGGCCTGCGCGGCGCTGATCATGGCCGATGGCGTGGCGGCCGTGGCGGAGCTGGAGATTTTCCGTGCCCTGGCGGCGGCCCTGGATTGCCCGCTGCCGCCCCTGCCTGCCACACTGACGGCCAGCGCCTGATGCGCCTCCTGGAGTCCTCTCGATGACATCCCCGCTGTCCCAGCGTCTTGCCCACTGGTTGCAGTTGCGCGGCATCCATTACGGCTGGGTGGTTGCCGCCACCACCTTCCTGACCATGCTTGCCACCGCCGCCGCCATGGGCTCGGCCGGCATCATGATCGCGCCCTTGCAGGCGGAATTCGGCTGGACCACGGAGCAGGTGTCCACCGCCATCGCCATCCGGCTGGTGCTGTTCGGCGTGTTCGGCCCCTTCGCGGCGGCGTTCATGAACCACTTCGGCGTGCGTGCCGTCGTGGCCTTTGCGCTGGGCCTGATCTGCAGCGGTCTGCTGCTGTCGTTCCTGATGACACAGCTGTGGCAGCTGCTGTTGCTGTGGGGCGTGGTGGTGGGCATCGGCACAGGCATGACGGCTTTGGTACTGGGGGCGACGGTGGCCACCCGCTGGTTCCAGCAGCGACGCGGACTGGTGATGGGCTTGATGACGGCGAGCACGGCCACCGGACAGATGGTGTTCCAGCCCCTGCTGGCCGCCCTCACCGAGGCGAGTGGCTGGCGTGCCGCCATCGGCCTGATCGTGGTGTTCATGCTGGCGATCATGGCGTTGATCCTGCTGCTGATGCGCGATCACCCCTCCGCCGTGGGCCTGCCGCTGTATGGCGCTGCCGAGGTTTCGCCCGCGCCGGCGCGCAGCACGCGCTTCGCGGCCCTGGCCATGGCGCCGCTGCAGAACCTGCGCGAGGTGTCCCGCACGGGCACGTTCTGGGTGCTGTTCCTGAGTTTCTACGTGTGCGGTTTCAGCACCAATGGCCTGATCCACACACACTGGGTGCCGATGAACCATGACTTCGGCATCGCGGCGCTGAGTGCAGCGGCGATGCTGGCGGTGATCGGAGGCTTCGATTTCGTGGGCACCATTCTCTCGGGCTGGCTGTCCGATCGTTACGACAACCGCTGGCTGCTGTTCTGGTTTTACGGCCTGCGCGGGGTGTCGCTGATCTTCCTGTCGTTCTCGGGCTTTGCGCCCATGGCCCTGCTGGTGTTCGCGGTGTTCTACGGGCTGGACTGGGTGGCCACGGTGCCGCCCACGGTGAAACTGACCGCCGCCCGCTACGGCGCGGCGACGGCCAGCATGACCTTTGGCTGGATCTTTGCGGGGCATCAGATCGGTGCCGCCTCCGCCGCGTGGATCGCGGGGGTGCTGCGCACCGATCTGCAGACCTACATGCCCGCCCTGCAACTGGCCGGGGCGCTGTGCATGATGGCGGCCATGGTGGTGCTGCTGGTGCGGCGCGAGGCCCCTCCGCTTCAGGCCAGCGCGGGGTAGTCGGTGTAGCCGGTGCTGCCCTCGGCGTAGATGGTGGCCGGGTTCAGCGGGTTGAGGTCGGTCTGGCTGCGCAGACGCGGCACCAGGTCGGGGTTGGCGATGTACCAGCGGCCGAAGGCCACGGCGTCGCCCACGCCCTCGTTGATCAGCTGTTGCGCCTGTTCCACCGTCATCCCTTCATTCACGATCACCGGTCCGCCAAAGGCTTTCTTCAATGCGGGGGTGATGGCCGGGGCGTTGAAGTGCTCGCGCGTGCACAGGAAGGCGATGCCACGCTTGCCCAGTTCGGTGGCCACGTAGGTGAAGGTGGCCAGCGGGTCGGCGTCGCCCATGTCGTGGCCGTCGCCGCGCGGCGCCAGGTGCATGCCCACGCGGTCGGCGCCCCAGACACAGATCACCGCGTCGGTGACTTCCAGCATCAGGCGCGCACGGTTCTCCACGCTGCCGCCGTATTCATCGGTGCGCTGATTGGTGCTGCTCTGCAGGAACTGATCCAGTAGATAGCCGTTCGCCCCATGAATCTCCACGCCGTCGAAACCGGCCTTCTTCGCGTTCTCGGCGCCCTTGCGATAGGCCTCGACCACACCCGGCAGCTCGTCCGTACGCAGCGCGCGGGGCGTCTCGTAGGCGGTTTCCGGCCGCACCAGGCTCACATGGCCCTTGGCCGCGAGGGCACTGGCGGACACGGGCGGCTCGCCGTCCAGGTACATGGAATGGGAGATGCGGCCGACATGCCACAGCTGCAGCACGATCTTGCCGCCGGCCTTGTGCACGGCGTCAGTCACCAGCTTCCAGCCTTCCACCTGGGCGTCGTTCCAGATGCCGGGGGTGTTGGGATAGCCCACGCCCTGGGGCGTCACGGAGGTGGCTTCGCTGATGATCAGGCCGGCATTGCCGCGCTGGCGGTAGTACTCGGCCATCAACGCATTGGGCACGCGGCCTGCGCTGGCGCGGCAGCGCGTGAGCGGAGCCATGATGATGCGATTGGGCAGCGCCAGAGCGCCGAGTTGCACGGGGTCGAATAGGGTTTTCAAGACGGGATCCTCGGAATGTGGGGGATGAGCGGTTGGCGCCTGGCGCTGCCCCAGAAGTGCGGGCGGGGGACGCACAATTCAAGGCAGCCCGCCGCCACGCGGGCACTCTCGCGTGGGTAGCCGTGGCACGCCTTCTTCAACAAGAACGCACAGGGAAGGACACCGACATGACGCGACACTTCCTCCTCGTGGGCACCCGCAAGGGCGCCTGGACCCTCACTGGCGATGCCCAGCGTCGCCACTGGCAGATCAGCGGCCCGCAGCATCTGGGCGCCGTCATCAGTCATTATGTGGCCGACCCGCGTCGGCCTGGGCGGCTGCGCATGGCGGTGGACGAGCACGGCAATATCCGCCGGCACATCGCGATGTTCGTGGGGGAGACGATGGTGCGCAGACTGGATGCGCCCGTGCCCGCGGGCGGGCGTGTGCAGATCGTCGGGGCGCTGAGCGGGGGGTGACCCCGGCTCAGCCCCCGGTTCTGCTTACATCGGTTTGATCGAGACGTTGCGGAAACGCACCACGCCGCGTGCCCACTGCAGGGCGATCGGGCCGCTGGCGAACTGACCGTCCATCGCATGTACTGTCTGCACGCCATTGAGCACCACGGTCATGTGCTCGCCGTCCATGGTGATCTGATAGGTGTTCCACTGACCGCCCGCCTTGGGGAAGGGCTCGGCCACCGGCGCGATGTGCACGATGCCGCCGGTGCCGAAGGTCAGGTCGGGGCGCTGGTCGAAGATGTTGGCTTCATAGCAGCTGCGGTCGGTGATGGCCGCCGGGTCCTGGCAGCGCATGTAGACGCCGCTGTTGGCGTCTTCGCTCACGAAGAACTCCACGGTCAGCAGGAAGTTGGAATACGACTCCTTGGTCAACAGGAACGACGCGCCGGAGCCCTCGGTGGCCTGAATCGTGCCATCGGTGGCGCTCCAGTTGGCGTCGCCCACCACGGTGAAATTGTCCATGCCGTTGGCGCCATCGATCAGGCGCACCCAGCCCTCGTCGGCCGACTGCGCCTGCGCGCCCAGACTGCCCAGACCCAGAATTGCTGCCAGCAGCGGCGCTGCCATGTGCATGTGTTTCTTCATTGCTTGCTCCCGAAGGTTGAGGGCCCGCTTCAGGCGGAAACGGGCTCGACGATGTTCACGACCGGAATGGCCTGCTTGGCCTTGCGACGGCGCTCGATTTCATCCACGGAATGCCGGCAGGTGCCCGCCTTCTGGATGAGCTTGGTCTCGCAGACATCGCAACGCACGCATTCCTTGAAATCGATCTTCTCGCGCCGGATCGCCCCGGTGGGGCAGGCCTGCTCGCATACCTTGCAGGTGCTGCACTGCGGCACGCGGGCGATGCGGCGCGGGCTGACCAGCGCGATCAGCCCGAGAGCGGCGCCCAGCGGACAGACATAGCGGCAGTAGGCGCGCTCGACCACGAAACAGGCCGCCAGGATCACCAGCAGAATGGCCCACAGCAGCACGGACGGGCTGAAGAAGAACAGGGTGCCGAAGGGCTCGAAGTACTGGAAGATGCTGGCATTGGCGTTGACGGAGGCCGTGCCCAGGATCAGCGCCAAGATGGCGTATTTCACGTAGATCGCGTTGTCATGCAGCTTCTGCGGCACCGTGATCTGCCACTTCTTCGGCGCGAAGCGCGCGATGAAATCCTGCACGGCGCCGAACGGGCAGAGTGAGGAACAGAACACGCGGCCCCAGATGAGCGTGGTGATGAGCGTGAACACCACGATCATCAGCGTGGGCAGATTGTTGGTGATCATCTCGGGGCCCATCTTGATCACGTTGGCAATGTGGGACACCGACAGGAAACCGTTCTTGTAGAAGCCCAGATAGAGCATGGTGGCCGTCATCGTGCCCCAGCGCAGCACGGCGTTCTTGCTGAAGAAGGCCGCCAGCACGAAGCCCAGCAGGATCGACAGCAGGATCACATCCACCCAGGGCACCACGCCCCAGGGCGGCGCCAGACGCAGGCGCTCGAAGAAGCTGGCATCGGCCAGACGCGCTTCCAGCAGCTGTTCCGCCGAGAGCACCGGCTCGCCGCGCGCCAGCGTGAGGCCGACACCGGTGACCTGGTATTCCAGTACCACATCGCCCGCGCCACCGGGGGTGTGATAGATCAGGTTGAAGGGCTGGGTGACATCGAAATCCGGGTGCACTGTGAGTGACACGGCATAGTTGGCGTGGCCTGCCACCAGACCTTCCGTGGCCATGCCCATGTTGCCGAAGCGCGTGCCGGCCACGCGGCGGATGTTCTCGCCCTGTTGCATGGACATGGGGAACTGGCGGAAGCCGTCGCCCGCGCCCGGGCCGCTCGGGGCCAGCAGCAGGATCGCGCCACCGCCGGAGCGGAAGGTGGCATCGGCCTCGGCCAGCTCGAAGGCCTCGCGACCCACCATGAATTCGCCGATGGCGCGCTTGCCGATGTAGGTCACCGCCAGGGTGATGTCATTGCCTTCGGCCGATTTGACCGTCATCTGCCGGATCACGCCCTGGTCGATCAGGGCGTCCCAGCTGTAGGGTTCCAGCAAGGCGCGGGTGTTGTCGATGGTCATTTGCTCTTCTTCCGTGCCGGCGCCGAAGTTCAGGTAGGCGCGGGCGACCTTGCGCGCGACTTCCCCCACGCTGCGTGTCATGGCCGCGCTGGTGGCGGTGGCGCTGGAGAGGCCGTCGATGTCGACATCCAGGCGGAACTGATCGGTGATGGGCTTGCGGCGGAACTGGGAGAGGAACACGGAATCGTCGATGAAGTCGCCGCGGGAGAACAGATAGGACTCGTAGTAGTCCAGCACCTTCATGCTGGTGACCACGCCGTTCATGTCCATGCCGATCAGCATGTCGATGGGGCCGGCGTAGCCGCGCTGCTCTGGCGGGTAATCGTCGGTCAGGAACACGAAGCCGACCTGCTCCTGCACGCCAGTGTCCGGGTTGATGCGGTAGCCGCGATAGACGGGGGCCTCGCCGCCTTCCTTCTCGGAGAAGGTGTCGGCGATGGGCAGCACTTCCTTCAGGTACTCGGGCCTGACCTCCATGGAGAACGGAGTCTGGGCAAGCGCAGGGCTGGAGAGCGTGGAGCCAAGCTGGAGGAAAAGGGTGGTCAGCAGTACAACGGCGAGATTCACGTGGCGCATGGGGGACGGGTGTCCTGTTCTTGTTATGGCGACGGCAGTCGTTCTTGAGTGGCCGGTACTATAACGTGGTGAACCGGATTGCTCCAGCAGGCAATCGGTTCAGGAGAAGGGGTTGAGCAGGCGGACGCCGGTCCCTGTGAAGTCTCGTGTGTTGCGGGTCACCACAGTCAGATCGTAGACCAGCGCCGTGGCTGCAATCTGCTTGTCGATGACGGCATCAGGCTCGGGCACCCTCAGGCGCCCCCAGACCTCGGCACAATGATGGTCGAAGGGCAGGATGTGATGGCTGAAGCGCTCCACAAGACTGCGCAGCCATTGCTCCAGCATTTCACTCTGTTGTCTGTCGCCACGCCAGGCACAAAGCGCGATGCCTCGTCGAATCTCTCCCACGCTGATGACGCTGATATAAGAGCGCGCCGATTCGTGCTGAAGTCCCGTAAAAAAGGCCTGCACGCCCGGATTGGCGAGATGTCGTTTGCGTTGTTCGCTGATCACGTTGGTGTCAATCAGGTACATGGCGGGTCGTCTCAGTGCCGCTGCGGACGAAATCCTCGTCGCGGCCGACATTCGGCATTTCCGCCAGAACCTGTTCGAAACGTCTTGGCACCGGAAGCGACAAGGCTTCCTCCAGAATTCGCCGATGTTCGGCCTCGGCACTCACGCCCTTTGCCCCGGCCTGGGACTTCAGTGCACGCACAATTGCTTCGTCAACGTTTCTCACGATCAGGTTCGCCATCTTGCCAGTCTCCCTTCAAGCTATAGCACAGGAAAAATGATAGCAGTGATAGCATTCGCCAGAAACGCCCGCGCGCTGCGCTAGTTCCCCTGCTCCGCCGCCATGCGCTCCTCGGCACGCGCGCCGGACAGAATGCCTTCCAGCGCGTAATTGCCCTCGTGGCAGGCGTATTCGTAGATCGGGTCTTCGCTGCGCGTCCAGTTCAGCACGGCCGTCCAGGGCGACACCCAGGTTTCGGCATCCTCGATGGTGAATTCGTACTGCAGATTGTCATGCGCCGTGCGCGTGAAGCGCTCCTTGAACACTCGGTTGCCACGTGAGCCGCGGAACTCGCTGGCATCCGAGAAATTGCGCGTCTCGATCACCAGGGTGTCGCCCTCGAACCAGCCGCGCGAATCCCCGTGCCACAGACGGATCTTCTCGTCGACATGGGGCCCGGCATCCAGCGGAATCAGCCGCACGTCGTGGATCATCTCCTGAATGATCGCCACATGCGTGGCGCTCTGCACGATCTGGTAGTAGCTGTTGTAGCCCGCGAGCATGTAAGGCATGCCGTAGGTGATGCAGCGTTCCTGCAGCGGGCGCGAGGTGTAGGAATCGGACGGGTTCGCGCGGCGCTCCTGGATCTCCGCCACCATGCGCTCGCGCGCGGCCGGCAGCATTTCCGGCAGGCGGCCGTTGGCCGGGTCGACGATCAGCGAGGTGCGGTTCTCCAGTGTGCGGCTGGCCATCCATGTCTGGTCGTAATTGCCGGTGGCCGGGTCGTAGGATTCCACGGTGCCCGAGATGGCGGCGCTCAGGAAACCGTCGCCGAACAGGGCATCGCCCGTGCCGGCCTCGATCTCGGCGGCACGTGCCGCCAGGGCGGCGAATTCGTCATCGGTGAGCGTGGCGCGGTCGGCGAATTCCGCCGGGCGCTGCAGCGGCGTGGTGCTGTTGTTGGCCCACACGCCCTGCAGGTCGGGCTGGTCGTCAACCGTGCGCGGCGCCACGTAGGCGTCCTGGGCGAGAGCCGGGGCGAGCGCGGCACCTGCGAGGATCAGGGCGACAGCGTGGGCGAGAGTCTTGCGAATGTGCTTGTGCTTCATGTCAGGGTCTCCTCAGGGTTCGGTGCGCTCGGCACCTTTCACGAGATGGCCGTACAGCAGCTCCTCGGCAAACTCGACACATTTGAATTCCAGCAGCTGGGCGTTCTCGTCCAGGCGGCGGTAAAGGGGCATCTTCATGCTCCAGGGGCGGGTGTAGACGCCCGGGTCCTCCAGCGTCACTTCGTACTGGATGACGTCGCGGCTCAGATGCGTGTAACGCTCGGTCACCTTCAGCTGTTCGGTGTGGTGGTTGCCCGAGTGATCGAGCCAGGAGTCCGGCATCTGCTCGGTGACGTCGATCACCAGGGTGTCGCCTTCCCAGCGGCCCAGCGAATGCCCCATCCAGCTCGGCACGGGGGCGGCGAAGTCGGGGCGGTCCATGTAGACGATGCGGTTCGCACTGGCGAACTCGTAGGCCATGACCACGTGCTCGGGCGACTGCACGATCTGGAACGGGAAGGGCATGTAATTGGCCCGGGGCACGCCGGGCATGTAGCACTTGACCACCGGGTCGCGCGCCAGCCAGTCGGCCTGGTTCTCCTGCTGCTTGGCGCGGGCTTCCGGGGTGTAGGGGATCTCGCCGCCTTCCACCACGCCCAGACCGGCCGGAATGGCGCCGAGGGCGGCCCAACGGTAGTCCGGGCCCATGCGAGCGTTGTGGGGTTCAATGCCCCAGTGATTGTTGCCCAGAGCCTGCCACAGACCGTTGAAGTCCGGCTTGCCGTCGGCGGTGCGTGGAATGTCGGTGGGTTGCGCGCTGGCACTGCCGGCCAGCAGCGACAGGCTGAGGCCCAGTGCGGCGGACAGTGCGGTGAAGCATGGGAGGATTTTCGCCATGGTCTTGAATTTCCTGATTATTGTTATAGACCGGGCCGTCGAGGGCAGGGCCGGTTCTTGTGGCTTTGTGGCCTGTACTATCCCACGAGCCTTTGCGCGAAAGCAACCGTGGCAGGATCGCTCAGCCGCGCTGTGCGACGGCCTGCACCACGGCCGCCATGCCCGTGTGGAAGCTGCCTTCCACGACCTCGCGCTCGAGCTCCCGCAGCACTGTGTAGTGCAGGCCCGGCAGCTCCCGGCGCAGGGTGTCGACATCGATCAGCATGTCCACGTCCTTCGGCCAGACACAGCAGCCGGCTGCCCGGGGCAAGCGTACTGGCATGCTCGCGCAGGAAGTCGTTCGGCTCGGTGCCAAAGATGTAGTGCGGGGCGCTGTAGCGTTCGTTCCACATGGGTCGGGTCTCGATGGCAGGCTGATGGGGGGCAGACGAATGGTAGCCGCTTTGCCCTGCGGCGTCCTGTCGCGCAGCCCTTGCAATGGCGGCGCACCGCCCCCAAAGCTGGCAGGCGCAAGTCCGGAACACAAGATTGGCCGTATTCGAAACTAAACCGGCTCCCGCGCGGTCTTAGCCCGCACGCACAGCGATACGCAGGTGTGTCGTTGCGAGCGCCAGAAGCATGTTCAGCGTGTACACTTGGCGGCGGTCACCAGACACTTCATTGACGATTTACAAGGAGAAGAATCATGTTCAAACCATTACTGGCAGCTACCGCCCTCTGGGTCGGCATGGGGGCCGCCGGCGTCGTGCAGGCGCAGTCCGACGTCACCCAGTCCGTGCTGCATGATTTCAAGATCGTGACCGTGGCCGACGGCCTGCAGATTCCCTGGTCCATGGCCTGGCTGCCGAACGGCGACATGCTGATCACCGAGCGCGTCGGTCGTCTGCGCATCGTGCGAGACGGTCAGCTGCTGCCCGACGCCGTGCCCGGTGTGCCCGAAGTGTTCACCACCGGCGGTCAGTCCGGCCTGTTCGATGTGCTGCCCCATCCGGACTTCGCCAACAACCAGTACCTCTACATCAGCTTCGCGAAGCCGCTGGCTGAGCAGGGCGCTTCCACCACCACCGTCGTGCGCGGCCGTCTGGTCAATGACGAGTTCGTGGATGTGGAAGAGATCTTCGTGGCCAATGCCAATGGTCAGGGCCACTACGGCGGCCGCATGGTGTTCGACGAGGAGGGCCATCTGTTCCTGTCCCTGGGCGACCGCATGGCACCGCCCACTGGCGATCTGGCAGCCCACCCGGCCCAGGACATCTCCAACCACCACGGCGTGATCGTGCGTCTGAACGACGACGGCAGCGTGCCCAGCGACAACCCCTTCGTGGGTCAGAGCGGCGCCGAGCCGGCCATCTGGACCTACGGTCACCGCAGCCCGCAGGGTCTGTTCTACGACGCCGTCACCGACAAGCTGTGGATGACCGAGCACGGCCCCCAGGGCGGTGACGAGCTGAACCTGGTCGAGCCCGGCAAGAACTACGGCTGGCCCGTGATCGGCCGCGGCGTGAACTACGGCGCCGGCACCCCGATCCACCAGTCCATCGCTGCCGATGGCATGGAAAGCCCCGAGTACTACTGGGTGCCCTCCATCGCCGCGTCCGGCCTGATCGTGTACAACGGCTCGCAGTTCCCGCGCTGGAACGGCAACATCATCGCCGGCGGCCTGGCAGGTGAGCAGCTGGCTCGTCTGACCCTGACCGAAGACGGCGTCGGTGTGGCCACCGAAGAGACCCTGCTGCACCACATCGGCCGTATCCGCGATGTGCGTCAGGGCCCGGACGGCTACATCTACGTTGCTCTGGAAGACCGCAGCCGCGCCCCGACTGCCGTGGTGCGTCTGGAACCGGCGGACTGAGATCGCTCTGATTGGGGTCAGCAACACCTGACCTTGGCATGACCCATCGAACCCCCTGAAGTGCTGGCCGCAAGGCGAGTGCTTCAGGGGGTTCTTCATTTCGGGCCCAGGCCAATGGCAAGACGGTGGTCATGCTGCGCCAGATCCACCCCTCGCGGGCGCATCGCGATCGGGGCATTGGCTTCGGCGCGGTGGAGTATGGCTATCAGACGCTGGACAAGCTGGCGGGGTTTGTCAGGGCTCGAGGCTGACCCGCGCCAGCAGGATATCGCGCTGCGGATCATCCCCCAGCGCGAAGCAGTGCTCGCCCACTTCCGTGAAACCATGCCGGCGATAGAAGGCGATGGCGCGCGGGTTGTGCTCCCACACCCCCAGCCACACCGTGTCGCAAGCGCGTTCGGTGAGTGCCTGCAGGCACGCCGACATGAGCGTGTGCGCGATGCCTTGCCCGTGCCAGGGTCGGTCGACATAGAAGCGCTGGATCTCGCCGGGGCGAGCGCCCGGCACACACGCCGGTGCCGCCGCCAGACGCAGTTGAGCGTAGGCGACGAGCGTGCCCGCGAGGTCGGCCACCAGCGTCACCAGGTCGTCTCGCGCGATCTCCGCCGCCTGCATGGCCGCGCCATAGTGCGTGCGGCAATGCAGGTCCATGTTGTGCGCCGAATTCTGCGCCGCGAAGGTGTCGCGAAAGGTTTGCTCAGCCAGTGCAGCCAACGCCGCGGCATCCTGCGTGGTGGCGCGACGGATCGACGGCGTGACGCTCTTCAGCCCGGGCATCACGCGGTGTGCTCCGCATTCAGCACTTGCCGCATCACGGTCACGCTCTGGCCGCGATAGTCCTCGACGGCGAGCGTCTGCCAGCCACGCCGGCCGTAGTAGGGCGCCTGGCTGGGGGTGAAGAGAAACAGCTCGGGGTGACCGGCGTCGCGCGCCAGCGTCACGATGTGGGCGATCAACGCCTCGGCGATGCCCCGGCGCCGGCAATCCTCCCGCACGTAAACTGCCGCCAGCCAGGGGCTCTGCTGCGGCCGCGTGTCCATGTCGTTCTGCACGAGCGCCGCCGTGCCCAGCGGTTGCTCTCCGTCCATCCACACCACCATGCGCGGCAAGGCGTCGTCGGTCAGATAGCGGGCCATGCGCGCGATGCGCTGCTCGAGGCTCTGGCCGGGGTTGAGCGTCGCCCATTCCGCGTGATGCCAGCGGGCGAGGGTGGGGATGAGGTGGGGGGCGTGTTTGAGGTCGGTGATCATCGGTTGCTCAGCTCACAAGGAATGGCGAACCGTATCACAGCCCTGAAACTGACAGAACCCTGCGACAGCCTCTGCGAATGCCGCTGCAAATGCCTCGTCCTCCAGGCCGTCGCGCTCCATGTGCAGCGACTTGATCTCCAGCAGTCTGTCCTTGCGATGGGACTTGCAATCCATCCTGCCGACAAACTCATCGCGATAGAGCAGCGGCAAGCAGAAATAGCCGTATTGCCGTTTGGCGGCGGGGACATAGCATTCGATCTGGTAGTCATACGAGAACAGCGACTTGACGCGTTCGCGTTGAATGACACTGTTGTCGAAGGGCGAAAGAATGACGACACGGTCTTGCAGTCTCGCCAGCGGCCTCTCCAGCGCCCCCGCTTCCACGATGAAGTCGTCGCCATTGCCGAGTCGAATCTGCTCCAGCGTGCCCTGCGCCAGCCTGTCGTGCACCAGCGCCTTGACCGCTGCGCGCAATGCAGTGTTGCGACGCTGGTAGGTCAGCCCTTTGAGTGACACAAGCCCGTGGCTGCGCAACTGCTGTTCCAGAATGTGGGCAGAGAACTCTTCCATGTCAGGCATTCTGGTATCAACGTGAGAGGGCAGCACCCGCTCGGTCAAGTCATAAGACTTCTGGAAACCGGCACGGTCGCTCACCATCAGGTCGCCTTGCATGAACAACTGTTCGAGCGCCTTCTTGGCAGGCTTCCAGTCCCACCAGCCGGAGCGCTTCTGCGCACTGGCCTTCATGTCGCGAGAGCGAATCGGACCCTCGGAACGGATGCGCGCCACCAGCTCCGCCATGAGCTTCTTGTCCGGGTTTCTGAACCAGCGTGTCTGGCCATTCTTGATGGCCTGCTTGTAGGGCAGGGAGAAGCGGAAGTCGGCCATTGGCAGTAGCGCCGCTGCATGCGTCCAGTACTCAAAAATGTCGCCATCACGCAACAGCTGATTCGTCATGTCAGGCGTGAATTGCGGCACCCTGGAGCGCAGAACATGGTGGTGTGCCCGCTCCACCACCGACAGGGTGTCGATCTGGACATAGCCGAGGTGATTGATGGCCTTGCGTGCCCCCGCGATGCCACGACCAAAGGGCTGATCCTGCAGCAGGCCTTGCGCGGTCAAGGCCAGTCGACGCAGGCGAGTCATGTCCTGGGGTTTGTCCATTGGAATCATCTTGGGGTTGGCCTGAGCTGCGCGAGATCAGACTCCGTGGGGACACCCGGGGTTGGAAACTCCATTTTCCGCAACGCCGCAAACTCCTTCACTGTCATGCCAAGCAGTTCCGCTGCCTTTGATTCTCCCAGCCGATCCTCGGCCAGTGCGCGATATACCAGTTGCTTGAACAACGAGGTGTTCTCCTGGGGGTACTGTTCGCCCGGCTCCCGCTCCGCCTCTTTCCATGCGCGCAGGTGGGTTTGCCACAATGTCTTGAAGGCGGTTGTGCTGATGACGCCGAGATCATGCGCGCGGTAAGACCACGCCTGCATGCTCAGCCCCCAGTCCTGCTTCAGCAAATACAGCTCCTGCAGTTCCAGCTGCGAGCGGCGTTCCCCCAGGCATTGCAGCACGGCGGGTTTTGGCGCCAGGAACGCACCGGCAAACCGATGGCAGGCCAGCTCTTCATCTTCCTTGCAAGCCTGCAAGTAAAGAACTTTTGTGATATGGCTCGACACCTTCATGCCGCCACAAGCTTCCGGACCTGCAATTGCCCCCGCAATTGCTCGGCGTGCCAAAGTTCGTACTGCGATTGTTGGTTGAGCCAGCTTTCTGCAGAAGTGTCAAAGGCGATGGAGAGGCGTACAGCCATTTCAGGGCTGATGCCCGCCCGACCATTGAGGATGGCACTCAGTGTCTTGCGACTGACACCAAGTGCATCGGCGGCTTCTGTCACGGAAAGGCCCAACGGATCGAGGCAGAGTTCCTTGATGATCTCCCCGGGGTGGGGCGGGTTGTGCATCAGCATGGTGTTTCCTCAGTGATAGTCTTCATAGTGGACGGCCTCGGCATCTTCACCCACGAAAATGAACGTGACGCGCCAATTCGCATTCACATTGACCGACCAGGTACCGGAGCGATTGCCAACCAGTTCGTGCAAGCGCAAGCCAGGTAAATCCATATCCCTTGTGTTTGAAACTCCGAATCATGATGGGCACTGTAACCTATGGCGTATCAGGTATCAACGAAGCGACGCAGCAGAAACTCTGCGGCTGCACTACCAGCCTAGCCCGCACCACCCAATCCAGCCACGCGGTGTACATCCTCGATCAACAATCTGAAGCCAAAGTCCTGCATGCGATCCGGGGCCGGGAATGCCAGTGACCTGCGTGTTGCCCAAACCAGTTTCGGGCTCTACTATTGGTTACCAATAGTTGGTAACAGGAGGCAAGCATGGCCAAGAACACCAGTATCTCCCTGGGGGCTCACTTCGAAGAGTTCATCGCACAACAGTTGCAAAGCGGTCGCTATGGCTCGGCCAGTGAAGTGGTGCGGACGGGTCTGCGCTTGCTCGAAGATGTGGAGGCCAGGCGCCAGCAGCTGCGTGCGTTGCTTGCCGAGGGTGAACAAAGCGGTTTTGCCAATTACAACTACAATGCACTCATGGATGAACTCGATTGACCCTCAAGCACCCATCTCGCCCTGCCCACCCCCATTGCCAACGCCCCCCTCCCCGCAGTTACCATCCGAACCATTCAGTTCAATTACACGCACGCAGAGGACGCCGCCATGCTCACTCCTTTCGCCACCCAACGCTGCGCCTGCCTGTTGGCACTGGCCTGCACGGCCCTGAGTCAGCCGCTGCAGGCGCAAGGCGTGGGCGATCAGCTCACCGAGGCCACCGCCAGCGACGGCCGCTACATCAGCTGGCGCGAGCACCTGGTGGATGATCCCGAGGCGCTCGACTTCGTGCTGAGCGGGGGCGATGGCCTGGTGATGACCCACATCGACAAGGACGGGTTCGAGGACATCGTGTCCGTGCACGAATCCGACTCCAGTTACGATTCCGCGAGTTTCACGCCCGGCTTCGTGGCCCCGCCCGAGGGCCATGTGCGCATCGCCTTCGGCAGCGCCGACCCCACGCAATGGCACAACATCACCGTGGCCGAGGGGCTGGATGCCGCCGCGCCCGAAGATGCCGCCGTGGCCGATGTGAATGGTGACGGGTTCATGGACATCCTGGTGGCCGCCGAGCTGTCGCATGTGCTCTATCTGCAAAACCCTGGGGTGCAGAACCCCGGGGTGCCGCCCCTCGGCGCGCAAGAGCCAGCCGCCCAGCGCGCCAGTGGCGATGCGCGTACCGCGCCGTGGCCCCGCCTGAAGCTGCCGATGACGGAAGGCCGCGGCAGTTACATCCGCGTGTTTGCCGCCGACCTCGACGGCGACGGCGTGCCCGAAGTGATTGCCCCCAACAAGGGCGCCCAGATTCCCGGGCCGGCGGATTTCGCGGTGTCGAACCCCGTGTCGATCTTCAAGGTGACAGGTGACCCCTTGCAGGGCGACAGCTGGCAGGAGATCGAACTCGGCCGCTACAGCATTCCGCAGAACTCTGAACCCGTGGATCTGGATGGCGACGGCGACCTGGACATCGTGATCGGCACCCGCGGCGAAGACCGCCTGGTGTGGTTCGACAACCCCGGCGACGGCACGCTGGCCCTGCGCGAACGCGCCATCGGCATCAACGGCGCACGCATGGCCGGCTTCAATCTGGTGTACGCCGACCTGAGCGGCGACGGCCGTCTGGACATCCTCGGCGCCGGCGTGGGCGCGGTGGGCAACGGTCTGGTGTGGATCGAGCAGCCCGCGCGCAAGGGCGACACCTGGAACGCCCATTTCATCGGCACGTTTGCGCCGGACAGCATCACCGGCCTGGAAGTGGCGGACATCGACGGCGACGGCCACCCCGACGTGTTTGCCGGCAGTTACAGCCGTGGCGAGCGCGAAGCCGACGACGCCAATGCGCCACTGACCGACCCGCTGGGCCGACTGGGCTGGTTCCAGAACCCCGGCGTGACCGGCGAAGCCTGGACGCGCCACGATGTGTCACGCCGCAAGCGCGGCATGTTCGACAAGTTCATCGCGCGCGACATGGACGGCGACGGCGATGCCGACTTTGTTGGCACGCGCGGCAACAGCTATCCCTACGATGGCGTGTTCTGGCTGGAGCAGGTGAGGGCAGAGGTGCCAGGTGTGCGGTTTGTAAGGGGACGGGGGAAGGATAGTGGGGAGGTGGGGGTGGTTCAACATGCTGGATCTTGAGCGATTCAGGATTTGATGGTCACCACCAGCGGCACATGATCACTCAGTGACAACCACTCCGAAGCGTCTCCGATACTCAGAGTGCATTCAGGCAATATGTCGGATGACGCGAAAGCGTAGTCGATGTGGTAGGGCTTATCTGTGTCGCGGTGCAGGAAAAATGTGGGGACGGATTCCTTACCCTGGGGCTCTTGCTTCGTGTGGTGGTAGACACTTTGCAGTCCGATCTGCGCAAGTTCCGCCACTACACCCGAGTGGCTCCACCAGCGGTCTGGCTTGTCCCAGATTGCGTTGCTGTTGAGATCACCCATCAGCAAGGTTTTTGGCCCAGACAAGTCCTCTCGGTGAATTTGCAGGTACTTCCACAACTGGCCGATGTAGCGGAAGGACTCTTTGCTGCTGCCTTTCGTCCAGACAGCCAGCACGGTCAGCGCGTCGTTTATGCGGAAGGGCAGCATCAATTGAAGGTCTGAAGTTGTCCAGTGTGTGCTGGCATGGACAGAGGACAGGCCCGCGATGCTGAAGCTTCCATCCCAAAGCAGACTCGTCACGCGATTGCCGTTCTTCGGAAAAATGCCGATGCCCTTGTTCTTGCTTTTGCCCGCCCAGAGATAGTCACCTGCCCATTCACGATACTGCGCGTGGTATTGCGGATCTTCGCATTCTTGAATGATGAAGATGTCGGCATTCAGAGCATCGAGTGAGGCGAACTTGTTGCGCAGAGCGCCGTTGCAGTTCCAGGTGATGAGGTTCATGGAGGCTCGAATTTCGCCGGCAGTTGCCAGATCAAATATGAAATGACCACAGCACCGAAGATGACAGCAGCATTGAGAAATCAGATGGATCGAACATATCCTTTACCCTTGCTTTCTGTATCCCGTGCATCCTGAAATTTTGGCCCGAAGTGTATTCTTGTTGCTTCCAGGCGACTGCATGAATTTTCTAAGCGTTTTTCCCCATGTGAATGAGATCGACAAAATCCGCTCCACTAGCACTTCGGATTAAAAACTTCTCCTTCTCTAGTGCTGAAACAATAGTGGTGAGCCAATGGACTTGTACTCCTTGCTGCTCAATTAAAGAGACCTCAGTCTTCGATTTCACAACATTTAGTACAAGCTCCGATGACCATACGCCATCCCACAGAGATCGCATGAGTGCGATTTTCTCGGGACGTTTGAATTTTGTATGGACCCATTCCTCAACGCCTTTCTGTAGTTCTTCAGCAGACCGCTTTGCGCTGTTGGCGGCCCGCCCAGCCCTTTGCTCCGCTCTAGGTACACGAGATATGAAGCTGACTGGGCGCATGGAAGCTTGCACTTCTACATGTCTGCACTCGGCTTTGCCTTGTCCAAGCCACTTGACTGCAAGCAAATCGATTTCGTGCACGCCAAGCTTGATGCCTCGAATAGTGAAATACCCCTGGCGGCGCAGCCATTCTTCAACCAATTCTTCAGCAATCAGTGCCATGTGGGGTCGCCGGTTTGTCTAACGCTCGCTTCAAGTGCGAGCTTGCGCGTCACCTTGCAAGCGCTTGTTATATTTCGCCTAAATCGAAGGGAAGTTCAAATTTAGCATGTTTTTCCAAATCTGCGATGAAGTTATCCCAGTCATTCTTGACCACGCGCTTTGCAGCATAGTGCGCCGCCATTAATGAGAATGCACTGGCTGGTAATCCCCCCATTTTTAACCGAGCTCAGAAGTAGAGTCAGGCCACCATGGCCAACTTCTGTTTTGGGGTGATGCCTCCCAAGCCCATGTTCGGGCGTTCGTGATTGTAATGCCAGAGCCACCGAGTGGCGTATTCTTGTACCTCTTCCAGGCTTTCAAACAGGTACTGACCGAGC
>JAURIJ010000069.1 GCA_030832825.1 Gammaproteobacteria bacterium
CACTCAGGGCGGCCTGCGCCGCTGGACCCTCACCGTGCCCGTCTGGGCGCTGCTCGCCGCCACCCCGCTGCTGCCGCTGGCCTTCGTGGCACTGGTGGTCATTCACAGCGCCGACGAGAACATTCCGCTCACCCGCAACGACCTGGTCGAGATGAACGGGCAGACGCTCTGGCGCGGTGCGTTCAGCAACCCCACTGACAGCGAATATCGGGAACTGGCGGCCATCATCCGCTTCCTGGACGCGGCTGATCAGCCGGTCGGCGAGGCCCGCGCCGAGGCAGCGGTACTCGCACCCGGCACGCGAATGGAACTGGAAGCCCCGCTGCCGGCGGGCGCCGTGCGCATGCAGATGTATTCGCTGCAGTGGCGCACCGGCGAGCGCAACACCGGGCGCCTGTTCGGCCCGTTCCGGCCGTGGGAATTCGGGTATCTGCAGTGGGCTGGGGAGGCTCAGGTGGAGGGCTGAAGGCTGCCCCTCACCCCGTCGCCAGTTTCAAGCCGATCACTCCGGCCACGATCAGGCCAAGGCTCAAGAGGCGCCACACGGTGGTGGCTTCGCCAAACAGCACGATGCCGAGAATGGCCGTGCCGACAGCACCCACGCCCACCCACACCGCATTGGCCGTGCCCACGGGCAGTGCGCGCACGGCCAGACCGAGCAGGCCCATGCTGATGATCATGGCGAGGAGAGTGCCCACCGAGGGCCACAGTCTGCTGAAGCCCTCGGTGTACTTGAGACCCACGGCCCAGCCGATCTCGAAGAGACCGGCGATGATGAGAATGAGCCAGGGGTTCATGCGAGGTGTCGCGTGCAGCAGTCAGGCATCAGTTGCTGATGGCGGCCGCGCCCTTGAGAGAGACCTGCTCGTCTTCGATGCCGCGGGCACCGCTGGAGGTCACGGCCCCGATGCGCACGCCGCCACGCATGACGGGCACGCCGCCGGCGAAGGTCACGCCGCCTTCCACTTCCGTGATCTGGCCGGCAGCCAGACGGGTGCCGTACTCGCCGGAGCTCAGGCCGGTTTCATGCACCACCTTGGCCTTGGCCAGGGCGATCTCGTAGGAGCGCGCAGAGGCGCCGTCCATGCGGTGAATCATCACCGGCAGGCCGTATTCGTCGGCCACCACGATGGTGAGATTCCAGTTGTTGGCGCGGGCTTCGGCCAGCGCGGCGGTCATGGCCTGCTCGGCCAGCGCGTAGGTCAGCGCGGGCGCCGGGGTGGGTGCAGGCTGCTGGGCGAAGGCAAGAGTGGAGAACAGCAGGCCGCAGAGCAGGCTGGCTGTGGAGAGAACGCGAGTGATCATGGGAACTCCTTTTTGTCGTTTTGGGGGGTTGGGGTTGGCACGGGAGACTAGACCAGCAGGAGGCGGGAATCAATTCGGGGGGCGCCGCACACAGGCGACTTCCGACCGCTGCGACTAGGCTTGAAGGCAGGACGGATTGACCTTTGGCGCCGCGCGCAACCATAATGCAACCAAATTGCAACCGCGCAGCACGCTGGAGGCGACAATCATGGCATCCCTGACCATCAAGAACATTCCCGACGAGCTCTACGACATGTTGAAACAATCAGCAGCCTCCCATCACCGAAGCGTGAACAGCGAGCTGATTCACTGCCTTGAGCAGTCGCTCATGCCCGTGCCGCTGTCTGCGGCCCAACTGGCCGAGGCGGCGCAGGTGCTGCGCAGCCGGGTCAATGGCCCCGTGCTGAGCGATGCAGAGATCACACTGGCCAAGGTCGAGGGGCGACGATGATCGTTGTCGACACCAACATCATTGCCAATCTCTACCTGCCTTCTCAGTACACCGAGGCGGTGGTCGCCCTGCTGCAGCGGGAGCCGCACTGGCTCGCTCCCTTGCTCTGGCGCAGTGAGTTTCGCAATGTGCTGAGCACGCAAGTGCGCCGGCAGATCATCGATGTGAATACCGCCCTGGCCATGCAGGCGCAGGCCGAGCGGCAGCTGGCCGGCAAGGAATACGCCGTCAACTCGGCCTCCGTGCTGACGCTGGCGGCACAGTCGGGATGCTCGGCTCATGACTGCGAATTCGTGTCCATGGCCATGGCGCTGAACACCCGACTGATCACTCACGATGCCAGGCTTGCGCAGGCCTTCCCTCAGGTCGCGGTGTCGGCGCGGGACTATCTGGCGGCCTGAGCTGCCACCAACGCCTGGCGGGTTGTCTCACACAAACGCCTTCTTCCCCTTCTCGAAGCGCCGCTTCGCCCGCCCATCGGCCAGCGCCACTGCCAGCGCGGCATTGAGTTCCTGCGCGCCGTCGTCGTAACCCGCCTCGGCAAAAGCCTGTCGCGCGCCCTGCAGATGCGCCTCGCCCGTGAGCACCAGCGCCGGCACCAGGCTGGGGGGAATGGCGAGGTTCTGCGGTTCCTCGTAGGCCTGCTGGCAGCCCGCCACGTCGGTGGCATGCAGGGTGCGGCAGCGGGCGGGGCGCACGGCGTGGATGCTGCACTGGCTGTCCTGCAGGAACGGACACGGCAGATTGGCCGACAGCTGCTGCGTCGGCGTCAGTGCCTGCAGCGTGGCCGCATTGCGCGAGGCGGTGTCGTACAGCGCCTGCTGGCGGGCGGGGCTGAACTTCGCCCGCACGTGACCGACGATCTGGAACACCTCTTCGGGCCGCACCTCCACCTTGAAGTGACAGCACCAGGCGCACCCGGCCTTGCAGGCGAGCGGGGGCGTGAGCGTGGAGGCAATGAGCCCGGCCATGGCGTCCTGGCGCTGCTGACTGGCGGCCAGCGCGCGTGGCCAGCCGTGCGCCTTCAGATCGGCACGCACCAAGGCGTCCTCACGCTGGGTGATCTCGGCGAAGGGGGCGGCGGCCGGGCGGGCATCTCGTGAGTGCGTCATGGCAGCACCGCCTCCAGACGTTGCAGATCGGATTCCTGGCGGATGGTCTGCCACAGCAGTTCCGCCTCGGGGTGGCGCTGGCGCAGATAGTTGACCCACTGACGGATGCGGCCGATGCGGTCGCGCGGCGGCAGCGCGGCGCTGACCTGGCCCCAGAACTCGCGCAGCAGCGGCGCGATGGCCTGCCAGGGCGATTCCACGGCGGCGTTCTCGCGGATCTGCCGCGCCAGCGAGGGCATGCGCACGGCACCCCGGCCCAGCATCACATCGACGGTGCCGGCGACGGCGACGCAGCGGTGATAGTCCGCCACGCTGCAGATGTCGCCATTGGCGATCAGGGGAATGCGGATGTGCTCGCGGATGCGCGCCAGTTCGTGCCAGTGCGCGGGCGGCGCATAGCCCTGGCGGCGGGTGCGGGCGTGCACCGTCAGCTCGGTGGCACCGGCTGCCTCGATGGCAGCGGCATTGTCCAGCATCAGGGAGGTGTCATCGAAGCCCAGACGCATCTTGGCCGACACCACCACGGCCGGCGGCAGCGCAGCGCGCACGGCGCTGACCACGCGGTACAGACTCTCAGGTTCCTGCAGCATCACCGCCCCGCCGTTGCGCCGGTTCACCGTGCGGCTGGGGCAGCCAAAGTTGATGTCGATGCCATGGGAGCCGAGGCGCACCGCCAGTTGTGCATTGGCCGCCATGGCCTCCGGGTCGCTGCCCAGCAGCTGCACCCGCACCGGCGTGCCCGAGTCGGTGCGTCCGCCCTGACGCAGCTCCGGACAGATGCCGTAGAGCACCCGCGCCGGGTAGAGCCGGTCCACCACGCGCACGAATTCCGACACGCTCCAGTCGAAGCCGCCCTGGGCGGTGATGAGCCGGCGCAGATGCACGTCGGCGAGGCCTTCCATGGGGGCGAGCACGAGGCGCATGACACTCATGGTGACAGCGCTCCATAGGGCACCACTTGGACGCCGTCGGGACGGCGATAGCCATAGCCTGTGCCCGTGATGACGACCAGCGTGGCCGGCGGGGGCATCCGCGTCGTATCGAGACGCGATGCGAACTTCAACAAGGCGGCGGCGGCCGCATCCACCACGGCAGGCGCGGCGCCCAGCTTGACCTCCACCGCGCACCAGGCGCCGTCCTCGCCGGTAACGATGGCGTCGACCTCCAGGCCGGACTCGTCG
>JAURIJ010000051.1 GCA_030832825.1 Gammaproteobacteria bacterium
AGGCCGAAGCCGCTGGCGAAGAGGCACGCAAGACCATGGCAGCGGTGCTGCAGAAAGGCTTTGCCTCTCTCGACCTGCTGACCCGCGATGAGTTCGAGGCGCAGTCGGCCGCGCTTGCACGCGCCGAGGAACGCCTGGCGCATCTGGAGCAGGAAGTGGTGCGACTGGAAGCCTTGATGAAGGAGCAGGGGAAGGCCTGAGGCCCGCCAGCCTGTCGGTGGCGCGTTCTCTCGGAGCGAGGCCGCTTACGCGTTACTTTCAAGCCCGCCTTGGCCCACAAACGGTGAGTGCGATCCGCACCACGCTTCTCGCCTGCGCGTCGCAGGAAAACCTGTATTCGCCTATAGCCGTAGCGCGGGAACTGCGCAGACAGCGCCCGCATCTGCTCCATCGCGGGCTCATCCTTCTGCGCCATGCGGCGGCGCTAGTGCAATGCTGAGCGTGCCACATTGAGCAGCGTACACGCTCGGCAAGTACCTCCTTCAGCCGTGCATTCTCCTGCTCCAACTGGCGCAGCCTGCGAACCTCGTCAACGGCCAAGCCGCCATACTGCTTGCGCCAAGTGTAGATACTCTTCTCGCTGACCCCTGTGGACTTGGACACCGCAGCCACTGATGTGCGGTCCGCCTCGCGCAGCATCTTCACGATCTGCTCTTCCGCAAATCGACTATTCTTCATGCCTCACCTCGATTGAGGGGGCCATATTCTCGCGTTTTAATTGGTCAAAAAACACCCTGGCAGGCCTTAGGCTTGCAACTACGAATTATAGAAATGGCGAAAAATGTCACTGATCTCACAATACCTTCACGCTATCGATATATAGAATGAATATGTCAAAAGTCCTACATACAAAACTATTTCCTTAGAACTACAGTTAGTATTGTCAGAGATCTTCCACGAAGTTTGCGACAAGTTTTCTGGCACAGAGTCCAAGATAACTCAAAATGAAAATGGAGGTCTTTTATGAGGTGTTTAGCGATATTATTGTTCGCACTGATCCATCTTGATGCTGTCGCGCAGCAGGGAGGGGACCATGAAATGAAAGCTGACCTAAATCGGATAAATGCAAAATTGCATGAATTCACTGTGCACCTATCAAGCAAAGAGAACCCGGATTTAGTGCCTAGAGGGATAATTCTCAGAGGCGCTTACAGGATGCACACGCTGGGAAAGATAGCGCAAGGTACTGCTGGAACTCCAGATAGCCATCCCGCTCTGCATGAAATAACCGCACCCGCCGAGAACTTCATCGCTACCAGGTCGGTGCAAACACTTCTGGATGCGTGTGCATTAATATCATCAAAAAAGGAGCTTGCAAGTGATGATTTATACAGAGCAGCAGCTCTTTTTTCTTTGGCGGAGCAAATAGAGAATGAAGAACTAGAGGCCCACTACCTAACTTTGATTGAGAAATTGGAGCCAGAAGGACAAAGAGAAGTAAGCGAGCTCGTGGGCGCTAGTTCTTGGAGTGTAAATTATACGCGGCTTGACTGGGCAGCATTAGTCTCCGACTCCCCTGACGTTGCTGAGTTTCTTATAAGAAATTCATGCGCGAATACGGATCGATTACTTAAATAACTACAATCGAATTGTGTAGAGGATTTTCAGATGAAAAGAATTAATGCATTTGGTTCCCTTTTTGTTTTGATCGCAGCTACGATTTTCTTTGGCACTTTCTCTAACCAATCTGCGGCACTCAGTAGCTATTGTCTTAAGTATCCTGGGACGACTTTGACTCATGAGGTTTTTTGGACGAGTTATGAAACCATGACCTTTCTTCAAACCATGATGCAATCTCATGCATGGGGTCCTAACGCACCGGATGGAGTCACTGAATATACCGCGCATACAACCACAGAGTCTCAACCGTTGGTTCATGCACTCTACAACTGGGCACCTGGCCAATGGAGCATACTAGGCGATTCAAATCAGTTCGCACTTATCGAATCCGGAGGAAACATGGACGTAATCTCGAATCCGAATCCGGGGGCTTGTGCGGAAGATTACACTCTTCCATGAGTTAGCGTTTTGCCAAGGCCTCGCCAATGAGGCCTTGGCAGCCACTGTTTTCTGCTTTGAAGCGCCCTCAGTATTGAGACTCACCCCCTGAAAAACTTCTCCACCCGCCGATACGCCAGCGCCTCCGCGATATCCGGCTGCGCAATCGCCTCGCGGCCGGCCAGATCAGCGATGGTGCGGGCAATCTTCAGAACTCGATGATGTGCCCGTGCTGACAGCTGCATTTTCTGGACAGCCAGTTCCAGAAACTGTTCGCTTGCAGCATCGAGCACACAACTGGCCGCGATCTCGCTGGCACTCAGATCGCTGTTGAGCTTGCCATGGCGCCGCTTCTGCAATTCACGGCAGGCGCGAATGCGGGCGAGGTTCTGTGCGTGGGCGCTGTCATCGCCCCCTGGAGTCGACTGCCGCACGGCACGCAGCTCGTGCGGCGCCAGGCGGGGCACTTCCACCATCAGATCAATGCGATCCAGCAAGGGGCCGGAGATCTTCTCCAGATAACGCTTCACGCCCTCGGGCGTGCAGCGGCAGCGCCCGTCCGGGTCGCCATGAAAGCCGCACTTGCAGGGATTCATCGCGGCGACCAGCTGAAAGTTCGCCGGCAGCTGCAGTCGGTAATTGGCGCGGCTGATGGTGATGCGGCCCGACTCCAGCGGTTCGCGCAGCACCTCGAGTACGCTGCGATTGAATTCCGGCAGCTCGTCCAGAAACAGCACACCACGGTGCGCGAGGGTGATCTCGCCGGGACTGGCCTGCGCCCCTCCGCCCACCAGGGCAATGCTGGTGGCCGTGTGATGCGGTGCGCGGAAGGCGGGCTTCAGCCAGCGTGCGGCATTGATGGGCTGTCGCGCGATGGACTGGATGGCAGCGGCCTCCAGCGCCTCGGCTTCATCGAGAGGCGGCAACAGGGAGAGCAAGGTGTTGGCCAGCAGCGTCTTGCCGGTGCCGGGTGGCCCGATGAACAGGATGTTGTGCGCCCCGGCTGCCGCCACCTGCAAGGCGCGCTTGGCGGCCTGCTGACCCTTGATGTCGGCAAGGCTGACGCTGGCGCCAGACACAGGAACGAGAGAAGGCGGATTGAACTCCACAGGCTGCATTCCGCTGGCTGTGCGCAGCTGCGTGCACACCTGCAGCAGATGCTCGGCGGCCAGGGCCCGCACGCCACGCACCAGCGAGGCTTCGGCCATGTTCACGGCGGGCAGCAGCAGCGTACGCCCCTGTTCCCGCGCGGCCAGCACAGCCGGCAACACGCCGTGCACCGGGCGCAGCGCGCCGTTCAGTGCCAGCTCCCCCAGCACCTCATAGCCGGGCAGCCCTTGCAGCGGGATCTGTCCCGACGCCGCCAGAATGCTCAACGCGATGGCCAGGTCGTAACGCCCGCCACTCTTGGGCAGATCAGCGGGCGCCAGATTGATGGTTATGCGGCGAGTGGGGAATTCCAGCCCTGCATTCAGGATGGCGCTGCGCACGCGCTCCTTGCTCTCGCCCACGGCGGCCTCGGGCAGGCCAACGATGGCCAGCGAGGGCAGGCCGTTGGAGAGATGCGTCTCGACGGTCACCAGCGGCGCGTCGATGCCGATATTGGCGCGGGTATGCACGATGGCCAGTGACATGCGACCTTCCATGGGCGGTGTCGTGGTGGGTGAGAGCGCGCGCGGCGCTGCTACAAGCTTTAGAGCAGGATTGCCGTTCTGGCAAGGCAGCGGGGCTCAGCCCAGGGCGAGCACGGATTGGATGCGGCGGTCGACGAAGTCTTCCTGGCCCAGCAGGGCCTTGATGTCGGTGAAGGTCAGCGGCTTGCTGAAGAGAAAGCCCTGCACCGGATCACACCGGTTTTTGCCCAGGAAGCTCACCTGTTCGGCCGTCTCGGCGCCTTCGGCAATCACCTGCATGTTGAGACTGTGGGCGAGGTTGATGATGGCCTTGACGATGGTGGCGTCGTCCTCGTTGGTGGTGACGCTGCCCACGAAGGAGCGGTCGATCTTGAGCACGGAAATGGGCAGACGCTGGATGTGGGCGAACGAGGAATAGCCGGTGCCGAAGTCGTCCAGCGAGATGTCGATGCCCAGTTCACTGAGCCGGCGCAGGCTCTGATCCACCGCCTGCCCCTCGATCATCATGGTGGTTTCCGTCAGCTCGAACTCCAGACGTCCCTCGTGAATGTCCATCTTCTGCATGATGTTGGCGACGGTCTGCACGAAGTTCTTGTCCTGGAACTGCTTGAAGGACACGTTCACCGCAAGCTGCACCTCATCGAAGCCCTTCAGTGCCAGCTCGTTGAGGTCCTTGCAGTCCTGATGCACCACCGCTGCCCACCAGGCTGTCGAGTGCCCTGAACTCGGCTTCCCGGTCGGCAATCAGCAGTATTCGCACTGCACTGCTCCATGAATCAACCACTGGACTACTGTTATCGGCACACCCGTCACTTTCCTTCAATGCGATTGTGCATCCCTGCTGTGATTGGCGCCTTGAATCGATCCATTCTCTTCAAGGCAAGCATGATCGACGCGTATATAATAGAAGCACACGCCAACCCATTGCCAAAAAAGACTTTTTCCATCCCCTGTGAACAAGCTCAATCCCCGTCAGCTGGAAGCTGTGAAATACATCAGCTCGCCCCTGCTTGTGCTAGCCGGCGCAGGCAGCGGCAAGACCAGTGTGATTACGCAGAAGATCAGTTATCTGATCAACGAATGCGGCTATCCCGCGCATCGCATCGCGGCCGTCACCTTCACCAACAAGGCCGCACGCGAAATGAAGGAGCGGGTTGGCAAGCTGGCCCGTGAACGCGAGGGGGCCAGCAATATCCGCGGGCTCACGATCTCGACCTTCCACCACCTGGGCCTCACCATCATCCGGCGGGAACACGCGAAGCTTGGCTTCAAGTCGGGCTTCTCGATCTTCGACAGCCAGGACAGTCAGTCACTGCTCAAGAGCCTACTGCACAAGGACGCGGAATTGAGTGACGAACAGCTCAGATTCCTGCAGAGCACGATCTCGAACTGGAAGAATCAGCTCATTACCGCCGAGCAGGCCAACCAGCTCGCGCTGGAGCCCGAGGAAGTGCTGGCGGCGAGGGTCTATACCCAGTACCAGCGTCATCTGGCCGCATTCAATGCGGTGGATTTCGATGACCTGATCCTGTTGCCCGTGGTGCTGTTCCAGACGCATCCCGATGTTCTGGAACGCTGGCAGAATCGCATTCACTACCTGCTCGTGGATGAATATCAGGACACCAACACAGGCCAGTACCTGCTGGTGAAACTGCTGCTCGGTCCGCGCAATGGGCTCACGGTGGTGGGCGATGACGATCAGTCAATCTACTCCTGGCGTGGCGCGCGGCCGGAGAACATGGTGCAGCTGGAGAAGGACTATCCCAGCCTCAAGCTGATCAAGCTGGAACAGAATTATCGTTCCACGAACAACATCCTGACGGCAGCGAACACGCTCATCGCCAACAACCCGCACCTCTACGAGAAACAATTGTGGAGTCAGCTCGGGGTGGGCGAGCAGCTGCGCGTGATCGTGGCGCCGACACAGGAAGCCGAGGTGGAACGCATCGCCACGGAGATCCTGGCGCACTGCGTGACCAAACGCCTGCGCTTTCGCGACTTTGCCGTGCTCTATCGCGGCAATCACCAGGCCAAGGCGCTGGAGCTGCAATTGCAGGCCAACCAGATTCCCTATCAGATCACGGGCGGCACGTCTTTCTTCTCGCGCGGTGAGATCAAGGATGTGATGGCCTATCTGCGCCTGCTCATCAATCCGGACGATGACAACGCCTTCCTGCGCGCCATCAACACGCCACGACGCAAGATCGGGCCGTCCATCCTGGAAGGCCTGGGCACCTATGCCACTGAACGGGGCATCAGCCTGTTCAGCGCCTGCAGTGAGATCGGGCTCGGTCAGTTCCTGGAAGACAAGAAGCGCGACCGCCTGGTGAAGTTCGCGCAGTGGATGACCCACGTGAGCGAGCACTCGCAGCGCGGCGAAAGCATTGCCGCCATTCGCGAGATGCTCAGCGACATGGACTTCGAAGGCTGGCTGCATCAGACCAGCAATTCGGAGCCGGCCGCCATCCGCGCCATCGCCAATGTGGAACTGCTGCTGGAGCAATTGCAGAAGAGCCTGACCAAGGCCGGCGAGGACGACGACGAGGGCGAGGAGGACATAGAGGCTGCCATCAACAAATTGATCCTGCGCGATCTGCTGGAACGCCAGGAGGAGGAAGACATCAACAATCAGGTGCAGCTGATGACCCTGCATGCCGCCAAGGGACTCGAGTTTCCCTATGTCTACATCATGGGCATGGAAGAGGACTTGCTGCCGCACCGCACCAGTGTCGAAAACGACGACATCGAAGAGGAGCGCCGCCTGGCCTATGTGGGCATCACCCGTGCACAGAAGGGGCTGGCCTTCACCCTGGCGCGCAAGCGCAGGCAATTCGGCGAGGTGATCACCACCACACCCAGCCGCTTCCTGGACGAGCTGCCTCAGGACCTGCTGGACTGGGAAGGGCGCAGCGACTCAACGCCGGAACAAAAGAAAGAGAAAGGCTCTACCGCACTGGCCAGCCTGATGGGCATGTTCGATTCGGATTGAAGAGGGAACCCGCGAGGGCTTGTTGGAGCTTGCTCGCAAGCGAATGTCGACGGGGAAAGAACTGCAGCAGCTCACTCGCAGGCGAGAATCGCTTGCGAGTGAGCTGCTACCGGGCCAACAGCTTACTTGCTGTTGTCCACCATGTACTGCACCAGCGCTTTCAGGTCATCGTTGGTGCAGGTGAAGCACATGCCCTTGGCAGGCATCGCGTTCAGACCATTGATGGCATTGGCCAGCAGACCATCGATGCCCTTCTCGGCACGCGGGCCCCAGGCAGCGGCATCACCCACTTTCGGTGCACCAGCGGCACCGCTGTTGTGGCAGGCCCAGCAGCTCTGCATGTAGGCGCGCTCGACATCGAAATTCTCGGACAGCTGCGCCAGCTGCATGACCACCGGCTTGGAGGTATCAGCGGACAAGGAACCTGACATCACTGCCAGAACGGAAACCAGACCAACCTGCACTGCACGAGACTTCAACACACGAATCAATTTCACGACGTCTTACTCCTGTACTGTTTCCAGTAACCAACTGTTACGACTATAGGGTATTGCCCTCAAGCTTAATCAGTAATGAACGGCTTACTGAGCCTGGGATGTTATGTACTCAACCAGCGCTGCAATGTTTTCATCACTGCAGGTCATGCACATTCCACGAGCCGGCATCGCGTTGACGCCGTTGATTGCATTGGCGACCAGACCTTCCAGGCTGCGTTCCGCGATGCGGGCGGCCCAGGCGGCGCCATCGTCAGTGCGCGGAGCACCGGCCATGCCGGAGGCGTGGCACATGGAGCAGCTGGCGTTGTAAGTGGCTTCCACGCTGAACTCGCCACCACCGGCAGCGGCTGGCGCGGAACCGCCGGCAGCACAGGCTTCGCCCGACAGACAGACTTCACCTACCGGCTTCATGCGCTCGGCCACGATTTCATCGCGTGACTGGGCAGCCAGAGAACCGGCAAACACAACGCTGGCGAGCAGCGCACTGATACGGATGACACGAAACGCGGGACGGCTGGAGAAAACTGACACGGTGAAACCCTCTTGAATGAACCAACTGAAGCGAATTTGCGCGCGATTATACAGGCAGCCCGGCGCCGGAGTAAATTTGCAAAATCCGCCTCAGGGGCTCACCAGCAGATTGATAGGCTCGTCGTGGAAGTAGAGCTCGTCGGGATTGCTGTTCAGACCATAGCCAATCAGGAACCGCACCGAGGTATCCGTCATGCCGAAGGTGGAGGCCACGGCCTGCCCGAGGAGGGTCACGTCCTCCGTGGCGCCCAGGATCTTGCTGGTAGTGAAGGGGACCGGGGAGGTCTGGCTGCCCAGCGGCACGAACTCGCCCAGCGGGTTGCGCACATAGACCTGATTGTTCTCGAGGATCGCCGCGATCACCAGAAAGCCTTGCCGGCCGCGGTGCGCCGGGTCGACCGTGATGCGCCCCAGCACGTCGAAACGCTGGGTGGGCGTGACGCGATTGCTGAAGGATGCGCCGCCATTGGTGGTGACACCGCCGGCGAACGTCGCGCTGCTGCGGCCGCCCTGCAGACTGGTGTTGCGACCTGCGCCAATCAGCGCCGAGCTGTCGTAGCGGGCCGTCAGCTGGTAAGGCCCGTTGTTCTTGCCGCAGCTGGTGTCGCCCGTGGCACTGGTGAGGGTATTGGCCAGCACGGCATAGGTGCCGGCCGGCAGCGTGCGCACGATCTGGGAATTGCAGCCCGTGCCGCCATCGTCGTCGATCTCTAGTACTTCTGAGCGGGAATTCATCAGCACAAGCACGGAATCCAGACTGCCGGAATTCATGTTCAGCGTGACCCGCGTCGACTGGGCCAGGTCCAGCTGATACACATCAGTGAGGCTGGTGTCGGTGCCGCCGCCCACCAGCTGCTGCACCGTGCAATCGCCTGAATTGAGCGCGCCGGTCACGCGCCCGAAGTCCAACCGCGACACCGGGCAGCGGGTGTATCCCTGATAAAGCGTGGTGGCGCCGGCGATGTCGTCGGGCTGCAGGGTGGAGAGATTACCGATTCGGTCTCGCATTATTGAGCTCGCACTGAATTCATGACCCATCCCAATGACATGACCCACTTCGTGTAATGCGACGCGGGCGAAGTCGGTACCACGGTTGCTGTCGAAGGGACCGTCGTAGATGTCGAAGCGGCTGTTGCTGTTGAAGACGATGTCGGCCTGGGTGATGTCGGAAGCGCCGAGCTGATTGGATTCGGTGTACACCAGCGTCACCGCCAGCACGCTGGTGCCAAAGTCATTGCCGCAGACGGTGCTGTTAAAATCGGCCCCGTTGACATCGTCGCCGGGGCCTGCCGGAAAGCCGGACGACGTCGCGCTGGCGCGATAGCCGTTGCACGGGTCCCGGTAGCTATCCAGCAGCGTGAAATCAAACGGCGTCTTGTCGTTCCATTCCTGCGCTGCACGGAGCATGGCGTCGCTCCAAGCCTTGCCGCTGGCAGACAGACCGGAAATGCCGACATGCAAATGCGTGCTGCCACCCGGCCATTTGGAGCCGTTCACGGAGAAGCTGTAGGCGCTGAGACTGAGCGCCGCGAGCACGACCGAGAGAATCCACTTCAGCATGATGGGCGTCGTCGTGTCATGGCTGCTCTACCAGCGCTCGCACCGAGCGTTTGAAGTCGTCCACCGGCATGGGCGCGCTGGCGGCCATGGCGCTCAGGGATTCCTGTACCACTACGCCCTTGGCCACCCCCTTGCTGAACGTGTTCATGGCTGCAGTCACCGGCGCCTGCTCCGGCGCGGACACGCCCAGCACGGGCTCGTGATGCGCGGTGAACACGCCGGGCTGGCCATCGGCACGCGGCTCGATGAGGAAGTGCCCCTGGGACCAGCCCACGAGCGGGTTGACCTGGGGACGCGTCAGCGATTCCACGAAGTAGAAGCCTGCCTCGCCCACCTGGGGCAGCCGCAGATCCGTGACTTCCAGCCGCTGCGTGCCCACGGTGCCACCAAGAAAGCGCAAGGTGAGGGTGCTCTCCGCATGGTCGCCCTTGAGCACCTCCAGCACCTCGAAGTCGACCCAGGTGTGAATCATGCCCTCAGCATCGTTGCGCGCTTCCACGGAGCGAACACGCCCCTCGAACACCAGTTCGGCGTGGTCGACCACCTCCTGAAAGCTCATGTCCAGCACGGTGCTGGCACGGGCCGAGAGCGAGGAAAGCATCAGCAGCAGGCTGAACGCCAACAGTTGCCAGAGAGCAACACGCGGTGTGTGAGTCCCTTTCATCATCGGATCACCATAATCGGTTGCAGTGCAGAGAGTCTCACAGCACTAGAACGCCTCTGGTTGGGGCCAAGCATCGGGCTGGGCGCGCAACAGAACTTCCTGCTACCGAGATCAGAAGCCCTGCTGATAGCTGCCGTCCTGAATGCGCCGCCACCAGTCTTCGTTGTCCAGATACCACTGCACGGTACGCGCCAGACCTTCCGCGAAGCCGGCCATAGGCCGGTAACCCAGCTCGCTCATCAGCTTCTGAGCATTGATGGCGTAACGCGTGTCATGCCCGGGGCGGTCGGCGACGAAGCTGATCAGCGTGGTGCTGGCCGCGCCCTTGGCGGCGGGACACTGCGGGAAGCGGGCACGCAGATTCTCATGCGTCTTGAAGAAGCCATCCACCAGCTGACACAGCAGTTTCACGGTGTCGATGTTCGCCCACTCGTTGTTGCCGCCGACGTTGTAGGTCTCGCCGGGCGTGCCCTTCTCGATCACCAGCTCGATGCCACGACAGTGGTCTTCCACATACAGCCAGTCGCGGATCTGCTGCCCGTCGCCATAGATGGGCAGGGCCTTGCCGTGCAGGATATTCAGCAGGCACAGCGGAATCAGCTTCTCGGGGAAGTGGAACGGGCCGTAGTTGTTGGAGCAGTTGCTCGTGGTGACACGCAGACCATAGGTGTGGTGATAGGCGCGCACCAGATGATCCGACGACGCCTTGCTGGCCGCATAGGGCGAGTTGGGCGCATAGGGCGTGGTTTCCGTGAAGGGTGGGTCCTGCGGGCCAAGCGTGCCGTACACCTCGTCGGTGGAGACATGGTGGAAGTGATGCGCGAGTTTCTGCGGCCCGTCCAGCCACACCTTCTTCGCGGCCTTCAGCAGCGAGTGCGTGCCGACGATGTTGGTGGTGATGAAGGCGTCAGGCCCCGTGATCGAGCGATCCACATGGCTTTCGGCGGCGAAGTGCACGATCGTGTCGACACCGTGCTCGCGCAGCAGGGATTCCACCAGCGCCTGATCGCAGATGTCCCCTTTCACGAAAAGCAGGCGGGGGTTCTCCCACACACTCTTCAGGTTCCAGGTGTTGCCGGCATAGGTCAGCGCGTCGAGCGCGATCACGCGGTCCTGCGAGTGCTGCGCCAGCCAGTAGTGGGTGAAGTTTGCGCCGATGAAGCCGGCGGCACCAGTGATCAGGACGGTTCGCATGGGGACATGTCTCTCTTTCTCAAAGTTTCTTCATGACGTCGCGCAGGGCCTCGCGCCAGTGCTGTTGCGGACATTGCAGTTCGCTCAGCGCGCGGGACTTGTCCAGCACGCTCCAGGCGGGGCGGCGCGCGGGCGTCGGGTACTGCTCCGTGGGAATCGGCTGCACGGGAATGGCGTGTCCCAGCAGCCCGAGGTGCAGGGCTTCGTCCTGGATGGCCATGGCGAAGTCATACCAGCTGGCAACCCCGGCATCCGTCCAGTGGAAAATGCCTCCGGGCACCTTGTGGGCGATCAGGGCATGCAGACACTGCACCAGACTCGCCGTGGAGCAGGGCGTGCCCACCTGGTCGTCGACCACGCGCAGCGAGTCACGCTCACGCATCAGCCGCAGCATGGTCTTCATGAAATTCTGCTGCCACGGCGAATACAGCCAGGCCGTGCGCACGATGGCGGAACGTTCGGGCAGCAGCTGCGCCAGCGCGCGCTCGCCGGCCAGCTTGCTGTGGCCATAGACGCTCAGCGGCGCCACGGAGGCATCGACGCGATACGGCCGATTGTGCTGACCGTCGAAGACGAAGTCGGTGGAGATGTGAATCAGCTGTGCGCCGGCATCGCGGGCCCACAGCGCCAGGTGACGCACGCCGTGCTCATTGATGGCGAAGGCCTGGGTGGGCTGCGACTCGGCCAGATCCACCGCCGTGAACGCGGCAGCGTTGATCACGATGTCGGGCTGCAGGGCAGCGAGGGTGGCCTTGACGCTGGCGGCGTCGGTGATGTCCATGTCGCTGCGCGCAAGTGGCAGCAAGACGTGTTCTTCGAACAGGGCGGAGCGCATGAGGGTCTGACCGAGCTGGCCGTTCGCTCCCGTGATCGCGATGCGTTGTCCCATCTGATGCTCCCGTGGCGCTGTTCAGCGCGTTTCGTACACCGCCGCCTCGGCCAGGGGGCGCCCGTCACGATCCTTGGCCGACAGCACCGGCTCGGCGATTCCCAGTTCGGCCAGCGGCCAGTCGATGGCCAGGGCAGGGTCGTTCCACAACAGCGAGTGTTCATCCTGGGGCGCGTAGTAGTCGGTGCACTTGTACACCATCTGCGCGCTGTCGCTGGTCACCAGGAAGCCGTGGGCAAAGCCCGGCGGCACCCAGAGCTGGCGGTGATTGTCCGCCGAAAGCCGCACGCCCACCCAGCGCCCGAACGTGGGGGAGTGGCGGCGCATGTCCACGGCCACATCGAGAATCTCCCCGGCGATCACACGCACCAGCTTGCCCTGAGGCTGCTGCAGCTGATAGTGCAGGCCGCGCAGGATGCCCTTGCCCGACTTGCTGTGATTGTCCTGCACGAAACGCAGACCGGGGGCGATGTCGGCAAAGCGGCTTTCGCGCCAGGTCTCCATGAAGAAGCCACGATGGTCGCCATGGACAGTGGGTTCGCAAAGGATGACATCGGGAATGGCGGTGGGAGTCAGTTTCACGCTGGGGCCTGTGTCAGTGTTTCTGGTGCAGTTGAGAAAGAATGCCGGGCAGTTCGTCGGCGAAGGAGCCGGCCGGATTGTAACCCAATTCATTCTGCAGCTTCTCGCAGGAAAACACCTTGTCCGTGGTCAGCGCCTGGTAGGAACGCAGCCCCGGCGCATTGCGCAGTCGCAACGCTCGGCTGAGCACCTCCACCCCCGCCGCACCGCACCAGATCAGCGCCAAGGGCATGGACCAGCCTGGCACAGGCCGCCCCAGCGCACGCCGAATCGTGAGCTCCAGACCCTTCATGGTGTAGGTCTTGCCATCGGTGACGGTGTAGATCTGGCCATCGGCGCGGGGCGACTCCGCTGCCAGCAGCGCGGCTTCGCACAGATCGCGATTGCCCACCAGCGAGAGCGAGGCACTGGGCACGGGCAGCGGGGGAAACAGCCCGCGCTGGAGCAGCCGAACCATGCCCAGCAGATTGCCCTTCATGCCCAGACCATAGACATTGACGGGCCGCAGACAGACCACCTCGATGGCACCGGCATGCGAGGCGGCCAGCAGCAGCGCCTCGGCGTCGTGCTTGGCGCGGCCATAGGCTGTCAGTGGTTCGGGTCGGCTCGCATCCGCCAGAGCGCTGCTGAAGAAGACGATGCGCCTTACCCCCGCCGCAATGGCCGCTTCCAGCAGGCAGCGCGTGCCATCGACATTGGTGGCACGCATCAGCGCCTCGTCGTGCTGGTTCACATGGGCATAGGCCGCCAGATGGAAGATCGTGTCCACGCCCGCGCAAGCCTGCGCCAGCGCGGCGGCGTCGAGGATATCGCCCTGAAAGGCGAGGCAGTCGCCCTCGTCCGGCCCGTAGTCCGGCTGCTGGCGGGAATAGGCATGCACCCGGTAGCGCCGCTCAAGCAGACGCTGCACCAGGCTGCGGCCGATGAAGCCGGTGGCGCCGGTGACGAGGACGGTACGCAGGGGTGATTGCACGGGGGCTCCGGGGAAAGGGCGGTCAGGATCAGACGGGCCAAGGGTAAAGATCGCCGCGCCTTACCACAAGCGCCAGCCATGGCTGCGGTAAAAGCGCAGTCCCGAGCGCGCGAACATGCCGATGTGGCGCAGCCCCTTGCGCGCGGTATTACCACCGAAATGCACGACTTGCATCGCAGGCACATAGGCCAGCGGACCGCAGGCTCGGGCACGGAGTGAGAGATCGAAATCTTCAAAGTACAAGAAGTAGGCTTCGTGGAAACCGCCGACTCTCTGCAGCACTTCGGTTCGAAAGAGCATGAAGCAACCGC
>JAURIJ010000043.1 GCA_030832825.1 Gammaproteobacteria bacterium
CTGAGTCTTGAGCGCGTCCCACTGCTGCTGATACCAGGCGGGTTTCATGCGGGGCTCCCGGCGCCTGCTGTCAGACGCATCTTGTTCTGCACGACTTCCAGCACCTGCTCGGGCGTGATCTCCCGCATGCAGGCATGATGGCCAAGGGGGCAGGTCTTCCTGTGACAGGGCACGCAGGGCAGATCGCGCTGCAGCACGATGGTGTGTTCCAGATTGGTGGCGGTGTAGCGCGCATTGGTCGGCCCCATCAGCACGATGTGCGGCACGTCGAAGGCCACGGCGTAGTGCCGCGGCCCGGTGTCGTTGGTGATGAGCAGATTGCAGCGCTTGATCAGCGGCTTGAGCTGGGCGAGGTCCACCTTCGCCGCCGCCGTGTTGATGATCTGCGCCTTGCTGGCGCTGACGATGCGCTCGGCGATGCCTTCCTCGCCCGGCCCCACCAGCAGCAACAGCTTGCAGTCGAAACGCGCCTGCAAGAGCTCCGCCAGACGCGCGAAATACTCCGGCGGCCAGCACTTGGAGGAACCGAAACTGGCGCCCGGATTCAGGCCGATCAGCAGATCGCCGTCCTCGACGCCCCAGGCGGCCAGCTGCGCCAGCCCCTGCGCGTCGTGCTCGGGCGACAGATACAGGCGACTGCGCGGCTGTGCCGGGAGTTCCAGATCGAGATGTCGGCACAGCTCCAGGTAATACGCCTGCATCGGCAGCGGCTTGTAGCGCCCGCCTTCGCGCAGAGGCTCGGGACCGCCGGTCAGGAAATACTTGCGCAGATTGCGCCGGTAGCCGTAGATCGCCGGCACACCGGCAAACTTGAAGCTGAGGAAAGAATGCGTGGTGTTGGTGAGCAGCAGACCGGTGTCGGGGCGCAGCGGCGCCAGCGCTGCACGCAGTGCACGCAGGCCCGCAAGATCCTTGTCGCGACAGTCCACCACATGATCGAACCACGGGCTGTCTTCCAGGATCCCGCGCGCATAGGGCCGGATGCAGGCCGTGATGACAGCGTCAGGGAAATTCGCCCGCAGACATTCGAACACCGGCGTGGCCATGACGATGTCGCCCACCCAGTTCGGGCAGCGCACCACCAGGCTTTTCACCGAGCGCAGGGCAGGCAGCATGTTCGTCGTGGCGACCTGTTCCGGCTCAGCTCTGGTCCAGCGTGTAGGCGACGGCTTGCTTCTTCTTGCCGGCCACCATCTGGGCGCGCTCGTCCAGGATGTAGTCGGAGCGCACGCCCATCACATTGGAATAGCGGATGGTGTAGTGGATCAGGTTGCGCGCCATCAGTTCCTCGGAAAGATCGCGGTCATAGGCCACCAGATCATCGCGCTCGCGCATCCAGGTGTCCTTGTCCATGGCCTCGACCTTGTCCACCAGGTTGCGGTAGAGGGGCGCGCACTCCCAGTCGGTCTCGGCGTTCACGTACCAGTTGCAGAGCTTGGCCAGCTTGTCGAGGAACAGGTCGTGCTCCTCGCCGAAGTTCAGGCAGGAGCCGTCGAAGTAGTTGCCCTTGCCGGCCATCTTGGACTCGTCGATGAGCGGCTTGGCGATCTCGTAACCGGCCGTGCCCTTGAACGGGAAGAACAGCGCCCAGCGGAAGCGGCCCATCTTCACCTTGGCGCACAGACGCAGGGTTTCCATGATTTCCTCACGCCCTTCGTAGGGCAGGCCGAACATGATGAAGGCCGAGCTGTGCAGGTCGTGGGCATGCGCCGCCGCAAAGGAGCGTTCGATCTGCTCGTTCTTCATGTAGCGATGCAGCACCTCGCGGCGCACACGAGGCGAGCCGCTCTCCAGCCCGAACTTGACGATGATGCAGCCGGCGTCCTTGAGGGCTTTCGCCGCCACTTCCTCGAAGCAGTTCACATGGCCGTTGACCACGAAGGGAATGCCGACCTGGTGGCGCTTGTAGGCCTCGCAGAAATCGATCACGTACTGGGTGTTCAGCGTGAACAGGTCGTCGTCGAAGATGAAGGTGTTGATCTCGGGGTTCTCGCGCACCAGCTTCTTCAGATCCTCCATCATCACGTCGATGGGGAAGTGGCGCAGGAAGTCCTTCACGTTGCGCGCGGCACCGTCTTCCATGTACTGATCGACAATCTCGATATTGAAACAGTAGGTACATTTGTAGGGACAGCCGCGCGAGGTGAGGATGCCCATCCAGCCACGGGTCTCCTTCATCACGGCCTTCATGTCGAAGACGTTGTAGTCAAGCGGTGGCAGCTTCGCCAGATCGGGAAAGGGCGCCACCTTGTTGACCACGGGCACGTCGCCCATCCAGCTGCGGAAGTTGGCGAGATGGTGCGGACGATCGCCTTTCTCCAGCGCCTTCATCAACTCCAGCAGGGCCCAGTCACCTTCGCCCACGCAGGTGTAGTCGAACAGGCGGGACTTGTGCACCTCGTCCGGCACCATGGTCACATGCACGCCCCCGATCACCTGTACTAGATCGGGCATGGCCGCGCGGATGGCCTTGCTCTTCTCCACCACCCAGTCGTACTGCTGGGACATCACCGAGAAGCCCACCAGTCCCGGGTTCGTGTCGCGGATGTAGTCGATGATCTCCTCGCTCGTGGGCACCGGCCGGTATTTCTCCGACACATGCATGAGGTCGAGGACATGGCCGTTGGCGTGCAGCACGCCGGCGAGGGAAGCGATGCCGTGGTTGGTGCCCAGCGGCGCGTCAATCTGCGGGTAGATCATCAGTATTTTCATGGGTTGGCCTGATCGTTCTGCATCGTTGGGAAAGACCGCGGCCGGGCCTGCGTGTGTGGCCCGGCATGGGCGAAACCACCGGCAGAATAGTCACTCGCCAAAAGCTTGTCCATCCTGAACGAGCGGTATGACAGGCACGCGACGCTACCTGATCCGCGCCCCGCTGTCACAAATTGTTGCAATTCATGCGCGCCTGATGCGATTCTGTTCAGGCAATCGCTTTGACGGGACGCGCGACGAGGCAACCGAGCCGGCGCGGCTGCCTTCAAAGCTCCAGCCACGCGTGCACGACCTGATTCCCGACAGCCGCATGGCGCGTCACCCACAAGAGGAAAATCCCATGACCCTGCATTCCCCTGGCTTGCTGCGCTCCCTTGTCGTTTGTCTGTGGCTGATCTTCCTGCCGAGCGTGTTGCAGGCCCAGACCAGCCCGAGTTTCGATGGCACGACGGGCGTGCTGCGCCTGCCGGTGGTCGATGTGCCGGGCACCGGAGTCGTCAATGCCACGCTGGGACTGAGCAGTCAGAATCCCATCCAGTTCACGCTGCAGAGCGCCTCGGTGCTGACCTCGCCGCCTGCCGTGGACAATGGCACCCCTAGGGTCGTCAACGGCAACACGCTCTATATTCCGCGTGTGCAGGTGGGCAGCGAGTTCTACGAACTGAACATGGGCGTGGTGAGCGGGGACCCGATCATCTTCGGCAATCTGCAGGTGGTCAGCGTTGTCCCCGCGGCCACGCCGACACCAAGTCCCACGCCAGCGCCAACCCCCACGCCGACCCCCACTCCGGACCCGGCGGCCGCCAGCAATGCGCGCGGCCAGACCCAGTACGCGGCACAGTGCGCCAGCTGTCACGGCAGCAATGGCCAGGGCGGCGCGCTTGGCCCGAGTGTCGTGGACAGTGCCTTCACCAGTTTCGCCACGCTGCGCACCAAGATCAGCACCACCATGCCGCAGGGCAATCCGAGCGCCTGCGCTGACACGGCCAGTTCCACCTGTGCCACCGACGTGGCCAACTACATCATCAATGTGCTGAGGAAATAGGCCCATGCGTCATGCCATTGCCACGTCTGTGCTCCTGGGCATGAGCCTTGCGACCGCCCAGCAGCCAGCGCTCGCCCAAGACGTGCTGTTCGACTACGAGCGCGAATCCTTCGACAGCCCGGAAGGCTGGGCCATGGCGCACACGGTGTCGGCCAGCCTCAATCTGGGCGCAGGCCCGGCTGCAACGCTTGAGCGAGGGGACTGGCGGGTATCGGCCGAGCTGGGCTCGATTCCGCATTTGAGTCGCGAGGAGCAGCGCGTGGGCTTTGGCGGCTACAAGCTGGAAGACATGAACAAGTCGCCCGTGTTCGGGCGTGGCCGCCTGCATGTCGGGCTGCCGGCGGCGATCACGGCGGAGCTGTCGTGGACACCGCCGCTGGAGATCAACGGTGGCAAGCCGCAGCATCTCTTTGGGGTCGCGCTGGAGCGCAATCTCTGGCGCGGCGAGGACTGGTCGCTGGGGGGGCGCCTGTTCGCCCTGCGGGGCGCTGCCCGGGGCGACACCACCTGCAGTCGCAGCGTCGCCCGTCAGGCGCCGGGATCCGCAGGGAATCTGTATGGCTGCCGCGCCCCCTCCGACGACACCCTGCGCATGGACCATGAGGGCATCGAGCTGATGCTGTCGCGACGCGTTGGGGACGGCCGCTGGCAGCCCTTCGTCGCGCTGGCGTCCACGCACATGAATCCCTATGTGGAGATCGAGGCGCTGGTGTTCGACTCCCTCGATCTGTCGGAACTGGAGAGCAGTGGCACGGTGCAGACCCTCTCGGCGGGCACCCAGTGGCGGGTGTCACCGCAGTGGCAGGCCAGCCTCGCGCTGTCCTGGACGCCACTTGATGTGCGCCGCCCCCCGCAGTTCAACAGCGCCAGCCAGGACTACTGGAGTGTGCGTGTGGGTCTGGGCTGGCAGCCCTGAGACGCGACCTGTTCGCCTGCTCGCGGCGCGGCTACAATACGCGCCCTCTCAACGGCCCCTCCAGGAGCAAGCAGGCGTGCAGGAAATCGTACTGATCAACATCACCGGCCCCGATCGCCCCGGCCTCACGGCCGCCTTCGCCGGCATTCTCGCCCGCGCGGACGTGCAGATTCTCGACATCGGCCAGGCGGTGATCCATGACACCCTCTCCTTCGGCATCCTGGTGCAGATGCAGGGCGGCGCCGACAAGACTGATGTATTGAAGGACATCCTGTTCAAGGGCTCGGAACTGGATCAGCAGGTCAAGTTCACGCCCATTTCCACCGAGGACTACGCCCACTGGGTCAGCGGTCAGGGCAAGGCCCGCCACATCGTGACCCTGCTGGCTCGGCGCATCACCGCCGAGCACATCGCCCGTCTGAGCACCATCACCGCCCGTCACGGCCTCAACATCGACCACATCGACCGTCTCTCCGGCCGCATCCCGGAAGGACTGCCCGCCGACAAGGGCAAGGGCTGCATCGAGTTCTCGGTGCGCGGCGAACCGGCGGACCCGGAAGCCCTGCGCGCCGAGTTCCTGGCCATCGCCCAGGAGCTCAACGTGGACATCGCGTTCCAGCAGGACTCGATCTTCCGCCGCAACCGCCGCCTGGTGGTGTTCGACATGGACTCCACGCTGATCGACGCCGAGGTGATCGACGAACTGGCCAAGGCCGCCGGCGTGGGCGAGCAGGTGGCCGCAATCACTGAGCGGGCCATGCGTGGCGAACTGGATTTCCAGGCCAGCTTCCGCGAACGCGTGGGTCTGCTCAAGGGCTTGCCGGAAAGCACGCTGGCGCAGATCGCGCAGACCCTGCGCCTGACCGAAGGCGCCGAGACGCTGATCAGCCAGCTGCGCCGCCTGGGCTACAAGACGGCAATTCTCTCCGGCGGTTTCACGTATTTCGCCGAGGGGCTGCAGAAGCGTCTGGGCATCGACTATGTCTATGCCAACGCCCTGCCCATCGAGAACGGCGTGGTGACGGGCGCCGTGCAGCTGCCCATCGTGGACGGTCAGCGCAAGGCCGACCTGCTGCGCGCCCTGGCCCAGCGCGAGGGCATCAGCCTGGAGCAGACCATCGCGGTGGGCGATGGCGCCAATGACCTGCCCATGCTGTCCATCGCCGGCCTCGGCGTGGCCTTCCGCGCCAAACCCCTGGTCAAGAAGTCGGCCCGGCAGGCCATCTCGACCCTGGGCCTGGACGGCATTCTCTACTTGCTGGGCTTCCGGGATCGGGACGGGGAGACGACGGGCTGATTCAGCGCCTCGCGTGGGCAGATCACCCGCCGCGTCTCCCCCTGATTTTGCGCGTGCGTTGCGCCCCCGCTTTCCCCTACACTGCCTGCCACGCAACCCTCCCCATCTCACCCCCATTGGAGAACAACAAGAATGTGTGACAACCATACCGTAGAAGAGAACGAAGCCTGGCTGGCGCTGGCAGCGAAGATGAATCGTCGTCAGTTCGCGAAGCTTGGCGCTGGCGCAGCCATGGCCATGATGCTGCCGGCCGTGGCCAATGCCCAGGACGTCATGGAGATGGACGTCAACATCCAGACGCCCGACGGCACCGCCGACTGCTATTTCGTGCACCCCACCAGCGGCCGCCACGCCGCCGTGATCATCTGGCCGGACATCCTCGGCCTGCGCCCGGCGTTCCGTGCCATGGGCAAGCGTCTGGCCCAGTCCGGCTATTCCGTGCTGGTGGTGAACCCGTTCTACCGCAGCGCGAAGGCCCCGGTCGTGGGCGAAGGCGCCCAGTTCTCCGACCCGGCCGTCGCTGCGATCGTGCGTCCCATGGCCGGCCAGCTCAATGCCACCACCCATGTGTCTGACGCGGGCGCCTTCATCGCCTGGGTGGACCAGCAGCCCTCTGTGGACACCAGCCGCAAGATCGGCACCACCGGCTACTGCATGGGCGGGCCGATCGTCATGCGCGCGGCCGCGAACTACCCGCAGCGCATCGGTGCGGGCGGTTCCTTCCACGGCGGCGGTCTGAACACGGCCAATCCGGACAGCCCGCACCTGGGCATTCCGAACATGGACGCGCACCTGCTGATCGCGGTGGCCGCCAACGACGACGAGCGTGATCCCGAGTCCAAGAACGTGCTGCGCGCGGCCTTTGATGCGGCGGGAGTGGAAGCGGAAATCGAGGTGTACCCCGGCGCGATGCACGGCTGGTGTGTGCCGGATTCGGCGGTGTACAACGAGGAGCAGGCGGAACGCGCGTGGGCACGCCTGCTGGCGATCTTCGAGACCGCGCTGGCCTGATCCCGGGTGGGAGCCTGCGGGCAAGCGAACATTCGCTGGCACTGAACCAGGCCCCGTGCCGCCGTCAGCGCATTCAGCGGCATAAGAGACCCGCACCGAGTGAGCCGGGAGACCGAGGCTCCCGGCGATGCGAGGGCACCCGGGAGGGGTGCGGGTCAGCCGCAGAAGGCGCTGACGGCGGCACGGGGCCGGCTCGAAGGCATCACCGTGAGTTCGCCTGCAAGCAGGCTCCTACGCTCAACGTTACAGAATCACCTTGCGAGCGCGCACCTCGATCTGCCGGAACTGCGCCCGCTTCGTCACCTGCCCCACGGCCGCCAGGAAGGCGTCCACGTTGTCGCACGGCAACGCCCGCACCTCCGCAAGGTCCAGATCCCACCAGCGACTCGCCAGCAAGGCTTCCCGCTGCGCCTCGTCGAACCGGTAGCGGATCGGCCGCGCCGGATTGCCACCCACGATCTGATACGGCGCCACATCCTTCGTCACCACCGCATTGCGTGCCACCACCGCCCCGTGGCCGATCGTCACCCCCTCCATGATCACCGCATCATGGCCGATCCAGACATCGTGGCCGATGCGCGCATGCGAGTGCTGCGCCTGATAGTGCTGGCTGACGGCCAGACTGGTGGACACCCAGTCCAGCGGATGATTGCGCCGCGCCTCGCCCAGGGTGACTCCCCGACCGATGCTGCTGTAGCGGCCCACTTCCGCCAGCCAGCGCACCGTGCTGTCCGAGCGGATGTAGCTGCAGGCACCGATGCGCAGCGGCACCGCCTTGTCCGGCAGCTCAATGTGCACATGGCGCAGCATCACCCCTTCTTCCAGAAACAGCTGCGATCGCGGGGAGATGTTCTCCAGCCCGCGCAGATAGACGCCGCCCCGGGCGGCCTTGCGGTATTGCATGAAATAACGAAGCTTGGCGAACATCTCGAACTCTCGACAACTGCGGCGAACGGAAGTATAGAGCAGGCGAAGCGAAAAGCCTGCCCGCATTTTGCACAGCGTCGACTCGGCGGCATATGATGCCGCCACCATGCTCAACACCCTCTGGCTCAGCTTCTTCTTCCTCGCCTTCATTGCCGCACTGTGGCAATGGCTGTCGGGCAGCAATCCCGAGGTGTTCTCCGACCTGATCGGCAGCAGTTTCGAGATGGCCTCGCTGGCGGTCGAGATCGCTCTCGGGCTGATCGGCGTGATGGCCCTGTGGCTGGGGCTGTTCCGGATTGCCGAGCATGGCGGCCTGATCGCCCTGATCTCCCGGGGCATGGCGCCGCTGTTCCGCCGCCTGATGCCCGAAGTGCCCGCCGGCCATCCGGCCCTGGGGTCGGTGACCATGAATCTGGCCGCCAACTTCCTCGGGCTCGACAATGCCGCGACGCCCATGGGCCTGAAGGCCATGCACGATCTGCAGACGCTCAACCCGGACAAGGACACGGCCACCAATGCCCAGATCCTGTTCCTGGTGCTCAACACCTCCTCGGTAACCCTGCTGCCCGTGACCATCTTCCTCTACCGCGCCCAGCAGGGCTCGACCGAGCCAGCCGCCGTGTTCCTGCCGATTCTGATGGCGACCTCGGCCTCGACTCTGGTGGGGCTTCTGAGCGTGGCCTGGGTGCAGCGGCTGCGGCTCTGGGACCCGGTGGTGCTGGCCTGGTTCGGCGGCTTCGCCGTGTTTCTCGCAGCGCTGCTGAGCTGGATCGTCGGCCTGCCCTCGGACCTGCTGACGGCACGCTCGGCCTTCATCGGCAATCTGCTGCTGTTCAGTCTAATCGTGCTGTTCCTGCTCTCGGGCGTGCAGCGGCGGCTGGACTGTTATGCGCTGTTCGTCGAAGGGGCGAAGGAGGGCTTCAACGTGGCCGTCACCATCATTCCCTTCCTGCTGGCGATGCTGGTGGGCATCGGCGTGTTCCGTGCCAGCGGCTGTCTGGACCTGCTGCTGGCGGGCATCCGCAGCCTGGTGCTGTGGCTGGGCATCAACGCCGATTTCGTCGAGGCACTGCCCACCGCCTTCATGAAACCGCTCTCGGGCAGCGGCGCGCGGGCCATGATGCTGGAGACCATGACCACCTACGGCGTGGACTCCTTTCCAGCCCGGGTGGCCGCGTCCATTCAGGGCAGCACCGAGACCACGTTCTATGTGCTGGCGGTCTACTTCGGCAGTGTCGGCATCCGCAAGACCCGCCACGCCATCGCCTGCGGCCTGGCCGCCGACGTGGCCGGCATCAGCACGGCGATCATCGCCTGCTACTGGTTCTTCGCGTGACTCTGTGCTTACATCGGCCTGCCTCCGAGGCGCTGCCGCCAGCGCCGCAACAGCGGCCGACGCGATGTCAGGCAGCATGACGCATCGATACACTCCCGGGAGCCCGAGGGCATGTTTTCCGCGAAGGAATTGAATCTGGAAGAAACCGAACTGCGCGAGCAAGTGGCCCTGCTCGACGATTCCGCGCGCGCCGAGTGCGCCCGGCGGGAGCAGCTCGGGCGACGACGGTCGCGGGTCTACCTCGCCCTGAACCTGCTGTTCTTCGTCGGCGCCCAGCATTTCTACCTGCGCCGCTGGGGCCGCGGCGCCCTCACCCTGCTGGTGGGGCTGGGGGCGCTGGCCCTGTTGCAGTGGGGTGATCCCCGGTACGGCGCGGGCCTGCTTCTGGCCATGAGCATCATCGAGATTCCGCAACTGCTCAACTACGAGCTGATCGTGCATGCCTTCAACAACCGCCGCCTGCGGCGGACACTGCAGCAGGTGCGCCACGGATGTCGGTGATCCCGGAACGCTCATGCCAGGATTCGGGCCGTTGCGGCCCGGAGATGGACTGACACATGCCTGCCTTCCGCGCCACTGCAACCCCTGCTGCTCGACTGCGCGACGCTGCTGTGCTGCGCGCACTGCGCCGCGTGGCCACCGTACTGCGCGAGCGATTTCCGCTGACGGCCCAGGGGCTGGCGACGCTGGGCATCGCCCTGCTGGCTCTGCGCGTGTTCGGCTACGGCCGCATGGATCTGGTGGTCTTCGCGCTCGCCATCTGCGCACTGGCCATCGTCTGTTTCTCCACCGTGATCGTGCTGCTGGGCGGGCTGATCCTGCGCCATCAGATCCGCGAGGACATGGAGATGCAGGTGCTGCTGCGACGCCATGTCGCCCGCATCAAGGTCGAAGCGGGCTACCCCAACGAATCCGGCTTCAGTCTTTCCACCATGCCCTGGCTGCCCTTGATCGGCGTGCGCTGGGAGATCGTGTTTCCTGACGCCATCGACACCCGCAACCGGCTTTCCGAGGACGAACAGCGCTGGGCAGAGGAGATCGTGCCGCAGCGCCGCTGCCGCAGCCGGCACATCACCCGCCGTTTCACTGTCAGCGATGTGCTGGGGTTCAGCCGCTTCACCTGGCGCGTGACCCAGGAGAGCGAACTGCTGGCCCTGCCCCGCGCCGGCAACATCAAGTCGCTGCCGCTGCTGCGCTCGCTCACGGCCGAGGACGGCATTCCCGACCCAGGCGGCAACCCCGAAGGCGACCGGATGGAGATCCGGCCCTATGTGCCGGGCGACTCGGTGCGCAACATCCTGTGGAAGGTCTATGCCCGCACGCGGCATCTCAACGTGCGTCTGGCCGAGCGCAGCGTCTATCACAGCAGCCGCACGCTGGCGTGGCTGCTGTCCGGCCCCCATGACGAGGCGGCCGCAGCGGTGGCCCGCGTGGCGGTGGAAAGCGGCGCCCTGGGTGAGGACTGGCTGTTCGGCGCCGATGGCAGCCCCACGCCGACAAACCATGTGACCGAAGCGCTGGAGCAGATCGCCGGCTCGCGCGCGCTGGACGGCGAGCTGCCCTGGGGGCTGGACCACTTCCTGCAGACCTGGGGCAATCAAGGGCCCATGCACTGCATCGTGTTCGCCGGCGCCGAGGCCGGCCCCTGGCTGGAACGCCTGCGCCAGACCACGGCGCGCTTTCGGGTGCGTTTCTCGGTGGTGCTGGCCACCGACGGCCTGCGCCAGAGTGAACCGCCACCGCGCTGGCAGCGTCTTCTGTTCAGGCCGTCCAGCGTGCGCCCGGACAGCGACAGCACGGCCCTGGCCGAGCTGAGTGCTTTGTTGACGCAAGTCGGTCAGCTTGTAGAATCCACCCTCGTGGTCGACCGGCAAACAGGACTGAGTTTTGACAAGCGCCTGAACAAACTGTGAGTCTTGCATCATGAACAAGGAATCCGCCCTGACGCCCCTGCTGCCTTCCGGTCTGCGCGCCTTGATCATTGCCTCGAGCTACTGGGTGCTGAGCATTTCCCTGACCAGCCCCAGCGGCTCCTGGGCCGCTCTTCTCGGCGCCCTGCTGGCCTGCCTGAGCGTCGACCAGTTGATCCAGCGGCCGCCCCTGCGCGATCTGCGCCTGGGCATCTTCGCCCTGCTCTGCGTGCTGTGCCTGAGCCTCGGCCTCGGCCTTGCCGCCCTGCTCACCGGCAGCATCGCCATCGCCGCGCTGCTTGACCCGCTGGCCACTTACGAGCTGGGCGAAGTGCTGCAGTGGTTCCTCTTCAGCGCCGCCACCAGTGCGCTGCTGCGTGCCATCGCCCAGCGCGCCGGCGTTGGCCGGGTGCTGGAGATCCTGTTCGTCGCCAGTGCCTTCGTCATCACCCTGGCCGCCCACCGCCAGGGCATGATTCACCGGCCGTTCTTCATCGGGGACTTCGCGCTGGTGCGCGGCATCGACCCGGGCTCCATCCTCATGGCCCTGGGCTGCGGCGCGGTGCTGGCGCTGTCGGGCCTGCTGATGATGGAAGGCAATCAGCGCCGCCTGCCCTATCACTTCACCGTGCTGGGGCTGCTGTGCTTCTCCCTGCTGATCTATGTGCAGTTCTTCGGCCTGCCCACGCCGCAGATGACCGACAGCCTGGGCCTGACCGGTGCCGCCCGCGCCGAGGGCAGTGCCCCGGACGACAATCCCTTCCGCGACGGCGAGAACGACACCAGCGACATGCAGGCGCCGGTGGCCGTGGTGCTGTTCCGCGACGACTACGAGCCCGCGGGCGGTTCCTACTATTTCCGCGAATCGGCCTATTCCCAGTTCAATGGCAGCCTGCTGGACTATCCGACGCTGCCGGGCCTGGATGCCGACCTGATCGACCACTTCACCGCCACCCGCGCCGAGATCGCCGAGCCGCTGCCGCTGCCGGACAAGCGTCAGAGTGTGCGCATCACCGTGGGCCTGCTGGCGCCGCATCGCACCCCCTTCGGTCTGGACACGCCCGTGGCCTATGTCAACACGCCCAATCCCAACAATCTGCGCTTCAAGCAGACCTACGACGCCATCTCCCTGGTGCCGCAGTTCGATTTCGCCGATCTGAGCGGCCGAGCGGCGGGCGACCCGGACTGGACGCCCGAGCAGCGTCAGGCCTATCTGGAGCTGCCCGATGACCCGCGTTACCGCGAGCTGGCGCAGAGCCTGCTGCAGGAGCTGCGTCCGGAGTTCGCCGACGACCCGTATGCCAAGGCGCTGGTGATCAAGGACTATCTGGACCGCAACGGCATCTACAGCCTGAAGAACGAACACGCCTACGCCGAGGACCCAGCGGCCTCCTTCCTGTTCGGCGATCTGACGGGCTATTGCATGCACTTCTCCTTCGCTGCCACCTATCTCTACCGCAGCATCGGCATTCCCGCCCGCGTGGGCCTGGGCTATTCCGTGCCGGCCAGCAACCGGGCCGGCGGTTCGTCCCTGCTGATCCAGGCCATCAACGGCCATGCCTGGCCCGAGATCTATCTGGACGGCGTGGGCTGGACCATCGTCGATCCGGCCCCTTCGCGCACCCTCGTGGACATGTCGGTGGACCCGCAGAACAGCCTGCAGCAGCTGCTGGGCGACATGCTGCGCGACGAAGCCAGCTTCGACGAATTCATTGCCTCGCAGGAAGAGGCCCCCTTCCCGCTGGGGCTGGTGGTGCGCGTCACGGCATTCGCCCTGCTCGCGCTCTTGCTGGCCGCCTATGGGGTGAAGATCCAGCGCCTGCGCGCCCCGCTGCACGCCGACCCGGCCCAGCGCTACCGCCTGAGCTACCGCGCCACACTGGACACCCTGGCCGCGCTGGGCCTGCACCGCCGCCATGGCGAGAGCCGCGAGGCCTTCGCCCGCCGCCTGCTCACGCTGTCGCCGAGTTTCGACACCATGACCCGTGCCCATCTCTCGAGCGCCCTCGGGCACGGCGGTGACACAGCCGCCCAGCCCGACTGGCTGGCCCTGCAGCAGCGGGTGCGCGACGAACTGCGCCCGCGCCTGCCCTGGTGGCGCCACGTGCTGGCCGTCCTCAACCCGGTGCCCTGGCTGAAAACCCACTGACCCCTCACCCACCCCCCACTGCCCGCGCCCGTCCTTGCGGACCTCGCGGCAGTGGCACGGAGACCCTGCATGAGCCTGGAACTTGCCACAGAACCGACCAGCATCCCGACCGCCCCGCAGAGCACTGCCGCCACCGAGGCCGGTGCCCAGTCCCCGCGTCTGCAGCAGGCCGTCGCCGTGCTGCAGCGCCTCGCCCTGGCCGTGCGCCAGCAGGTGATCGGGCGCGATGACGTGATCGAGCTGGCCATCATCGCCCTGGTCGCCGACGGCCATGTGCTGCTGGAAGACTTTCCCGGTTCGGGCAAGACCACCCTGGCCAAGGCGCTGGGCGAGGCCATCGTACCCTCCGCACAGGATCTGGCCGAAGGCGTGAACGCCACCATCGCCGCCTTCCGCCGCATCCAGTTCACGCCGGACCTGCTGCCTTCGGACGTCACCGGCGGCGCCGTCTTCGACACCCACAGCAACAGCTTCCACTTCCGCCACGGCCCGATCTTCGCCCACGTGGTGCTGGCCGACGAGATCAACCGCACCTCGCCCAAGGTGCAGTCCGCCATGCTGGAGGCCATGGGCGAGAAGCAGGTCACCGTGGACAACACCACCTATGCCCTGGACAAGCTGTTCTTCGTGATCGCCACCCAGAACCCGCTCGATCTGGCGGGCACCTACCCGCTGCCCACGCCGCAGCTCGACCGCTTCCTGTTCAAGATCACCATGCAGCACATCGACCGCGCCAGCGAACTGGATGTGCTGGAGACCTGGAAGAGCCGGCGCGACAGCGGCAGCGCCGCGAAGCTGCAGGTCAGCCGCAGCGAGGTGCTGGCGGCCCGTGCGGCCATCGATGAGGACGTGGTGATCGCGCGTGCGATCAAGACGGCGCTGGTGGACATCTCGCGCAATCTGCGCGAGGACGAGCGCGTGCTGCAGGGCAATTCCACCCGCAGCATGGTGCTGATGCTGCCGGCGTTGCAGGTGCTCGCTGCCCTGCGCGGCCGCAGCTTCGTCAGTGCCGATGACATCGAGACCCTGCTGCCGCGCGTGCTCGGCCACCGGGTGGAACTGGCTCCCGGCGTGACGGATCTGGGCAAGGTGCTGCGCGACTGCATGCGCGAGCCCATGGAAGCGCTGGCCCGCGCCACCCTGCGCGCGGAGCCCTGATGCGCAACGGCCTGCGATCCGCGTTGGAGCCTGCTGGCAGGCAAACCCTGCTCGCTCCCCTGACCGGCGCCCTGCTCGCGCTGACACTCACCCTCGCGCCTCACCCTGCCCGCGCCCAGGATGACTTCGCCGGCATCGACCTGCCCGGCGCCGCCACCCTGTGCTTCGGCATGCTCGGCATCACCGAGGCCCGCGCGCTGGAGGTCTGCGACGCCCTGGCCCTGCGCGAGAACGTGCGGGCCCGCGAGGTGGCCCAGCGCTGGATCGCCGAGCAGCCCGGTTCGGCCGCCGCCCAGTTCGCACTCGCCGAAGTGCTGGTGCGCGTGGAAGGCAATCTGGCACGCGCCTTGTTTCACCTGAATCGCGCCGAGGAACTGACCAATTACAGTTCCCTGGGCCGCGCCGTCGCCTCCGGCGCGCCGGAATGGCATTACCTCACGCTCTCGCAGCTCTCCTACGTGCACCAGCTCATGGGCAATCAGCAGGCCTCGCTGGACTACCTCGACAAGATCGAGGCCGTCTACGGTCAGGAAGTGGAATCCTTCCGGGGCTGGCCCCTGATCAAGATGCAGAAGTGGGACGAGGCCCGCGCCAGCGCCGAGAGCGTGCTCGCCAGCAGCAATGATCCGCGCGAGCGCAGCCGCGCCTGGAACACGCTCTGCGCCGTCGAGCTCTCGGCGCTGCGTCCGGCCGAATCGCTGGAAGCCTGCGACCGCTCGATCAGCGAAGACGAAGCCCTGGCGGGAGAAAGCAGCGGCGATTCCGACACGGTCTACTTGATGAATGCCTCGGAAGTCTCGCTCAGCATGCTGCGCATGGAGGACGCCGAGGACTACCTGACCCGCGCCGCCCGTGAACTGGACCCGGACAGCGTGGGCGACCCGTGGATCTACCTGCTGTTTCTCTACATGAACCAGAGCCGCTTCGACGAGGCCCGCACCGCCCTGGACAACATGCTGGTGTGGCGCGACCAGCAGGAGCCCATCGTGGGCGTGATGAACCGCGCCGAGCACTTCCTGGTCAGCGCCATGTTCCTGACCCTGGCGGGCTACCCGGCCGATGCCGCCACCCTCAGCGCCACCGCCCTGAACCAGCCCGATCGCACCGGCTCCTACAGTGCCGACGAGGCGCAGAAGGATTCCATCGCCGCGCTGATGAACGCCATCGCCAACCAGACGGCCTACGAACAGGCCCTGGAGAACGCGGCCACGAAGGACTTTGCCGACGCGCTGCAGCAACGGCTGCGGGCCCAGACTTTGCGCTTCAAGGCCTGGCGCTCCAGCCGCCATGCGGCGGCACTGTTCGCCGACACTCAGGTGCTGCTCAACCGCCTGCGCCCCTATGCGCCGCTGGACGTGCACATCCCCGAGTGGATCGAGCCCGAACTGGTGCGCATCATGGGCGAGGGAGTCATTGCAGGGGTGCTGGAACAGGCCCTCGCCGCCGGCGCCTTCAGCCTGAACGAGGGCTACTACCACGCCTATCACGCCGAGATCGCGGCTCTGCGCGGCCAGAGCGAGCAGACGCTGGCCCACGCGGCACGGGCACTCGGGCAATTGCCGGCCCAGGAGAGCCTGCTGCGCGCGCGGCTGTCGGCCCGCATCGCCGAGGCCGCCTGGCAGCAGGGCGATTACGAGGTGGCCCGCAGCAATTACGAACTGGCGCTGCAGAACGACCCGAGCCTGCTGCGCCGACTCGGCATGTCGCTGCCCGTGCGCATCCGAGGCGTGGACGACGCATTCGTGCGCCAGGTCATCGACTATCTGGAGGCCTCGCCGCGCTTTCACTCACACCCCGAAGGGCTGTCGCTGGAGGTCTTCCCGCAGAACGATCTCACGATCTGCCTGAGCACTCTGGGCGGCAGTCCGCTTTCCTGCGTGCAGATGGGCGCCATCGACGAGACCCTGACTCTGACCCCGGCGCAGCAGCTGGTGCAGGAATTCCACGCCCAGACCTTCGGCCTGGGCTATGACATCAGCCAGGCCCAGCGCATGCGGCTGATGGGTTCCAGCGTGATTCTCAGTTCCCAGGGCAATGCGGCTGCACAGCAGGACCGCGATGCCGTCCTGCAAACCTCCCCACCCACAGGTCCCTGAATGCCCCCAGCGCCCATCACCCACCTGTCGCGCAGCCTGATTCTGCTGCTCGCCATGGTATCCGCCCTCGGCCCGGTGGCCATGCAGATCCTGCTGCCCGGCGTGCCCATCATCAAGGAGAGTTTCGCCGTCAGCACCGGCGTGGCCCAGCTCACGCTGAGCCTGTCCATGGCGTCCATCGCCCTGGCGACGCTGGCCTATGGCCCACTCTCGGATCGCTACGGCCGCCGCCCCGTGCTGATCGCCGGGATGGGCATCGCGGTCATCGGCTCGCTGCTGTGCATGGTGGCGCCGACCATCGAACTGCTGATCGCCGGCCGTTTCGTGCAGGCCGCGGGCGGCGCGGTGGGCATGGTGGTGGCGCGGGCGATCGTGCGGGATGTCTACGATGCGCGGGAGTCGGCGTCGGTCATCGCCACCCTGGTGATGGTCATGGTGGTGATGCCGATGCTGTCACCCGCCGTGGGCGGCGAGCTGATGGTGCGCTTCGACTGGCACTCCGTGTTCCTGCTGGTGGCGCTGATCAGCGCGGTGCTGGTGGTGCTGCTGTGGCTGCAGTTGCCGGAGACGCTGCAGGTGCCAGTGGCGTTCTCGGGCCTGGGCGATCTGCTGCGCACCTATGGCCGGCTCTGGCAGGACCGCACCTTCCGCGGCCACAGCCTGTGCGTGTCCTTCGTCTCGGTGGTGTTCTTCGCCTTCATCTCGGCCGCGCCGGAGATCATGGTCAGCGTGCTGCAGCGGCCGGCCAACGAGTATGGCTACTATTTCATCATCGTGCCGCTGGGCTTCATGGCGGGAAACTACCTGACGCGCCACTTCGGCCGCCGCCACAGCCTGCAGCACATGATCCGCGTGGGCTCCGGCGTGTGCATCGGGGGGCTGGCGCTGGCGCTGCTGCTGCAAGTGCTCGGGATCACGCATCCGGCGGCGCTGTTCCTGCCAGTGGCGCTGGCCATTCTGGGCAATGGCATCACCCTGCCCAATGCCCAGGCCGGCGCGCTCAATGCGGCACCGTCGCTGGCAGGCAGTGCCTCGGGACTCACGGGTTTCATGCAGATGGCGTTCTCGGCGGTGGCGGCGCAGGCCGTGGCGGTGATCTTCAATGGCACGGTGTACCCGATGCTGCTGCTGATGCTGGCGGCCTCGGTGGTGTCGCTGCTGAGTTTCACCATGCTGGTGAGGGAGGGCTGAGGGGTTCTGCGTGGAGTGTCGCTCGATGGCTCTTCGTGGCGAGTTCGAGCGGTCCGGGGCGGGGGGTGGTCTGTGCTGCGGCTGACCCGCGGGCATCCTGCCTGCCCTCGCATCGCCAGGAGCCGCGGTCGCCTGGCTCACTCGGTGCGGGTCAGCCGCGGAACAGCGCAACGGCGGCCTCTGCCGGGGCAGCGACCAGGAAGCTGCGAGCGCGCATCAACGTCACTCAGTTCGTGTAGGTTTCGAGGATGTTCACCGCGTGATTCTTGATGCGACGCAGAGC
>JAURIJ010000014.1 GCA_030832825.1 Gammaproteobacteria bacterium
GGAGATCGCTGCGCCGCACACGCTGGTGGTGATCGAGCAGCCAGACAGCGTGTGTCTGGAGCGCATCGCCAGGCGTCGCAGCGAACAGCCAGAGCGCGCGGCGACAGACACCGTGGCGATGTTCGAGGCGGTGACACGCCTGTTTGTCGCGCCCACGCCGGACGAGGGGTTTGATTGCGTGTGGCAATGACGCACTCATCATCAAGACTCTGCAGGAAAAACCATGGGCCTCCTGACCTTCTGTCTCAACCTCACCCTCGACGGCTGTGTCGACCACCAGGAAGGCATCGCCGACGACGAGACGCACACCTTCTTCACGCGCCTCATGAGCGAGGCAGGCGCGATGCTCTGGGGGCGCGTCACCTACGAGATGATGGAGAGCCACTGGCCTGCCGTGGCGCGCGGCGAGGTGGCGGCGCCACCGGTGCAGCGTGAGTGGGCCGTGATGCTCGAGGCCAAGCCGAAGTAGGTGGTGTCCTCCACGCGCCAGGAGTTTCCGTGGACCAATAGCTTCAGAATCATGGTCGACTTGCGTGCCGGGGTGCAGCAACTCAAGGACGCCACGCCTGACGGTGTGCTTCTGGGCAGTGGCATGCTGGCGGCGGCGCTGGACCGGCTCGACTTGATCGACGAGTACGTGTTCCTGCTGCACCCGCGCATTGCCGGTCATGGCCCGACGCTCTACCAGAGCGGGCTGCTCGCCACGCGGCGGCTCGACCTGATCGCGACGCGGCCGATGGCCAATGGCGCCGTGGTGATGCACTATCGGCGGGCGTGAACGCCACCCTCAACTCCATGGATCGGGCTCATGACCATTCTATGCATCGAAGGCCCCAGCGCCGTGGGCAAGACCACCGTCTGCCGCGTGCTGGAAGCCGACCATGGCTTCGTGCGCATTGCGGAGGTCAACGAGCATTTCGTGCGTGGCCCGCATGAAGCGCCGCTCTGGTATTTCGAGCGACAGGTGGAGCGCTGGCGCATGGCGCAGACCATTTCCTCGGCGGGTGGCGTCGCCTTGCTCGATGGCGACGCGCTGCAGCCGCTCTGGTACAACTGGATCTTCGCGCAGGACGCCGCGCAGTCGATGGCGGACACGCTGGTGTTCTACCGCGCGCACATGGAGCGCGGCACCCTGGGCCTGCCCGACAGGTATTTTGTGCTGATCAGTTCGGAAGACGCGCTGCGTGCGCGCAAGGCCGCGGACGCGAGTCGTACACGCAGGAATTTCGACAGGCATCTGCAGCTCATCGCGCCGCAGCTGGCGTACTTCAGCGCCATGCAGGACACGGCGCCCGACCGCGTGCGCTTGCTGCAGGCCGACGATGTGCGACAGACCGCCGACGCGATCGCGCGCGAGGCCGTGGCAGCGCCGCGTGATGAGTCGAGTGCCCGCGCGTTCGAGGCGATGGCGGCATTCGTGAGCGGAACGCACCCTTCCCCTTCCAGGAGGCTCCCATGAGCGCAGAGGAAAAAGTCAAAGGCCCCGCGTCGTATTTTCCGTCCATCGAGAAGACCTACGGCCAGCCGATCGCCCATTGGATGCAGGTGTTGGCGGACGCCGGCCCGCTCAAGCACATGGAGCGGGTCAGCCTGCTGAAGTCTGAACACGCGCTGGGGCATGGTCACGCCAATGCGCTGGTGGCGTGGTTCAAGGCGCAGGGCTAGGGTTGCTGTCACAGAGACAGTCAGGGGAAGTCGCATGCGGGGTCCGCTGGGAGTGACAAGTGTATTGCTGGCGCTGTTTGCCTTCGCGGTGAGCGCGGACACCTGGGTGTGCCGCCGTCGGTCAGACACTATCCCTCGGCGACCGGAGACCATGTGTTCATTGTGGAACCGAACCTCATGCCCGGCGCTGATGGCGTAGTGCCAAAGGGGCGCCTAGTGACCGCATCCGGCGCACTGGTGTGGGAGCGCACCCTGCCCAATGAGGTCGCGCCGGCCAGTGCGCTGGTGTCCTCGGACGCTCGTTTCGTCGTGACGTTCGACAATTGGGGCGCTCTGGGCCATGGCCCCCATGTCGTGGTCATCTACGATGCCGACGGGCAGCTGATTCGCAGCTTGTCCTTGAGCGACATCGCAGGTGCTCGCGCTCAAGGTGTTCGCGGAGGGTTCCGATATCCTCAGTAAGCAGCCGAAGTTCGACGTCGTCCGTGTGCGTCTGCAGGACGGCGCGGTGCTGCCCTGATCCGCCGGAACTCGGCGGCTGGTGCGCCCTGCGCGGCCTCGGCGTGCTCTGAAGACAGGTTGCTTCGCCATGCAGATCAGCTTCACCAAACTCAATGAAGAGTCTCTCCGCCTGGAAGTCCAGCGCACTGACGGCTCGTCTGACGCCATCACCTTGAACAGTCGCAGCTTTCTTCGTCATGACTTCGCGCATCTTGCCGTGGAAGCCGAGCTGCCCATCGCGCTCGGGTACTGGGGTCAGGTGGCGGCGGGTGCCGCGCTCGGTGGCGATGCGTTTTCGGGCCAGGACATCGCACTGGCGGAAAAGCTGGCCGGGCCGGTGCAGACCCTGATGCGCACCGAGGCGCAGCCCGCCGCGAATCTGGCGCTGCTGCAGCGCGTGGTGCCGGCACTGGCCAGAGAGACACTAGCGCAGCGCATCCACGAGCACGCGCCTCGTCTGACCGGGCATTGGAAGGGCACGCCGTTTGGCAGTGCGATGAGGATTCGCTGGGGGGATCAGGACGAGCCTGACGTTTGCTTTTGCTGCGCTCAGATACCCAGGAGCACGAAGTCGATGGCAGCAATCACTTCCGACCTGTGTGGACTGAGGTCGCCTGCGGTCTCACCAAGGACGCTCCGGTCAATACCCGCGAGAGCCTGCGTCATCACGATGAATTTCTCGTTCTTGAATTGAATCACCGGGTTGAGCCGCGAGATCGTGTGATTCCCCGCCAAACGATTTGGCATCAGGGGAATGACGACAGTGGTACGCAACTCGCTCAAGAGGTTGCTTTGGATATCCAGCAAGAACGGGTAAGTCCTTTGCGTTGCCTTGTCCGCATTCTTGTAGAGATGAAATTGCGACATCAGAACTTCCTCAGGCCATCGCTGAAGATCCCATGCTCCTCAACAAAGCTATTGTAGGCCTCAATTGCTTTGGCGTTCTCCGCTTTCCATTGCTTCGTTTGTTCCGCACGTAGCTGATCGGCGAGAGCCGCTTCCAGCGTTGCGGAAAGATTGATGTTCAGACTTCTGGCTTTTTCCAACAAGTCGCTGTTTACACTGACGTTGGTGGGCTTCTTGGGAGCATTGAGGTTGAAGACTTGATTCATGTGGTTGCCTCCGATGACATATGCGCATACGTTATGCGCATGAGGGAGGTGTTGCAAGTTCTGCTGCAATCCTGAGTGGTTTCGTGATCTGGACATCATTCAACTCCCAACTGTAGTGTCCGACCCATGTCGCCACGCTGTCGTGCCTGTGTCGTGCCCGTGTCGTGGCGGCTGACGGGAGCCCGTGCCACGCTCTGTCCCGTGCTTTCAAGGAGTCCTCATGAACATTCAGAAATGGCGTTTGCAACGTGGCTGGTCCCAGCAACAACTCGCAGAGCTGAGCGGGCTCAGTGCCCGCACCATCCAGCGCATCGAGAATGGCCAGCCGGCCAGTGCGGAATCCCTGAAATCACTGGCGTCGGTCTTCGAGATCGACTTCGCATCCCTCAACAGTGAGCAGGAATCCATGGACACGACACACACTCCCGAAGACGAGCGTCTGGCTCTCGCGCATGTGCGCAGGTTGCGACGCTTCTACATTCATCTGGCGCAATACCTTCTGGCCATTCCGCTGCTGATGATCATCAATCTGGTCACCTATGCAGACGTGCTCTGGTTCATCTGGCCGGCCCTGGGCTGGGGCATCGGCATCCTCACGCATGCGGCTGCCGTGTTCGAGTACTACCCCTTCTTCGGCGCGCAGTGGGAACGCCGGCAGGTGGAGAAGCGGCTGGGGCGGCCGTTGTAGCGCCCGCGCAGGAATCGTGACAATGCCTTTTGTCGCGCTCCGGCGCGACAGAGGGCTCACACGGCGATCAAGTTCAGATGGTCGACAAAGGGCTGAAAGTCCTTGTCGGAAAACAGCAAGGGAATGGCGTTGGCAATGCAGTAGGTGGCGATGATGACGTCTGCCGTCTTGCGTATGGTGATGCCTTTCTTGCGCAGCTTGCGGAAGTTCTCTGCGCTCCTGATGGCGTTTTCCTTGCCAAGCAGATCCACCACCAGCAGCCTGTTCAAGAGCGAGAGCGCAGTCTTGTAGTCCTTGTCTTCGCGGAATCCCTGCAGGACCTCCGTCATCACCAGATCGCCAATCATCACCGGTCGCATGCCAAGCGCGCGATCAAGTAGGTCGACTTGAGGGGTGTCATGACCCAGAAAGAAGTCAATCCACACACTGGAGTCGACCATGATCATGAGGCGCTTCTCATGTCGTCCAGGTTGCCTTCCCAGGAAAGCTTGCCGCGAAATTGTCGTATCTCAGCCTGGTCATGCAGCGCAAGCAGTGTCTTCAAGGCCAGCTCGACAGCATCTTTCTTCGTCTTGAGCCCGGTGGCCTTCAGGGTGTCGTTCATGAGCTTGTCGTCGATCTCGATGTTCGTGCGCATGGGTTTTCGCCCCCTTGTGTGAAACTGGCCATGTGTATGGTTTATAGCATTCATACACATTTCTGGCAAAGCCACCCGCCGATTGAATCGCTGCACCTTCCACTGGCAAAACCCTGACGCATCGCCTCGTCAGCACGTTGCACTGGCGCCGAGGCATCGAAGCAGCCATCCTTGCCCACGTAGCCGCCCGTCTCGTGGCGTTTGTATTGTTGGGTTGACCCCAAGGATTCCCATGAACATCACCTCCGTGCTCGTCCCCACCTACACCCAGATGCTCGACGCCCTTTCCAGCTGGCTCAAGCTGGCGCAGAAGCAATTGCCTGAGGCCGAGGCGCAGGCCCTGCTCTCGGCGCGGCTGGCGCCCGACATGTTTCCGCTGGCCACGCAGATGCTGGAAGAGTGTCGCCACGCCGGCGAGAAGCCGGGCACGTTGGACGATGCCTATGACCGGATCGATGACACGATCGGGATGCTGGGTTTGTTGCCGGGGAACGGGCTGGATCTGCATGCGGGCGAGCCGCTGGCGCATGAGCTGCCCAACGGCATGATCTTCGATCTTTACGCGGAGCAGTACGCGCGGGACTGGTCACTGCCCCAGTTCTACTTTCACGGGGTGACGGCCTACGCGATCCTGCGCAGCCACCATGTGCAGATCGGCAAGAAGGACTACGTGGCACACATGTTCCCCTACCTGCGCGAAGGCCATCAGCCGCCAGGCCATGCCTGACAGCGATGGCCTGCGGCCGCGGGGCGCTCAGCGCTCCACGGCGTAGGTGAGGTAGCCGGTGAACATCTCCTGCCCGGGGCCGAAGCCGCCCTCGACTGCCTCGCGCGGGTTCGGGTTGAACGGGTTGGAGAGCGAGTTGTCGAAGGCGCCTGTGACGTTCACCACCGTGCCGGGTGTCACCTCACGCGGGGTGCCCAGCCAGTATTGCGGCTGCCAGCCATAGTTGTAGGCGGGCACGCTCAGCAGCGTCTCGCCCTTGCCCTGATCTGTGCCCAGCTCGAAGCGCATGTGCTTGCCGCGTTGATTCATGCGCGGCCGCACGGCCAGCAGCGTGGCGTTCTCCTCGAAGGTGTAGCTGGCCTGCAGCGGCTGCTCGTGCGCATTCGGTGCCAGCGCCACGCTGGCCGACACGGGGCGTGTCACGATCTCGCGCGCCGGGGCCTCGTCGTGGAAGTACAGCCCGATGATGGTGGTGTCTTCCAGCACGCGGCCGTGGCTGTAGTAGTGAAACATCAGGGCCAGTTTGTGACCGGCGGGGATCAGCACACCGGCGTCGTCGGGGAACACGGTGGCCGGGTTCTCGCCGGGCACGAAGCTGCCCAGGAAGCGACGCTCGGAGGTCGGGGCCTCGCGTTCGACATCCCAGAAATCACTGTCGGCGGGCACGATGAACGCGGACAGATTGTGGATCACGCGTTCCTCGCCCGGGTCCACCTGGAAGGCGCGCAACCAGCGGTCTTCGCTGAAGGGCAGCGTGGCCTCGGTGTACATGTAGTCCAGGATGCCCACGGCCGGAATCACATTGGTGGGCGTGGTGAGCACGAAGTCAGGCTCGCCCAGCTGCCAGTCGAAAGTCTTCTGCGTGGGGATCTGCTCCAGCGGGTCTTCTGCGCCCTCGCCACGCGGTGCGCCGGCCTGCATCCAGTGCAGGATCTTCGCGCGCTTCTCGGCCGAAAGGGCCAGTGCACTGGGCGTGTCGCCGTGCACCGGGTCGACCTGCATCGGCGGCATGCGCTTGTTCATGATCACTTCCTTCACCATCGCGCTCCAGCCCACCAGAGAGTAATAGCCGGTGAACGGGAACGGTCCGGCGCCATCTTCGCGATGGCAGATGGCGCAGTGCTCCACAATGATCGGGGCCACTTCGGTGGAATAGTCGGGCACCGGCGTGCTGCTGCTGGCATAGGCGATGTCACACCCGTGCAGCTCGCTCTGCAAGGTGTCGGCAGGGTGGGCCTCGAGGAGGGTGCCGAGGGTCTGCTCCAGCGCCGCGCCGGCTGCGCCCCGGTAATGCAGCTGCAGGCGTTCGGGGTTGAACACCAGCACTTCGCCGGCCTGGCGCACGTTCAGGTTCTCGGCCACCAGCTTGAGTTCGTCGGCCAGCACGGGAAAGCCGAGCTTTTCGGCATGGGCGCTGGCGCGGTCCATGGTGTTGACGTCCAAGGCGAGGAATTCCACCGCATCGCCGTGCTCTGCCTTCAGGCTGGCCAGGCTCTGCGCGGCCTCGCGGGCGGCGGGGCAATTGCTGTCATAGGCCAGCAGCACCACGGCGTCGCGGTGCTGGTAACGGCTGAGCTGGTGGAACACGCCCTCTTCGTCCAGCAGCGCGAAATCACCCACGCGCTCGGGGGCGGCCAGGCTCGGCAGGCTGCTCAGGCCGGCGCAGACGGCGACACAGAGCGTGCTCAGGAAACGGCGAGTCATGATGGCGGGCTCCTAGTTCTGACGGCTGATGCTGATGTGCGGGTTCTCGGACTGCGCGCGCGACCAGTTGCGGTCGGGCCAGGTCAGGCCGCCGCGGGCCGGACCGCCGGCGTTGTAGATGCCGCCGCGCAGCACGAACAGCATGTATTTCATTTCATCGGGGGCCAGATTGGCCTGCTTGTCGGTGTAGGCGGCCACCACCTTCTCGATCTCCTGCGTGCGGTTCTCGAGGCCGGGGTAGGCCAGCACATCGCCGATCACCACCTTCATGGCCTCGAGGTTGTCGAGGATGTAGGCGGCGTCCTTGTAGGCGGCATAGAACGCGGGCGCGATCACCGGGCTGGTGGGAATGTCGGCCGGCAGCTGCACGAAGCCGCTGTGCTGGCGGATGAGCTTCTCGTTGTAGAGCGCGACCAGGCGTTCCACGTCGGCGTCCAGGGCGTCGTCATCCGGCGCGGTCAACACGATCTCCAGCAGCGCGATCTTCAGCCACTGGCTGGCCCAGGTCAGGCCGGCAAACTGCGGGAAGCCGGCGGCGTAGGAATAGGCGTAGGCGTGCTCGGACAGCAGATCATCGGACTTCGGGCGCGCCGGCACGGAGTGGGTGTCGTCGCTCAGATAATCCTGCACGGCGGCGGCCACGGCGGCTTTCTTGTCGGTGAACGCCGGGTTGAGGTGAATCTCGATCAGGGCCTCGACGAACTCGCGGCCGCGCTGCAGGGTCTGCAGGGCCACCGGGGGCAGCACGCCGATCTGGGCCAGCAGCGGGCGCACTTCCTCGGCGCTGTGTTCCTCGTAGACCACGCCGAGCAGGCCCGGGGTCACGCGGCTCTCGAAGGCGCGGTGCGGGCCGAGCAGGGAAAGGTGATTGCCGGCGCTGTGGTAGTGCGAGGTCTGCGCTTCTTCCAGTTCGTTCAGTTTGTCCAGCAGCATGCGCTGGCCGACGGCGGCGGCCGGGGAGTCATTGGTCAGCACCACTTCCTCGTAGGCGCGGGCCTGCAACACATCGTGGGCCAGCAACAGCTGCTGCACCTCGGGGTAGCGCTGTGCCAGGACGGTGGGCTCGCCGGCGGCAGCCGCGCTGAAACAGGCGAGCACGCCAAGGCCGAGCAGCAGGCGGCTCAGCGGGCGACGGGAGGCGGGGCGGGCAGTGGCAATCATCGGCAATCTCGGCAAATACAGGGTTTTTGTCAGGGTTCAGACTAGCAGGAGCCTCGGGAAGGGCCTTTGATCCTGGTCAAAGGGAGCGCGATTGCCGGCGCTCAACCGATCGGCGGATGACGTGCCCGCCGCGCGGGGTGTAGGCTCGGAACCAGCAGTCTGCAAAACAACAACGACAAAGGAGTGTGACCCATGCGCCATCACTACATGATCTGCGCCCGCGCCACCCGTGGCGGCGACTTCATCCCCGAGCCGGGGCCCTCGCGTTACCTGAAGATCCCGGAAGGCGAACTGCCCTGCCCCCGCCATGCCATCGCCCGCAAGCAGTGGGTGCGCGAGCTGCGTGCTGCCGCCACCTGGGGCACCGATGCGCGGCGCGCAGACGGCGAGCGGGGCGACCTGCTGGTGTTCGTGCACGGCTACAACAATGACCTCGACATCATCCGCCAGCGCCATGCGCAGCTGGAGGCCGACCTGCAGGGCGTGGGCTTCAAGGGCGCCATCCTCACCTTCTGCTGGCCCAGCAACGACATCGGCCTGAACTACCTGGAGGATCGTCACGACGCCAAGCACAGCGCCATGCAGCTGGTCACCGATGGCATCAAGCTGCTCTCGGCTCACCAGGCACCGGACTGCACGATCAACATCCATTTGCTCGGGCATTCCACCGGGGCCTATGTGATCCGCGAGGCCTTCGACGATGCCGACGACTGCGCCCTGCCCAACAATGCCTGGTCGGTGAGCCAGGTGGTGTTCATCGGTGCCGATGTCTCGGCCGGCTCCATGAGTGCCGACACGGCCACCACGGCCTCGCTCTACCGTCACTGCTATCGCTTGACCAACTACTCCAACCGCCACGACGCCGTGCTCAAGCTCTCCAATGCCAAGCGGGTGGGCGTGGCGCCGCGCGTCGGAAGAGTGGGCCTGCCGGCCGATGCGCCGGCGAAGGCGGTGGACGTGGACTGCTCGGAGTATTTCCAGCAGCTGGCCAGCGACAAGGCGCTGCGCGCGCGCGATCAGGCGGCCGAGCTGGGCGCCTTCGATCACTCCTGGCATATCGGCAACCGGCGCTTCGCCACGGATCTGTTCGAGACCCTCAAGGGCGATCTGGACCGCTCGGTGATTCCGACCCGGCGGGTGGGGGAGAAGGGCGAGCTGGTGCTGCTGCGCGGGGACTGAGCACGCCGCTTCGGGCGGGCGAAGAAGTTTTGGCCGCGATCTGGGTCTATGTCTCAGTACGCGGCCCGCCCGGCGGGTCTTCGCCCATTCCTTGAACCCCGCGAGGTTGCCTGTGATCTTCCCCTGTTCGCCGCGCCGCGGCAGCCCCCTGCTGCTGGCCACTGTCCTGCTTTGCCCGAGCGCCCTGGCCCAGAACGCCGTCACCACCACCGAGGTGCGCCCCTCCCTGCAGGCCACGCGCATCCCGGCCGGCAGCGCGGTGGAGCTGGACGGCACCCTGGACGACGCCGTCTGGGCCCAGGCACGGCCGATCACGCAGTTCCGCCAGCAGGAGCCGGTGGAGGGCGGCGAACCCAGCGAGCCCACCGAGATCCGCGTGCTCTATGACGACGAGGCGCTCTACATCGGCGCCATGCTCCACGACTCCAACCCTGAAGGCATCCTGGCCTATCAGCTGCAGCGTGATGCGGGCCTGGGCACCGACGACCGCTTCATGTGGATCATCAGCACCTTCGACGACAACCGCACCGGCTATTTCTTCGAGACCAATCCGGCGGGCCTGCTGGGCGACGGGCTGATCGAGGGTGGCGGCGGCTTCAACAAGCGCTGGAATGGCCTCTGGAACATGCGCACCCGCATTCTGGAGAACGGCTGGTCGGCAGAGATCCGCATCCCGTTCTCGACATTGAACTTCGACCCGGCGCTGACCGCCTGGGGCATCAACTTCCAGCGCACCATCCGCCGCTACAACGAGGAGATCCTGTGGAACGGCTGGCGCCGCACCGAGGGCCTGTTCCGACCGGTGCACACCGGGCAGCTGCAGGGCCTGAGCGGCTTGAGTCAGGGCCGGGGCATCGAGCTGAAACCCTTCCTCAACGCGTCCACCAAAGGCGGCCCCGCCGCCGGCGCGTCCCGGGGCAGTGACGCCACGGCGGGCATCGACATCACCTATTCGCTGACGCCCTCGCTGCGCACGGCCCTGACGATCAACACCGACTTCGCGGAAACCGAAGTCGACAGCCGCCAGGTGAACCTCACGCGCTTCCCCCTGCGCTTCCCGGAACAGCGCGAGTTCTTCCTGGAAGGCTCGGGCGTGTTCTCCCTGAGCGGCGCCGACCCCTTCTTCAGTCGCCGCATCGGCCTGGTGGACGGGCAGGAAGTGCCCATCGACTTCGGCGCGCGGCTGGGTGGCCAGGTGGGCAACTACGAGCTGGGCCTGTATCAGGTGCGCACCGGCGAGACGGAGCTGGAGCGCGGCGATGGCACGGCGCGCCCCTGGGCGGCCGAGGATTTCACGGTGGGGCGGGTGAAGCGCAGCCTGTTCCAGCAATCCCATGTGGGCCTGATCTACACCCGGCGCGCCTCGGACACCGTGGCGGGCGCGGGGGCGCTGGAGGATCGGCACACAGTGGGCGCGGACTTCGACTTCTTCACCTCGCAGTTCCTGGGGCGCTACAACGCCCAGGTCGAGGGCTTCCTGCTCTATCACACCGACCCGCTGGCCGGGGGCGACCTGAACGCCTCCGAGCGTCGGGCCAGTGGCATCGACCTGGCCTTTCCCAATGATCTGCTGCGCCTGAGCTCCTCGCACCGCGAGTTCGGCGAACAGTGGGACCCGGCCCTGGGCTTCGTGGAGCGTCGAGGCTTCCGCCGCCATGCGCCGACGCTGACGTATGCCCCGCGCCCGGAGCGCTGGGACTTCATTCGGCAGACGGAACACGAGATCGAGTTCGAGTACCTGACCGATCTGAATGACCGTCTGCTGACGCGCAACCTCGAGATCACACCGCTGCAGATCAACTTCGAGAGCGGCGACCGCGTGGGCGTCGAGATTGGCCGCAACTTCGAGCGGCTGGACCGCGTGTTCACCGTGTACGGCAGCGGCGCGGACGCGATCCGCATCCTGCCGGGCGACTACGATTCCGACAGCTGGTCCTTCGATGTCAGCACGGCCGGGCGCCGCATGCTGTCGGGCACGCTGGAGTTCGAGCACTCCGAGTTCTGGGGGGGCGAGCGCGACACTCTGGATGTGTCCGGCACCGTGCGCACCCGCGGCGGCGTGCAGATGACCACCACCTACCAGCACAACGAGGTGAGCCTGCCGCAGGGGGATTTCGAGACCAATCTGCTGCGTCTGTCCTGGGCCTGGAACCTGAGCCCGTGGACGTCGCTGACCGGCAATGTGCAGTACGACGACTTGTCGGAGGTGGTGGGCGTCTACGCGCGGGTGCGCTGGACGGTGCAGCCGGGCAATGACGTGTTCCTGGTGTGGAGCAACAACTGGCTGTACGACGATGGCCCGCTGGCCGACAGCCGCTTCTCGACGCTCTCCCGGGGTGGCGCGTTGAAGTTCAATTACACGCTGCGGTTCTGAGTGCCATACTCGGTCATGCCGGCATTCTCTCTTGTGGCTGACCAGGAATTAATGGGCTAATATCTGACCATAATTAAGCTCTATATATAGGTGTTCCATGCGACAGGTATTGGCAGATTTTTCCGTCAGCATCTCAGAATTGAAGAAGAATCCATCGGCCCTGCTTGCTCAGGCCAGTGGTTCTCCCATTGCGGTGCTGAATCACAACAAGCCGGCTGCCTATCTGGTGCCGGCGGAAACCTATGAAACGATGATGGATATGCTGGAAGACCTGGAGCTTGCCTTGTTGGTGGAAGAGAGAAAGGGCGACAAGGACAAGGCCATCCCGGTATCTCTGGATGACCTATAAGCTTCGCTTTCTGCCCGCCGCACTCAAGGAGTGGGAAAAGCTGGGTGCCACGGTACGCAGTCAGCTCAAGAAGAAGTTGGCTGAGCGGCTGGAAAACCCCAGAGTGGCGGCAGACAAGCTCCGAGGATACGAGTCTGTCTACAAGATCAAGCTGCGCTCCGCCGGATATCGACTGGCCTACGAGGTGGTCGATGATGAACTCGTCGTGTATGTCATCGCGGTAGGCAAGCGCGAAAAGAGCAAGATACATTCGACCCTCAAGGACAGAGTCTGACAGCCCCCTGTGCTGCCCCGTCCAATATTGTGGAAGTCCCCATGCACCCCATCAGCTTCGACGATTTTCTGCGCGTGGAACTGCGCGTCGGCCGCGTGCTCAGCGCCAGTGTGTTCGAGGGCGCGCGCAAGCCGGCTTACATCCTGCAGGTGGATTTCGGCGAGGAGATCGGCATTCGCAAGTCCAGCGCGCAGCTCACGGCGCTCTATCAACCCGAGGATCTGGTCGGCCGACTCGTGGTGGGTGTGGTCAATTTTCCCCGCAAGCAGATCGGGCCGCTGATGTCGGAGTGCCTGATCACCGGCTTTCACCGGGCGGATGGCGCCGTGGCGCTGTGCGTGCCCGACCAGGACGTGCCGCTGGGCACGCGACTTCTCTGAGCCTGCGCATGAACACCGCCCACGCCGACATCCGCAGCCTCACCGTCACCGCTTCCCCGCAGGCCATCTTCGCCACGTTGTGCGATGAGCACAGCCTCTCGCACTGGTGGGGGCCGGATGGCTTCAGCAGCACGGTGCACGCGTTCGGCACGCAGCCAGGGGCCAGGTGGCTTCTGACGCTGCAAGGGCCCGATGGGGTCAGTTATCCCAACGAGTACCGTGTGCTCGAATTCGTTCCCGACCGCCTGCTGGTGCTGGACCACCCCTGCGCCGATCATCACTTCGTTTTGCGCATCGCGCTGCAGCTGCAGGGGGATTCGACACAGGTGCACTGGGAGCAGCGCTTCGACAGCGCCGAGGACTTCGCGCCGCTGGCCGGCTTTCTGGCTGAGGCCAATCAACAGGTGCTGGCGCGGCTCGCGCGTGAAGTGCAGCGCCGGGCGGCGGCGCCTGGCGCTGACCCTCGATGCCCTCGCGCCGTCGGGCGTGCCCGTTGTCGGCGTGGGGCATTCCATTGGCGCCTCGACCCTGCTCGCCATGGTCGGGGCCGGAATGTGGCTCGGGCCGGGCTTCCGGCTGCCGATCGCAGAGGATGCTCGCCTGCGCAGCCTGTGTCTGCTGACGGCGTCGCAGGCGCAGTGGCTGGCGGACACCCTGTCAGCGTCCGTGACGGTGGACCTGTGCCTGGTCGAGGAGGCCGGCCATTTCTCCTTCATGGACGCACCTCCGCCCCATGCGGTGGAGACGGTGGCCGACAAGGCGGCGTTTCTGCGGGAGTTTGCGGGAGATGTCGCGGACTTCGTGCGGAGGGTGAGCCAGGCAGCGGGCTGACGGGCGCTGACGCGCACTCAGCCCTTCGCCTCGATCTGCGCCACGCGCCCCAGCAGGGAGATCAGCAGCGCCGTGTCGGCCTCGCCCAGGTGGGCCAGGAAGTCGGACTGTGCCTGCCGCCACAGGGGCAGCAGGGTCTGCAGGGCGGCGTGGCCTGCCGGCGTCAGGCAGACCTGGCGTGCGCGCACCGAGCCCTCCCCGCTCAGCTCGATCAGGCCCTGTGTCTGCAACAGTTGCAGATTGCGGCTCATGGAGCTTCTGTCCATGCCCATCTGCTGCGCCAGCTCGGTGATCGACAGCCCCCCCGCCACGCTGAGCACGAACAGCACGCTGAACTGCGGCGCGTGGGCCCCGCCGTCCTTCATGATCGCGTCGTACTGCCGGCTCACGGCCCGTGCGGCGCGGCGCAGAAAGAACAGATTGCAGGGGCTGTCGGCCGGCGTGAAGTCGGGTGCGAGAGGGACGGGAGTCGTGGCGGTCGTCATGGTCAGCGCATTCCTGAAGGGCAAAGCAAGTCCGGGCACGGTAACAAATCGCCACATATCGTGTATATACACGCAACGTGACAGTCTGTAGCGTTGCGGCCAACAATAACTCAGAGCTGTCCAGGAGTCCCATGCCACGTTCCGCCCCATTTCGTCTTGCGTCTGCGTTCATTCTTGCCACCGCCATCAGCAGTGCTCTTGCTCAGAGCCCCGAAGCCGATTCCACCGTCACCTACGGCGCCGATTTCTTCCAGGGGTCCGGCGCGCTGACCGTCAACGACATGCTCGACCGTGTGCCAGGCATCGAGATGATCCTGCAGACCAGCACCCCCTCGTCTGCCTCCAGTGACGGCAATCGCGGGCTGGGGGCGAGCTCGCAGATCCTGATCGACGGCAAGCGCATGGCCGGCAAGGCCAACGAGGCACGCAGCCAGCTGGCCCGCATTCCGGCCGATCAAGTGGCGCGCATCGAGATCATCCGCGGTTCGTCCAGCGATCTCGACGTGCAGAACAGCAACCAGATCGTCAACATCGTGTTGCTCGAGGCGCTGCCCACCAGCACGCTGGCCAGCGAGATCAACGTGACCCAGTACAGCGACAGCACGCTGAACCCGGGCGGCTCGCTGTCGCTGAGCGGGCAGCGCGGCCAGCTCAATTACCTGTTCAGTGGCCAGGTGGTGAGTGCCTATGAGCATCAGGAAAGTTTCGAGACCAGCATCCTCGGCGACTTCTCACCCAACGAGACCATCGCCGCCGACCGCTATCGCGATCAGACCAACTACACCTTCAACACCACCCTGGGCTATGCGCTCACCCCGAACGACAGCGTGACCTTCAACGCGCTTTACGGCGAGCAGGACCCGCCCGTGAAGCTGCAGCGCACCTATGTCAATCAGCGCACCACGCCGTTGAGCACCTTCATCGAACGCGAGACGATTCCGGCTACGGCGACCAACTGGGAAGTAGGCGGGGACTATGAGCATCGCTTCGACAGCGGCAGTCGTCTGAAGGGCCTGTTCATCGTGAACGAGCGCGACAATCAGTCCACGCGTGAACGCTACCGTGCCACGTCGCCCACCGACGCCGGCGTGAAGAATCTGTTCCTGGACACCAGCAGCGTGTATCAGGAAAAGATCGTGCGCGGCTCCTACACCTTCAACATGGCCGAGGGCCAGGGCGTGGAGCTGGGTGTGGAGCGCGCGCTGACCACGCAGAACTCGGGCCTGCGTCAGGGCGTGCGCACCGCCGCTGCGGGCGTGCCGGAATACGGCGGTCTCACGCCGGTGGTGCTGCCCAATGCGTTTTCCACGGTGGAAGAGATTCGCTACGAACCCTTCGCGGTGCACACCTGGCAGGTCAATCCGCGCATGACGCTGGAAACCACGGTGGTGGCGGAATTCTCGGAGATTTCGCAGTCGGGCGATGTGAACAACACGCGCGATTTCCGTTATGTCAAGCCGAAGGTGGATCTGCGCTATGACTTGAGCAGCACGCTGCAGGTGCGTGGCACTCTGGAACGTTTCGTCTCGCAACTCACTTTCGCGGATTTCTCGCGCACCATCGACGAGCGCGACATCGACCGCGACACCGTGGCGGGCAACCCGACACTGGAACCCGAGGAAAGCCTGCGTGCCGAACTCACGCTGGACTATCGTCTGCCCAGCGACGCCGGCACCCTCAACACGCGGCTGTTCTACTACGACTTCGACAACAAGATCGGCAAGATCGACATCTCGCCCTCGGTGGCCAGTCTGCAGTCCACCAATGGCAACATCGGCCCGGCAGTGGCCTATGGCCTGATCAGCAACGCGAGTCTGCGTCTGGGCTTCCTCGGTCTGCCCCAGGCGCTGCTGACTGCCTCGCTCACGGCGCAGAGCGCGAAGTTCGAGAACGATCCGTTCGTGCCCTACTCGCACCGCTTCCCGCCGTATGACCGTGGCAGTCTGCGCGTGACCTACCGGCATGACCTGCCGGCCTACAATCTGAGTTATGGCGTGACCTACAACGGTCGTGCCCATGATGGCCGGTACATCTACGAGAACGACAGCCGCTTCACCTGGATCATCCCCACCAACCTGAGCGCCTTCGTGGAGATGGTGGGCTTCGCCGGCCTGACCTATCGCCTGGAGGGCAGCAACCTGGCCGACTTCGAGGCCTGTGCGCTGCGTCGCCGCTACGATGGCTACATGCGTGACGGCATCCTCAAGGAAATCGAAAACAACTGTTCCACCACGGGCGCACAGCTGGCGTTCAAGGTGCGGGGGACGTTCTAACCCCCGCCCGGGGCAGGCTTCGCTCTCCGGGTAGCGGATGCCTCTGCACCAGCCTGCAGGATTGGCATCGCGCGTGACAAGCAGCAGGCGCTGCCGTCATGATGCATTCCTGCCGAATGTTTCGGCTGCATGCCAAGACAACCTTCGCCGGAGAGCGACCATGCGTATTCTGACCCTTGCCTGCCTGATCCTGCTGTTCACCTCCTCTCACGCCCTGGCCCAGCGGCCTATCCGCCCGCTGTTGCCGCTGCACACGTGGACGCTGCCCGACTACGTGGCCGTGCCCTTCACCGAGGCGCTGACACTGCCAGCGTCCATGGAGCCAGCCTCCTATGCCGGCGTGGCGATGACGCCGCAGAACACTCTGATCGTGCTGAGCCGTGACCCGCAGCCCTTCCTGGAATTCACCGCCGACGGCCGCTTCCTGCGCGGCTTCGGCGCCGAGAATCTGCTGGCCCGGGCGCACGGCCTGCACATCGATGCGGACGGTCATCTCTGGGTCACCGACGTCAACGATCATGTGGTGCTGAAGCTGGACGCCGATGGCCAGGTGCTGCTGACAATCGGCACCAAGGGGCAGGCCGGCGAATGGGACGAGGCCGCCGGGCAGCACCTGCTCAGCGAGCCGAATGATGTGGCGCTGGATTCCGCCGGCAACATCTATGTGGCTCAGGGCCACGGCGGGCAGCTTCCCCGTGTGCTGAAGTTCAGCCCGGCGGGTGAGTTCATCACCCAGTGGGGCACTCGGGGCTACGGTCCCGGCCAGTTCGTGGCGGCCCACGCCATCGAGATCGACGCCAACGATGTGCTGCACGTGGCCGATCGCGAGAACATGCGCATCCAGCGCTTCGACACCCAGGGCGCGCTGTTGCGCGAATGGCGTTTCGATGCCATGGTGTGTGCCCTGTTCCTGCACGACGACGGCTATCTCTACATCACCACCGGCTTCGACGGCGAACTGGCGCGGGTGGACATGGAAGGCAATGTGCTGGGGTCCATCGGCAGTCCGGGCACGGGCAACGGCCAGTTCGGCGAGGCCCACGCACTGACGCTGGATGCCGCCGGCAACGCCTGGATCGCCGATGTGATCAACCGTCGGGTGCAGAAGTTCGCGAAACAACCCTGAGGCACCCGCACGACATGACCCCGCAAGACAGCCCCGAGCACTGGCACACCCTGGCGCCGGACGAGGCCCTGCAGGCCGTTGCCGCCACGGCCGACGGCCTGAGCACGGCCGAGGTGCAGCGCCGGCTCGCCGCCAGCGGCCCCAATCGCCTGCCCGAACCGCCCCGCACCTCCGCCTTCATGCGTTTCCTGCTGCAGTTCCACAACATCCTGATCTACGTGCTGCTGTGCGCCTCTCTCGTGACCGCCCTGCTCGGTCACTGGGTGGACACCGTGGTCATCCTGATCGTGGTGCTCGCCAACGCCGTGATCGGCTACCTACAGGAGGGCAAGGCCGAGCAGGCGCTGGAGGCGATCCGCGAGATGCTCTCGCCGCAGGCGGCAGTGCTGCGCGACGGCGCGCGCCAGAGCGTGGCGGCGGACACCTTGGTGCCGGGCGACATCGTGTTGCTGGAGGCGGGCGACAAGGTGCCGGCCGATCTGCGCCTGCTGCAGGCGCACGGTCTGCGTGCTCAGGAGGCCATTCTCACCGGGGAGTCGGTGCCGGTGGAGAAGTCCGTCGCCGCGGTGGACGCCGAGGCGCCGCTGGGCGATCGACTCGGCATGCTGTTCTCGGGCACCCTGGTGGCGGCCGGCCAGGGGCGCGGCGTAGTGGTGGCCACCGGGGCGCAGACCCAGGTGGGGCGCATCAGTGGCCTGCTGTCCACGGTGCAGCAGCGGAGCACGCCCCTGGTGACGCAGATGGCCGTGTTCTCGCGCTGGCTCACGCTGGTGATCCTGGCCGTCTGCGTGCTCCTGATGGCCTATGGCTGGCTGCTGGCCGGCTTCGCCTTCGACGAGATCTTCCTGATCATGGTGGGCTTCGCCGTCTCGGTCATCCCCGAGGGGCTGCCGGCCGTGCTGACCATCACCCTCGCCATCGGCGTGCGGGCGATGGCCCGGCGCAACGCCATCGTGCGCCGTCTGCCGGCCATCGAGACCATCGGCTCCGTCTCGGTCATCTGCACCGACAAGACGGGCACCCTCACCCGCAACGAGATGCTGGTGGCCACCGCGTTGACCGGCGCACAGACCCTGCAAGTGGAAGGCGACGGCTATGCCCCGCAGGGCCGCCTCAGCGCCGATGGCATCCCGGTGGACGCGGCGAACCAGGCGCTGCTGCAGGAACTGGCCATGGCCGCCGCCCTGTGCAATGACGCCGTACTGCAGCATGCCGAGGGCGTCTGGACGGTACAGGGGGATCCGATGGAGGGCGCCCTGCTGGCCTTCGCCGGCAAGTGCGGCAGGACGCCGGCCACCCTGCAGACGCCGCGCACGGGCCTGATCCCCTTCGATTCGCGTCTGCGCTTCATGGCCACGCGGCACGCCATTGGCGCTAAGGCCGTGGTGTTCTTGAAGGGCGCCCCGGAGCGCGTGCTGGCCATGTGCCACCTTCAGCGCACAGAGCAAGGCGAGGCGCCGCTGCTGCGTGAGGACTGGCTCGCCCGGGCCGATGCCATCGCCAGCGCCGGTCAGCGCGTGCTCGCGCTCGCCACCTGCACCCTGGCGGATGGCCGCGCGGAACTGACGGCGGCAGAGCTGGACGGCAGGCTCTGCCTGCTGGGGCTGGTGGGCATGATCGATCCGCCGCGTGCCGAGGCCGTGACGGCCGTGGCGTCCTGCCACGAGGCGGGCATCCGCGTGAAGATGATCACGGGTGACCACGCCCTCACCGCCGCCGCCATCGCGCGGCAGATCGGGCTGCAGAACCCTGCACGAGTGCTGACCGGCGCCGAGCTGGATGCGATGGACGACGCGGCTCTGGCCGCCGCCGTGCTGGACTGCGATGTGTTCGCCCGCACCAGCCCCGAGAACAAGCTGCGCCTGGTGACGGCCCTGCAGTCCCATGGCCTGAGCGTGGCCATGACGGGCGATGGCGTGAACGACGCCCCGGCGCTCAAGCGGGCCGACGCGGGCATTGCCATGGGGCGCAAGGGCAGTGCGGCCGCGCGGGAGGCCGCCGACCTGGTGCTGGCCGACGACAACTTCGCCTCCATCGCCGCCGCTGTGCGCGAGGGCCGCACCGTCTACGACAACATCCGCAAGCTGATCAGCTGGGAGATTCCCACCAATGCGGGCGAAGGCATCACCATCGTGGTGGCGATCCTGTTCGGCATGAGCATTCCGGTGACGCCGGTGCAGATCCTCTGGGTGAATCTGGTGACCACCGTGGCGCTGGGACTGACCCTTGCCTTCGAGCCCACCGAGGAGAACACCATGCGCCGGCCGCCGCGCCTGCGGGGCGAGTCCCTGATCGGGCCGGCGCTGGCCTGGCAGATCGGCTTCGTGTCCCTGCTGTTTCTGGTGGGGGTCTATGGCATCTACGCAGTGGCCATCGAGCGCGGGCAGAGCATCGAGCTGGCGCGCACGCTGGCCGTGAATACGCTGGTGGTGCTGGAGATCTTCAACCTGCTGTTCATCCGCAAACTGTATGGCAGCTCACTGACCTGGCGCTCACTCAAGGGCACGCCGGTGCTGTGGGGCGCCATCGTCGTCGTGGTGCTGGCCCAGGGCGCACTGACCTATCTGCCGTTCATGCAGCAGGTGTTCGGCACGGCTGCGGTGCCGCTGGACGAGGCCCTGATGGTGCTGGGCATCGGGGTGCTGATGTTCGTGATCCTGGAAGTCGAGAAGCAGATCCGCCTGCGCTGGCGGGCCTGAACCAAGAGGAGAATGCCGATGTTGCTGGCCGTGAAATACCTGGTCACCGCCGCCGTGGTGGTGCTGGTGTCCGAGATCGCGCGCCGCAATGCGCAGCTGGGGGCCCTGATCGCGGCGCTGCCGCTGGTGAGTTTTCTGGTGCTGATCTGGATGCAGGTGGAGAACCAGACGCCCCAGCGCATTGCCGATCACGCCTGGTACACGTTCTGGTATGTGGTGCCGACGCTGCCCATGTTCCTGCTGTTCCCCTGGCTGCAGCGCACGCTGGGCTTCTGGCTGGCGCTGGGGGCCAGCGCCGTGCTCACCGTCATCCTCTTCCTGCTCTGGGGGCTGCTGCTGCGCCGCTTCGGCATCGCCCTGCTCTAGAACGGCAGATAGCCCAGCTGCCAGGCCGCCACGCCGGCGGCGGCCAGCACCAGCAGCGTCAGCCACAGTTTCCAGGGCCGTTTCTTCTCGGCGAAGGGATCGCTCAGCGCCCGGCTGGGCAGGACCTCGCGCAGACGCGGCCCTCGTCGTCATGCTCGGTGACGCACTTCAAAGGCAGGCCGCAGTCCTTTCAGGGCAGCGTGCGCAGGAACTCGTCGATCTGCCGCGCCACCGGGGATTCCGGCGCAGCGAAACTCTGGGCCCGGCGGGCGATGCCGGCGGCTTCATCGCTACGACCCTGCCGCGCGCGGATGCTGGCCAGGCGGAACCACAGATTCGCATCGCGCGGGGCGATGCGCACGGCCCGTTCGGCCACGGCGGCAGCGCGCTCCATGTCGCCCGCCGCCAGCGCGGCATCCACTTCCAGCAGCAGCGCCTCTTCGGCCGTGGCCGGCATGCCGGGCATGGGCATTGGTGCGGGCGCGGGCTCCAGCGGCGCGGGAGCCGGCTGGCCTGGAAGGCCGGGTGTGACGGTGCGCGGGGGCAGGTCATCAATGCCGGGCACAACGCTGCGCGCGGGATTGGTGCGGGCGGCCGGCGGGGTGGCGGGCTGCGCGGGTACGGGAGTCGTGGTGCTCTGGCCTTGCACGGGCGCCCCGGCGCCGGAGCGGTCCTCCACCGGGGCGGGAATGCCCCGGCCGCCGTCCATGCCGGCGCAGGCGCTCAACAGACTGAAGCAGAGGATGGGCAGCACACGAGTCAGCATGATCATAAGTCCCCGAAACGATTGAAGAAGCGGTCCATGAGGGAGCCTTCGTCTTCACAGTTGACGGCCGGGTCCGGCAGGCGGCCAGGCAGGAAAGGCAAGGAATTGGTCAGGCGGCAGTCGCGCTGGGCGCCATCGCGCACCGGCCCCAGGGCCACGCGCTGCCAGACCACGTTGGCCGGCGGAATCGTCAGGCGCGGCTGGATATCCAGGTCGCGCATGATGTCTGTCCACACCCGCAGGGCCCCGGTGGCGCCGGTCAGCCCGGTGTCGGAATTGTCGTCGTTGCCCAGCCAGACCACGCCCACCAGGTCGTCGCCATAGCCGGCGAACCAGCTGTCGCGCAGGTCATTGGTGGTGCCCGTCTTGCCGGCCAGGGGCAGGCTGGCGTCGAGCCGGTTGCGTGCCGTCTGTGCGGTGCCGCGCTCGAACACGCCCTGCAGGGCATATTCCAGCAGGTACATGGAGGCCGCGTCGACCACCTGTTCCGTCTCGATGCCATAGCGCTCCAGCGGTTCGCCCGTGGGCGTGGTCACGGCCTCGACCGTGCGCAGGGGCGAGCGGAAGCCGTTGCCGGCCAGGGTCTGGTAGAGCTGGGCGACTTCCACCGGCGCCATGTCCACGGAGCCCAGCAGCATGGAGGGGAACTGTGGCACCTCGCGCTCGAAGCCGAGCCGGCCGAGCATCTCGCCCACCTTGTCCAGGCCCACCTGCATGCCCAGGTCCACGGTGGCCAGGTTCATGGAGCGCTCCAGCGCGTCGTGCAGGTACACATCGCCGAAGATCTTGTCGTCGTAATTGCTGGGCGACCAGGCGGGCGAGCCGCGCGACTGCAGGGTGACGGGTCGATCGGACAGCACCGAGGCCAGGGTGAAGCGGCCCGACTCCAGCGCCGCCAGATAGACTGCCGGCTTGACCAGCGAGCCGATGGGCCGCACGGCATTCAGGGCCCGGTTGAAGCCGGCATAGCCGCGCTGCCGGCCGCCCGCGACGGCGCGCACTTCGCCGGTCACGGCGTCGGTGATCACCACGGCGGCTTCCAGTTTGCCCTCACTGACCGGACGCTCCACGGCTTTCACGGCTTCTTCCAGGGTGGCTTCCATGGTGCTCTGCACGTGCAGGTCCACGGTGGTGAAGATGCGCAGACCCTCGGTACGCAAGGCCTCGGCATCGTAGTCGCGCGCCAGGTCCTGGCGCACCAGCTCCATGAAGGCCGGATAGCCGGCGTTCTGGCGCGGAGCGCGGGCATTCACGCGCAGGGTGGCGTTGCGGGCGTCCTCGTGGTCGGGGGCGCTGATGTAGCCCTGGGAGAGCATGCGCGCCAGCACCACGTTGCGCCGCTCCACCGCCCGCTCGGGGAAACGCATCGGGTTGTAGTAGGACGCGCCGCGCGGCAGGCCGGCCAGCAGGGCCAGTTCGTCCAGGCTGAGCTCGTCCAGGCTGCGGCTGAAGTAGAACTCGGCGGCCAGCGCGAAGCCGTGGATGGCGCGATTGCCCTGCTGGCCCAGGAAGACTTCGTTGAGGTAGGCGGTGAGAATCTCGTCCTTGCTGAAATGCAGTTCCAGCGCCAGCGCCATCAGCGCTTCCTCGGCCTTGCGACGCAGCGTCTGTTCGCGGTTCAGGTAAAGGTTCTTCACCAGCTGCTGGGTCAGCGTGCTGCCGCCCTGCACGATCTCGCCGGCGCGCAGATTGGCCACCAGGGCGCGCAGGATGCCGATCGGGTCGACGCCGAAGTGGCTGTAGAAGCGCTGGTCCTCCACCGCGATGATGGCTTCCACCAGATCGGGCGGCACGTCTTCCAGGCTGATTGGCACGCGGTCCTCGCCATTGCCCGGGTTGATCAGGGCGATCTCGGCAGGCTCCAGCCGCACCAGCGGCACCATGCCGGTACGTTGGTCGCCCCACATCTCGCGGATGCGGTTGCCCTCGAATTCCACATTCACGTAGAGGCTGGGCTCGGCGCCGTCCCAGAATTCGAAGCCGCGCGTCCACAGGCTGACGCGGTTGCCGCTGGCCTGGAACTCGCCGGGATTGCGCAGCTCGCTGCTCTCGCGATAGCCCAGGCGGCGCAGCTGATCGGTGAGCCGGGCGGTGCTGACGTGGGCGCCGGCATAGATCTCTAGCGGGCGGGCGTAGATGCGGGCGGGCAGTTCCCATTGCAGGGCTTCGAAGTCGCGGCGGATCTCGTAGTCGATCTTCACGCACCAGGCCGCGAAGGCCAGCACGGCCAGCCCCAGCAAGGACCAGAACCAGGCGAAGCCCTGACTGGCGCGGGGAAGCGAGGAAGGTGGCTGTGCTCTGCGAGTGCTGGGGTTCATGGGCGGGCATTATGGCATCGGCAGTGGGCTCGTCACCAATTCTGCGTCACATATCCACGCTTGACGCCCGGGTGGCGGGCGGAATACTGTACATAAAATCAGTATTTTCCGTGTGCCTCCCCATGAATGCCCCCGCCTATGCCGAGCTGCATTGCCTCAGCAACTTCAGTTTTCTGCACGCCGCCTCCTTTCCCGAGGAGCTGGTACGCCAGGCCCATGCCCTGGGCTATGCGGCGCTGGCCCTCACCGACGAGTGCTCGCTGGGAGGCGTGGTGCGGGCGCATGTCGCGGCGCGCGAGCTGGGCCTCACGCTGATTGTCGGCAGTCACTTCCTGCTGGCGGATGGCCTGTGCCTGGTGCTCCTGGCGCCCGACCGGCGCGCCTACGGGCAGATCAGTGCCTTGATCACCCTGGCCCGGCGCGCGGCAGCCAAGGGTCAGTATCTGCTGGAGCGCGGCATGCTGCAGGCCGAGGCGCTGGACGCCTGTCTGGCGCTCTGGGTGCCGGCCCCGACCCCGGCCGCGCTCGACGAAGACGACGGCCGCTGGCTGGCGGGCGTGTTCCCCGGGCGGCTGTGGCTTGGCGTCGAGCTGCATCTGCGGGGCAATGACCGGCGCTGGCTCGACACGCTGCAGGCGCTGGGGAAAACCCTGGGGCTGCCCCTGGTGGCCAGTGGCGGCGTGCTGATGCACGAGCCGCAGCGCCGGCCGCTGCTCGACACCCTCACGGCGATCCGCCTGGGCTGCACGCTCGACACCCTGGGCTTCGCCGCCGCGCCCAACAACGAGCAGCATCTGCGCCCGCGTGCGCGCCTGGCCAAGCTCTACCCGACCGCGCTGCTGGAGGAAAGCGTGCGCATCGCCGCGCGCTGCCGTTTCTCGCTGAGCGAGCTGCGCTACGAATACCCTCACGAACTGGTGCCGGCCGGTCACACCCCGGCCAGCTGGCTGCGGGCGCTGACGGAGTGCGGCCTGCGCGAACGCTGGCCGCAGGGGCCTTCGGCGCGGGTGCGGGCGCTGGTGGAAAAGGAGCTGGGTCTGGTGGCCGAGTTGGGTTACGAGCACTTCTTCCTCACCGTGCACGACCTCGTCGTCTTCGCCCGCGCCCGGGGCATCCTGTGCCAGGGCCGGGGCTCGGCGGCCAATTCGGCGATCTGCTACTGCCTGGGCATCACGGCGGTGGACCCGGACCGCATGCAGCTGCTGTTCGAGCGCTTCCTGTCGAAGGAGCGGGACGAGCCGCCGGACATCGATGTCGACTTCGAGCACGAGCGGCGCGAGGAGGTCATCCAGTACCTCTACACCAAGTACGGCCGCGAACGGGCGGCGCTGGCGGCCACGGTGATCTGCTACCGCGCGCGCAGTGCCATCCGCGATGTGGCGGGGGCGCTGGGCATCGCGGCCGACGCGGTGGAAGTGCTGGCGAAGTCGGTGGACTGGTATGGCCAGGAGATCGTCACCGGCCCCGAGGTGGAGGCGCTGTCCCTGCCGCCCGGGCGGCTGGCGCTGCTGGTCAGCCTGGTGCGCGCCCTGCTCGGCTTTCCCCGCCATCTCTCCCAGCATGTGGGGGGCTTCGTCATCAGTCAGGGCCCGCTCTCGCAGCTGGTGCCGGTGGAGAACGCCGCCATGCCCGGACGCACCGTCATCCAGTGGGAGAAAGACGACCTGGAGGCGCTGGGCCTGCTGAAGGTGGACGTTCTGGCGCTGGGCATGCTGACGGCCATCCGCAAGGCCATCGCCCTGGTGAACCGCTATCCGGCGCGCGCCGCGCTGCCGCCGCTGAGCCTGGCCGACGTGCCGGGCGAGGACGCGCAGGTCTACGACATGCTCTGCGCGGCCGACACGGTGGGCGTGTTCCAGATCGAGTCGCGTGCCCAGATGAGCATGCTGCCGCGGCTCAAGCCGCGCAATTACTACGATCTGGTCATCCAGATCGCCATCGTCCGGCCCGGCCCCATCCAGGGCAACATGGTGCATCCATACCTGGCGCGGCGCAGCGGACGCGAGCCCGTGAGCTACCCCAGCGAGGCCATCCGGGAGGTGCTGGCACGCACCCTGGGCGTGCCCATCTTCCAGGAACAGGTGATGAAGGTGGCCATCGTGGCGGCGGGCTTCACGGGCGGCGAGGCCGATCAGCTGCGCCGGGCCATGGCAGCGTGGAAGAAGAAAGGCGGGCTGGAGCCGTTTCAGGAAAAGCTCAAGGCGGGCATGCGCGAACGCGGCTACAGCGACGCCTTCGCCGAACAGATCTACAGCCAGATCAAGGGCTTCGCCGACTATGGCTTCCCCGAATCCCACTCTGCCAGCTTCGCTCTGCTGGCCTATGTCTCCTCCTGGCTGAAATGCCATTACCCGGCGGCCTTCACCTGTGCCCTGCTCAACAGCCAGCCCATGGGTTTCTACGCGCCCTCACAGCTGGTGCAGGACGTGCAGCGTCACGGGGTGAGCGTGCTGCCGGTGGATGTGAACCACAGTGAGTGGGACTGCACGCTGGTCTTCACGCCCGGCCAGGCGCATGCGCCGGCGCTGCGGCTGGGGCTGTGCCTGGTGAAGGGCTTGTCGCTGGCGGGGGCGCACCGGCTGTGCGAGGCGCGGCAGGCGGGGCCTTTCCGCTGCGTGCAGACACTGATCGAGCGCACGGGCATCGATGCCGCCGACCGGGAGAGTCTGGCCGCCGCGGATGCGCTGCGCACGCTGGCCGGGCATCGCCATCGCGCCTTCTGGGACGTGGCTGGCCATGAGCCGCCGCTGCCGCTGTTCGCCACCTCTGGTCAGACCGACTGGCCCGCGCCGCCAGCGGTGGCCCTGCTGTTGCCAGCGCCGTCCGAATCCCAGGAGGTCATCGCCGACTACAACAGTGTGGGCCTCACGCTGCGTCGGCATCCTCTGGCGCTGCTGCGTGCGCATCTGCAGCAGTACCACGTGGTGCCGGCCGCCAGTCTCATGAAGCATGGCCATGGGGCGCGGGTGAAGGTGACGGGAATCGTCACCTCGCGGCAGCGGCCGCAGACGGCGTCGGGGGTGACCTTCGTGACCCTGGAGGATGAGACCGGCTTCGTGAACGTGGTGATCTGGCCGGCGGTGACGGCGCGGCAGCCTCGGTTGGTGCGCGAGGCCAGTCTTCTTGGCGTGGCGGGCACGCTGCAGATCAGCGAGGACGTGGTGCACGTGATTGCCGCCGATCTGGTGGACTTGAGCGCCTGGCTGGCGCAGATGTCGCTGCGTTCGCGGGATTTCTGTTGAGCGCGCGTCAGTCGAAGATGCCGTGCACGAACCAGCGCCGCTCGCCCTCGCGCTCGTGGAAGATCCACAGCCGCATGCCGCGCGGGTTCGTCGCCACGTAGTAATCCCGGCACACCTCCTGGCCGCTCCACCAGCGCGTCTCGATGCGCTCGGGGCCGCTCAGCAGCTGCAGCGGCCCGCGGTAGAGCAGCTGCCCGGCGTGCTGCTGCAACTGCACCGGGGCCGGCAGCAGCCAGCAGGGGCGCCGGGCCTGCAGTGCCAGCATGGGGGGGCGGCCGGTCTGTGCGTCACCCGGCGTCGGGCTGGTTGCCAGCTCCGGGCAGTGGTCCGCCTGACACTGCAGGCTGTGCACGGCAGCATCGCCCAGTCTGGCCTGCAGCAGCCCCAGCAGCGGCGCGATGCGCGCGGGCCCTGTCTGCGCGGCCGCGCCTTCGCCAGCGCTGAAGCCGGCGAGCGACTGTGTGCCCGCCGCCGCCGATTTGAAGCGCCAGGCTTCCAGCTGCACGCCGCAGACGGGCGCCGGCAGTGTGAGCGTGCTGAGGCGGGTTTCCAGCAGCAGCTGCAGCGGCGCGCGGGACTGGCCGGGGTGACGCATGTCGAGCGCGATCAGCGTGGGGGCCTGGGCTTCGTGCTGCAGGCTCAGCTGCAGATGCAGGGTGCTCAGATTCCGCGCCCGCAGGAAGGCGCACAGCCGCTCCAGCAGTTCCTCGATGGCCGGCAGCAGGCGCTCGCTGCCTTCCACGGCGTAGTCGAATTCCAGGCTGCTGTTGAAGCGTGGCGGGCTCTCGTAGGCCTTGACCGGCGTGGCGACATGCCCCAGGCACTGATCGAGCTGGCGCAGGAACTGTGTGCCGAAGCGCTGCCCGAGTGCATGCGCGGGCAGGCGCCAGACATCCCGCAGCAGACGCAGCCCGCTGTTGTGCAATTGTTGCCGGCGCTGCTGCGACAGCGTCAGGCTTTGCACCGACAGCCGGCCCAGGGCGGAGCGCAGATTCTCCCGGCGATGGACCAGCAGATTGCAGCCCGCGCGGGCCAGCAGCAGGCTGGCGGCGGGCGTGGGGCTGGCAGCCTGATGGAAGTCGACAGGAAGTCCCCACTCACTCAGCAGGGGCTGCAGCAGCTGGCGGCAATGCGTGCGCAGCGAGTGGATACCGCCGAAATAGCGCAGCGAGCTGCGCGCCTCGAACACCAGGGAATCGGGGGCTTCCACGCTGACCGTGCCGCTGAGCTGCCCCAGTTGCCGGGCCAGCAGGGCCAGTTTTTCCTCGCGCACCTGCGCATCGGGAATGCCCAGCAGCTGCGGCAGGGCGATGGCATACCACAGCGGCGGCCTTGGCGTCTTGCCCGGCGTCGTCTGTGGCATGCGCGCTCGGGCCACGCGCAGTGTGCGCTGGGGGCGGCCGAGCAAGGGCAACTGGTGGAGGCGTCCTGTCATGGCGCCTCCCTCGCGAGTGCCACTGTGCTTTGACGGTAGCTGCCACGCGCCTTGAGCACCTCAACGCGCAAACCCTGCCGGGTGGCCTCCACCCGCAGCCGCAGGGCTGCCGTGGACTGCCGCAGGGCGCCGTGATGAAACAGGATGCCCAGGGTGTTGCCGGCACTGGCGGCCAGCTGCAGACGGCGGATCTGGCGGTGACTCACCCGGCCCGGCCAGGCCAGCACCAGGGCGCAGGCGGCATCCTGCAGCGCCTTCTCGATGCCCCACAGCAGCTGCGCAGCGGGAGCCGAGACCACGTAGAGATGGGCGGGGTTGATGCCGCTGGCCAGCAAGGCGGGCGCATATGGCGAACAGGGCGGAGCGAACCAGACACTGTTGCTGCCCTCCTGGCTGATCTGTTGCAGCAGCGGCAGCACCAGCTGCAGTTCTCCGATGCCCCACAGGGGCGTGATGATTTCCACCAGTGCCCCGCGCGGCCAGCCCTGCCAGGGTAGACAGGCATCGAGCGCGGGAAAGCCGGTGCTCACCCCGCTGTCAGCGAACGCTGACCTTGTGGCGGCATGAGCGCTGCCCCGCCACAACCCGGGGGTATGCAGCAGGGAGAGAAGGCGGGGATCGGTCTGGTGAGTTGGCATGATACTGTACATATTAACAGTATTATGCGCTCTCACAAGCGCTGCCTTCCCTGTCGGGCATCGAGCAAACCGAGAACCGCGTCCAAGTTGCGGAAAGTATTTGGATTTCCGCCATTTTCGTGATTGTTATAGAAAAATTATTGTATTACTCTTCAGGACCTTAGCCTGACTAGCTGAACATGAGTCTCAGATAATAATCTCAATAGACTGGAAATCTGGAAAATTATTGATGAAAAATAAACCAGACATGCTGATGGTGGTCGTCGTTCTCTTCGCCCTCGGGGTGCTTGCCAGCGGTGTGGTGCAGAGCGGGTTGCTCTGACAGCCACGGTAGTGCCCACTCACAAATGCCGGCACTGACCTGCTCACCGCAGCGGGCAGCTCGTGTCTGCCCTGTCAGCCCCGCCATGAATCGCAGCGCTTATCACTCACGATGGCATCCATCTGCACGTCCCACGCCTGTCGCTCCAGAGCCTCCACCCGCTGACATTCGTGTGCCAGACCGATCAGCAAGGGTCGGCGGCGCGCTGGCCTGTTGCGGAAGCTGAACGTCCTGTCATAGAAACCCTTGCCCATGCCGAGACGGTTGCCATCGGCATCGAAGCCCACCAGCGGCACCAGCACCACGTCGAGCCAGCGTGGCGACACCAGGCGGTGTGCCAGCAGACGCGGCTGGGCGATGCCCCAGCGATTGGGCTGCAGCGGGTCGCCCTCACGGTAGCGGACAAACAGCAGACGGCCATGGCGGAAGGGGTGCAACAGAGGCAGGAAACAGGCCTGTCCACGCGACAGCGCCTCGGCCAGCAGCAGGGAAGGATCGATCTCGCCATCGATGGCCTGATAGAAGGCAAGGCGTTTGGCGGTGCGAAAGAAGCGCTGACCTGCCAGGGCGTGATGCAGCGCAATGGCGGCATCGCGTTGCTGACGCGGACTCAACAGGCGTCGGGTGTGACGCAGGGATTTGCGAAGGCTGGCGCGCTGAGCTGGGGTCATGAGACTGGCAGGGAAGAAGGAATGAAGTTACCCGGAGCACCGCTACCAAAATAGTCCTGAACCCAACGGCTCAGGTGGTGACTCCAGTGGTGCATAAGGCTTTCCGTCGTGCGGACTTGCTCAACAGCACCTGGCGTGAAGCCTCCAGGTATACAGATATCGGCTCAAGAACATTTTTGATTGGCCAATGCTCTAGGCAACTCTGGGGCGAGTATATAGCAGCAAAAAAATCGGGGCGAGCAGGCCGGGAAAAGTTTTTTGTCTCGTTATGATCAGCTTATTTCAATCTGACGATTGGCCTGCAGACTGCGATCGAGCTTGTCTTCGAGATACTTGATCTGCTGCGCGGTGTGGTGACGGCTCTCGTTGAGCTGCACAGTCTTGCTCAGCATTTCATGGGTGATGTTGAGTGCGGCCATCACGGAAATCTTCTCGAGTCCGTGAATGTTGCCGCGGCCCTTGATCTTGCGCATGTTCTCGTCGAGATAGCGCGCGGACTTCAGCAGGGCTTCCTGTTCTGCAGGAGGACAGCTGACCTGGTATTCCTTGTCGAGAATTCTGACCACCACGGTACCGGGGCTGTTTTCTTCTGCGCTCATGCGGATTCTCTGTGTGTGGGCGAGGCGGGTGACACGTCTCTCATGATGACTGCGACTGTTCCATGGACTTCAGCCGGTGGAGCACGGACTCGAGGCGGGACTTCGCCAGCTTGTTGTTTTCGAGCAGTTGCTGGCGTTCGGAGTGCCAGTTATGCTCCTTGGCCCGCAGCTGTTGATTCTCCCGCTTCATCGTGGCGCACAGCTCGATGAGCGCATCAATCTTCTGATCCAGCGTGGCAAATTTTTCGTCGGTCATTATGATGGTCGCCATATGCAGAAGCGGCAAGAAACCGCCCTGTTCAACTATCGTTACTATAGAGGCGTGACCCCAAGGCGGTCAATCTCAGGCACGGGCATACGATGACAAGCATTCACGAAGAAGCCGCGCGCAGGCGCAAGGAACTCATGCAGCAGATGGAGCCGGACAGCATCGCGCTGCTCAGCGCCGCGCCGCAGTGCACCCGCAGCAATGACACCGAATATCCCTACCGGCAGAACAGCGACTTCTATTATCTCACCGGCTTCGTCGAGCACGATGCCGTGCTCGCTCTGATTCCCGGGCGTGAACAGGGCGAGGTCGTGCTCTTCTGTCAGGAGAAGGACAAGACGCGTGAATTGTGGACCGGCGTTCTCACCGGGCCGGAACAGGCCGTCAGTCGCCTGCTGATCGACGATGCCTTCCCCATCGGCGACATCGACGACATCCTGCCTGGGCTCATCGAAGGGCGGCAGCGTGTCTACTACTCCATGGGCAAGGACTCGCGCTGGGATCAGCGCATCATGGACTGGGTCAACGTCATTCGCGGCAAGGCGCGCCAGGGAGCGCATCCGCCAGGCGAATTCCTGGTGCTCGATCATCTGCTCAATGAAATGCGGCTGATCAAGAGCCCGCTGGAAATCAAGCTGATGGAAAAGGCCGGCGCCATTTCCGCGCAGGCTCACAAACGTGCTATGGCCGTGTGTCGTCCCGGCCTGCACGAGTATCACCTCGAGGCCGAGTTGCTGCACGAGTTCGTGCGCTCCGGCAGCCGTGCGCCGGCCTACAACAATATCGTGGCCGGCGGCGCCAATGCGTGCATCCTGCACTATGTCGAGAACACCGCCGTGCTCAAGGATGGCGACCTGGTGCTGATCGATGCAGGCTGCGAATTCGACTACTACGCGGCCGACATCACGCGCACCTTTCCCGTGAACGGTCGGTTCAGCACGCAGCAGAAGGCGCTCTACGAGATCGTGCTTGAGGCACAGCTGCAGGCCATCAAGGCCGTCAAGCCGGGCGTCGCCTGGGACGAGCCGCACAATGTCACCGTGCGCATCATCACCGAGGGGCTGGTGCGTCTTGGTCTGCTCCAGGGCAATGTGCAGGAGCTGATTTCGCGTGGGGCCTACAAGGCCTTCTACATGCATCGTGCCGGCCACTGGCTGGGCATCGACGTGCACGATGTGGGCGACTACAAGATTGATGACAAGTGGCGCCTCATGGAGCCGGGCATGGTCACCACCATCGAGCCGGGCATCTATGTGGCTCCCGACAACATGGACGTCGACAGCAAGTGGCGCGGCATCGGCATCCGCATCGAGGACGATGTGCTGGTGACGCGCACGGGGCATCGCATTCTCAGTGCGGGGGCGCCGAAGACGGTCGAGGAAATCGAATCCTTCATGGCGCAGGCGCGCGCCCAGGCCGTCGCCTGAGATGCAAGCGGAGGGTGATGCGGCATGAAGATCCAGCAGGCCAGGCAGTGCTATGACATCGTGATCGTCGGCGGCGGCCTCGTGGGTGCGAGTTTCGCCAGTGCCCTGGCAGCGCAGCTGCGTGGCAGCGGCGCCGGCATCGCTGTCGTCGAAGCGGCCGCGACAGCGCAGGCGTCCAGCAGTTTCGACGTCCGCTCCACCGCCCTCTCCCATGGCAGCCAGCGTCTCTACGAACAACTGGGCCTGTGGTCTGCCATCGCTCCCCATGCCACGCCGATCCGCCGCATTCACGTGTCCGACCGCGGGCACTTCGGGGCAGTGCGTCTGGACAGTGCCGCCATGCAGGTGGACGCACTGGGTCATGTCGCCGAAAACCTGCCGCTTGGCCAGGTGCTGACACAGGCGCTGGAGCATGACCCGGACATCGAGCTGTTGAGCCCCGCCAGCATCAGTGCGCTGACGCCCCTGCCCCAGGGCATGCGGTTGCAGGTGCAGGGGGTTTCAGGCGCACTGCCCGCCATCGAGGCTGATCTGGTCGTGCTGGCCGACGGTGGGCGTTCCACGCTGCTGGAGCAACTGGGCATCGGCAGCAGCCAGACCCCTTATGGCCAGCATGCCCTGATCGCCAATGTGGCCTTCAGTGAGCCGCACCGCAATGTCGCTTACGAACGCTTCACCGACACCGGCCCCATGGCCGTGCTGCCGCTGGCGGACGATGACGCGGGCCGGCCGCGCGGGGCCTTGATCTGGACCTTGCCTGGTGCCGAGGCGCAGGCGGTGGCGCAGCTGCCGGAGCGGGAATTCCTGAGCCGTCTGCAGGAGCGCTTCGGCTATCGGCTGGGAGGTTTCGAGAAGGTGGGCGCTCGCACGCTCTATCCACTCACCCTCAGTGTGGCGCGGGAGCAGGTGCGGCCCGGACTGGTGCTGCTGGGCAATGTCGCCCACACCTTGCACCCGGTGGCGGGGCAAGGCCTGAATCTGGCCCTGCGCGATGCGCAGAGCCTGGCGCAGCAGATCGCCCAGGCGCGAGCGCAGGGCATCGCGCCAGGCGCCATGAGCGTGCTGCAGGCGTATGTGGCGCAGCAGCAGAACGATCAGCAGCTCACCATCGGATTCAGTGACTACATGACACGACTCTTCTCCAGCGCCCATCCGGCGCTGGTCTGGGCACGCAAGGCCGGTCTGTTCTCCATCGACCTGCTGCCGCCCGTCAAGCAGCAGTTCGCCCGTCAGGCCATGGGCCTGGGCGAACGCCGCGCGTTGCAGGCCTGACTCAGGGCGTGCCAAGCAGGCCGCGCAGATCCTCGATGCGCTTGCGGTTCACCCCCAGATCGCTGTGCCCGAGCCGCGAGGCCGAGCGCACATGCACCAGGCCGGCTGCCGGCTCGGCCAGAAACTCCACGTCGTCCACAAAGCCCATCAGGTGCGAGGTGAACTCCGCGTACAGATACAGCTCGCGCTCCTCGATGATGCGGGCGCCGGACATGCCGCTGACCGCCATGCGGACCTGGCCGAGCGTGGCCTGCAGCGGCGCGATGCGGTGACTGTCGCGAGTCTCGAAGCTGGACACGCAGTTGGGGGAATCCGGGCAGGTGCCCAGGCGGCCGTCCGTCGCACCGAGGGTGGCGGGGCGCTCGCCGGCGCAGCCGAGCAGGGTCAGAAGGGGAATCATCAGCAGGCTCCGTCTCATGGGCAGGGTCTCGTGTTGGAAGGGCGTTGGTGCGGATACGCGGGGGCAGATGGTCGCAGATCATGCCCGGCTCGGCCACTGTGCAACGAAGCGGTGCAGCATGGCAATCGAGAAGCGCACGGCGGGCTGCCGCGGCGGCGTAGGCCCGGCTATACTGCAAGCACGTTCAGCATCCCGGTGAAGTCTCAATGCAACAGAGCACTGTCATGACATTCGACGTCATCATCGTCGGCGGCGGCCTGGTGGGTGCCAGTGTCGCGCTGGCGCTGGCCGACACAGGCATGCGCATCGCCGTGCTGGATGCCCAGCCACTGGCTGCACCAGCCCCCCCGGACGTGGCTCCCCACCGCTTCGACCCCCGCGTCTCCGCCATCACTCCAGCCTCGCGTCGCTTCCTCGACTCCCTGGGAGCGTGGTCCGGTGTGGCGCGGCGCCGCAGCTGTGCCTACACCGATATGCAGGTGTGGGAGGCCGACGGCACCGGCTCCATCCATTTCGCCGCCCAGGACATTCACTGTGAGAGTCTGGGTCACATCGTCGAGAATGCCGTGCTGCTGGCCGCCCTGCACGAGTGCCTGCACGCCGTGCCGGCCATCACCCTGCTGGCGCCGGTGAGCCTGGAGGCCCTGCAGCGGCTGCCGGTGCCCGCCCCGCTGGATGCCGATCAGTCGCGTACCCAGTTGCAACTGGCCGACGGGCGCCAGTTGCGTGCCCGCGTGCTGGTGGCGGCTGACGGCGGCGCGTCCCGGGTCCGCGAGCTGGCGGGTTTCGAACTCAGTGAGTGGGACTACGAACACCAGGCCATCGTCACCACCGTGCGCACCCGCCTGCCGCATCGTCATACCGCGACCCAGCGCTTCATGGACGAAGGCGTGCTGGCCTTCCTGCCCCTCAAGGCCACTGACGCAGTGACGGACCAGCACGTCACGTCCATCGTCTGGTCAGTGGTGCCGGACAAGGCGGCCGCCCTCATGGCGCTGGGCGACGAGGACTTCGCCCATGAGCTGGAACAGGCCATCGAGGGACGCTTCGGTGCCATCGAGCAGGTTGATCCAAGGCTGTGCGTGCCGCTGCGGCAGCGTCATGCGAAGCAGTATGTCCAGGAAGGCATCGCGCTGGTGGGCGATGCGGCGCACACCATCCATCCGCTGGCCGGACAGGGGGTGAATCTGGGCTTCGCCGATGCGGCCGCCCTCGCCTCCCAGCTGCGCCAGGCGCTGGCGCGCGATGACGAGATCGGCGCTCTGCAGGTGCTGCGGCGCTATCAGCGTCAGCGCATCGGCCACAATCTGGGCATGATGTGGGTGATGGAAGGCTTCAAGCGGCTCTATGCCGACCAGGCGTTGCCGGTGCGCTGGCTGCGCAATGCCGGCATGGCCGGGCTCGATCGCAGTCTGCTGCTCAAGAGCCGGGTGATGCGCACCGCCATGGGCATGGACTGAGCGCTGTCTCAAGTTTTATGCCCGCCGGTCGATGACCCGGCAACGTATCGCGTGACTGGAGAACCCCCTCATGTTTGGCAAAGAACCCGCCTGGCCCTTCGACATGGACCTGAGCACGCTGGACACTGGCAGCATCACCAACATCCTCAATGACATCGAGAGCCACCTGCCGCACATGGAATCCCGGGGCGGCCTGAACGAACTGCTGCGCGTAAAGTAGCTCTTCGAGAAGGAGCTGATGAGCGCCCGTCGCCTGCACTGAGCAGCGGCGCTCTTGAACCGAAACCGCCGCCTGCCGGTCACGTGCAGGTGTACTCCCGGTGGGGCCTTGGTTTATCCTAGGCCCCGTTCGAAATCCCCGAAAAACAATTACATTCCAAGGATATGCCAACATGAGAAAGATTCTTCCCCTCGTTGCTGCCGTCGCCATGCTGGTCGGCGCCAATGTGCAGGTCCAGGCCATTGATGTGGCCGCCGTCAATCAGGCGCTCGCCGCCGCTGATCGCAGTGACGCCGACAAGGCGCTGGATGCCGCCCGCAAGCCCGCTGAAGCGCTCGATTTCCTGGGCCTGGAGCCCGGCATGACCGTGCTGGACGTGATGTCCGGTGGCGGCTGGTACACCGAAGTGCTGTCACGCGCTGTCGGCCCGAATGGCAAGGTCTACATGCAGAACTCCGAAGCGGCGCTGGCGCGCGGCACCACCCAGGCCACCGTTGACGGCCGTCTGGCGCGTCTCAGCAATGTGCAGCTGCTGAAGGCTGATGCCACTGCCGACCTGACGCTGCCGGCGAACTCCGTCGACTTCGCCATCACCAACCTGAACTTCCACGACGTCTACAACGCCGATCCGGCTGCTGCACAGCGCTTCCTGGTGAACATCAAGAACGCACTCAAGCCGGGCGCTGTTCTTGGCCTGATCGACCACGAAGGCGATGCCGGTGCCGACAACGCCACCCTGCACCGCATCCCCGTGGACCTGGCCCGTGCCGCCGCGCTGGAAGCCGGTTTCGAGATTGCCGAGGAAAGCGATCTGCTGAACGTGCCGAGCGACAACCACACGCAGGCCCCGTTCGCTGCCGAACTGGAGCGCAACACTGACCGTTTCATGCTGAAACTGGTCAAGCCGCAGTAAGCGCTCTGACATGTCGAACGGCTCGGGAAGACAGGAATTTCCGGGCCGTTTTGCATCCCGCAATCCCGACGCAACACCCCCTTCGAGTCACGCCTTGCAGGACACCGCCCCGCTTTCCTTCATCACGCGCTTCTTCGCTGTCTTCAAGTACAGCCGGGTGGCCGTCGAGATCGTCTGGGGCACCAGTGCCGCCCTGACCCTCACCATGGCTTTCGCCACCCTGCTGGCCGGCGTGCTGCCTGCCGCGATCGCCTATGTGGGCCAGTTGATCGTCGATGCCGTGGTGGCGGCCATACAGGCGCTGCCTGAGGCCCGCGAGGTGGCTACTGATCAGACGATCTTCTACGTGCTGTGCGAGGCGGGCCTGGTGGTGTTCTTCACGGGCGTGCAGCGTTTGAACACGGTCTGTCAGTCCATCCTGCGCGTGCTGCTGGGCAACAAGATCAACGTGATGATCCTGGAGAAGTCGCTGACGCTGGAGCTGCAGCATTTCGAGGATTCCGAGTATTACGACAAGCTGGTGCGCGCCCGCCGCGAGGCGTCCAGTCGCCCGCTGAGCCTGGTGATCCGCACTTTCGATCTGGCGCGCGAGTCCATCTCGCTCGTGAGCTATGGCGTGCTGCTGTTCCAGTTCTCGCCCTGGGCCGTGCTCTTGCTGGGCTTTGCCGGTCTGCCCGCCTTCATGGCCGAAGCGAAATTCTCCGGCGAGGCCTTCCGCAATCAGCGCAGCCGCTCGGCCGAGCGCCGCATGCAGATCTACCTGGAAATGGTGCTGACCCGGGAAGACGGCGTGAAGGAAGTGAAGCTGCTCAAGATCGGGCGCCTGTTCCTGCAGCGCTACATCGACATCTTCTCCAACATCTACAAGGAAGACCGCAACCTGGTGCTGCGGCGCGGCTTCTGGGGCTATGTGCTCGGGCTGATCGCCAGCGCGGCCTTCTACTTCGCCTATGGCTGGGTGGTCTTCGCCGCCATCGCCACCACCATCACCATCGGCCAGATGACCATGTACATCGCCGTGTTCCGGCAGGGTCAGAGCGCCGTCACCAACAGCCTGACCGCGGTGAACGGCATGTACGAGGACAATCTCTACCTCTCGAACCTGGTGGAGTATCTCGAGCACAAGGTGCCTGAGCAGAGCGGCGACAAGCGCGAGGGCCCGGACCCGGCCGACGGCATCCGCTTCGAGAATGTCAGTTTCTATTACCCGGGCAGCAAGACCCCCGCCCTGCATGAGCTGAGCCTGCACATCAAGGCCGGCGAGAGTCTGGCCATCGTGGGCGAGAACGGCTCCGGCAAGACCACCCTGATCAAGCTGCTGACGCGGCTCTACACGCCCACCAGCGGTCGCATCCTGCTGGAAGGCATGGATCTGCAGGAGTGGGACATCGACGCCCTGCGCTACAAGATCGGCGTCATCTTCCAGGACTTCTCTCGCTACCAGCTCACGGTGGGCGACAACATCGGCATCGGCGATGTGGAAAACATGCAGGACCGTCCCCAGATAGAAAGTGCCGCGCAGGATGGCCTGGCCGCCGATTTCATCCAGCACATGCCCCAGCAGTACGACACCCAGCTGGGCACCTGGTTCAAGGGCGGCAAGGAGCTCTCGGGCGGGCAGTGGCAGAAGATCGCCCTGGCCCGGGCCTTCATGCGCAGCCACGCCGATGTGCTGATTCTGGACGAACCGACGGCGGCGATCGACGCGAAGGCCGAGGCCGACATCTTCGCCCACTTTCGCGAGCTGACCGCCCGACGCATCTCCATCATCATTTCGCACCGCTTCTCGACGGTGCGGATTGCCGATCACATCATCGTGCTCGAGAAGGGCGCCATCGTCGAAGAAGGCTCTCATGCGCAGTTGCTTGAACGGGATGGGCAATATGCCCGGTTATTCCGTCTGCAGGCGCAGGGTTATCAGTAGGCGCCTGCGGCAACGCAACACCCCTGTGGGAGCGGGCTTGCCCGCGAACCTCACACTCTGATTCACCGACACTCTGGAGACTCATCACATGCTCGACGCCAAGAATCTGCTGGAACAATTCCTCGGTCCCAATGCCGGCAACACCATGCGCCAGGCGGGCGGCAATGCCAAGCAGCAGCTCGACTCCATGGGCATGGGCGGCTTCGGTGGTGGTGCCGTGGTGGGCGGGCTGCTCGGCCTGATGCTGGGTGGCAAGAAGATGAAGAAGATGGCCAAGGGCGTCGTTGGCTATGGCGGTGCGGCGGCTGCCGGCGCGCTGGCTTACAAGGCCTATCAGAACTGGCAGCAGGGCAAGGCCGCTGCCACGGCGCCGGTCGCCACCCCGGCCGATTACGCCAGCGTCGACCCGCGCTTCCTGCCTGAGTCCGCGCCGGCGGCTGATGGGCAGCCGTTCCAGCTGGCCCTGATCAAGGCCATGATCGGCGCCGCCAAGGCCGACGGGCACATCGACGCCGAGGAGCAGACGTCCCTGTTTGAACAAGTGGAGAAGATGGGGCTGGACGCCGAGAGCAAGGCCTTCGTGTTCGACGCGCTGACCCAGCCGGTGGACATGGCCGCGATTGCGGCGTCGGCCCAGGGCATGGAACAGGCCACAGAGATCTATCTCGTGTCACGCATGGCGATCGATGTCGATCACCCGGCGGAGCGCGCCTATCTGCAGGCGCTGAGCCACCGGCTCAACCTGCCGGCCGAGCTGGTCGCGCATCTCGACCACCAGCTGGCGCCGCATGGCTGAGGGTTGAAGTTTGAATGGCTTCCACCTGGCCTGCTCGGTCTTTTCACTGCGCGATGCTGGTTTTGTCGGCCCGCCCCGTGAATCTCCTGACGCCTGCCAAAGCGGAAGTTTCGCACTTGGCTGCAGACAAATCATGCTTTCAAGCAAGTTTTGCGCAGGTCATTTAGCCACTTTGAGTTCAAACGCCAATGCGGGCCCGGAGTTCCTCGCGACGCCTCTCCACCGCCGCCCGCACCTGCTCCGGCGCGGTGCCGCCCACGTGGTTGCGGGCGCGCACTGAACCTTCCAGCGTCAGCACGGCGAACACATCCTGCTCGATGGCGCTGGAGAACTGCTGCAGCTCCTGCAGTGACATGGCGCTCAGGTCCTTCTTCTGCGCGATGCCGTAGGCCACCGACTTGCCGACGATCTCGTGGGCGTCGCGGAAGGCGATGCCCTTGCGCACCAGGTAGTCGGCCAGATCGGTGGCAGTGGCATAGCCCTTGAGGGCGGCGTTATAGAGCGATTCCTTCTTCGGCCGGATGGCCGGCACCATGTCGGCATAGGCCTTCAGACAGTCGCGCAGCGTGTCGATCAAGTCGAACAGCGGCTCCTTGTCTTCCTGATTGTCCTTGTTGTAGGCCAGCGGCTGGGACTTCATCAGGGTCAGCAGCGCCACCAGGTGGCCGTTGACGCGGCCGGTCTTGCCGCGCACCAGCTCGGGCACGTCGGGGTTCTTCTTCTGCGGCATGATGGACGAGCCGGTGCAGAACCGGTCGGGCAGGTCGACGAAGTCGAACTGCGAGGAGGTCCACAGCACCAGTTCCTCGGAGAAACGCGACAGATGCGTCATCAGCAGGCTGCCGGCGGCGGCCAGCTCGATGGCGAAGTCCCGGTCGCTCACCGAGTCCAGCGAATTGCGTGTGGCGGCGGTGAAGCCCAGCAGACGCGCGGTGTATTCACGGTCGATCGGGTAGCTGGTGCCGGCCAGCGCGGCAGCGCCCAGGGGTGATTGATTCAGGCGTGCGCGGCAGTCACGCAGACGGCCGTGGTCACGTTCCAGCATCTCGTACCACGCCATCATGTGGTGGCCGAAGGTGATGGGCTGGGCGGTCTGCAGATGGGTGAAGCCCGGCATGATCGTCTCGGCCTCGCGCTCGGCAAGGTCCAGCAGCGCCCACTGCAGGCGGGCGAGAGTGCCCACCAGGGCATCGATCTCGTCGCGCACATACAGGCGGATGTCGGTGGCCACCTGGTCGTTGCGCGAACGCCCGGTGTGCAGCTTCTTGCCGGCGATGCCGATGCGGCGAGTCAGCTCGGACTCGATGTTCATGTGCACGTCTTCCAGCTGCACCGACCACTCGAAACGCCCGGCCACGATGTCTTCGCGGATGCCTTCCAGCCCGCCAACGATGGCGTCCACTTCCTGTGCGCTCAGGATGCCGACCTTGCCCAGCATCGTGGCATGCGCGATGGAGCCGTTGATGTCATGGTGGTAGAGCCGCTTGTCGAAAGTCACCGAGGCGGTGAAGCGCTCCACGAAGGCGTCCGTCGCTTCGCTGAAGCGGCCGCCCCAGGGTTTGATGGCATCGGGTGTCTTGTCGCTCATGATGGGAATCTCTCTGGCCGTCCGGCCGCTGCAGGGGCGGCGATTATAACAACATCGCCCCGGGCTGTGTCTCGGGCTGGGGATTGGCGTAGAATCGGTCGCTACACAGTTCTGGAGCTCCCCCTCGATCATGGCAGTTGCAAGAATCCGTATCGCCACCCGTGAAAGTCCCCTGGCCCTGTGGCAGGCGGAATATGTGAAGGCCCGTCTGCTGGCGCATTACCCGAGCCTGGAAGTCGAGCTGATCGGCATGACCACGCGGGGCGATGTCATCCTCGACACGCCGCTGGCGAAGATTGGCGGCAAGGCCCTGTTCGTGAAGGAGCTGGAAGTCGCCCTGCTGGAGGGGCGCGCCGACATCGCGGTGCACTCCATGAAGGATGTGCCCATGGAATTTCCGGAAGGCCTCGGTCTGCGCGTGATCTGCGAACGCGAGGACCCGAGCGATGCCTTCGTCTCGAACACCTGTGCCAGCATCGACGCGCTGCCCCAGGGAGCTCGGGTCGGCACCTCCAGTCTGCGTCGGCAGTGCCAGCTGCGCAGCTACCGGCCCGACCTGCAGATCGCCGACCTGCGCGGCAATGTCGGCACGCGTCTGGGCAAGCTCGACCGCGGCGAATACGACGCCATCATTCTGGCCACGGCCGGCTTGCTGCGCCTGGGGCTGGCCGAGCGCATCCGCGAGCGCATCAGCACCACGGCCTCGCTGCCGGCCGGCGGGCAGGGTGCGGTGGGCATCGAGTGCCGCGTGGATGATCACGAGATCATCGCGCTGCTGCAGGTGCTGCATCACCGTGACACCGCCGACCGTGTCATTGCGGAGCGCGCCGTCAACACGCGGCTGCAGGGCGGCTGCCAGGTTCCAATAGCCTGCTTCGCCGAGCTGGAAGGTGACGAGCTGCATCTGCGTGCCTTGGTGGGCGACGTGAATGGTCAGCGCATCCTGCGCGAAACCCAGCGCGGCCCGCGCCAGAACGCCGAACAGCTGGGCGTCGCCGTGGCCGATGCGCTGCTGGCCCAGGGCGCGGACAAGATTCTCGCTGCACTCTACGCACAGGCATGAACGACACAGCCGCCTCGTTCTCTCCAGACCCTTCCCACGCTGCGCTGGCGCACTGCCGTGTACTGCTGACACGCCCGGCCGACCAGGCCCGGAGCCTCGCCTCCGCCATTTGCGCACAGGGAGGGGAAGCCGTCTCGCTGCCCCTGCTGAACATCGTGCCGGTACATTCCCCCGAGGACACCCAGCGCGTCCGTTCGCGGGTCATGGCTCTCGACCAGTACGCGATCGCCATTTTCATCAGTACCAATGCCGCCACCCTCGGGTTGGAATGGATCGAGAATTTCTGGCCGCAGCTGCCCGTCGGCCTGCAGGCCTGCGCGGTGGGGCCGGGCACGGCAGCCGTGTTGCGTCAGCTGCCCTGGCCGGTGCATTGCGCCACCACCGGCGTGACCAGCGAGGATCTGCTGGCCCTGCCCGTGCTGCAGCAGGTCCAGGGCCAGCGCATCGCGCTGTTCCGTGGCAAGGGCGGGCGCGAACTGCTGGCAGACACCCTGCGTGAACGTGGCGCCCGGGTGGATTACGTCGAACTCTACACGCGTGAAGCCCCGGCCCACACGCCCGTGCAGACATGGCAACTGCTGCAGGAGCAGGCCATCGATTGTGTCGTGCTGACCAGCCAGCAGATATTCGACACTTTCCATACGCTGCTGCAGCAAGGGGCCACTGCGCTTGATGTGTCGCAAGACAGCGCGCCGAGCGCTCTGCTAGGCTTGCAGCAGAATCTGACACTCATCGTGCCCTCCGCGCGCGTCGAGGAAGTGGCACGCCGCGCGGGCTACCCCCATGTGCGCAATGCCGACGGGGCCGATGATCAGGCCGTGCTGGCCTGCCTGCGACAGTGTCCGGCAACACCCATAGACCCACAGGAGGCCCGGTGACAGACGGCAGCCCCTCTTCCGCCCCCTCTGCCGCAGACGCGGCGGCGCGCGTCGATACCTCTCGCGTACTCGACGAACTCAGCCGCAGCAATGCCGCGCCGCATTCCCGTGCGCGTTCGCGCAGCAGAGGCATGCGCCGTTTCCTGATCCTTGTGCTCCTGTTGGTGCCGGTGCTGCTCGCCCTGGGATGGCTGGTGTCCGCGCAGCGGCAGACTGCCGCACAAGTCGATGCCCTGCTGGCCGAGAATGCGGCGCTGCAGCAACGCCTCGCCGACGCTCCTTCCGGCATTCCCGCCGCGCAGCTGGCCGATCTTGTCGACCGGCAGAGCCTCGCTGCCCTGCGCAGCGAGCTGGACCAACGCCTGGCGGCACTCGCCGTCGAGGCCGAGAATGCCGCCAGTGTGCGCGATGCCGGCGCATCGCAACAGGCGCAGGACTGGCTGTGGACGGAAGCGGAATACCTTTTGCGACTGGCCAATCAAAAACTCGCGCTGCAGGGCGATGGTGATTCGGCACTGCTGATCCTGACCACCGTCGATGAGATGCTGCGCGACTCGGGCGACATCTCGGTGCTCGGTGTGCGCGATGCCCTGGCAGGCGAGATGCTGGCCTTGCGCAGCATGGACTATGTGGACGTCGAAGGCCTGCATGCGCGACTGCGCGCGCTGGTGCCGCTGGTGGAACAGCTCTCGCTGCGTGAGGCACTGGTGCAGAACCATGCCGATCGCCTCGCCGCACAACAGCAGCAGACGCTTCCTGCCGACGCCGGTTTTGGTGCCCAGGCGCTGGCGCTGCTGCGCAACATCTTCGTCTGGCAGCGCTGGGATGTGCCGCCCGAGGCGCTGTTGCCGCCGCAGCAGGAAGCCACGCTCAAGCAGAATCTGCAGCTCTTGCTGGAACAGGCCCAGCTCGCCCTTCTCATGGCGCAGCCGGAGATCTATCGCAGTGCGCTCGAGCGCGGACATGACTGGGTGGCACGCCACTTCGCCATCGACACCGGAGCAGGTCGCACACTGCAGCAGGAGCTGGAGGCGCTGGCGCAGGAACGCGTCGCGACGACGCAGCCCGACATCTCCGGTTCACTCGACCTGCTGCAGCAGGCCAATGCACGGCGCGTCAGTGCCGCTGCCAGCGACGGGCGCTGAGCATGATCCGCTTCTTCCTCTACTCGCTGCTTGCCGTCATGCTGGGCCTGCTGGTGACTCTCGCGCTGGCGCGCGATCCGGGTTACCTGCTGCTGTCCTGGGGCAATGTCACGTTCGAGACGAGCCTGTTCGCACTCTTTGTCGCGCTGATCCTGCTGCTGCTTGTGCTGCGCATGCTTTACCTGCTGTCCGGCTGGCTCAATCCATGGCGCTGGCTGCGTTCAGGACGCCAGTGGTCGGCGGCCCGTGCCGCTCGCCGAGCACTCAATGCGCGCAATGATTCGATGGAAGAGCAGGCTGAATTGATTCACCGTCTGGAGAGTCTGGCGGCCGAATCCGGCACCACACCGGCGGCTCTGCGGCGCTTCTGGAAACGCCACACGCGAAGTCTGACCCCGGACGACGGCTTGGTGAGCGCCGCAGCACACGCGTATCTGCACTTGGGCGCGCCAGCCGAGGCGGTGGATCTGCTGGAAGCCACGCTGAAATCACGCTGGAGCGATGTGCTGGTGCGGCGTTACAGTCTCTTGAGTCTGAAGCAGGAAGATGCGCGTGCAGTGCAGCAATTGCAGCAAGCCGAGCGCTGGCTGGCGCAACGTCCGGAAGATGGCGTGCTGCTGCTGGCGACGGCCAGGCTTGCCCTGCGGGCATCACTGTGGGGCAAGGCGCGGGATTATCTGGAACGCTGCGTCCGTTTGAACGGCGACGCCGAAGCCTATGCCGAACTGGCCAGGCTGCTCCAGGGGCTGCGTGAGGAAGAGCGGGACCCGCCCCTGCTGCAGGCGGCGACGCGCGCCGTCAGTGCCGCGCTGCCGCCTTTCCCGCAACCGCAGTGATCACTTGCCCTGGATGCCGAGTTCATCCCATAGGGCATCGACGCGTTTCTTCACCTCATCGCTCATGCTGATGGGCGTGCCCCACTCGCGGGTGGTTTCCGCCGGCCACTTGCTGGTGGCGTCCATGCCCATCTTGGAACCGAGTCCCGACACCGGCGAGGCGAAGTCGAGGTAGTCGATGGGCGTGTTCTCGATGAGCACCGTGTCGCGTGCCGGGTCCATGCGCGTGGTCATGGCCCAGATCACATCGTTCCAGTCCCGCACATTCACGTCTTCGTCGACGATGATCACGAACTTTGTGTACATGAACTGCCGCAGGAAGGACCACGCACCCATCATGATGCGCTTGGCGTGGCCAGGGTACTGCTTGCGGATGCTGATCACCGCCATGCGGTAGGAACAGCCCTCGGGTGGCAGATAGAAATCCACGATCTCCGGGTACTGTTTCTGGATGAGCGGAATGAAGACCTCGTTCAGCGCCACGCCCAGCATCGCGGGTTCATCCGGCGGACGTCCAGTGTAGGTGCTGTGGTAGATCGGGTCCTTGCGGTGCGTGAGTTTCTTGACCGTGAAGACAGGAAAGCGCTCGACCTCGTTGTAGTAGCCCGTGTGATCGCCGAAGGGGCCTTCCTCCGCCATCTCGCCAGGCTCGATGACGCCCTCGAGCACGAACTCGGCACTGGCCGGCACCTGCAGATTGCTGGTGAGGCAATTGAGCACTTCCGTCTTCTGTCCACGCAGCAGGCCAGCAAAGGCGTACTCGGACAGCGTGTCGGGAATCGGCGTCACAGTGGCCAGAATGGTGGCCGGATCGGCACCGATGGCGATGGCGACCGGGAAGGGCTCGCCCGGATGCTTGATCTGCCAGTCACGGAAATCCAAGGCGCCGCCGCGATGCGAGAGCCAGCGCATGATGAGCTTGTTGCGGCCGATCACCTGCATGCGATAGATGCCGAGGTTCTGGCGATCCTTGTCCGGCCCGCGGGTGATGACCAGCGGCCAGGTGACGAGGGGCCCGACGTCTCCGGGCCAGCAGGTCTGCACCGGCAGCATGCCCAGGTCGATGTCGGCCTCGTCGATGATCACGTCGCGGCAGGGCGCCGTCTTCTTCACATCCGGCGCGATGTTCAGCACCTGACGATAGGCGGGCAGATTCTGCCACAGCTCCTTCCAGCCCTTGGGCGGCACCGGTTCCTTCAGGAAGGCGAGAAGGTGCCCGACATCTCGCAAGCCCTGCAGGTCTTTCTGTCCCATGGCCAGCGCCACGCGGCGCGGATGACCGAAGAGATTGCCCAGCAGGGGAATGGAGGAATTGCGCGGATTCTCGAACAGCAGGGCAGGGCCACCAGCGCGCAGCGCGCGGTCGCAGATTTCCGTGATTTCCAGATTGGGATCGACTTCCTGGCGGATCCGGACCAGATCGCCCTCCTGTTCCAGAAGGGCGATGAATTCACGAAGATCCTTGCAGGGCATGGCGTGTGTCCGTCGTCAGCAGGAAGTGGGCGCGGGAAGCGATGTGCGCGAGCCAGCTCGCTCCCACAGTTGAGCCAGAGCAAACTCGCTCCCACGTTTACGCAGGAGCGATAGAGCGGATCACTTGCGTTTCATGGAGTTGAAGAACTCGTCGTTGGTCTTGGTGTCTTTCAGCTTGTCCAGAATGAACTCGGTGGCCTGCACGTCTTCCATGGAGCTGAGGATCTTGCGCAGGATCCACATGCGCTGCAGTTCTTCCTCGGTGGTCAGCAGCTCTTCGCGGCGCGTGCCGGAACGACGCACGTTGATGGCCGGGTACACGCGCTTCTCGGCGATCTTGCGGTCCAGGTGCAGTTCCATGTTGCCGGTGCCCTTGAATTCCTCGTAGATAACCTCGTCCATCTTGGAACCAGTTTCCACCAGCGCCGTGGCGATGATCGTGAGGCTGCCGCCTTCTTCCAGGTTCCGCGCGGCACCGAAGAAACGCTTAGGACGCTCGAGCGCGTGGGCATCCACACCTCCCGTCAGCACCTTGCCGGAAGACGGCACAATGGTGTTGTAGGCGCGCGCCAGACGCGTGATGGAGTCGAGCAGAATCACCACGTCCTCTTTGTGTTCGACCAGGCGCTTGGCCTTCTCGATCACCATCTCCGCCACCTGCACATGGCGCGCGGGCGGTTCGTCGAAGGTGCTGGCCACCACTTCGCCGCGCACGGAGCGCTGCATCTCCGTCACTTCTTCAGGACGCTCGTCGATGAGCAGCACGATGAGGCGGCATTCGGGATTGTTCTTGGCGATGGACTGGGCGATGTTCTGCAGGATGAAGGTCTTGCCGGCCTTGGGTGGTGACACGATCAGGCCGCGCTGGCCCTTGCCGATGGGCGCCGTCAGGTCGATGGTGCGGGCGCTCAGGTCCTCGGTGCTGCCATTGCCGATCTGCAGACGCAGACGCTCGGACGGGAACAGCGGGGTGAGGTTTTCGAACAGGATCTTGTTCTTGGAATTTTCGGGCTTGGCAAAATTGACTTCGGAAATCTTCAGCAGGGCGAAGTAGCGTTCGCCTTCCTTCGGGGGTCTGATCTTGCCCTCGATGGTATCCCCGGTACGCAGGTTGAAACGTCGAATCTGACTGGGTGACACATAAATGTCGTCCGGGCCTGCCAGGTAGGAAGAGTCGGCAGAGCGCAGAAATCCGAACCCATCCTGCAGGATTTCCAGAACGCCATCGCCGGAGATGTCCTCGCCGTTCTTGGCGTGCTTCTTGAGGATGGCGAAGATGATGTCCTGCTTGCGGGTTCTGGAGAGGTTCTCGAGACCCATTTCCTGGGACATGGCGAGCAGATCCGCGATGGGTTGTTTCTTCAAGTCAGTTAGATTCATGATGATGTTGGTACGCAGGTTTGTGGGCTGAGGACAAGCTTAGTCCCGTAACAGTGCACGACGCTGAAGGTCTGTCTGCCTGGGGCTGACAAGCTTGTGTTGGTAGTGAGCAGAATGGTTTTCTGATGTCTAGTGAGTACTGGGTTTACGGGTTTCAGGGCAATGCGTTGCTTGGAGCGGTGTAGATAAGAGACAAGGTCGTCAGTCGAATGAGACGATGGCGCAATGTATACCGACTCCAACGAGGCTGTCCAGAACAATTTTGTCTTTATTTGTGACCTGAAAACAGCGGTTCCGGAGCCCTTGCAGAGGGGCTCCGGACAGCTGCGCGGCGTGACTGTTGCACACTTTGGACGCGTCCGGTCGCAGCCGGACAGAGGGGTTCAGATGACGCTGTCGATGAACGCGGCGAGCTGCGAACGCGACAGAGCGCCCACTTTGGTGCCGGCCACTTGGCCGTTCTTGAAGATGATCAGCGTGGGGATGCCGCGCACACCATACTTCGGTGCAGTCGCCATATTTGAATCAATATTCAGCTTGGCAATCGTCAGTCGACCAGCGTATTCCTCGGCGATGTCTTCCAGGACAGGAGCGATCATCTTGCAGGGTCCGCACCACTCCGCCCAGAAGTCCACCATCACAGGGCCGCTGGCCTGCAATACATCCTGTTCGAAACTGGCGTCGGTCACTTGAACGATATGGTCGCTCATAAAAACATTCCTTCATTGGTGGGGGAGATATGAAGCTCGTTCCAGACGAGTCGAGCTTCACGCAGGTGCCTATCATAAGGCCTGAAGTGCCGGTTTCAAGTCGCAATTGTGCGGCACGCAGGCTCGCCTTCACTGCCGCAGCAGGATGGCGACCTTCTTGGCGAAGTAGGTCAGGATGGCATCGGCCCCGGCGCGACGGATGCACAGCAGGCTTTCCAGCGCCACAGCCGACTCGTCCAGCCAGCCATTGCGGGCCGCGGCCATGTGCATCGCATACTCGCCACTCACCTGATAGACAAAGGTGGGCGCGCCGAATTCATCCTTCACTCGACGCACGATATCCAGGTAGGGCATGCCGGGCTTGACCATCACCATGTCGGCACCTTCGGCCAGATCCAGCGCCACTTCATGCAGGGCTTCATCGCTGTTGGCCACATCCATCTGATAGGTGTGCTTGTTGCCCTTGCCCAGAGAGGCACTGGAGCCCACGGCGTCACGGAACGGGCCGTAGTAACTGGAGGCGTACTTGGCGGAATAGGCGAGGATGCGGGTGTGGATGTGGCCGGCGTCTTCCAGGGCGCTGCGGATTGCGCCGATGCGCCCGTCCATCATGTCCGACGGAGCCACGATGTCGGCACCGGCCTCGGCATGGGACAGAGCCTGACGGATCAAGGCGTCGACGGTCACATCATTGAGCACATAGCCCTCGGCGTCGATGATGCCGTCCTGCCCGTGCGTGGTGTAAGGGTCGAGTGCCACGTCGGTGATGATGCCAAGATCGGGAAAGGCCTGCTTGAGCGCACGCACTGCGCGTTGCACCAGGCCGTCCGGGTTCCAGGCCTCGCGTCCGTCCAGGGACTTGCTGGCGGGGGCGGGCGAGGGGAACAAGGCGATGGCCGGTATGCCCAGCGCCACGATCTCGGCCACTTCCTTCAGCAGTTCATCCAGGCTGAAGCGATGGATGTCCGGCATGGACGCAATGCTCTGGCGCTGACCGCTGCCTTCGACGATGAACATCGGGAAGATCAGGTTGTCGGTCGTCAGCTGTGTCTCGCGCATCAGGCGACGACTGAAGTCATCGCGGCGCATGCGACGCATGCGCGTGGCAGGAAACTGGCGGGACATCGGCGCAGTGGGCTTTGTGGTATCGTTCGGCACGTTGCATTTCTCGGTCTGGGTCAGGAAGCTGGCCTTATAGCACAAACCGCTGCAGGCAGAAATAAACCCGCGCCCCTGTAACAGCCATGGCGCTCCTGTGTCAGGTGCCCCACATGCCCTCTGCGAGACTTTCATGAAATCGATCAAACTGCTCGTCGTGCTGGTGATTGTCTCCCTGATCGCCGCTTTCTTCGTGCTCGACCTTGGCCGCTACATGACACTGGACTTCGTGCAGTCGCAGCTGCAGGGGCTGCAGGCGTACGGACGCGACAATTTCTTCACGCTGGCCGTCGCCTATTTTCTCGTTTATGTGGCGGCCACCGCGCTGTCCATTCCAGGTTCGGTCGTCATCACCCTGGTCGGTGGGGCCATCTTCGGCCTGTGGTGGGGCACGCTGCTGGTGTCCTTCGCCAGCACCATCGGCGCGACGCTGGCCTTTCTCAGTGCCCGCCTGCTGCTGCGCGACTGGGTACAGGCGCGCTTTGGCAACTCGCTCAAGGCGATCAATGCCGGCATGGAAAAGGACGGCAATTTCTATCTCTTCAGCCTGCGCATCGTGCCGATCTTTCCCTTCTTTCTCGTCAACCTGGTGATGGGACTCACGCCCATCCGCGTGCTTCCCTATTTCGTCATCAGCCAGCTGGGGATGTTGATGGCCACGCTCATCTACGTGAATGCCGGTGCGGAACTGGCGCAGATCGAGTCTGTGTCGGGGCTGATCAGTCCTTCCATGCTGCTGTCTCTGGCCGCGCTGGGCATCCTGCCCTGGCTCGCCCGTGGCCTGCTCGGCCTGCTGCGGCCCGCGCGCACGCCAGTCAAGTTCAAGCGACCGTCGCGCTTCGATGCCAATGTGGTGGTGATCGGGGCGGGCTCGGCCGGCCTGGTGTCGTCCATCATCGCGGCGGGAGCGAAGGCAAAGGTGGTGCTGATCGAGCGTCACCGCATGGGCGGCGACTGTCTCAACACCGGCTGCGTGCCCAGCAAGGCGCTGATCCGCAGCGCGCGCATCGCCGACTATCTCAAGCGCGCCAATGAGTTCGGGATCGATGGGGCGACGGGGCAGGTCAACTTCGCTCGCATCATGGAGCGCGTGCAGGCCGTGATCACGCGCATCGAGCCCCACGATTCCGTCGAGCGCTTCACCTCCCTGGGCGTGGAATGCGTGGCCGGCGAGGCTGACATCACCTCACCCTGGAGCGTGCAGGTGGGCGAACGCACCATCACCACGCGCGCCATTGTGGTCGCCACGGGTGCGCGTCCCTTCGTGCCGCCGATTCCCGGACTGGATCAGATTGAGTATCTCACCTCCGACTCGCTCTGGGAGCTGCGCGAGTTGCCGCGCCGGCTGCTGGTGCTCGGTGGCGGTGCCATCGGCTGCGAGCTGGCGCAGAGCTTCGCGCGTCTGGGCTCGCAGGTGACCCTGGTGGACCAGGCGCCGCGCATCATGCCGAGGGAAGACGAGGATGTCTCGGCCGTGGTGCTGGCGCGCTTTCAGGCTGCGGGCATCACGGTGCACGCCGGCTGCCGCGCCACCTCCTTCAGCGCGACTGCCGAGGGCGGGGTGCTGCATGCCGACGCGGCGACAGGTGCCCTGGAGATCGGTTTCGACAAGGTGCTCGTGGCCATCGGCCGCAAGGCGAATGTGGAAGGCTTCGGCCTCGAAGCTCTGGAGATGCCGCTCACCGAACGCGGCCTGATTCAGGTCAACGCCCAGCTGCAGACGGTCTACCCCAGCATCTACGCCTGTGGCGACGTGGCCGGTCCGTACCAGTTCACCCACATGGCCTCCTTCCAGGCCTGGTATGCCACGCTCAATGCACTGGCGGGCAGGCTGAAGAAGTTCAAGGTGAATTATCGCGTGGTGCCCTGGGCCACTTTCACCGACCCGGAAGTGGCGCGTGTCGGCATGAATGAACAGGAGGCCCGCGAGCAGGGCATTGCCTTCGAAGTGACGCGGTACGAGATCGACGATCTCGACCGTGCCATTGCCGACGGCGAGGCCCATGGCTTCGTGAAGGTGCTGACGGTGGCGGGCTCCGACCGCATTCTGGGGGCGACCATTGTGGGCTATCACGCGGCGGAGCTGATCACGGAATTCGTGCTGGCCATGACCCATGGTCTGGGTCTGAAGAAGATCGGCGCCACCACGCACATTTACCCGACGCTGGCGGAATCCAATCGCTTTGCCGCCAATGCCTGGCGCAACGCGCGGATTCCGACACATCTGCTGCCCTGGGCCGAGCGCTACTTCCGCTGGCGCCGGGGCTGACAAGCGCGGCTCAGGCCTTGCGCAGCGCCTGATACAGGCACAGCACGAACAGGCCGATGAAGCCGCCGAGAGAGAGTTCGGCAATCGAGAAGATGCCGAGGAAGCGCCAGGTCACTTCCGCGCAGTTGCCGTCGCCCTTGAGCAGGAAGGACAGCATGTCCATCAGCGGGAAGTTCTCCATGATGTAGCTCAGGCCCGGGCCGCAGGCCGGTACCTGATCTTCGGGCAGATGCTGCAGCCAGATCTGACGCACGGCGAAGTAGCCGCCGCCGATGCACATGCTGGCGGCTGCGAACGCATAGTTGCGGCGCCCGGCTTCGCCGGCCTTGTGCAGAGCTGAGGCCAGGCAGATCAGCCCCACCAGGATCACGAACACGCGCTGGGTGATGCACAGGCCGCAGGGTTGCAGCAGCATCACGTGCTCCATGTAGAGCGCCACGCCGATGATGGACGTGCAGGCGATGAAGATCAGGAAATTCAGGTTGCGGGAGCCGGGAATTGCGTCCAACAGGGATGTAGCCATCGTTTCACTCACTGCCTGCGAGAGGCTTTCTGGGTTGTCGGGACTCGGCGCGAGTCGCCGGCTGCATTGTAATCAAAACCTTTCGCGGGCGTCCCCTTTCCGAATTGCGCTGGCAATCGTCGCTCCTGACCACAGATGACATATGGAGAGTGGCTGCAGGCTGCGCGCGGGCACCACGATGCGGATCCGTGAAGCCATCGACCTGGTGGTAGGCGAAGGCTCCGAGAACATCCTGGACCTGTACTTCACCTCGTATGTGATTCAGCAGTAAGGTTCCACTGCTGCACGAATGCGTCGAAACTCTCCGTATCCGAGGCCTCGATCTCGACTTGCTTCTGCAAGGACAGGCGCGAGGCCTCGCGCATTTCAGCCAGACGCTGCGCACCGAGTCCTGCCTGCTGGAAACCGGCCAGCGTGGCGGCTGACTGTGCCATGGTGTAGCCGCAGAACGGCTTGCCGGCCGCCCGCATTTCCCGCAATACCCGCGCTGAGGGCGTGAGCTCCGGATCTTCCACCCTGGCCTGTTGGGTCGCCACTGCTGCCGCGTGATCCTGCGTCCGGTGGATGCCATCGAGAAGGGCGGCCGCCAGGGCGACATCCTGCAGCACTTCATTCGCCCATTCCGCAAACGCCACCTCACGACCCTCGCGGGCCAGCATCAGGCCGGGTTCGCGGCCGCGGTTCACCACGCGGGACAGATTGTCCTCGCTCTCCCGATGGCTCACGCGCGTGCAGGCCGGGCTGTCCGCCAGCAGGCAATGCAGCAGGAAGGCATCCAGGAAGCGGATCTGTTCGGCGTCGATGCCCAGCGGCAGGAAGGGGTTCAAGTCCAGCACGCGCACTTCGATGTACTGGATGCCGTGCTCGCGCAGCAGGGTCAGCGGCCGTTCGCCCGCGCCACCCACGCGCTTGGGCCTGATGGTGCCGTAGAACTCGTTCTCGAGCTGGAGCAGGTTGATGTTGATCTGTTGCAGCTGGCCGTCCCGCCGTGCGCCGATGGCCCCGTAGGGCGGGTAGGGCGTGGTCAGCGCCGTCTGCAGGCTGTCCAGGTAGGACTCCAGTTCGTTGTAGCACACGAACAGCGAGCGCTGGGCCTCGCTCTTGTAGCCCAGATTGCCCATGCGCAGAGCGGTGGCATGGGGCTTGTACCAGGTGTTGTCGTCAAAGGCTTCCAGATCATGCGCCCGGCCGCGGGTGAAGCAGCGTGACACCGCCGGGGAGGCGCCGAACAGATAAGGCAGCAGCCAGCTGAAGCGGTGGAAGTTGCGGATCAAGTGCAGGTATTGCCGAGTCTGGAACGGCTCCAGCGCTTCGCGGGAGCCCTTCAGGTCCCGGTAGTCGGCCCAGAAGCTTTCGGGCATGGAGAAGTTGTAATGGATGCCGGCGATGGTCTGCATCACCCGGCCGTAGCGCAGGCCCAGCCCTTCGCGGTAAAGCGTCTTCAGGCGCCCGATGTTGGAGCTGCCGTAGCGCGCGAGGGGGATCTGCTCGTCGCTCTCGATCAGACAGGGCATGCTGGACACCCACAAGCGTTCGCCTGCAGGCAGGTTCATGCAGGTGTAGGCGTGCAGGTCGTGCAGCTGCCGCAGGCAGTCGTCGATGGACGTGCTTGCAGAGGTGATCAGTTCGATCAGGGCTTCGGAATAGTCGGTCGTGATGTTCGCATGCGTGAGTGCGGAGCCCAGCGCCGTCGGGTGGTCGGTCTGCGCCAGCCGCCCCTGGGGCGTGACGCGCAGACTTTCCTTCTCGATGCCGCGCAGGAACTCGCCCCATTGTGGTTTGAACTGCCTCAGGCCGAAACGACGCAGCGCCTTGGATTGAGTGTCTGTCATGCTGCGCCCTCTGCGCCTTGGCTCTGCGGGCCGGCCGCCAGGATCGACTCGGGCACGTGGAACTTGATGATGTTGTCTTGGAACTGCGCCGCCAGCTCGGCCGCCTTGGCATCGTACTGAGCCGGGTCGGCCCAGGCCCGCCGCGGGTTGAGCAGCGCCGTGTCGACGCCCGGTACAGACCGGGGAATATGCAGATTGATGCCTGCCAGCCATTCGGTCTCGGCCTGTTTCAGGGCCCCGCTCTGGATCGCGGCGATCACCGCCCGCGTCTCGGGAATCCGGAAACGCCGACCAATGCCGTGCGGCCCCCCGGTCCAGCCGGTGTTCACCAGATAGACCTGACTATTCGCGCCTGAGATTCGTTTCATCAGCAGTTCGGCATATTCCGTGGCACGGCGCGGAAAGAACGGGGCGCCGAAGCAGGTGGAGAAGGTGGCCTTGATGCCGCTGCCGGCGCCGACTTCGGTGGAGCCCACCAGCGCGGTGTAACCGCTGAGGAAGTGATAGGCCGCCGCCTCGCGGGACAGGATGGCCACCGGTGGCAGCACGCCGTGCAGGTCACAGGTCAGGAAGATGATCGCCTCGGGCTCGCCGGCCCGGTTGTCCGGCATGCGGGCCGGGATGTGAGCCAGCGGATAGCAGGCGCGGGTGTTCTGCGTCAGGCGCGCATCGGTGTAGTCCGCCTGCCGGCTGTGTTCGTCAATGATCACGTTCTCCAGCACGGTGCCGAAGCGGATGGCATCCCAGATCACGGGTTCATTCGTCTGGCTCAGATCGATGCACTTGGCATAGCAGCCGCCTTCCAGATTGAACACGCTGCCCTCGCCCCAGCCGTGCTCGTCGTCCCCGATCAGCAGGCGCTCGGGGTCGGCCGACAGCGTGGTCTTGCCGGTGCCCGACAGGCCGAAGAACAGGCACACATCGCCACCACGCCCGACGTTGGCCGCGCAGTGCATGGGCAGCACGTCCTGTTCCGGCAACAGGAAGTTCTGCACGGCGAACATGGACTTCTTCAATTCTCCCGCATAGCGCAGGCCGGCCAGCAGCACACGGCGGCGGGCGAAATCGATGATCAGAGCGCTCTCGGAGCGCGTGCCGTCGCGGGCCGGATCGCAGACGAAGCCCGGCGCGCTGAGCACCTGCCAGACCGGCTTGTGCAGCGGGTTGTAGTCGTCGGGGCGGATGAACAGGGTGCTGGCGAACAGGCTGTGCCAGGCGACATCGGTGCAGACCTGCACGCTCTGGTAGTGCTGCGGATGTGCGCCAACGTGCAGGTCCGAGATGAACACGTCCTTGTCGGCCAGCCAGTGACTGACGCGCTCCCACAGGGCATTGGCCTGTGCCGGGTCGAAGGGCTGATTGACGTTGCCCCAGTCGATCTGCGCCGCTGTGGAGGGCTCGCGCACGATGAAGCGATCCTTTGGGCTGCGGCCGGTGCGGGCGCCGGTTTCCACCACCAGGGCCCCCGTGTCGGCCAGACGGCCTTCGCCACGCTGCACGGCCAGCTCGATCAGATGGCTGTTGCCGAGATTCTGATAGAGACGGCGCCCGTTCCCGGAACGGATATCCGTGCTGCTGTTGGGCATTGGCTTGGTCTCCTGACTCTTCAAGTTCTTGTTCCTGGGCGCGGCGGCCGGATTATGTCAAAGATTCGCGACGCCCGGTAAGGCGACGCCGACACGGCTAATCCGAGCGCTGCTTGAGCGCCTGGCGGGCGCGTCGGTCCTTCTTGTCCGGCTTCGCCATGGGCTGCAGCAGCAGGGCGTGCAGACGGCGCTGCTCGCCCTGATTCTCGCGTCGGGCGATGCTCTCGGCGTTTTCCTGATAGAGCAGGGTGGCCTCGGGCGCCCCGCGGCGCTGCTCGGACAGGCCCGTGACCACCAGGGTGCGTTCATCCCAGCCCTGCCGCACTGTGAGCGTCATGCCGATGCTCATCTCGCGGCCGGGCTTGAGGCGTTGCCCCTCGGTCTGCACCTTGCCGCTCTCTACGGCCTGCTTGGCCAGGGCCCGCGTCTTGAACAGGCGCGCTGCCCAGAGCCACTTGTCGAGGCGCACGCCGCTGTCGTCGCTGTCGTCTTTCGTGCTCATCGCGACTGCAACCCCGGCAGGATGTCGGTGAAATGGTGGATCTGGCGGAACTCTGGCGATGGCAGCAGGGGCGGGCGCTGACTGTCGGGCTGGCGCACCCCGAGCAGGTGGGCGATGCCTTCCGCGCGGGCCTGGCGCAAGACCGCGAGATTGTCATCGATCAGCAGCGTTCGCGCCGGTTCATACGGATGTTCCTCGCGCAGCGCCTGCCAGAAGCCAGGGTTCTCCTTCGCGAGCTGCAAGTCATGGGAGCTGATCGTGCGGTGGAAATGCTGGTCGATGCCGGTGGTCTGCATCTTCAGCGCCAGGCTCTGCGGATGCGCATTGGTGACCAGCAGCACCTCGCGGCCGCTGTTGCGCAGCCGCTGCAGGAATTCCACGGCGTGCGGCCGCAGGGCAATCTTGTGGCGGATGACCTCTTTCAGTCGCGGGATGTCCACTGCCAGGCTGTTCGACCAGAAGTCCAGGCAGTACCAGTCGAGGGTGCCCTTGACGTTCTCGTAGCGCGCCCGCAGCAGCCGGGAGGCCTCGTCGGCCGCCAGGCCGTGCAGCTCGCCATAGCGGGCAGGGACGAATTCCTCCCAGAAGTAATTGTCGAAATGCAGGTCGAGCACGGTGCCGTCCATGTCCAGCAGCACCGTGTCGATATCCTTCCAATCCAGCATGGGTGCGCGTGTCTCGTGTCAGTAGGCGTCCAGACCCTCGGTGAACTCGATGTAGACGCCCGTCGGGTCGGTGATGAAGGCGATCTTCAGCTCCAGCGCCTCCACCTCGCGGTAGGCGACGTCGAAGGCGATGCCCTTCTCTTCCAGCAGCTTGCAGAACGCTTCCAGGTTCTCCACCTCGAAACCGATGTGGTCGATGGAGCGGCCGCGGGTCGGCAGACGCTCTTCCTGCGAGTTGTTGAAGCTCAGGTTCATGCCCGGGACATTGGTCGTGGTGGCGATGGAGCCGCGTGAACGCACTTCCAGACCGAGCAGCTGCGTGTACCACTGCAGCAGCTCTTCGTGTCCCGGGGTGAAGAAGTGGATGTGATAGGGCACGACTTCAAGGGGCAGAGCCTGATCTTCCTGCAACTCCACATAGACATCGTCCGGCATCATCACGTAGGCATTGGGCTGGCCTTCGGCGCCGATGAATTCGCGGCCCACCCAGAGCCCGTCGGCACGCCATTTCTCCAGGAACTTCGCCAGATTGCGCACCTTGAAGCCGAAGTGGTCCATCACCGTGCCCTGGGAGCCACCCGTCGGCTCCCGGTTGGCGAGCAGGATGGCCATGTTGGGCATGCGGATGGCAGTGAGGGTGCCCTTCTGCACCACGGTGCCGCCGAAATGCTTCACCCACAGTTCCTTGTGCCGCTCCATGTCGGTGACATTCAGATGCACATGGCCGTAGGTGAGACCGGCTTCATTGGGGACGGCGAGCTGGGCGGAGGCCTGGCCGGCGGTGAACGCCAGCAGCAGGAAAAGGACGAGAGAGCGCATGGTTATTTTCCTTCTTGTTATGGGCGCCGGGGAGGCGCGCAGGCATGCTAGCATCGCGACGCTGGATTAGTCGAACGTCCGCGGAATCCGCCGCGGACAGCGCAGGAGCAGGCAGCATGCGGGACCTGGAAACCCTGGCAGAGAGCGTGGCCGCCATTGCCATGCGGGCAGCGCAGGCGATACTCGAGGTATATGCCGACCCGCAGCACACAGCGGCGCAGCTCAAGGCCGACCACTCCCCTGTCACCCTCGCTGATCTGCGCGCCCATGCCCTGATCCTCCAGGCCCTGCAGGCGCTGACCCCTGAGCTGCCCGTGCTGTCGGAAGAAGGCGCGCTGCCGCCGTTTGCCGAGCGCCGGCGCTGGCAGGAATACTGGCTGGTCGATCCGCTCGATGGCACACGGGAGTTCCTCAGCCGCAACGGCGAGTTCACCGTGAACATCGCCTTGATTCGCGAGGGGGTGCCCGTGCTGGGTGTGGTGCACGCACCGGTATCCGACAACTGCTGGATGGGGATTCCCGGCCTTGGCGCCTGGAAGTCGGTCGCTGGCCGGCAGTGGCAGGCCATTCACACCGCGCCCCTGAACCCGGCTCTGCTGCGCGTGCTGGGCAGCCGGCGGCACGGGGGGGATGCCTTGCAGGAACTGCTGGCGCGTCTGCGGCCGCAGTTCACGCAGATCAGCCTGTCCACCGCGGGCAGCTCGCTGAAGTTCTGTCTGCTGGCGGAGGGTCTGGCGGATTTCTATCCGCGCCTGGCGCCGACCAGTGAATGGGACACGGCCGCCGGCCAAGCGGTGCTGGAGGCGGCGGGCGGGGCGCTCTGGCAGGAGGATCTGCAGCCCTTGCGCTGCAACGGGGGTGAGAGTCTCACGAATCCCTCGTTTCTGGCCGTGGCGGATGCGACAGCCGACTGGCGCCGGCTGCTGGGTTGACTCCTCACTCGGGCACGTGGATCGGCAGTTCGGCGGCAAACAGCATGCTGCGGTCGCGATCCTTGGCGGCCCACTGCAGCA
>JAURIJ010000068.1 GCA_030832825.1 Gammaproteobacteria bacterium
GCCTATCTGGCCGACAGCGGCAACAGCATCTTCATCTCGGCCACCGTCAAAGTGTTCGACCTGGCCACCGGCAGCGACCTCGTGATCGCCGACACCATCTTCGGGCCGAGCGCACCGTCCTGGTCGCCCGATGGCAGCACGGTGGTGGTGTACTACCGCGAACCCATGAACAGCCGCTTCCGCGAGGGCAGGAATGTGTTGTACCTGCTGCCTGCGGACGGGCAGGGCGAGAAGCTCATGATCTCGCCGGTGGAGGGCAAGTCCCTGGGGCGGCGCCAGCACAACCGGCCCACGTGGTCGAGCACGGGCGAGATCGTCTATCGCATTGACGGCGCTCTATGGTCGGCGCCCATGAATGCCAGTGGCGAGTTGGGCGAGTCCACGCTGATTGCGGCGGCAGGGGAGAACCCGAGCTGGTCGGCCGATGGCAGCACGCTCATCTACATCGACGGCGAGGACATCCTGCTGTGGGACAAGGCCAGCGGCAGCACGCGGGAGCTGGACATCAAGCCGACATGGACACAGGCGCTGCCCGCGTCCACCTACACCATTCGCGCCGGCCGCATGTACGACGGCTTCTCCGACAGCTGGATTCCGAGTGTGGACATCGTGGTCCAGAACGGCGTCATCACCGACATCCGCCAGGCCGGTTTCAGCCAGCCGGTAGGCACGCTGATCGAGGCCGGGCGGCAGTTCGTGATGCCCGGGCTCATCGAGAACCACACGCACCAGTCCATCACCCAGGGCATCATGCTGGGCAACATGTATCTGTGCCATGCCATCACCTCGGTGCGCGAGACGGGCGATGACCCGTATCACGCCGTGGAGCGGCGCGAGTCGGTGGCGTCCGGACGACGACCGGGGCCGCGTGTGTTCACGGCCGGCCCGCTCAACGAGGGCACACGCGTGTCCTATGGCGTGTCGGAAACCGTGGAGGATCTGGTGCGCATCGAGGACTCCGCGCGCCTGTCCACCGAGCTGCAGCTGAACATGTACAAGAGCTATGTGCGCCAGGACTACACCGTGCAGAAGCGAGCCATCGAACTGGCCCACGAAGCGGGCATTCCCGTGTCGTCCCACGAGCTCTATCCGGCCGTGGCCAATGGCGCGGACCAGATGGAGCATCTCGCGGCCACCAGTCGGCGCGGCTTCTCGATGAAGGCCTCGCGGCTCGACCGTTCGTACCAGGACGTGATCGCGCTGATCACCCAGTCCCGCGTCATCGTCACGCCCACCATGGCGCTGTCGGAGCGTGGCAGTGATCTGGCCGTGCAGCAGGACATCCTCAAGCGCATCGTCGATAGCGGCGGCCGCATCGTGGCGGGCACCGACTCGCCCTTCGTGACGCATGCCGACTCGCTGCACCGCGAACTGGAAATCTATGTGGGGGCGGGCCTCAGCGTGGCCCAGGCGCTGCGCTCGGCCCAGAGCGATGCCGCCGAGGCGCTCGGCGCCGGCGCGCAGCTGGGTCGCATCGCCCGTGGTTACATCGCCGACCTGGTGATTCTCAACAGCAATCCCTTCGAGAACATCAGCAACGTGCGTGACATCCACACGGTGATGAAGAACGGCGAAGTGGCCTGCGTGAATCCGCAGTAGGTCACGGCTCAGGGCAGGGCGGCGCGCACGCTGCGCAGCGTCGCCTGATAGCTCGGCAGCAGCTCGCCGCCCAGCGCCACGGCCTGTTCGGCGTGGGGCAGGGCCTCGGCGGGGCGGCCCAGGACCAGCAGCGTGTGGGCCAGATTGTTGTGGGCGGGGGCATACTGTGGATGCGTCTGCAGCACGTCGGCGAAGGCCGCGCGCGCCGCGTCGTGTTTCCCCAGCGACGCCAGCAGATTGCCGAGCCCCATCTGCAATTCGCGCTCCTGCGGCCAGCGCTGCACGCCGGCCTGATAAGCCCGCAGCAAGTCCTGGGGGGCCACGTGTCCCGTCAGCTCGGCCAGCGCGCTGAAATAGGCGCCAGGCTCGGCGCTCACGGGCAGGGTGCCCGGCACCAGGGTCACGATGCCCCAGTGGTCGGCGCGGGCCCAGGTGCGCTCGAATACCCGCAGCGGCATCGCGTAATCCTCCTGCAGGCCGGAATTGAGAATCAGGCGGCCGCGTTCCAGATCGAAGCCCTTCACCACCGCATAATGCCAGCGCGGATACCAGTCCAGCGCCAGGTTCTGCAGCACCAGCACGGGCTGACCCGCCTGCACCTCCGCCAGCAGCGCCTCCATGGAGGGGGCGACTTGCTGCACCAGGCGGCCATGGCTGCGCGCCGTGGCGATCATCTCGATCTGCAGCGAGCCCTGCCGTGCGGGCACATAGACCCGTGGCACCAGGGCCTCGGGCGTCACCGCCACGCCGCTGGTCTGCAGCACAGTGGCCAGGGCGGCAGGGCCGCACTGATAGAGTTCCTGGGGAAAGAAGGGCACCTGGCGCAGCAGCACCGGTTCCCGTGGGGCGCGCGTTTGCTGCGCCAGCAGGCTGTCGCTCTGAGGCGTGCCGGCGCAGGCGGCAAGCATGACCGCCAGCGTCAGCGTGGCCAGGGCCTTGCCGAGTGACCGCTGTCTCATGTCGGCTGTCAGATGCGCGGGAACACGTCCGTGGCGCCCAGCAGGTCGAGCAGCACGAAGATCAGGATGACGCTGACAATCAGACTCACGGCGCCGCTGCCGGCCGGCAGGGCATCCATCTGCTGCTGGATCTGCAGCAGTTCGGCGGGAGTCAATTGATGGATGCGGGCATCCAGGTCCGCCGCGTTCACGCCACGCTGGGCCAGGGCCGCGCGCACATCGTCGCGAGCCACCAGCAGGCGCAGCGTGTCGCGTTGTGTCTGCACTTCGGCCTGCGCGGCCAGGGTCTGGGTGTCGATGAGATCAGCCATGACCGGGGCGGGCAGGGAGGCCGTGGTGACGGCCGCGAGGCTGAGGGTGAGGCCGAGGGTGCGGGTGAATTTTCTCATTCTGGGGACTCCTTGAGTGACGGGATGGGCGGCAGTGTCCGGCACACCACGGGCAGTGGGGCAGCGGGCCTGCCCCCGAAGAGTAGCACTGCCACACGCGAAAACTGCAGGCTGTTGCACAGAATTTGAACAGCGTTTGTGTCAAGCTGTGAGCTCTTCCACATTCCACTCTCGGAGTTTCCCCATCGTGCGTACCCTTTCCAAGCTGACAGGCAGCCTTCTCACTCTCGCCATTCTGGCGGCTTGCTCCCCCGACTCCTCCACGACAGCGCCTGCCGCTGCCGTTCCCGCACAACCCGCTGCAGCGGCGCAGCAGGCGGCCGCCCCCGCTGCCACGCCAGCGGCGACGCAGGCACCCGCGGTGGTCGAGATCTGCCGCACCTGTGCCACCGTCGTGGCCATCACCCCGGTGGTTGAAGAAGGGCAGACCACAGGTGTCGGCGCCGTCATCGGCGGCATCGTGGGCGGCGTGGCGGGCAATCAAGTGGGCGGCGGCAGTGGTCAGCAGATCGCGACCGTGGCCGGCGTCGTGGGCGGGGCCCTGCTGGGCAACAACATCGAGCGCAATCGCAATGCCGTGAGCTACACCGACATCACCGTGGAGATGGACACTGGCGAACGCCAGACCATTCGCGTGGATACCCCCGTCACCTTCGGGGTGGGCGCTGCCGTGAACGTGCAGGGCACGTCCATCAGCCTGCGCTGAGTGGTTGGCAAAGCACTGAAAGAAAACGGGGCCGTGTGCCTGTCGTAGCACACCGCCCCGTGCACACGCGCAAGTCGGGGGACCTTCGGCGTGTGTGAGTTTCACTCTACGCCTCCTGCTTTGCCCTGACGCTGTGACATGGTGTCGCAGGGGGCGCTTCCGCCGGGCCCCTCGGCCCTCTGCCACTCCTGCCTGCCCTGAACGAGACTGCCCCCGCTGGCGGTCGCCTCCATGTCCTGACACACTGGCGCCATGCCGCCATTCGGCCGCAACGCCCGACAGCAACATCCAACACCATCACCCAACAAGAACACCAAGGGGTCACACCATGGCAGAAGAGAAGCGCCCGTCCGCGAAAGAACGCCGCACCGTGCCGGCAGAAGCGATCGAACTCTACAACCAGTATGTGCATGGCGAGATAAGCCGCCGTGCCTTCCTGAGCCGCGCGAAACAGTTCGTGGTGGCCGGCTTCACCGCCGGCGCGCTCGTCGAGGCCCTGATGCCCGACTACGCCATGGGCCAGCAGATCGCCCGCGACGACGAGCGCATCAGCGCCAGCTACGTGACCCTGCCGTCGCCCCAGGGCCACGGCTTCATCCGCGGCTATCTGGTGCGCCCGTTCAGCGCAGACAGTCGTTCCGAAACCCCGGCAAAGCTGCCCGGCATCATCGTGGTGCACGAGAACCGTGGCCTCAACCCGCACACCGAAGACGTCGCCCGCCGTCTGGCTCTGGCCAATTTCATGGCCTTCGCCCCCGACGTGCTGACCTCCGTGGGCGGCTACCCCGGCGACGATTACCAGGGCGGCCAGTTGTTCAGCGGGCTCGACCCGGACAAGCGCTTCGAGGACATCGTGGCCTCGGCCCTGTGGCTGAAGAATCGTGAGGACTGCAACGGCCGCATCGGCGCCACCGGCTTCTGCTATGGGGGCGGCGTGTCGAATCAGCTGGCCGTGCGACTGGGCGAGGATCTGGCCGCTGCCGTGCCGTTCTATGGCGCGGCTGCGCCCGTGGCCGATGTGCCGCGCATCCGTGCCGCCATCCTGGTGCAGCATGGCGAACTGGACACGCGTCTGGTGGAAGCCTGGCCGGCGTACGAGGCGGCCCTGCAGGCAGCGGGTGTGACCTACGAGGTGGACATCCACCCCGGCGCGGTGCACGGCTTCTTCAACGACGCCACCCCCGAGCGCTACAACGAGGCCGCCGCCGACCTGGCGTGGTCGCGCATGGTGGCGTGGTTCAA
>JAURIJ010000023.1 GCA_030832825.1 Gammaproteobacteria bacterium
CCCGATGCTCAGCTCGCGCTGCTCGGAAATGAAGCTCAGTTCACGCTGGCCGGTGACCGGGTTCACCGCGCAGCCGGCCAGCAGGAAGGCGCTGAGCACGAGGGCAGTGGTCTTGAACAGGGGCGAATCGGGGGCGGTCAGCATGATGAACTCTCGTGTGGAAACAACGGCCGGGTCGGGGCGATTCTATGCCGGCACCCCGCGCCACGGCCAGTGGCCGAGGCGGCAAGCCGCGCAGCAAACTTTCGCGCTATGCTTGGGCCACGAATCCCTCTTTCAAGGAAGACTGCCATGACGACACGCTGCGCCTGGTGCGGGACCGACCCGCTGTATGTGGCCTATCACGACACGGAATGGGGCGTGCCCGTGCACGACGACCAGACGCTGTTCGAGTTTCTCTCCCTGGAATGCCAGCAGGCCGGGCTGAGCTGGATCACGGTGCTGCGCAAGCGCGAGCACTATCGCCGCGCCTTCTTCGACTTCGACCCGGTGCGGGTGGCCGCCATGACGGATGCCGAGATCGAGGAACGCCTGCAGGACACGGGCCTGATCCGCAATCGCCTCAAGCTCTACTCCATGCGCAGCAATGCCCAGGCGTTTCTGCAGGTGCAGCGCGAGTTCGGCAGTTTCGATGCCTACATCTGGGGCTTCACCGGGGGCAAGGTGCTCGATGGTCGACGGGCCAGTCTGCGCGACCTGCCGGCCACCTCGCCGGAAAGCGACGCGCTGTCGAAGGACTTGAAGAAACGCGGCTTCAAGTTCGTGGGCTCCACCATCTGCTACGCGCACATGCAGGCCACAGGCATGGTCAACGACCACGTGCAGGAATGCTTTCGTCACCGGGAAGTGTGAACGCTTTTACAGCGCGCGCACGTTCAGTGTGTAGCTCGAAACCACGATCAGCACCAGATTGAACACCAGCACGGCCACGTGCACGCCGCGCCGCCGGGTGAAGAACAGGGGAATGAACGACACGGCGAGAAGGGCCGGGCCCACGACGCGGGAAGCCCAGGTCTCGCGGAAGTCGGGCAGCAGGCTGTCGGTGAGCAACGACAGCAGGAAGAACACCAGCACCATGGGGAAGAACCAGTCCTTGATGCGGAAGTAGTGCTCTTCCAGGTTGGTCAGCTGGCCTTCGCGCAGCTCGGGCGTGATCACGAAACTGAGCAGCACCAGCACCACGGGGGCGCTCAGCCCCAGCAGCATCTGCCCCACCGAGCGCAGGTCCACGCCGTACTGGTATTCCCAGAAACCCAGGTAGTGGAAGGTGATGACCACCAGCAGCCAGAACGACCAGCCCAGCACGAACAGCGGACGCTGCACCTGCGGCCAGCTGCGGATGAGCCGGCCCCAGCCCATCATGAGTTCGGCCAGGGCAAACGCCACCACCACGGACACGAACATCATGATGAATTCGAACTTGGACATGGGTGGCTGGCCTGGACTGTCTCAGTCCTGTTGCGACTGGGCGAGGAAGAGGCGCAGGGCCTCGCGGTTGAGATCCTCCGCCTGCTTGTCGAACACGATGCGGTGCAGGGTGGGGACCAGGGCCTCGCGGAAACTGTCCTTGTGCAGGTACGCACAGACGCCGCCATCGGCAGGCTCCAGCGCGCGGCGCTTGAGGTCCTCGCGGTGATCCTCCGTGACCATCACCACCGGCGTGCGCTGGCGCAGCGGGCTGCGCCGCTCGATGTCCCGCAGCAGGTAGAGGAACTGGTCACGCGGCTTCTTGTAGTTGTTCCAGCCGGTGATGATGCAGGACAGCTTGTTGGTCAGCAGGCCGAAGCAGCGGTCGTACTGGCGCACGGCGTCCAGGGCATTGGCTTCGTTGTAGGTGTTGATGCTGGTGTACTGGCCTGTGGCGCCAATCTCGGCGGCAATCTCGTCCACCAGTCGGTTGTCCAGATCGTAGATCAGGATGACGGGCTTGAAACTCATTCCTCAACCTCTTCTTGTTCTTCTCGCCTGCGGCGCTCAGCGCAGCAGCTGGCCGCCATCCACGCCAACAGTCGTGCCGGTAGCATAGCCATTGTGCATCAGGTAAAGCAACGCGGCAGCCGCGAAGGGCGGCAATGGTAGCACACAAAACGCAGCCCCCTGCACGGCTGTGGCCTGACGCCCGTCATTTTCGCCGGGCAGGCTTTACGCTCACAGCCGAAGCTGGCATGGTAAGCGGGCATCAGCAATCACAGGAGAACTCCATGCGCACAATCCTTCTGGCACTTGTCATTGGCGGCACCTTGAGCGCCTGCGGCAACTGGGTCAACCTGACCGCAGCCGGCCGCCTGGTCACTGTCGCCACGCCGACGGAAGTCGCCAGTTGTCGCCGTATAGGCACCAGCACCTCCAACGCGCTGAGCGAGATCGTGTTCGTGGAACGCGGCTCCGCCAAGCTGCAGGCCGAGTTGATCGACCTCGCCCGCAATGAAGCGGCCGACATGGGCGGCAACCGCATCGTCGTGGAGTCCCCCATCACCGAGGGTCGCCAGAGCTTCGGCGTGTACAGCTGCGCCAACTGACCGACGAGCGCCGTGCAGGACGCCGGCGCGTATGCACTGCAAGACAACAAGAACAAAGACTCTCCTGTGTGGTGATGTCGCAGGAAGAATGGAATCTGGAAGCAGGATCAGATGGACAAGACGCTCCTCTCGCTCAGCCGTTTCTTCGCCCTCATTCCCTTGTGGTCTCTCAGGGCCCGCACCGTGGTGCTGGCCTTGGTGCTGGGCTTCTCCCTTGTCATGGCGTGGGGAGCCTGGACGCGCACCACGCTCGACATGACCATCGTCAGCTTCATCGACCAGGACGACCCGGCCATCGCGGCGTTGAATGAGTTCCGCGAGCAGTTCGGCAGCGATGACTCCGTGTTCCTCGTCTATCGCGCCCTGGACGGCGATGTGTTCTCGGCCCGCTCGCTCCAGGCGGTGCAGCAACTCACGCAGGAACTCGACAACTGGCAGACGCTCGACCCGGCGGCCTACCCGGCCGCGATCGATGGCGAACCGGTGGTGCTGGAGGAACTCGGCAAGATCCGCCGTGTGCAGTCGCTCAGTACCGCGCGCGTGAAGAGCGTGGAGGGCGACACCCTGCGTTCCGAGCGCCTCGTTCCAGAAACCCTGCCCGAATCCGCCGCCGAACTGCAGGCCATTCGCGACCGTGCGCTGGCCGAGGACGACTACCGACTGTTGTTCTACTCCGCCGATGGTCGCTATGCCGGCATCCTGATCCAGACCGTCTTCGGCGCCGAGCCCATCGAGGGCTTCACGCCGCAGATCGATGGGGCGGATGTCACGCTCGATCTCAGCTTCAGCGCCTTCGATACCGACAGTGCCGTGACGCTGGACGTCGACGAGCAGGCTGACGTGCAGGACATCCCGTTCCAGACGGTGGACATGTTCGAGTACTGCCGCTTCTTCACCGCCATCCGCGCCGTCTACGGCCAGCACGCCGATGTGCTCGAGTTCCATCCGGTGGGCAACCCGCCCATGAACGATTTCATCAACCGCATGCTGCAGCAGATGATGGTGCTGGGCGTCGCCATGGTCGGTGTGTTCGTGGGCCTGCTGTGGGCCTTGTTCCGCTCCTTCAGCGCCGTGGTCTGGCCGATCCTGACCATCGCCCTGAGCCTGCTGTGGACCTGGGGCGCCACCGCCTGGCTGGGCGTGCCCATGTCCACCATGCTGGTGCTCACCTGCCTGCTGATCTTTGCCTGTGGCATTGCCGACTGCGTCCACGTGATGAGTGCGTATTTCGGTTTCCGGCGCGAGGGGCTGGCGCATGCTACCGCTGGCAGGCATTCCCCAGCGCGGGCAAGGTGCTGTGCGGGGCCGTGCTAGTGCTGGCAGGCTTCCTGGCATTCGGCCTCTCTATCTGGCACTCAGCGGCGTGCTGACGGCGCTGGTGCTGCGCTGGCAACACACGCTGCTCGAGGCCATTCCGCGAATGGTGGCCCGCAGCCCAGCCACCATCCTGGGCGTGTTCGGCGCCATCCTGCTGCTGTGCGTCTACGGCACGAGTCAGGTGCGCATCGACAGCAACATCGCCGAGCTGACGCGCGAAGGCAGCGAGATGCGCGTGGCCTATGCCGTGGTGGACGAGCACATGGCAGGGGCGCAGAGCATGGAGATCATGATCGATACCGGCGTGAGCGACGGCCTGCTCAACCCAGCCTTGCTGCAGGCAGTCGACACCCTGCAGACGCGCATCGAGACCGAGTACGCAGGCGAGATCTCGCGCACCTGGTCCCTGGCCGACATCGTCAAGGACACCAACCAGATCATGAATGCGGATGACCCGGCCTTCTACCGGCTGCCAGACTCCGAGGCGATGATTTCCCAGCTGCTCTACCTCTTCAACAGCGCCAACCCGGATGATCGTCGTGCGCTGGTATCTGACGACTACAGCCGCTCACACATCACTCTCAATGCCTATAACGCTGGCTCTTACCAGTACCAGCAGTTCTTCGAGGAGCTGGGCGTGTTGATCGACGAAGTCTTCGCGCCGCTGCGGCAGGACTTCCCGGAACTGGAGGCGCGCATGACGGGCTCGATCCCGCTGATGATGCGCGCCACCGACGAGATCGCCCAGTCGCAGTACAGCAGCTTCGCGCTGGCACTGCACAGCACGTGGGCGCAGCCGTGATCTTCACCACGATGGTGCTGGGCCTGGGCTTCGCGATCATGGGGTTCTCGGACTATCTGGGCATCGCCAGGATCGGCATTTTCGGCTCATTGGCCATCTTCGTCGCCCTCCTCTGAGACCTGTTCCTGATCCCAGCCCTGCTGCACGTGTTCAAGCCCGACTTCGGCGTCAAGGATGTGCAGCGCACCTTCGCCCTGGAATAGACTGACCCAAGGAGGATACCGGCATGACGCCCGTACCGCGCCAGCGTTACCCACTGCCTCGCCGCCTGCAGGGCTGCCTCATCGCGCTCTGTCTGAGCCTCATGGCCCCTCTGGTCACGGCCCAGGAGTCAGCGCGCGAGATACTCGAGAAAGTCGAGGACGCCCTGCGCAGCACCACTGACTCGGCCTTCAACCGCATCCAGCTCTCCAGCTGCCGGTTCGGCATCCGCGACAACCAGATCACCTGTGCCGAGCGCGCGCGCATCAAGGCGCTGGAATCGGTCGGCGTGAATTTCGGCCCGGACAAGAAAGACACCCGCTCCGTGGCCATCGTGCTGGAGCCGCCGGCCGAGCGCGGCATCGGCATGCTCAGCGTCACCTATGATGATCCGACGGTGGACAACGAGACCTGGCTGTATCTCTCCGCACTCGGCACGGTGAAGCGCATTGCCAGCGGCAGCGCCGAGGACAGCGAGCCCGCCGCCCTTTTCGGGTCGGAGTTCACCACCGAGGACCAGGACACCGGCAAGCTCGACGAATACACCCTGAGCATTCTGGAACAGACCACCGAGGCGGGCCGCGAGGTATGGAAGATCGAATCCATTCACAACGCTTAACGCGCGCGCAACACCCGCTACGCCCGCATCGTGCAGTACGTCGACAAGGAGCGCTATGTGACGCTGCGCTCGGACATGTACGACGAGCCCGGGCGCGAGGCTGGCCTTGCGCGTCGAGCAGGTGAACGGAGTCTGGGTGGCACGCTCGCTCAGCATGATGAATCTGGTGAGCAACCGGCTCTCCAATCTGGCGATCCTGGAGATCAACACCGGTCTCGAGGTGCCCGAGGACTTCCTCAGCCAGCGCACCCTGACCGACGTGGCCTTCCGCGAGGCCGAACTGCAGAAACTGCGGGCACAAATTGACTGAGCGCGCACGCGTTCTGCTCTGCGCAGCGCTCCTAGTGCCCTGCCACACGGCGCTGGCCCAGGACTTCTCGCTGGACAATCTCAGCTTCGACGGCGCCGCCTTCGATGGGCCTGGCGAAGACCTCTTCGCCGGCAATGATGAAAACCACCCCGCCTGGCTGCAACCCTTCACCTTCCGCCTGAGCCAGCAACTGCTGGCACAGATCAATTCGCACACCAGCGACCTGCCGGGCGGTCTTGCCTTGCCCCGCAGCGCCGCCACCGAGAACAGCCGGCTGAGCCTGATCGTCGGGGTCTCAGCACAGACGGTGCTGCTGCAGTCCGAGGTGCTGAAGGCGGGAGAGCGCCTGACGGGGGATGAGGTGAGTGGCAATGCCCTGTTGCGCTATGCCAACAGCATGAGGAACGGGGATCTGCTGCTGGCCGTGACCCTGCAGAGTGCGCTGGATGCAGGCTCCGTACTGGGCAGCGTGGCACTGACGCACACGCTGAGCAACCACCTCACGCTGCTGACCCAGGTGATCGCCACCCGGGCCGATGAGGATGCCGCCTTTGCCACGCTGGATGAGGACGTGCGCGCCGGCCTCACCCTGACCTGGGCCTTCTGATCCACGCGCGTTTCAGCGCGCCCGGTCAATAACGATTGGGGCCGTCGAAGACGTCACGATCGAATTCGTTCTCCCAGTTGGCGACCACCGTGGCCACCGCCATGTCGCCCGTCACGTTGACGCAGGTGCGCGCCATGTCCAGGGGGCGGTCGAACGGCAGGATGAACCCCACCACCACCGCAATCTGTTCGGGCGACATGCCCACGGCGCTCATGACCACCGACATCAGGAACAGCGAGGCGCCCGGCACGGCGGCCGTGCCCACGGACACCAGCGTGGTGGCGCCAATCACGATCAGGTAGTCGGCGAAGGCCAGCGGGATGCCAAAGGCCTGCGCGGCGAACAGGGTCACGATGCCCACATAGAGCGCAGTGCCATCCATGTTGATGGTGGCCCCCAGCGGAATCACCGTGGTGGCGACAACGGGACGGATGCCCAGATTGCGCTCGGCCACGGACAGCGTGACCGGCATGGTGGCGGAACTGGACGAGGTGGAGAATGCCACCAGCATCGCATCACGCGCTCCGCGAAAGAAATTGGCCGGGCTCAGGCGAAGCAGGAACTTCATCATGGAGCCATAGACGAGCAAGGCATGCAGGATGCAGCCGAGGAACACCGCGATGGCCAGCCGCACGACATCCAGCAGGGCCAGCACGCCCTGGGTGCCGGAGACCCAGGCGATCAGGGCAAAAACTCCGAACGGCGCCACTTCCATCACCCAGCTGGTGATCTTCAACATGATCTCCGAGGCCGCATCCACCACATCCGCGACTGGCTTCGCCTTCTCACCGATGACCAGCCCGGCCACCCCCAGCAGCAAGGCAAAGAAGATCACGGCAAGCACATTGCCCTCGGCCAGCGAGGCGATCGGATTGCGTGGCACGATGCTCATGAGGCGCTCAGAGAGCGGAATGGTTTCCTGCAGGGTGCCAGGCACCGCAAGAGAGAGATCGACGCCGTCGCCGGGCCGCAGCACGAGCGCCAGCGCAATGCCGATACAGATGGCGATAAGGGTGGTGAGCATGTAGAGCGCGAGCGTCTTGACCCCAAGCGAGCCGAGCTTCTGCGGGTCACCCATGGCCATGACGCCGGACACCAGCGTGAAGAAGACCAGGGGCACCACCACCATGCCGATGAGGCGCACGAAGAGATCGCCTATCCAGCGGATCGACGCCGCGCCCTCTCCCCACAGACTGCCGACCACCACGCCCAGCACCAGGGCCAGCAGAATGCGTTTCCACAATGCGATCTCGAACCACGTGCGCAGCATGAACTCCCCCTCGGATACATCCATTTGCCCCTTGATTCCGTACCAAGGCACTGGCGTTCGAGCCTACAGAAAAAGCACCTGCAGTGCCAACGCTTTCCCGGGATGTGCGACAATGCGCGCCCGCCACTTACCGCACACGAAGAGTCAACAATGTCCGAGCAGATCACCCGGTGGATAGAAGGCAGTGTGGCCAGCAACACCCACTGGACGCCCAACCTGTTTTCCCTGCGCATTGACGCCGATGTCGCCCCCTTCAAGGCAGGTCAGTACACAGCGCTGGCCCTGGACGTCGCTGGCGAACGCGTTGCCCAGCCCTACTCCATCCTCAGCAGTCCGGGCACCTCACCTCTGGAGTTCTTCTTCCACACCCCGATGGATGGCCAGTTGTCGGCGGCTCTCGGTCGCCTGCAGGAAGGCGACCGCGTCTGGGTGCAGCAGACGCCCGAAGGGCGTTTCACGCTGGACCAGGTACCGGACGGACAGGACCTCTGGCTGCTGGCTACCGGGACCGGCGTCTCGCCATTCTTGTCGCTGCTGCGTACCCCGCAGCCCTGGGAGCGTTTCGGCCACATCGTGCTGGTCTATGCGGTGCGGCACTGGCAGGACATCGCCTACCACGCGCTGATCGAGCAACTGCGCACCCGCCACGGCGAGCGCTTCACTTTCATTCCCGTCGTCAGCCGCGAGAAGGCGAACAACGCGGTGCACGGCCACATACCCGCCAGCATCAGCAGCGGCACGCTCGAGCGTGTGGCTGACCGCAGCTTTGCGCCGGAGCGTTCGCGCTTCATGCTGTGCGGCAATCCCGGTATGGTGCAGGACGCCCTCGCGGCCCTGCAGCAGCGGGGTTTCGTGCGCAGCGTCGAGGGCCGCACCGGGCACATCACCCTCGAAGCGTACTGGTAAAAAAGGGGTCCTCGGCTTCGCAGCCAAGGACCCAAACTTCACTCATGACCGAAACGGATCATGCGCCAGGCGCCCAGTCCAACGACACCCATACCTGCCGGCCCCAGGGCACGGACAGTCGGGACTCGAATCCCCCGATGATGGCGAAGCGTTGCGGCCGGATGTCAAACAGGTTGCTCACCCCGGCACTCAGGGTGATCTCGCTGTCAAAGTATTGATCGAAGACATAGGCGTACTGCACATTGGTGATGGTCTCTGCCTCGATCGTGCGGTCAGTCATCGCGATGAAGCCCTGCCCATAGCGGTCCACCGGGCGATCATCGAACAGGACGCTGTGCCGGTAATTGGCCGACACGCCCGCGCTGTGATTGCCGTTGAACCAGCCGACACGCAGGCTGCCCTTGACCTTCGGCAGCGGTGGCACGATGCCGGTCTGCGCGTTCTGCTTGCCCAGGGCGTCGATGGTGATGCCGACGTTGTCCTCGTACTCGTAGCTCAGGTAATAGGACCCCTCCAGCGTGGTGGTGAAAGTGCCCAGTCTGCCCGCGTCATAGGTGTAGCGAGCCTTGGCATCCAGCAGGTCGATGAACACCGATGCGATGTTCTGAGCCTGCCGGAAGATGGTATCCACCGACATGTCGGCGGGGTCGCGCAGCACCGGATTGCCCGGCCCGGCGATGGAGCGCAGATAGGCCACGGCAGCGGCATTGTCGGCGGGATTGGCCGGGTTGTAGGTGGACTCTGTCTTGCCCACTGCGGCCAGGAACTCGCGGAACTGGTCGTAGACCGTGTCGGTATCGTCCAGGGTACGGATCCGGTCGATGTACTTCACGCTCTGGTAGTCCATGCTCACGCTGAGATTCTCGATGCCCTCGTAGGTGAAGCCGATATTGCGAATGGTCGAGGTCTCCGGCGCCAGATTCGGGTTGCCGGCCTGGCAGGTGGAGGAGCCGATCAGCGAGGCGTTGAAGAACGGGTCATTCCCCGAGAACGCTTCGCCACACAGCTCATTCGGAATGAACGGTCTGGCCTGCACCGGTGTCGGCGCGAGGAAGCTCTCGCCCCAGCTGGTGCGCAGCGCCAGCCCGTCCATCACTTCCCAGCGCAGCGCCACCTTGGGTGTGGTGGCCTTGAGCCCGAAGTCCTTGAACTCCTCGTGACGCACGGCTGCCTGCAGGGTCAGAGGCTCCAGGATCGGCACTTCAGCCTCGAGGAACACGGCACGCACTTCGCTGAAGTAGGTCGCGTCCTTGCGTACCGGGGTCGTGATGTCCACGTAGTAGTTGATGCGATTGGCCGACAGCGGATTGGCAAAATCCTGGTCGGTGGTATCGCGCCACTGGTAGCCCGTGGCGATGGAGACGGCGCCCGCCGGCAGGTCGAACACCTCCCCCGTCACTGTGACTTCGGCGATGTCCAGATATCCGCGGCTGGATGTCAGCTGAATGGGTTCGTAGAGCCAGTCCATCATCTCCAGCGTGTTGTCGGTGACGCCCTTGACGTAATACGGGGAGCGCGGATCAGAACTGACAAAGGGATTGAACCACTGATTCCCCGTCGGCCCTCCCTTGCCCATCAGCGCCAACTGGAACTTGGGCAGATGCAGATTGCCGCTCATGGAGCGCGAGCGCACCTTTCGCTCCTGGCGGGAGTAGTAGGCATAGCCGGTCCAGGTGTCGCTCAGGTCGAAGCGAGTGCCCAGCTTGATGCGATTCGAGCTGGTGTCGCTGCCGCCGTCAGTCTCACCGAATTCGCTGATCCAGCGCGGCGTGACGCCAAGGCCGGAGGACGGGCGCCACAAATAGGGCACCACGTCGAAGCCGAAGGTATTGGCCGGGTGACTGGCCGGAATGAACAGCACGTTGCGGTTGTTCGGGTTCAGCGCCGTGACAACGCCCTTGGTGCCCTCGTCCAGCAGATAGTTCCAGTTGCCGGTCAGCTCGAACTGCACGGAGTCGTTCATGTCCCAGGTGACGTTCTGATAGAGGTTGTACTCCGTCATGCCTCGGGAATACGGGTAGGTATGCGTGTAGTTGTACCAGCAGGTGCGATTGCTCCCTGTGCCAGTGATGACGCCACTGGGCAGGGCGCCGCGTTTGGTGCGATCCTCCAGCCCCTGATTGAAGGTGCCGCAGCTCGGATCGGGCAGATTGCCGCCCACGGTGCGCCCGCGGTGCAATTCTCCCAGCCTGGGTGTTGCTCCAGACACGCGGCGATAGGTGCCGGGATTGCCGGAACCGGACGAGCCATCCGCCATCTCCCATTCGCGCGGCCGCTCATGCATCCCAAGCCGCGTGCGCTTGCGGGCGTCGAAGGCCCCGACATAATTGATGCCATTGTCGAAGCTCTTGCCCCAGAGCAGAGAGACATTGCCTTCCTCCTGGCCGCCCTCCTCCGGCGTCTGGTAATAGGCGCGCGCCCGAAAGCCGTCGAACTCCTTGATGGGAATCATGTTGACCACGCCTGCCACGGCATCGGAGCCATAGAGCGCGGAACCGCCGTCCAGCACGATCTCGATGCGCGCCACCGCGATGTCGGGAATCATCGCCGTGACGGAATTGTCGATGCTGCGCACCCCGTCCATCATGCTGAGGGTGCTGTTCTCCCCCAGGCCTCTCAGATTGAAGGTGGTCCCGACGCCACTCTGATTGCCCGACGCGCTGGCCAGCACGTTCTGCACATTGTTGGTGTTCTGGGTGAAACTCAGATCCCGGATGTAGTTGGCCATGCTGGGTGCACCGGACTGGTAGAGCTCGTCCTGGTTGATGGTGGCCACGGGGGAATTCTGCGCGAATGCGCTGTTGCGGATCTAGGAGCCGGTCACGACGACTTCTTCCACTTCCGGATCCTGGGCAGCTTGCGCCTGCACCAGAACCGGGGTGGCGAATGAAGCAATGAGGCAGGTGTGGATCAACTGGCGCAACTGTGTGCGCCTCGTGTTTGAGTGCATGTTCATCTCCAGTGATCGAACCGTTCCGCCATGCGGAGGAAGGCCCGTTTCCTTTTGTTATCAGCGGTGGTGCACTTTCAAAGGCACAACATGATTCACACTGGAGACTGCATGCAGAGTGCATTTCCGGTACGTCGAGAGACTACCAAATCGCCTTTACTGCGTTTTCTTGCCGGGAGCCTCGTGCCCCCTCGCTGAAGCCATTGTTGCGAAAAGCCGTGCTGCAGCAGAGCACACGCCTCTGCCGCAGCACGATGTCATGAGGTCAGGCCCCGGGTGCCCAGTCAAGAGACACCCAGAACTGACGACCCCAAGGGGTTGAGAGACGAGTTTCCGCCCCGCCAATGATCGCCAGGCGCTGGGGACGCTTGTCGAACAGATTGTTGATGCCCACGCTCAGCGTGATCTCGCTGTCGAAGTACTGATCGAAGACGTGTGCAAAGCGCGCGTCGACGATGTACTCGCCACGGATGTTGCGGGGCGGGTTCTTGGTGTTGTCGCCATCCTCCGGGTAGAAGTCCACCACCTGGTCATCGAACTTGATGGTGCTCCAGTAGTTGGCCGAAATCGACGCGCTCTGATTGCCTCGGAACCAGTTCACACGTGCGTTGGCCTTGACCTCGGGCAACGGTGGCACGATACCGGTACGACCATTCTGCTTGCCCACCGCTTCGACACGAATCCCGTTCAGATCCATGTAGTCGTAGGTGTCATACAGTGTGGTCTGCACAGTGGTGGTGAAGCTGCCCAGGTTGTCCGTATCGAACTGGTACTGCGCCTTCACATCGAGCAGGTCGATCCAGACCGAGCTGATGTTGGCGGACTGCACGAACAGCCTGGAGACGGAACCGTTGGGGTAGCGCTGGATCGAGTAGCCCGGAATGGCAGCCTTGGCGGCCAGCCAGGCATCCGCTGCGGCGCGGGTCGCAGAACCCGGCACGGCGGAGTAGGACGAGCGGGCAATGCCAGTCTCACCGAGGAACTGCTGGAACTGGAAGCCCACGGTGTCCTGCTGACTCAGGGTACGGATACGGTCGACGTATTCGATCTGTTGATAGTCCATGGACAGGTTGAGCCCTTCCAGGAAATTCCCGGTAGGTTCCCACGTGAAGCCGATGTTTTGGATGGTCGAGGTTTCCGGCTGCAGGTTCGGGTTGCCGGACTGACACCAGATACCGCCGATCAGCGGGGTGTTGGTGAACTCATCCAGACCACTGAACATGTCGGCACAACGGTCATCCGCCACGAAGGGTCGGGCCTGGAAGGGCGAGGGCGCCAAGAAGCTTTCGCCCCATGAGGCACGCAGCGCCAGACTCGGCATTGCTTCCCAGCGCAGCGAGACCTTGGGCGTGGTGGCTTCCAGACCGAAGTCCTTGAACTGCTCGTGACGCACGGCGAACTGCGCGGCCAGGGTTTCCAGGATAGGCACTTCGATCTCGGCAAATACGGAGCGGGTCTCCGACACATAGACGGCGTCCTTCAGCCGCTCGCCCAACACCTGACTGTTAGCGTAATCCTCACCCAGCTTGTCGTAGGGGTCGGCATAGTCTTCGATCCGGATGTCGCGCCACTGATAGCCGAAGGCCATGGAGACGGCTCCTGCCGGCAGGTCGAACACCTCGCCGGTCGCCAGCGTCTCGAACACATCCAGAAAGTTGCGCCCGCCCAGACGATTGGGGTTGTAGGACATCATCCAGTCGATCAACTCCTGCGAGTTGTCGGTCTTGCCCTTCACATAGCGCGAGGAGTAGGGCGACTGTGAGCCGAAGGGGTTGAACCACTGATTGCCGTTCGGTCCTCCCAGGCCGGACATGGCGAGCTGCAGACGGCTGGACGTCACCACGTGCTCGTCGGAGGTGTTCTTGTCCTCCTGGATCGAGTAGTAGGTGTAGCCCGTCCACGTCCCTGCCAGATCATACTCGGCGCTGAACTTCAGACGATTGAGCGCATAGTCGGAACTGACTTTCTTGGAGGAATCGGTGTAATAGCTGGACGGCAGATTCGCTCCCGTGTTGCCGAACACACGCCAGCTCCAAGGGGTCAGGTCCACTCCCCACGGGTTGGCAGGATGATTGGCCGGGATCTTCATCACCGCACGGTCATTGCCGCCGTTAGGCGAGGTGCCCGTGGTGCGGTTCTGGTTGTAGCGGTAATGATTGTTCAGCGTCACATTGAGGCGCAGCCAGTCGGCGGCGTCGTAGGACAGCGTGTTGTAGAGGTTCCAGTTGACCTCGTGACGCGAATACGCGTGCTGGATACTGTACTCATAGGTACAGTTGCCGTTGTAGATGGTGCCAGAGGGGTTCGTGTACTGGCTCTCGCCGTGGGCGTCGAAACCCGCATTGAATTTGCCGCAATCCGGATCCAGCAGGACTGGGCCTGTGCTGGTGCCGCCGTGGGGCTGCAGCAGCTGCACGCCAGGCTTGGCGTTGATCAGACGTCGGAAAGAGCCGACGGGGCCCGAGTTCGAGGCATTGTTGGAATTCTTCCACTCACGCGGACGCTCGTACATCATGAGCGGCGTCTGTTTCTGCCCTTCGAAGGCGCCAACGTACTCGATGCCGTTGTTGAAACTCTTGCCCCACAGCAACGAGCCCGTGAAGTGCTCCATGGCACCGTCTTCGGTACGCTGATAATAGGTACGGGCACGCAGGCCCTCGAATTCCTTGATCGGGATGATGTTCACCACCCCCGCCACCGCGTCGGAGCCGTAGAGAGCGGAGCCCCCGTCCAGCACCATTTCCATGCGGCTGATGGCAATCTCCGGCAGACTGGCTGACATCAGCGGACTCAGGGTGCGAGCGCCGTCGATCAGTGTCAGGGTGGAGTTCTCTCCGAGGCCGCGCAGGTTGAAACTGCTGTTGCCCGTCTGGGCGCCATCGGAAGTTCCCAGCACCACGTTGACCACGTTGGTGTTCTGGGTATAGCTGAGATCGCGGATATAGGCTCCCATGCTCGGCGCACCGGACTCCAGAAGGTCTTCCTGGGAAACGGTGTCGACGGGGGAGTTCTGGGCAAAGGCACTGTTCCTGATGTAGGAACCTGTCACCACCACCTCCTCAACTTCAGGATCGGTCTGAGCCTGAGCGGAAAGCGGGAGCACGACGGAAGCGACAAGGCAGGAATGGATCAAGTGACGCAGTTGCCCGCGTCGAGTGAAGTTAAGCATGTTTATCTCCGGTTGTTGGCTCTTGCCGCCACTTCGCAACAAGGCCTTTATTATTTGGATATCAATAGCTTAGAGCTTTATAAGGCACTACTTCATGACTATCACTGGAAGACAACAGGCCATTCGACCATTCCGGTACAACGATATACAACCATCACACCTTATGGCCAGCGATGTAAGCAGGCGCGGGCATGAATTGCAATCCCCGAGACGCTCAGTCACAACTTGTCACATATTTCCATGGAACGGTCGTTCGACACAGCACCACAGTTCACCTATGGAAAAATGGGGGCGCATGTGGCGCCACGATAAAAACGGGATTCTGGAATAGAAATCGGGCGCCGCATGTTGCCACACGGTGCCCGACCCTTACGAGGAGACTGCTGTTGCTTACTGGCCTGCGACCGAGCGCTGCTTGGCCGCTTCACGCTGAGCCACGATTTCCTGGTAGCCCGCCTCGTCCAGATGCGTGATGGCCAGCCAGGCGTGAGTCATTTCATCCGCAGTACGGCTTCCGGCCACCACCCAGAAATCCGGATCAGGATTGTTCGGGTTGTTGGCTGTGTTGTCGTACCACTGCTTGATGACCATCACGGCGCCGGTCGGAATGAGCGGCGCAACATCGGCTTCGTACAGGTGGCTGTGGTGCCAAGTGGCGCTCCAGTTGGAGATCTGGCTGATCTGCTCAGTGCGACCAGTCGCCGGGTAGTAGATCTCCAGCGAGGCGGCGCGCATGCGCAGGTGGCCGTGCGGCTGGAAGCTGTCTACACGCACCGGGTGATCGAACGAATGGAAGCCCTGGGTCATTGCCGTGCCGTGTGGCGGCACCACCAGTTCGCCTTCGTCCAGCCTGTAGAGCTTCAGGTCCTGCTTGTACTTGGCCTGAGTCTCGTAGCCTTCCGGGTGCAGCCAGATGCCGATCTCGACGACATTGTCCTCAATCACGGTACCGGGAGCGGTGGCGCCAACACCGCCGGGGAACAGATGGATGTCCCAGCGAATGCGGGCATTGGCCGGCAGTGTGCGGCACACGCCGTCCGGAGCGATTTCGCCCCACTTGCCCATCGCGTACTCGGTCAGCATGCCGACATCTTCGTACTCGCCGTCAGCATTCATGATCTCGACATTGGAGTTGGCGTGGTGCACCACGGCCTTGGCATTGCCGGCCGGCTTCACCTGGATCGCCTTGATGCAGCGGTCAGTGGTGAGGCCTGTTTCCACGAAGGGACGGTGCCACATGTCATTGCCGAGAGCCGGCACGTCGATGGGCTCGGAGTCCAGAATCAGGGTGGGCTGGCCGAACTGGGCCGCAAAGGTCCACTCATCGCTGGCCGGCAGGTTGGCCACCGGGTGCGAACGATCTCCCCAATCCCCTTCCGGAGCGCCTTGGGCGACCCACTGGGTGATGGTGTTGATTTCTTCATCCGACAGACGCCAATCGCCCTGCAGCTCCTGAATGCCGATATGATCGTCGTAGGAGTACGGCGGCATTTCCTTGTTGGCGACACGCATGCCGATCAGGGGAGCCCACGGGCGCACCTGCTCGTAATTGGTGAGCTGCATCGGGCCGATGGCGCCTTCGCGGTGGCAGACAACACAGTTGTCCGTAATGATTTGCGCGACGTGATCCGCATAGGTGATGGCTCCGGAATCAATGGACAGACCGGACTGCCCCTGAGCCTGACCACTCATTCCCATTACTGCCAGCACGGCAGCGCCAAGAGCCGCTTTACCGGTGTGCCGGACGCACCACCGTTGTTTCATCTGCATGTTCATCTCCTTTGCTTGACGAGTTGCCGGCCAGTGCGCAGCCGCGCACCAGACAGACATTTTTATTGGAATTCCAACAACTTAGCTAGAGATAAGGAAGGCAATGACTATCACTGGATGACTGCATGCGGGGGGGCAAATCCGGTACAACGATATACAACCATGACACCTTATGGCTCGGAATGTACGCCTTCGCGCTCGGCAAAAGCAAACGGATTATTCCAGAGTCACATTTTGTTACATATTTCAGCGAGACTTCTGCCGTCATCCAAAGGGGGCGCTTTGCTGTGGGCGTCGTTCTGTATTGGCTGGCCACGGTACATGGCGGGACATAGAAACCGGGCGCCGCATGTTGCCACACGACGCCCGACCCTTTACGAGGATACTGCTACTGTTGCTTACTGACCTGCAACGGAACGCTGCTTGGCCTCTTCACGCTGAGCCACGATCTCCTGGTAGCCTTCTTCGTCCAGGTGAGTGATCGCCAGCCAGGCGTGGGTCATCTCGTCAGCGGTACGGCTGCCTTCAACCACCCAGAAATCCGGATCAGGATTGTTCGGGTTGTTGGCAGTGTTGTCATACCACTGCTTGATCACCATCACGGCGCCAGTCGGGACCAGCGGAGCGACATCCGGGGCGTACAGGTGGCTGTGGTGCCACGTGGCGCTCCAGTTGGAGATCTGGCTGATCTGCTCAGTGCGACCAGTCGCCGGGTAGTAGATCTCCAGCGCGGCAGCACGCATGCGCAGGTGGCCGTGCGGCTGGAAGCTGTCGATGCGAACCGGGTGGTCAAACGAGTGGAAACCCTGGGTCATCGCAGTGCCGTTCGGAGGAACGATCAGCTCGCCCTGGTTCAGGCGATACAGTGCCAGATCCTGCTTGTAGCGGACTTGACTCTCGTAGCCTTCCGGGTGCAGCCAGATACCGATCTGCACGACGTTGTCTTCAATCACTGTGCCGGGAGCTGTCGCTCCGACGCCGCCGGGGAACAGGTGAATGTCCCAGCGAATGCGGGCATTGGCCGGCAGTGTGCGGCACACGCCTTCCGGAGCGATCTCGCCCCACTTGCCCATGGCGTATTCGGTCAGCATGCCGACATCTTCGTATTCGCCGTCAGCATTCATGATCTCGACGTTGGAGTTGGCGTGGTGCACCACGGCCTTGGCATTGCCGGCCGGCTTCACCTGGATCGCCTTGATGCAGCGGTCAGTGGTAAGCCCGGTTTCCACGTAGGGACGGTGCCACATGTCGTTACCGATAGCAGGCACGTCGATGGGCTCTGAGTCCAGAATGACACTGGGCTGACCGAACTGGGCAGCGAAGCTCCACTCATCGGCATCCGGCAGGTTGGCTACCGGGTGCGAACGATCGCCCCAATCGCCTTCCGGAGCGCCTTGGGCGACCCACTGGGTGATGGTGTTGATTTCTTCGTCAGACAGACGCCAGTCACCCTGGAGATCCTGAATTCCGATATGGTCGTCGTAGGAGTAAGGAGGCATCTCCTTGTTCGCAACGCGCACGCCGATCAGAGGCGCCCAGGGGCGGACCTGATCGTAATTGGTGAGCTGCATCGGGCCGATGCCGCCTTCGCGGTGGCACACAACGCAGTTGTCGGTGATGATCTGGGCGACGTGATCAGCATAGGTCACTTCGCCGGATTCAATGCCCAGGCCGGACTGCGCCTGTGCGTTCGTTCCCAGCACCGCCAGAACGGCGAAGCCAAGAGCGGCCTTCCCGGTTTGCCTGATGCTCAAACGCTGCTTCAACTTCATGATCCTCTCCTTACCTTGTAAATGGGCAGAACGCCAGCGTACCGGGTAGAGCGGCAAGCGCGCACAGCATTCGGGTTGGTTCTTGTTGGTCCCGATTGTCACTCTGACAGCAAGCAGACAACCACGCAGACTACGATGCTGAATATAGTGAAAGATTCATCGGGTTCAAGATTCTCACGATTGATTTTATTGATGTAGATCAATTTATCTGCTTGTGTCGCCCGCAGCCATCCGGGCACGCTAGACTGCCAAGGCTGAACGCACCTGTTGTCGGGCCGCGAGCCCTCCGAGGAACCCCGATGAAAGCCTTGCTGGCCATGACTCTGATCACCCTGATCGCCCTGGCGACGGCCTATCTGCAGTATCAGGACGCCCAGGCGCTGCGCGCGAGCCTGCAGCGCAGCGAAGCGGCACGCGAAGCCCTGCAGAGCCAGGCGGACGCCAGCGCAGCGCAGCTGGCTGCGAGCGTCGCGCAGCAGCAGAGCGTGCAGACACAGATCGAGCAATTGCAGGAAAGCCTGCGCAGCTCCTCGGCGCAGTTGCTGGAGCTGTCGAACAGCCTCCAGGAGGCTCGCGAGATGATCGCGCCTCCGCCCCCCTGATGCTTGCGCATTCCAAGGTGCCATGCAGCGCCGCGCCGCGAAGTCTCTGGATTCGAGGCAGCTTTGTGGTGACCTTCGGGGTGGAATTCTTTACATTAGCCGCCATCTGTCTCGGCATGAGAGACGGCGCCCGATCCCTTCTGGAGAAACCTATGCCACACATCCCGACTTCCGGGTCCGCCCGCGCCATGCTGGGCGTCCTGGTGCTGTTTTCGGCCCTGTTTGCCTGCAGTCCGCAAGACACCCCCGCAACGCCTGCCACACCTGCAGCCGACGGGACCCAGAACGTGGCCGGTGCCGGCTACCGGCGCATCAATTCTCCCAACCCGGACGACGCTCTGCACACCCAGATCTTCGAGCTGGACAACGGCCTGCAGGTCTACCTGACCGAGAACCACGAGGAGCCGCGCTTCTACGCCGAGATCGCCGTCAAGGCCGGCAGCAAGAACGACCCGGCCGATGCCACGGGCCTGGCGCACTACCTGGAGCACCTGCTGTTCAAGGGCACACAGGCGCTGGGCACGCTGGACTACGCCGCCGAGAAGCCCTACCTCGACCAGATCACCGAGCTGTACGAGCGCCACTTCCGCGAGACTGACCCGACCGTGCGGGCCGAGATCTACGCCGAGATCAATCGCGTGTCGCAGCAGGCCGCCCAGTACGCCATCCCCAATGAGATGGACAAGCTCTACAACGCCATGGGCGCGTCCAACCTGAACGCCCACACCTGGCACGAAGAGACCGTCTACAAGGTCGGCCTGCCGTCCAACCGGCTCGAACACTGGGCCGTGATCGAGTCGAGCCGCTTTGTCGACCCGGTTTTCCGCCTCTTTCACACCGAGCTGGAAACCGTCTACGAGGAACAGAATCAGAGCCTGGACAACCGCGACCGCGTCTCCTATTACGCCATGGGCAAGCTGCTCTACAAGAAACACCCCTACGGACAGCAGACCACCATCGGGGATTCCGAGCACCTGAAGAACCCGTCCCTCGTGTACATCCAGAACTACTTCGACACCTATTACGTGCCGAACAACATGGCCATCTTCATCAGCGGCGATATCGACATCGACGCGACCATCGCCACCATCGCCGAACACTTCGGCAAGTGGGAGCGCAAGGAGGTCCCTCAGGTGGGCCCCTGGGTGGAGGACCCGATCGAGCAAGTCGAGCGCGTGACCGTGCAGTACCTGGGCGAGGAAGAGGTGCAGATCGCCTATCGCACCGTGCCCAACGGCCATCCCGACAAGGAAGCCCTGATGCTGCTCGACATGATCCTGGACAACCGCACCGCCGGCCTGATCAACATCAACCTGAACCAGGCCCAGGCCGTGCAGGCCGCCGGCTCGTCGCCGGAATTCCTCAACGACTACGGCTCCCAGCGCCTGTGGGGCGTGCCCAAGCAAGGCCAGACCCTGGCCGAGGTCGAGCAACTGCTGGTGGACCAGATCGCGCACATCAAGGCCGGCGAGTTCGAGGACTGGATCATTCCGGCCATCGTCAACGACTTCAAGAAGAGCCAGAAGCAGGCGCTGGAATCCAACACCGCACGCGTCACCACCATGCGCCAGGCCTTCATGGCCAGTGAAGACTGGGACCACTACGTCGCCGAAATGGCGCGTCTGGAGCAGGTGAGCAAGGACGACATCGTGCGCGTGGCCAATCAGTATTTCGGCGACAACCATTACGTGGCCGTGCACCGGGTGAATGAGCAGCACGAGATCCCGCACGTCGAGAAGCCGCAGATCGATCCGGTCAACATCGATCCGAGCCGTCAATCCGCCTTCGCCGCCAATATCCTGGCCATGCCCTACGAAGAGATCGAGCCCACCTTCGTGGACGCCAACGAGGACTACCGCGTGGTCGAGTTCGCGCCCGGCGTGCCGCTCTACTACGCCCCGAACCCGCTCAACGACCTGTTCTCCTTCTCCATCAGCGTGGAGAGCGGCTCCGAGGAGAACGATCGCCTCGGCCTGGCCACCGCGCTGCTGGAGAAATCCGGCGCTGGCAGCCTGAGCCCGGCCGACCTGCAGAAGGAGTGGTACCGTCTGGGCAGCGAATTCGGCATCAGTGCCGGCGCTAACGAGTCCTCCATCGGCGTCAGCGGGCTGGACGAGCAATTCGAGCCCACCCTGAGCCTGATGCTGGAGCTGCTGCGCAATCCGGTGTCGGACGAAGCCACGCTGGAAGAACTCAAGGTCATCATCCTGAAGTCGCGGGCAGACCAGAAGCAGGACCCGGGCGCCATCAGCCAGGCCCTGTTCCTCTACAACCGCTACGGCGAGGACTCGCCCATGCTGCAGACGCTGACCTCGGCCGAGATCGCTGCGTCCACGGTGCCGCAGCTGCAGGACGAGATCCGCAATCTGCTGACCTACAAGCACACCCTGAGCTACACCGGCTCGCTGTCACTGGAACAGCTGCAGGAGAAACTGCAGCGTCTCTACGAGGTGCCCGCCGAGCTCAAGGACACCCCGCCCTACCGTTTCCGCACGGCGCGGGTGGTGGACGCCAACGAGATCTACGTGGTGGACCAGGCGACAGCCCAGGCCCAGGTGCGCATCGAGTTCCCCGACGGAACCTATGACGAGGCGCTCGTGATCCCTTCCTCGCTTTACAACACCTATTTCGGCACCAGCATGTCGAGCGTGGTGTTCCAGGAACTGCGTGAAGCGCGGGCGCTGGCCTATTCCGCCCAGGCCCAGTACGCCCAGGGCGGCCGCCTGAATGCCGAAAACCTCGCCATCGGCGCCATCGGTTCGCAGAACGACAAGACGGTGGATGCCCTCGCCGCCTTCCTCGACCTGTTCGACAACATGCCATCCTCGGGCGAGCGCTTCGAGGAAGCCCGCAGCTCGCTGGAGAACCGCTACCGCACCTCCACCGTCGGCTTCCGCCAGGTGATCGGCTCGGTGCGCTCATGGGAGCGTCTGGGCCTGGACGGGGACCCGCGCCCCGCTCGCTTCGAGCAGCTGCGCAGCGCCACCCTGGAAGACATGCTGGCCTTCCAGCGCGACAACATCGCCGGCCGGCCGAAGCTGATCTCCATCGTCGGCGATCTGTCCCGCATCGATGTTGACGCGCTGGCGCAGTACGGCACGGTGACCCAGGTGCAGGTCGACGACCTGTTCGTGGACTGAAGGGAAGGCTGCGGTGTTCGAGGCTCCTGCGAATCCGCCCGTCCCGCTCAGCGTGACGGGGCTGCACAAGCGTTACGGCGCGACGACGGTGCTGCAGGACCTGCAGCTGCGCGTCGAGCCCGGCGCTGTGCATGGTCTGGTGGGGCTGAACGGCTCCGGCAAGACCACCACCCTGGAATGCATCCTGGGCATGCGGCCCTTCGACGGCGGCGAGATCCGCGTGCTGGGCCATGCCCCGGACGCGCTGTACCGCAGCGAAGGCGCCATTGTCAGCATCTTCGACAGCCCCAGCCTGCACCCGCACCTCACCGTCAGGCAAGTGCTGGAACACGCTGCACTGCTTTGCCAGCACCCGGTGCGCTCGCCGGCCGAGGTCGAGGCTCTGCTGGGCATCGTCAAGTACAGCGGCTACCGCATCCGCGAACTCTCGCTGGGCAATCGCCGACGCGCCTCCATCGCTCAGGCCCTGCTGGGCAGCCCCGGTTTCGTGATTCTGGACGAACCCTTCAACGGCCTGGATGCCGGGGGCGTCGATGACGTGCTCGACCTGATCGCCCGGCTCAACCGCGAGGAAGGCACAGCCTTCCTGCTCTCCAGCCATCAGCTGCCCTACCTGGAGCGGGTCTGCTCGCATCTGTCGGTGCTGCACAAGGGGCAGATCGTCTTGAGCGGTGCCGTCACCGAGCTGTTCAATGCCGGCGACACCCGGCTGCGCGTGCGCTGCGACGACGTGGTGCGCGCCCTCACCCTCGTGCAGGACCTGCCCGGCGTGCAGGTGGAAGACACCCGCGAACCGGGCCTGCTGACGCTGCGCATCGGCCAGAGCAACCCGGCCCTGGTCAACCAGACGCTGGTGAGCAAGGGCATCCTGGTCAGCGAGCTGGCGCCCGAGCGCCCATCCCTCACTTCGCTCTTCCACGCGATCACCAGTGCTGACCCCTTGCAGGCCCCGGCCGAGCGAGGTGCCGCATGAGCGCCTTTATCGCCACGCTCCGGGCCGAACTCTATGTGGCGCGCCGCAGCACCAGCGCCTGGCTGCTCGTGCTGCTGCCAGCCTTCGCCGTCGTGCTGCGTGCCACCATCGTCAAGCTGGCCGAGTCCGGCCAGGCGGCCCGGGATGCCCTGCTGGGCGGGGGCGATGACATGGCCGTCGCCAGCAATGCCTGGGGCCAGTTCGTCGACGGCTTCGCCACCGGACTCACCCTGCTGAGCCTGTCGCTGGTGGCCTGGGCCGCCTGGTCCTTCGCCAGCGATCGCGACACCGGCGCCCTGCGCCATGTGTTGATCCGCCGCAGCAGCCGCATGCACCTGGTGCTGGCCAAGCTGTGCACTGTCTGGCTGCTCGCCCTCTGCGCCCTGCTGTTGCTGGCCGCCGGCACCAGCGCGACCTGCGCCCTGCTGTGGGAATTCGGGCCGGTAGTGGAAGACGGCTATGAGCTGATCGGCAGCGAGGAGATTCGCGAAGAGGTGTGGCTCGGCCTGCGTCTGGCGCTGATCCCCTTGCCCGCGGCGCTGGCCTTCGGCGTGCTGGTGTCGGTGCTGGCCCAGTCCGCCACCCAGGCCGTGACCGCCGCCCTGGGCATCAGCCTGGCGCTGGATGTGTTCAAGGGCGTGCTGGGCGAGGCCGCGCATTATCTCTACGCCCGCTATCAGCCCTCGCTGATCGACCAGTCCTATCTGCAGGATGTCGGCCGGCTGGTGCGGGGCTATTCCGATGTGATGATCGACCCGCAGGTGCTGGCCCTCAACGAATGGGTGCCGCTGCCCCAGCTGCTGCTGTTCGTGATGCTTGCCCTGCTGGCCGTGAGGAGGAAACCCCTGTGAGTTCTGTGCGCACCCTGCCCCTGGGCCTGTGTTCCCTGCTGCTGGCCGGCTGCCTGAGCACCGAGCCGCGTGCGCTGGTGCCCAGCATCACCCTGTCGCCGGAGACGGTCAGCCTGAGCGCGGGCGAACCGGTCGGCCGCGGCCTCAACTTCGGCATGAGCACGGCGCTGAACGAGAGCGACTCGCTGAGCAACATCACCGTGCTGCCCGGCGTGCGCATTCGCGCCGTCACCCCCGGCGGGGCCGCCGACCTGGCCGGATTGCGGGCGGGCGACGTGATCCTGCGCATCGACGAGCGGGAAGTGAACCACCCCGATCTGGTCGAAGCACTGGCGCAGCAGAGCAATGCCGCCGGCGCCTTCGTGCTGGAAGTGCGCCGGGCCACGACCGTGTTTCAGACCACCCTCAATGCCCGCCCGCAGACCGACGGACGCGCCGAGCTGGTGGAGCTGTACCGGGCCGACCCGGTGGCCACCCGGGCGGGCTATGTCACCGAGATCTATGACACGGCCGGCGGCGCGCCGCACTCGGGCGCCCGCATCGTCGAGCTGTTCGCTGACAGCCCCCTGCCCGCCGCCGGGCTCGAGGTGGGCGACACCATCCTGGCGCTTGAAGACATCCCCGTCACGTCAGCCCAGGACCTGATCACACGCCTGAACACCGAACACGCCCTGGGGGACGAGGTCCGCCTCAGCGTGGCACGGGACACCGCGCTGGCGCTGGAGAGCTTCGGGCGGGAGGTGCGACTGTGGAGCCCCGGACGCCGGCTCTCCCGGCTCTCCCTCGGCCCGCTGCTGCAGTACGAATCCAGTCTCAGCCCCGCCCGCACCCAGCTGGCCATAGGCGATCTGTGGCTGTTCTCGCTCTTTCGTTACCGGCACGAAGAAGGCGAGAAGGAATACAGCCTGCTCAGCCTGTTCCGCTTCGCCACCGGCTATGGCGAACTGGTAGAGGAAGCGCAGCCATGAGCGCCGTCCGTCGCCCGCTGGGCGTGCTGTTCGCGGCCCTGCTGCTGGGCAGCTCCGCCCAAGCCCAGCCCAATCACATGGCCTCGGAAATCGGCCTGGGTGAGTGGCCCGATGACGTGCTGCGCGAGGACATGGACGGCGACGCCCGTCTCGACCTGATCGTGCCGCACTGGAGCGCGGAGGCTGGACGCGAGCTGCTGGTCTACCTGCAGGACGCCGGCGGCCACTTCCCGGCCGAGCCCTCGCGCCGAGTGGAGATCAAGCCCGAGATCATCGCCTTCGCACTGGCTGACCTGCGCCCGGAACCCGGCCGCGAGCTGCTGCTGTTTGCGGGCAATGGTGTGTTCAGTCTCTCCTCCGCCATTGCCAGCTACACCGACAATCTGCGCCCGCTGTTCGACTGGCCGCTGGCCGCCTCGGTGCCCGACCGCCGCCGCGTGCTCTACCTGCCCGGCCTGCCGGACATGAACGGTGACGGCCATGCCGACCTGCTGCTGCCGGGCCGCGACGACTATGGCCTGTTCCTGGGCGGGCCGGACGAGCGCTTCACCCTCGCGCACCGCTTCAGCACGATCAATCAGGAACTCGACCCGGGCGAAGTGCCACTGGGCGGCGCGCGGCTCGACACGCAACTGGCGATCAACGAACGCCAGGGCATCGTGCTCAATGTGCGCGCGCTGGGAGCGAGTGCCTTCGAGGGCTTCCTGTCGTCCTGGCAGGACAGCGACACCACCACGCTGCTCGAAGCCGAGCACTGGCAGCCGGCGGCGGTGGCCGCCCGCATGAACGACGATGATCAACAGGACATCGTGTTCATGAACATCGGCAATGACCTGTACGGCCAGATCAACATCCTGCAGCAGGATGCCGAGGGCGGCTTCGCCGCCACGCCTGACTGGCGCGGCCCCATCGACACGCGCGGCGACATTCGCCTGCTGGACGTCAACGGAGATGGCCGCTTGGACGTGCTGCGCATCCTCGACAATTCCAATGAATGGACCGTGCAGTTCCACCTGAACCAGAACGGCAGCTTCCGCCTCGACCAGCCCGACCAGGTCATGCGCTTCTCGGGGTATGACCTCACCCTGAGCGTCACCGACATCGCCGGAGACGGCCGCCCGGCGCTGAGCATCAGCTACTACACGATTCCGGTGGTCAATGCCGTGCGCAATGCCAGCATCGTGCGCTCGCAGCTGCTGTACGCCCCCGGCAGCGAGCCCGGCGAAGTCTTCAGCGCGCGGCCCGCGTTCCGGCTCGACGAGAATTTCTCTGCCGAGGCCGTGCGGGGCCTGTCGGCGCAGATCGATCTGCAGACCGATCTGGATGGCGACGGCCGCCGCGACGCCATCGCCCTGGCTCCGGACGGCACGCTGACAGCGCGGGCCATCGACGCCGGCCTGCAGTTTGCCGCCACCCCCTTCTGGCAGTACGTGCCCACCCGCTCCGTGTTGCGTTTCGACGTGCAGGACATGAACGGCGACGGGGTGGCCGATCTGCTGCTGTATCACTCCACCGCCATGACCCTGCTGGTATCCACGCCATGACGCTGCTGACCCGCCTGTTGCCGGCCCTGCTGCTGCCCCTGTCCTTGAGTCCCGCGCTGCTGGCGCAAGAGAGCGACACGCTGCCGGGTTATCGCAGCCTGCCTTTCACGTTGCCAGCCGACACCGAGCGACTGCTGCTGGTGGATGCCGATCAGGACGGCCTGACCGACGTGCTGGCCGTGGCTCCTTCGCGCTTCAGCCTGTATTTCCAGCGCACTTCTGCCACGGGCGGCGGCTTCGATTTCAGCGCGCCGGATACCGCCATCCAGCTCGAAGGCAGCAGCATCGGCTGGGAGCTGAGCGAGAACTATCCGGATGCCGCTGGCGCGAGTCGCTTCTCCCTGCTCGCCCTGGTCGACGGCAGCCGCGTGCTGCAGTGGCCGATCCGCGAGCGCCAGTTCGCCGACCCGATCGACGTGCTGAGCGGGCTCAGTGCTTTCGCTGGCGCGGGCGTCAACCGCCTGCATTTCTCCCGCGACATCAATGCCGACGGCCTGGATGACCTGATCATTCCCGGTGCCGGCACCCTGCAGCTGTACATCCGCAACGCCGATGCCAGCTACCAGCCGCCGCTGGCCGTGCAGTCGGACATGCAGATCCGCACCAATCTGTTCGTGCGCCAGGGCATCGAGCGTGATGTCGGCCAGGCCCTGCGCATTCCGCTGGTGGCCTTGCGCGATGTGAACAGCGACGGCCAGCCGGACCTGATCTCGGAAACCGAGGAGCGTTTCGATGTCTTCCTGGCCAGTGGCAGCGGCGACTACTTCCCGCAGAGCCCGAGCTATTTCGTCGACCGGCTGGAGATTCGGGAACGCCTGGGCAATTTCGACTTCGACCAGCTCGACTTCGCCAATCTCACCGGCATGCTGTCACTGACCCACGAGGAGCTGCTGCAGGATGTCGACGGCGACGGCATTGACGACTTCGTGCTGCGCGAAGGCGGCAAGGTCTCGCTGTTTTCCGGCACCACCACCGGCATGGATTTCAGTCAGCCGCGCCAGGTGTTGCGCTCCAGCGGCAATGTGCTCACCACCTTCCTGCACGACGAGAACGAGGACGGCCGGCCGGACCTCTGGCTGTGGCGCGTGGAGTCGATCTCGGTGGGCGATCTGTTCCTCTGGCTGGCCATCGCCGGCTCCATCAATGTCGAGGCCTTCGTCTACCCGAACGAGGGCGAGAGTTTCGCCCGCCGGCCCTCGCGTCAGCTGACGGTGGCGCTGAAGTTCCCCTCGGCGGTGCGCATGCTCAGCTCCGCCATCGACATCCGCGAGCAGGCCCGGGCACTCGAAGAGGCGACGATCCTGCCTACGGCCATCGCGCAGATCGGCGGCGTGGAATCCACCCGTGACCTTCTGGTGCTGCTGGAGGATCAGGTGCAGGTGTTCATGGGCAGCATGGACGCGCCGGCAGCGGCGCCGGACGATCAGTTCCTGGCCTCGCTGGACTACAGCCGCAACCGCAACGAGTACGAGATCGACATCCGCCGCTTCATCGACGAATTCGAGATCGAGCAGAACAGCGAGCTGCGCCGAGTCGAAGGCCGCACGCCCGAGCACCGGCTGGCGTTGCCCGTTGCCATGCGCAATGGCGAGCTGCAGGTGGCCAGCCTCAACGGCGATGTCCACGACGACGTGTTCGTCTTCCTGCAGCGCGGCCGCGAATCATTGAGCGGCCTGCTGCTGCTCTCGGAGCCCTGATGCAGACCATGATGCCGGACACACTCGACAAGCAGCACCGGGACCAGGACTGATCCAGGTCATCCCCTGCCACACCGCCTCCGGGCATACAATCGCCGGCATCATGGTCTGAAGAGGCACGCCGCTGCCCAGCCGTCGTCATCTGTTTCCCCTGTAGTTCGCCCACGCCCTGCGTGAGAGCGTGCTGCGCGAACCCTATTCCCGGCAGCGCTTCGGCCAGGATGCCCTGGCGGGACTCACCGTCGGGATCATCTCCATTCCGCTGGCCATGGCGCTGGCCATCGCCAGTGGCGTGGCGCCGCAGTACGGTCTCTACACCGCCATCATCGCCGGCTTCCTGATCGCGCTGGCCGGAGGTTCGCGCTACAGCGTGTCCGGACCGACCGCCGCCTTCGTCGTCATTCTCTACCCCATCGCCCAGACCTGGGGCCTGGGCGGCCTGCTGGTGGCCACGATGATGTCGGGCGTCATCCTGGTGGGCATGGCCCTGCTGCGGCTGGGGCGGCTGATCCAGTACATTCCGGAGTCGGTCGTGCTGGGCTTCACCGCCGGCATCGCGGTGGTGATCGTGACGCTGCAGCTGAAGGATCTCTTCGGCCTGCCCATCGACGAGATGCCCGAGCACTTCATCGACAAACTGCAGGTGCTGGTCGGCCAGGCCGGGGCCGTGCATCTGCCGAGCGTTGCCGTGGCCGCCCTGACACTGACGGTGATGCTGCTGTGGCCGCGCCTGCGCACGCCGGTGCCGGCGCATTTGCCGGCGATCCTGCTGGCGAGCCTCGCCGCCTTGCTGCTGGCGGGCGCGGGACACCCGGTGGAGACCATCGGCTCGCGCTTCAGCTACACCCTGGGCGATGGCAGCCCCGGCGCGGGCATTCCGCCCGTGCTGCCCCTGCTGCAATGGCCCTGGCTGCGCGAGGGCGCTGACGGCGCGCCGATCCTCTGGAGCTGGCAAGCGGTGCAGGCGCTGCTGCTGATGGTGGCCTGGAACATGAGCGAGGCCCCCAAGGCCGTGCATCTGCTGCGCAAGGCGCCGGGCAGCGATGTGCTGGTGTTCCTGACCTGTTTCACGCTGACGGTGGTGTTCGACATGGTGATCGCCATCGGCATGGTGCTGGCGGCGCTGCTGTTCATGAAGGAGATCGCCGACATGACCCGCGTGGCAGACATCAGCGAGAACCGTCGCCTGGTGAGCGAGCCGCCCCCTGACGGGTGGTGCATCCTCTAGATCAGTGACCCGCTGTTCTTCGCCGCCGCCGATCGCGTCTTCGGGGAAATCGCCGCCGGCTGCGGCGCCCGCAAGGGCATCGTGCTCTATCTGGACGGCGTGCCGATCCTGGATGCGGGCGGTCTGGCGGCGCTGGAGCGTCTGGTGGCGCAGTGCCGCATGAACGGCACGCAATTGATCCTGACCGACCTGCAGTTCCAGCCCCTCAAGACCCTTGCCCGCGCCGGCGTGACGCCCATCCCGGGCGTGCTGCAGTTTGCGCCAACCCTGGGGGAGGCACTGAGCTCAGTCAGCGGCAGATGAATCGCTGCCCTCCCCCTCCGGCCTGCGCAGCCGCCCCTCCCGCCGCAGGGATTCGCGCAGCACATACTCGATCTGGCCGTTGAGCGAGCGCAGATCGTCGTCGGCCCAGCGCTGCATGGCCTCCAGCACGGCGGGGTTGATGCGCAGGGGATACGACTTGCGTTCACTCATCAGTACAGACTGCCTGCGTTCACCACCGGCTGGGTGGCCCGGTCAGAGCACAGCACCACCAGCAGATTGCTCACCATCTGGGCGCGCCGCTCGTTGTCCAGCTCGACCACTCCGCGCTCGCTCAGGGAATCCAGCGCCTGCTGCACCATGCCCACCGCGCCGTCCACCAGGCGTTCGCGGGCGCTGATGATGGCCCCGGCCTGCTGCCGCTGCAGCATCGCGCCGGCGATCTCGGGCGCATAGGCCAGGTGGCTGATGCGGGCCTCCAGCACCTCGATGCCGGCCTGGTTCAGGCGCTCCGAGAGTTGCTGCGCCAGGTCGTGGGAGATCTCGCTGGCGTGGCTGCGCAGGGCGATGGGGTGCTCGGGCGTGGGGTCGTAGGGATAGGCGGTGGCCATCGCGCGCAGGGCCGACTCCGCCTGGATGTGCACGAAGCTCTCGTAGTCATCCACGTTGTAGACCGCCTCGGCCGAGTCCAGCACCTTCCACACCACCACCGAGGCGATCTCGATGGGGCTGCCCTCCAGCTCGTTCACCTTGAGCTTGCCGGACTCGAAATTGCGCACCCGCAGCGACACCTTGCGCGGCCGGTAGAACGGGTTCTGAAAGCGCAGGCCCTGGTCCTTCACCGTGCCGACATACTTGCCGAACAGGCTGAGCACCGCGGACTGATTGGGCTCCACCATGAAGAAGCCCTTGTAGCAGAGCACGCTGCCGACGATCAGCACCACGGCGCTGCGCTGACCGGACAGGCTGCCGCCCTCCAGGGACGTGAGCAGCAGCGAGACGGCGTAGAGGAACACGCAGACCAGGATGATGGCCATGGGAATGCCAGGCAGCGAGCCGATGTTGTTTTCTTTCATGAGCAGGGTCTCCTGTGGAAGTCAAGGCAAGTAGATATCATTATGATATCCATTGGCAAGCTCGCTTCGTCGCAGATCGACCTCGCGCGACGGCAGAATTCACCGCCACGGGTCCGCTGAGGTAAGCTTCCCGGCGAGCACTGCCACCCCAATCTGGTCACCAAATGAGCAAACTCATGTCCAAACGCCCTGCATCAGCACGCACCGACCGGCGTCGCTGGCCGCTGCTGGCCCTGCTCTCTCTTACATCGCCCCTTGCCGCGCAGGCCGACCCGTTCGCAGATCTGCAGCTGGGCGTGCAGCGCGACGACAATGCCACGCGCGCCTTCCTGGACAGCGACACCTACGCGGACAGCAGCGCCGCGCTGACGCTCAGCGGCGGCCAGTTCTTCCAGCTGCAGGCCTCGCGCACCGCCACCGTGTTCGCCAGCCTCAACGCCACACGCTTTGCCGATCTGCCCGGTCTGCACAGCAATGCCATCACGCTGGGGGGAAGTCTCACGCAGAAATTCGGTCTGGGCGCCTATGCGCCGGCCGTGGCGGCCCGATTGAGCTGGCGCCACCACGACAGTCACAGTCAGACGCGGGACCGCGAGCTGCTGAGCCTGGAACTGGACTACAGCTAGCGCCTGTCGCCCGCCTGGGCCGTGACCCTCGGCACTGGGCTGGATGCCAGCAAGGGCCTGCATGACGCCCAGCGCCACGCCAGCCTCTACAGCACGCGCAATGACATCTTCGACTTCAATCAAGGAGGTGTGCTGGCCAGTGCGGAATACACCTTCGCCAATTACGCCACGCTCACGACGGGCTATACCTGGACGGACGGCTGCACCGTCTTCAGTGCCTTGGCGCCCAATCCGGGGCTGGGCGCTCTGTGCGCGCCCTGACCTCGGACCATGCCGTGCGTCCGCCGCCCGGCCGCAAGCAGGTGGCCTATGCGTTGCCAACGAAGACACATGAATTGCGTCTGGACTACAGTCTGCCGTTCGGGCGCAACAGTGCCGTGAGCAGGGGCGTGGGCCGGCAGTTCATCAAGGCGAATCGCGGAGTGTATTGCCGGAACACCCACCTCAGCCTGAGCCTCGTGCACATCCTGCGCTGAGCAGGCGGCACGGGCCCGGGCCGGGCCGGGCCGGGGAAGCTCAGCGCTTGACGAACTTCAGCGTCATGCGGTCGCTCTCGCCGATGGCCAGGTACTTCGCGCGATCGGCCTCACTCACGTTCTGCAGCGTGGGCGGCAGGTTCCACACGCCGCCCGGGTGATCCTTGGTGTCCAGCGGGTTGGCATTGATCTCGGAGCGTGCCTCCAGCGCGAAACCGTTGGCCTGCATCAGGTCGATGACCTGCTGCTCCAGAATGTAGCCGCGGCCGGCCACGAATGGCACGTCCGCGTCATGGCGATGGTCCACCAGACCGACCACCCCACCCGGCTTGAGCGCTGCATGCCAGGCCTGCACCATGGCGGCGGCATCTCCCCCCATCCAGTTGTGGGCATTGCGGAAGTCCAGGATCACGTCCACCGTGCCGGCCGCTGCCGGAATCTCGGCCGAGCGGGCCGGGATCAGGGTGCCGCCATTGGCGAGGTAGGGCGTCAGGATCTCGGTGTACCAGCCGCCACCCGGGAACATCTCGACGACGGTATGGGTGGGCTGCACGCCGAAGAAGCTCAGCGTCTCGTAGGGGTGGCGGTAGACATCGCGAGCCTTGTTGGCCTCGGAGCGCTGAGGGTTGTCGATGGCCATCATCAGCGCATGGTTGTGTCCCTGCTGCGCCTGGGCGCCGACGAGTGAGCAGAGGCTCAACGCGACGAGTGCCAGTATCTTCTTCATGAGGTAATCTCCTGTGGCCCCTGCGGGCGTGCGTGGTTGACGTGCCCGAGGCACGCAGGCAAAGACCCGCGAGCGCCCAGGTTTCGTGCACGCAGCACCCCACGGACTGAATTTCTACGAGGAATGCCGATGCCCGCCCCACGAGTCACCCGCCCTGCCCGTCTGCTGGCCGGCCTGTTCTGCCTGGTGGCGCTGCCCGCAGTGGCCCACGATGTCTCGCCCGTCGCACGCGAACGCATGCAGAGCGGCGGCATCCTGGACTATATCTGGACCGGCGCGGAGCACATGCTCACCGGCTACGATCACCTGCTGTTCCTGTTCGGCGTCATGTTTTTCCTGACCCGCTTCATGGACATCCTCAAGTTCGTCACCGCCTTCACCCTTGGCCACACCCTCACCCTGGTCTTCGCCACCTTCGCCGGCATCACAGCCGATCACTACCTGATCGACGCCGTCATCGCCGTGACCGTGATGTACAAGGGCTTCGAGAACCTGGACGGCTTTCGGCGCTGGATAGGCACGGCGGCACCGCCCCTGCTGGCGATGGTGTTCAGTTTCGGCCTGATCCACGGCTTCGGCCTGTCCGCCCGGCTGCAGGACCTGACACTGGGCGACGAGAGCGGCCTGCTGGGCAAGATCCTGTTCTTCAATCTGGGCGTGGAGCTGGGCCAGATCGCGGCCTTGCTGGTGATGGGCGTGGTCATTCGCGCCTGGCAGCAGACCACGGTCTGGGAGCCGGTCACGCGCATCTGCAACGGCCTGCTGGTGTTCTTCGGCTTCCTGTTGCTGCTCTACCAGCTGCACGGCTATCTGCACGAACAGGGCCATGTGCACGGCCCCGCCACAACGACCGAGGCGGCCGGCGTGCCGCACAGCCACGACGGAGGGCCGCTGCATGTTCACTAGAGTGTTGTTCGCGATGGCGCTGCTGCTTGGCAGTTCGAGCGTGAGTGCCCAGGACCTGCGCCTGGACGTGCTGGCCGATGGCACGCTGGTGTTCGGCGTCATCAGTCAGGCCGACGGCAGCCCGGCCGGCAATCTGACGGTGCGCATCGCCCGCAGCGACAACGCCGGCGCCGAGGTGGCGAAGGTGCAGACCGATGCCGTGGGCGTGTTCTCCTGGAACGGGGACGCGCAAACGGCCTACACCGTCAGCGCCGGCAACGAGAGCGCCAGCGTGACCACCGGCGCGGCTCCCCCGCAGCCCTTCGAGTGGCCGCCGATCTACATCACCCTCGGCGCGCTGTTGCTGCTCTCCCTGATCCCTGCGCGGCTGCTGCGCAGGCCAGATCTGAGCTGAGTGCACAGAGTCCCTGCCTGCCCTTCAGGACCGTTGGCCGCCCGGACGGCGGCCACCGAGCCTACAAGGCCGGAAAATGCTCCTGCATTTCCGGCACTTCCGCCATCCATGGCGGTCGGATGGGTTCACGGCGTGTCCTGAAGGGCAGGCAGGGATTCTGTGCCACGCTGAACCACAGGCTACGGCTGCCAGGCATAACTGAACTTCGCGAACAGCGTCCTGCTGCTCGTCTCGATGGATTCCAGACTGTCATTCTGGAATCCTGCGTCTGAATACCCCAGGAAGAACAGTGTCTGCGCACTCAGCTTGTAGCTGTACAGCAGCTGCGTCGTCAGCTCCTTCGAGCGCGACTGCACCGGGCGAATGTAAAGGCCGCGATCGCGCTGCGTGTCCGAGTGCTGCACGATGAAGCGCACGAAGCTGCGCACATTGAACTGCCAGGTGCTGCGCAGCTCCGTCAAGTCCGCTGTGAACAGGCGCCCCCCATCCACATCGAACGTCTGGTGCGTGTGGCTCAGGTCCAGCTGCAGATGCCGCCCCCACTGGTAATTGATCGAAGGCGTGTAGCGCCGCGAATCGCCCAGCCGCGTGTTGGCGAAATCCACGATGTCCTCGATGCGCACCAGCATGCGCACGTAAAGCTCGCTGCTCGGACGCGCCGACACCGAGAGCTGGTTGAACTGCTCGTCGAAATAGAAGCCGTTGTAATAGGTCTTGCTGCCGCCAAAGAGGCCGTTCACCTGGGACTGCAGCGGGCCGTCCATCTCCAGGAACACCTCGAATTCCTCTTCCAGTTCAAGCCCGGCCTGGTCGAAGGTGTTGTCCCAGTCCAGCGCGATGCGGATGCGGTCGAAGAAGCTGCCCGCCTCATAGCGCCAGGTGTGCCCCGCACGGACGGTGCTGCGGGTGTAGTCGACGCGGTTGATGAAGCCCATGTCGGCGCGGAAGTCCTTGCCGAAGTCCACGTACTCCGCCCACACGTCCCAGCGCCGGTCGTTGTGACGGTATTCCAGCAGCATCGTCTGGTCGCTCAGGCGGTCGTCCTGGCCATAGCGGGTCTGCACGGCCAGCGGGTATTCGGACTGCGAGCGCAGCAGCTGCAGATTGATGACATCGCTGCCGCCCAGACGCCAGCGCCCGTCCACGCCCGCCACGGTGTTGCTGTAGTCGCCGCCTGCGCGATGGGTCAGCACGGTGCCGATGCTGGAGTTCTGCAGCACGTCCTGGCGATAGCGCAGTACGGAGACATCGCTGCCGGTGCCGCCGAGAGAGGCCACCGACGAGGCGTCATTGGTGGGGATCATGAAGCTGGTGGTCGTATCGCTGGCCTGCAGCACGCCGTAAGAATGCCGTCCGGCGCGTCCGGTCAACTTCACCCCGTAGTCCGGGTCGGCGATGTTGCGCGTGTGCACCAGATTGAGCGGGCTGTTGAAGTAGTTCGCGCCATCCAGGAAGAACGTGCGTTTCTCGGGAAAGAACAACGAAAACGTGTTGTTGATCTCCAACTGAGCGCTGTCGGCTTCCACCTGCGAGAAGTCGGGGTTCAACGTGGCATTGAGGTAGTTGTCCTGATTGATGCCCCAACGCAGGTCGGCACCGGCATCGGTGTCTGTCTCCAGATCGCTCCAGCGATCCACCGCGGGATTGGGACGCGAGCGCAGACCCGAGGCGGTCAGCGTGGGAATGATCTCCAGATTGCGCCCAGGCTGCACGCTTTCGAGCCCGCTGGCCTTGCTGTACTGACAGACGAGGCAGGAGATGTTGCGATCCTGCGGCACGTTGGAGAAGCGGTAGCGGCGATCGCGCGGATAATCCCGCACGAAGCGCACGCCCCAGGTCTTCAGGTCACTGCCGCTGCGAAAGCGCAGCTGCTTGAAGGGGATCGCCATCTCGGTCACGTAGCCGGTGTCGGTGATCTGTCCGGCGCTGTCCCACAGGGCGTTCCAGGACGCGTCCTCGTTGCCGGTGAGATCGTCATTGGTGGCGTCGTACTGCACGCCCAGCGGGCTGACGATGAAGTCGACGCTGCGCGCCTCATCGTTGAAGGTGTCCAGCGACACACCGACATAATCCGTGCCATTGATCTGGTCGCGATCGCGGTAGAACGCGCGAATCTGCGAGGGGTCCGGGTCCTGCGCGATGAAGGCCACGTAGAGCGTTTCGCCGTCTTCCATGATCAGCGCCTGGGTCTGCACAGCGGCGGGAATGTTCTCGGACGGCGAGAACTCGATGCCGAGCGTCACTCGGGTGGCGGCCGCCCACTCGGCGGGGTCCACCTCACCGTCGATGGCGGGCCGGGCGCTGGTGCGCGGAATGGCGAAATCGATGGCGTCCTGGGCCTGCAGCGCTGCAGGGGACAGCAAGACTCCCGCACTAAGCAGAAACACGAGAAACAGACAGGAACGGCGGGCAACACGGACAGGCAGGCGGGCAATGGTCATGAACGGGAACTCGGATGACGGATGTTTTTTTGTGAGCGCAGGAGAGTAGCAATTCCTGCGCCATAAAAAAATCCTTGCAATACAGCCTGTTGAAAATGCCGTCCAGAGCAAGGCCCGTCAGGGCTGGGCGACGGGCACGTTGAAGCGCACTTCAAGGTACGTGACAGCCCCTTCCACGGCGGTGTACTGGTGGGGCGTGCCTTCGGGAATCAGCACCGCGTCGCCCTTGCTCACGCGCTGGGCGACACCGCCTTCGATCGTCCCGGGCGCGCCCTCAGCTGAACGCACCACGACGCCTCCCGTGACCAGGGTGCCCGCGCCCTCGAGGATGTAATGCAGCTCGGTGCCCGGCACGTGCACGATGGCGCCCGCCGGCTCGGTGCGAGTGATCAGGTTGATGCGGTACTGATCGGTGGTGGTGATGGTGGAGACCCCCATGGCCGGACGCTCCTGCAGGGCCTGGCGCAGCCCCGCAGCAATCTGCGCGTCGGGCACGAACAGGGCGGGCGGCACGGGAGTCTGAGCAGGACTGCTGCTCGCGGCGAACAGGGCAAGGGCAAGCACGACGGGCGTTCTGGACATGACATTCTCCTTTCGCAGGATGTTGTGATTGTGGCCGGACTATACGCAGCAGCGCACAAAAAGTCACAAATTGATCAGCGGGCTGCCGCTATACTCCGGGGTTTTCAACCGTATGGGCTTCAATGATGACACGCCGCATTCCACGTTCCCTCGCCACCCTCTCGGCACTCGCCCTGGTACTGAGTCTCGCCGGCACTGCCAGCGCTCAGGCACCCGCCGGCGAAGACACCACCATCTTCTACCCCGCTGACTACTTCACCGAATACGCGCCCATCACCGCCAAGGACATGGTCGACCGCATTCCCGGCGCCGGCAATGCCTCGGGCGGCGGGGGCGGGGGTGGACCGCGCGGGGGCGGCAATCCCGGTGCAGGCGGCCGGGGTCTGGGCGGCGGGGGCGGCGACAATCAGGTGCTGATCAACGGCAAGCGCACCGCCGGCAAGGACAACGACACCAACGCCATGCTGACGCGCATCAATGCCTCGCAGGTGGATCGCATCGAACTGATCCGCGGCACCAGCGGTGCGCTGGATGTGCGCGGCGGGGCTCAGATCATCAACGTGGTGCTGTTCGAGGAACTCTCCAACACCAGCATCTCCTACGAAGCCAACATGGACCGCTATGCCGACCACCAGACCGAGCCCGGCGGCTCGCTCTCCGTGAGTGGCCAGAGTGGCGCGCTGAACTACCTGTTCGCCATGCAGGCCGAGCCGCGCTACGACCATTACGTCAGCAAGGAAAACAGCATCCTGGGCAATTTCCAGCCCAACGACATCATCCGCGAGGATCGCATCCGCGAGCAGACGGATTACCGCTTCACCACCAACCTCGGCTACGACATCACGGCCAACAGCAGCCTGCGCCTGAACGCCCTGTTCGGCGACAGCGACAGCGAGACGGCGCTGGATCGCGTGACCACCAATCTGCGCGTGCTTCCGAACACCCTCAGCTACGAGCGTGAGGACACTCCCGGCCGCAACCAGAACTGGGAAGTGGGCGGCGACTACGAGTGGCTGCGCGACAATGGCGATCGCTTCAAGGTGCTGTTCATCACCAACGAACGCGACCAGGGCACGGTGCGCGAGCGCTACCGCGTGAATGCCGATGGCAGCGAGACCAAGAACCTGTTCCTGGACAGCGGCAGCGTGGCCCAGGAGCGCATCGTGCGCAGCTCCTACACCACCGGCCTGGCCGCCGGCCAGGACATCGAGTTCGGCCTGGAGCGTGCCCAGACCATCCTGGATTCGTCGCTGCGCCTGGGCACGCTGAGCACCACCGGCATTCCCTCGGCAGCTTTTGGCGGTCTGGTGCCGCAGAACGTGGCCAATAGCAACACCAAGGTGGAGGAGATCCGCTACGAGCCCTTCGCCACCCACAACTGGCAGATCAATTCGCGCATGTCGCTGGAAAGCTCGCTGGTCTATGAGACCTCGGAACTGACCCAGAGCGGCGACGTGAACAAGTCCCGCGATTTCGACTTCTGGAAGCCGAAAGTGGACTACCGTTTCGACGTGACGCCGATGTTCCAGCTGCGCGGCATGGTCGAATTCGATGTGAAACAGCTGAGTTTCTCGGACTTCGTGGCCTCGGGTGACAACGACGACAACGACATGAACACCGAGGGCGGCAATGCCAACCTCGAACCGGAAACCTGGATCAACGCCGACTTCGACGCCCAGTACCGTCTGCCCGACGATATCGGCGTGGTGAGTGCCCGCGTGAACTTCATGCGCCATTTCGACAAGATCGAGCGCATCGACGTCTCCAGCCCCACCGCGCTGGCGGCCACCAACGGCAACATCGGCGACGGCGACATGTGGCAGCTGATCCTGCGCTCCAGCATCCGCATGAAGATGATCGACATGCCCAATCTGCTCGTCACCGCCAACTTCACGGTGCGCGATTCCGAGATCAAGGACCCGTTCCTGGGCCTCGACCGCCGCTTCACCAACTACGAGCGCGGCCGTCTGGAACTGGGCTTCCGCCACGACCTGCCGCAGTGGCGCATGAACTACGGTCTGAGCTGGAACAATCGCTTCGATGGCAACATCAAGCGCTACGACCTCGAGGACATCGAGCTGACGGCCGGTGACCCGATGGTGATGGCCTTCGTGGAATACATCGCCTTCGGCAACACCACCATCCGCTTCGATGTGCGCAACGCCACCGACAACCTGCAGTGCCGTGAGCGGCAGCGTTTCGTCGGCCGCATCAGCGCCAACATCCTGGAAGAGATCGAGGATCAGTGTGGCGGCTCCGGCCGCGTGCTGGCCCTGAAGATCAACGGCACGTTCTGAGCCCGGGCGCGGGCGCCGGGGCTGCGGCCTCAGCGCTCGCGCAGCACCCGGCTGTTGTAGAAGCCGATGAACACACCCACCTGCACCACCCCGCACAGCACGAACACCGCCCGCGCCCCCGCCACATCCGCCAGCAGCCCCGAGCCGAACAGGGCCAGTGGCACACCGATCTTGAAGATCGACCCGGTCATGCCGCTCACGCGCCCCATCAGCGGCGCGGCGGTGGTCTCGTGGCGATAGGCCCAGATGCAGATGTTCTGCAGGGTCGTCATGAAGCCGCAGCAGAACATCGCCAGGCCCACCGTCCACGCGGCGCTGGAGATCCCGGTGAGCGAATACGTCAGCGTCAGCACCACCAGGCTCAGGGCCAGGCAGGTGCCCAGCCCCAGCGCGGCGCGCAGCCGCTCGGCCGAGAGACTGCCCACCAGCCCGCCAATGCCGGCGCAGGACAGCACGATGCCCACCTGCGCCGTGCTCCACAGCAGCTCATCCTTGACGTGGAAGATGATCATCAGTTCGAAGCTGATGGCCGTGGCGTTGAAGAAAGACACGAACCACGTCAGCACCCACAGCGTCTCGTTGGCGCGCAGCTCCTGCCAGCCCTCGTGCAACTCCTGCCAGAAGCGCCGCTGTCGCGCTGGCGCCGGGGTTTCCTGCAGCTGCAGACGCGGCAGCACCAACAGCGCCGCCAGGTACATGAGCGCCGTGATCAGCAGCCCGTAGTAAAGACTGGACAGGAACAGAATGGCACCGGAAATCGCCGGCCCCATCACCTGCATGAGCGTCTGGATGAAGGTGAACTTGGCATTGGCCGAGGTCATCATGGCGGTGGGCAGCGCCCACTTCACGCTGCTGATGCGGGCATTGATGTAGCCGTAGCTGAACATCATGAGCAGGAAGCCCGCGCCGTAGAACACCTGATGCGACGGCGGCCCCAGCTGCGCGTAGGCAAACAGGCCGAACAGCAGCAGCATCTGCAGCGCCACGGACCAGAGCATCCAGCGCTTCTTGTCCGCCCGGTCCACGAACACGCCGATGAACAGGCCGAACAGCAGGATGGGCAGGAATTGCAGCGCCCGCATGCTGCCCATGGCCACCGAGGACTGGGTGAGCTCGTAGATGATCAGCGGCAGGGCCAGCTCGTACACCCGCCCACCGAAGCTCAACAGGAAGCCGGTGGACAGCAGGATCACGAAGTTGCGGTTCTTCCAGATGCTGGCGGGCGATGAAACAGTCATGGGGTGCGGGACAGGACTCTTGCAGTCAACGACATTGCCGGGCAGTCTGGCCCCAGCGTGCCAGGCTTGCAAGCGGGAGTACCCCACTCCGGTCTGGTCAATTTATAATCAGCCCCTCGACTCCATGAGCCATCCCTGATGCGCAAGCCAGACTCCCGCCCGCCACACGCCACGCCACCCACGCCGCCCTTTCTGACACGCCGTCGCTTCGTGCAGGCACTGGGGGCCGCCGGGGCCATGTTCGGCAGTGGCGCGCGCCTGCAGGCGGCCAGCGGCACCCTGCCCGCGCCGGACGTGCTGCGCGGCACCGAGTTCGATCTGGTGATCGAGGAACAGACCATCAACCTGACCGGCAGTACGCGGCGGGCCACCACCATCAATGGCAGCTTTCCGGCACCGACTCTGGTATGGCGCGAGGGCGACACCGTCACCCTGCGCGTGCACAACCGCCTGCGCGAGGACACCTCCATCCACTGGCACGGCATCATCCTGCCCTACGAGATGGACGGCGTGCCCGGCCTGAGCTTCGCCGGCATCGCCCCGGGCACCACGTTCACCTATTCCTTCACGGTGCAGCAGCACGGCACCTACTGGTATCACTCCCACACGGGCGACCAGAAAGTCACCGGCATGTACGGCGCCCTGATCATCGAGCCACGGGATGGCGAACACCTGCAGGCAGAGCGCGACTACATCGTGCAGCTCTCGGACTGGTCCGACACCGACATGCTGCGCGTGTTTCGCCGCCTCAAGCAGCAAAGCGATGTCTACAACCAGAACAAGCCCACCATCGGGGATTTCCTGCGCGATGTGCGCAGCACGGGTCTGGACGAGGCGCTGACCCGTCGCGCGATGTGGCAGCAGATGCGCATGAACCCCACGGATCTCGCCGATGTCTCGGGTGCCGTGCTGAGCTTTCTGCTCAACGGCCGCACACCGGAACAGCCCTGGACAGGACTCTTCGCTGCCGGCGAGCGCGTGCGCCTGCGCTTCATCAACGCGGCGGGCAATTCGATCTATGACGTACGCATTCCCGGCGTGCCCATGACCCTGGTGCAGGCCGATGGCATCGATGTGCAGCCCGTGCAGATCGACGAATTCCGCTTCGGGCCGGGCGAGACCTATGACGTGATCGTGCAGCCGGACACCGAGGCCTGCGCCCTCTTCGCGCAGACCATCGAGCGCAGTGGCTTTGCCTGCGGCTTCCTGGCCACCGCCGAGGGCCTGCGCGCGCAGGTGCCCGAGCCCGACCCGGTGCAATGGCTGGAGATGAGCGACATGATGGGCAGCATGGATCACAGCGCCCATGTGCCGGCCGCCGTGGATCACAGCAGTCACGGCGCGGCGGCGCCGATCGATCACAGCGCGCATCAGATGCCCGCCTCGGCGCTGGCCGTGCCCTCGCAGCAGGTACGCCATGCCAGCAGCGAGTTCGGGCCAGGCGTGGACATGCGGGTGGACATGCCGCGCACCACCCTGGATGACCCAGGCGTGGGCCTGCGCGGCAACGGCCGCCGCGTGCTCACCCCGCTGGATGTGCGCGCCCTGCACGGACCCTGGGACACGCGAGCGCCCGAGCGCGAGATCGAGCTGCATCTGACCGGCAACATGGAACGTTACACCTGGTCCATCGACGGCCTTGCCTTCAACGACAGCACGCCCGTGCACATGCGCGCCGGCGAGCGCATCCGGGTGATCCTGCACAACGACACCATGATGACCCACCCCATGCACCTGCACGGCATGTGGAGCGATCTGGAGACGCCCGAGGGCGAGTTCCTCACGCGGCGTCACACCATGCTGATCCATCCAGCCCAACGCCTGAGTTTCCTCACCACGCCCGAGGAACTCGGACGCTGGGCCTGGCACTGCCACATCATGTTCCACATGGACGCCGGCATGTTCCGCGAAGTGGTGGTGACCGCATGAGACGACGACTCCTGCACGCACTTCTGCCGGCGGCCGTGCTGCTGCCGGGGCTGACTCTGGCCCAGACCCCCGCCGATCCGCATGCCGGGCATGTGATGCCGGCACCAGCCGCCGTGGATCATTCGCAACACGTCATGCCGGCCTCCGAACCCGTGGATCACTCCCAGCACGTGATGCCGGCTGCCGAGCCCGTGGATCATCCGCAGCACCTCATGCCTGCCGCGACCACGCGCGCCTTGCCGCCGGGCACACGCGACCCGCACGCCTATGCGAACGGTCACGCGGTCGGCAGCGGCGCCTATGCCCTGCCTGGCGGCCACGCCGCGCACATGCAGAGTCACGTCAACAAGGGCGCCATCGTGCTCGACCGGCTGGAAACCGCCGACACCGACGCCGGCCGCCACAATCACCTCGCCATAGACGCCTGGTATGGTCAGGACTTCGCCCGCTGGTGGCTGCTGTCCGAGGTGGAGCAAGAGGCGGGCGAGCAGGTGCAGGCCAGCACCGAGCTGCTCGCGTCGCGGGCCGTCAGCAGCCACTGGGATATCGTGGGCGGTGTGCAGCTGGACACGGGCGACAACACACGCTCCTGGCTGAGCACGGGGCTGCGTGGTCTGGCCCCGTACTGGTTCGAGGTGGATGCGCGTCTGCTGCTGGGGGAATCCGGGCAGAGCGCCGTGCATCTGGAGGCGGAGTACGAACTGCGCCTGAGCCAGAAACTCGTGCTGCAGCCGGTGGCGGAACTGGCCTGGCATGGCCGCACGCTGCGCGCGCAAGGCGAAGGCAAGGGCCTGGCCGAAGCCCGCCTGGGCCTGCGGCTGAGGCACGAGTTCACGCCGCAGTTCGCGCCCTATCTGGGCGTGGAACAGTGGCGCGACTTCGGGACCACGGCCGAGCTGACGCGCGCCGCAGGACTGGCCACACGCGACACTCAGGTGGTACTCGGCCTGCGTCTGTGGTTCTGATCGCCCGCTTCAGCGCAGCAGAGGCAGCAGCGAGACCAGCAAGAGCACGGCCATCACCCGATTGAAATGCAGCAGGCGCCGCCCGTGCTGCAGCCAGTCCTTGAGCGCCACCCCACCCACATTCCACAGGCAGGTCAGCGGCAGCCCCACCAGCGCGAAAGTCACCCCGATCAACAGGGTACTCACCAGCATCTGCTGCGGATTCACATAGGTTGCCAGACCGGTGATCAGCATCAGCCAGGCCTTGGGATTCACCCACTGGAACAACGCCGCCTGCAGGAAACTCAGCGGTCGCGCCTCGGCAGCCTCACCCAGCGCCGCCGCGCGCGGGCGCAGCAACTGCACCGCCATGTAGAGCAGGAAACCGCCCCCCGCCAGCTTCAGCAGCAGCACCGACAGCGGCCACAGGCTGAACATCTGCCCCAACCCCAGCGCGATCGCCAACAGCAGCACCTGACAACCCATCGTGATGCCCAGGATATGCGGCAGCGAGCGCCGGAAGCCGAAATTGGCGCCGGCCGTCAGCAGCATCAGATTGTTCGGTCCCGGCGTGCCCACCATGGCGATCACGAAAAAGGCGACGGGAATCAGTTGGTCGAGGCTCATGCGATGGGTTCCTTGTAGGCTGCCTATCCTGCAGGCACAATCCAGGGCAGTACAGAGTCACATTTTCTCAATTGTGGCAGTACAGTTTCCTTCCGGAGCCAGCCCATGATCTACCAGCAACTCGCCGAACGCCTGCACACCCTGATCCGTGACGAGGTCTATCCCGTGGGCAGCGCTCTGCCCGGCGTGCGCCGTCTCAGCGCGCAGCATGGCGTGAGCGTGTCCACCGCCGTGAACGCCTGTCAGGAATTGGAGAAGCGCGGGGTGCTGGAGGCGCGGCCACGCTCGGGCTTCTATGTGCGCCAGGCGCCCGCCCTGCGGGAACCGCCACGTCAAAGTCTGCCCGGTCGCGCGCCCCGGGCCGTCACCGGTCAGGAACGGGTGCTGCGCCTGCTGCAGGCGGTGAACGATCCCGCCATCGTCAATCTGGGGGCCGCCGTGCCTAACCCCGACCTGATGCCGGCAGCGGCCATCGAACGCGCCTTTCGCAGCGTGCTGCGCAGCCAGCGCCGGCGCTGTGTGGGTTACGAGTTTCCGCCCGGGGCACCCGAGCTGCGCAGCCAGATCGCGCGCCGCCTGGCCACTCTGCAGTGTGCCGTGCGGGCGGACGATGTGCTCATCACCAACAGCTGTCAGGAATCCATCAGCATCGCGCTGCGTCTGCTGACCCGGCCCGGCGACACGGTGGCGCTGGAGTCGCCCACCTACTACGGCCTGCTGCAGGTGATCGAGTCGCTGGGCCTGAAGGCGCTGGAGATTCCCACCGACCCGGTGCATGGCGTGTCGGTGGAGGCGCTGGACGATGCCCTGGGGCGCTGGCCCATAGCAGCGTGCGTGTTGATCCCCAATTTCTCCAACCCGCTTGGCGTGTGCCTCACGGACGCGCGCAAGCAGCAGGTCCTGGCGGTACTGAACCGGCACGGGGTGCCCCTGGTGGAGGACGACATCTACGGCGATCTGCCGCTCGCAGGCCCGCGGCCGCGCCCGATCAAGTCATGGGATACGAACGGTCTGGTCCATTACTGCGGCTCCTCGTCGAAGACGCTCTCGGCCGGTCTGCGTGTGGGCTGGCTGGTGCCGGGCAATGCTCGCCGCCAGGACGGCCCGAGCGCCGACTACCTGCAATACATGAACACCGTCGCCGTCGGCACGCCCTCACAACTCGCGCTGGCGCACTATCTGCAGCACGGGCATTACGAACGCTATCTGCGCAAGGTCTGCACCGAACATGCCCTGGCGGTGGCCCGCATGACAGATCGTGTCACCCGTCTGTTTCCGTCGCAGACGCGCGTGTCGCGCCCGGCGGGTGGCTTTGTGCTGTGGGTGGAACTGCCCGGCGCGGTGGACACCACCGCCCTGATGGAACTCTCTCTCAGCCGGGGCGTCAGCTTTGCGCCGGGCGCGCTGTTCTCGGCCTCGGGCAAATACAGCCACTGCCTGCGCCTGAATTGCGCCGTGCACTGGGATGCGCGGGTGGAGCGGGCGCTGGGGGGGCTGGCCGACATGCTTTGATTCGTTGGTTCGCCTGCAAGCAGGCTTGTATGTTTCGCTCCGGCAGGTGATAAGGGCTTGCCGGGGGTGGAGGGACGAAGCAAGCATCTGCAACGACAGACTGTAGGAGACATCGCCCCACCCTCTCACCGCAAGCGCCAATAAGGAATCTATCGTCCAAGACCGACGATTAGTGGCAAGCCAGCGTTCGCGTGAGCCCCGACAAGCATGGGTGACATTCACGTGGAGGTGAGTACATGGCAAATTCCGCAAAGGCGTTTCAGATCGGGGTGGATGTCAGCAAGCACGAGCTGGTGA
>JAURIJ010000054.1 GCA_030832825.1 Gammaproteobacteria bacterium
CCACGGTCGTCGCCCTGCTGGTACAGCTCGATCTTGGCGCCGTCATAGGAGCTGCGCGGCACGAAGTTCACCACGCCGGCTACTGCCTGGCTGCCGTACAGTGCCGCAGCACCATCAGTCACCACGTCCAGACGCTCCAGAGCGATCTGCGGAACGAAGGTGTTGACGTTGGTGCCGATCACACGCATGCCGTCCACGAGGTTCAGTGTTGCACCAGTGCCCAGACCGCGCAGGTTGACCGCGATGGAGGTGCTGGAAGTACCAGTCAGAGAGTTCTGTGTAGTCGGGGAGCCCTGGTTGAAGCTCATGTTGGCGACAACGTCACCCAGGCTTGGTGTGCCCTGCATGGCGATGTCTTCTGCACCGATCTGAGTGACCGGAGATGCGGCACGGAATCCTTCCGTGCGACGAATGAATGAGCCGGTAACGACGACTTCTTCTACTTCTGGCGCCTGCGCGAACGCAGAGCCACTGATTTGCAGCAAGGAAATGGAAATGGCTGCACACAGGAGTTTCTTCTGTGGGTATTGACGGTTCAACTTCATATTACGACCTCTAAGGTTTTAATTTGGCCACCCAACAACTGCTCCACCAAAACCGGACAAACTGGTGGTGTCGGGGGGTCGTTTCGAACAGAGGAATTGGCAATGGGAAAAACCTCCCTGCGCATGTGTACTCCATGGCAGTGCGGTTTCTGGCACGATGTTTTGAGCCGACAGTACTTCTTCGCCCTGTTCGGTATTACTCTCCCTCGCGATGAAAGGCCCGTGAGCCAGCCATCACGGGCGCCGACTATATCACCGGCGAAGCGGGTGTAAAGAGGAAGGGGGGAGGTGCGACACAGAAAATTGCAAAAAGTTCCATGTGTCTGACATTGATCAATGCAGAAGGGGAGCAGGAGTCACTCTACACAGAGACAGATGTATTTCTTTTCCAGATAGTCGTGGAGCCCGTATTTTGAGCCTTCGCGGCCGAGACCCGAGGCCTTGATGCCACCGAAGGGCGCAAGCTCGGTGGAGATCAGGCCGGTGTTCACCCCGACCATGCCGCACTGCAGCGCTTCGCTGACGCGGAAGACGCGCCCCACGTCCCGCGTATAGACATACGCCGCCAGTCCGAAGGCTGTGTCATTGGCACAGGCGAGCGCCTCTGTTTCAGTGCGAAAGCGGATCAATGCCGCCACCGGGCCGAAGGTTTCCTCGCGCGTGAGCAGCGCCTGGTGCGGCACATCGCGCAGCACGGTGGGCTGGAAGAAGTTTCCTCCCAAACTGTGGGACGTGCCCCCCGTGGTCACCACGGCACAGTGAGCCAGTGCGTCATCGACATGCTGCTGCACCTTGCGCACCGCCGCCGCATTGATCAAGGGGCCCGTGCTCACACCCTGCATCAGCCCGTTGCCCGGCACCAGCTCACGCACCGCCTCGGTGAGCCGCGCGGTGAACGCCTCGTAGAGGCCGTCCTGCACATAGAAGCGATTGGCGCATACACAGGTCTGGCCGTTGTTGCGGAATTTCGCCACCAGGGCGCCCTGCACGGCCGCCTCGAGATCGGCATCATCGAACACGATGAAAGGGGCGTTGCCGCCCAGCTCCAGGGTCACTTTCTTGATGTCCGGCGCACACTTGGCCAGGAGCTGACGGCCGACCTCGGTGGAGCCGGTGAAGGAGAGCTTGCGCACCGTGGGATTGCTGCAGAGCTCGTCGCCCATGGCCGCAGCCTCGCCTGTGAGCACATTGAGCACGCCCGGTGGGATGCCCGCCTGTTCGGCCAGCACCATCAGGGCCAGCGCCGAGAATGGCGTCTGCGAGGCCGGCCGGGCCACCATGGTGCAGCCGGCAGCCAGCGCGGCACCGGCCTTGCGGGTGAGCATGGCGGCAGGGAAATTCCAGGGGGTGATGGCGGCGGTGACGCCCACCGGCTGGCGGATCACCAGCAGGCGCTTGTCGGCCTGATGCGCGGGAATCACATCGCCATAGGCGCGCTTGCCTTCCTCCGCGAACCATTCGATGTAGGAGGCCGCGTAGGCGATCTCGCCGCGCGCCTCGGCCAGCGGCTTGCCCTGCTCCAGGGTCATGAGCCGGGCCAGATCATCCTGGTGCTGCAGGATCAGTTCGAACCAGCGGCGCAGCAGCGCGGCACGGGCAGCGGCGGTGAGGGCGCTCCAGGCGGGCAGCGCCCGTTCGGCGGCGGCGATGGCACGACGCGTCTCGGCGGCGCCCATGCGGGGCACCTGACCGAGCAGACGGCCATCGGCGGGATTGTGCACGGCCTGGGTGGCGCCACTGTCGGCGTCCACCCACTGGCCGTCGATGCAGGCCTGCTGCCGGAACAGCGTGCGCTCTTGCAGCACAGGCTCTGCGGACGACATCGAGCTTACTGCTCCTGGCTGCGGTCGATGAAACCGTCGCGGTTGGGCATCTGCACCTGCGGCAGACTGGCGCTGTCCAGCACCGTGTCCTCGGCCACGATGCCGCTCAGATGCAGCACATAGGCCACCACCTGATAGACCTCGGTGTCACTGAGGGACTTGGGCGCTGTGGGCGGCATGGCCCGGCGCACATAGTCGAACAGCGTGCTGGCATGCGGCCAGTAGCTGCCCACGGTCATCAGCACAGGCGTGCCCGTCAGGCTGCCCCCGGCCAGCGCCGGCACGCCCTGGGTGCCCTCGCCCTGGGCGCCATGACAGGCGGCGCACTGGGCGTCATAGACCGCCTTGCCCTGGGCGGCGGTGCCGGACCCCGCCGGCAGACCGCTGCCATCAGGCAACACGATCAGGTCGATGCCCGCCAGCTGTTCGGCTGTCACCGGCATGCCCAGCCCGGGCCCGTCAGCGGCCCAGGTCAGTCCTGCCACACTCAGGCTCAGGGCCGCGAGGCCGGCCTTGCTCAAGGCACGCAGATCAGGCGTAAACATTCGTCACCTCGCCCTGGGCAGACACGGCCCAGCTTTGAATGCCATTGAAGTGGTAGCGGTTGGCCGGGCTGTACGTGTTCAGGAACACGTCGCGCGTGGGCTGAACATTGCCAGCCGAGTCGGTGGCCCGGCTCTGCAGCACGGCCGGGGCTCCCTCCCACAGCCAGGGCAGCCGGAAGCGCGTCAGGGCCAGCGACCGCGACTCGCCGTCGATCTGGGCATCGGCCCAGGTGCGACCGCCATCGGCGGACACTTCCACACGGCGGATGGATCCCCGGCCGGACCATGCCAGCCCGGTGATCTCATGGACGCCCTGACGACGCAGGGCCATCTGGCCGGACGGCGAAGTGATGACCGACTTGGTGCCCATGGGGAAGGTGAACTGCAGCGCCTTGCCGTCGGGCAACAGCTCCGTGTAGCGCGAGGTCTCGTCCTTGAAGTTCGCCGGCATGCTGGCGAGCTTGATCAGCGACAGCCATTTCACGCTGACATTGCCCTCCCAGCCCGGCACGAACAGGCGCATCGGGTAGCCCTGCTCGGGGCGGATGGGCTCGCCGTTCTGATACAGCGCGATGAAGACGTCGCGCAGCGCCTTGTCCAGGGGGATCGAGCGGCCCATGCTGGCCCCGTCGGCGCCGGTGGACGTGACCCACGTGGCCTCGGGCAGCACGCCTGCCTCCTCCAGCAGCGTGGACAGGCGCACGCCCGTCCATTCAGCGCAGGACAACAGGCCGTGCAGGCCGCCGACACTGGTGTCCGCCGCTGTCGGGCCGGCCGCGCCGCCGCTGTTGCCGGAGCACTCCAGGAACAGGATGCGGCTCTCCATCGGGTAGGCCAGCAGGTCTTCGTAGCTGAACACCAGGGGCTGACGCACCAGACCACCGATGGCCAGTCGGTGCTGGGCGGGGTCGATGTCGGGGATGCCGGAATGGTGCCGTTCGAAATGCAGGCTGTTGGGGGTGATGATGCCCTGCAGCAGATGCAGCGGTGTGCGCGAGGCGCCCCCGCCGGGCAGGCTCGCGCTGGGCGGCGGCGCCAGGCGCTTGATGTGACCGGCGAAGCTCGACGGATTGCCGTACTCCGACGGGCCGCGCCCCGGAGTGCGGGACCAGGCGGGCATGGTCAGGGCCGGGCCATCGGCCGCCATGACGCTCTCGGCGACCATGGCCCCGGCGCCGGCCAGGCTCAGGCACAGCAGATGACGGCGGCTCAGCAGGCCGTTGCCTGCCACTCTTTCCAGCGCAATTGCGGGTGTGTTCTTGTTGTTGTCACTCATGGCGGGGTTACCGGAATTTGTCTTGATGGAAGGTTTGCTGCTACTGTTCGGGCTCTGTTCAATGCTGGCAGAAAGCCTAAATGTTTGATGTGTCAAAAGCCATAGCAGGTGCCGCGCTGGTGCTGTGCAGCCAGGGCGTGACTGCCCAGGATGCACGGCCGGCGGAAGTCCTCATCGACATGCTGCACTGGGAAGAACGCATCCTCTCCTCCAACACTGAGTATCGCGGCGTGATTGTCGATGGCGAACGCGTGGTGCGGGCCCGGGCCGACGGCACAGCCAGCGCGCTGTACCAGCGCCGGCGCATCAACCTGGATCGCACGCCTTATCTGCAGTGGCGCTGGCGCATCGACAACACCCTGGGCCCCACACACCCCGAGCTGTCCCGCAACGGGGACGACTTCCCTGCCCGGCTCTATGTCATGCGCACCGGCGGCCTGCAGTTCTGGCAGTCGCGCGTGCTGATCTATGTGTGGGCCAGCAATCAGCCCGAAGGCAGCCACTGGATCAGCCCGATTGCCGGCAGCAACACCCGCATGTTCGCGGTGGACTCCGGCGACTCCCTCGCCGGGCAGTGGCGCACCCATTCCCGCGATGTGCGGGCCGACTGGCTGGCCGCCTTCGGCGAGGAACTCGATCGTGTGGATGCCGTCGCCATCATGACCGACGCCGACAACAGCGAGAGCTTCCTGCAGGCCTGGTATGCCGACATTCTCTTCAGTGCCCGGCCGCTGGCCGCCGGCGCTGCCCAGACCGGTGCTGCCGCACCGGCAAACCGGGACTGATCGTCCCCCTGCTCAGGAGTACCCTCGTGGCGACCATCACGTTTCACGGCGCTGCCCAGGAAGTCACCGGCTCGTGTCACCTGCTCGAATCCCCCGCGCTGGGTCGCGTGCTGCTGGACTGCGGCATGCGCCAGGGCGGCGATGCCCTGAATCGCGTGCAGGACGAAGGCTTCCCCTTCGAGCCCGCCAGTATCGACGCCGTCATCCTCTCCCACGTGCATCTGGACCACTCCGGCCTGCTGCCGAGCCTCGTGCACCAGGGCTTCCGCGGGCCCATCCTGTGCACCGATTCCAGCCGCGGCCTGCTGCGCATCCTGCTGGAAGACGCCGCCGGGCTGTATCAGCGCGACCTGGAACACGAGAACCTGCGGCGCGCCCGCAGCGGCCGCGAGCTGCTGGAGGCCGAGTACGACGATGACGATGTGCGCAAGCTGCTGCAGCTGTGCCAGACCACCCCGTACAACACGCCGGTGCCGGTGGGCAGCGACGCCGTGCTCACCTTCCACGATGCCGGCCACATCCTCGGCTCGGCCATCGTCGAGCTGGTGCTGACCGAGAAGGGCCAGCGGCGCCGCGTGGTGTTCTCGGGCGATCTGGGCAAGTCCAATTCCGTGTTGATGAATGACCCGGCCATCCTGCACCAGGCGGATGTGGTGCTGATGGAAGGCACCTACGGCGACCGCGACCACCGTTCCATCGATGCCAGCCTCGAACAGCTCGAGACCCTCCTGCACGAGACCTGGGCGCGTGGCGGCAATGTCATGATCCCGGCCTTCGCCGTGGGCCGCTCCCAGGAGGTGCTGTATCACCTGGGCTGCCTCTACCACGCCGGCCGGCTCGACCCGTGGCAGGTGTTTCTCGACAGCCCCATGGCCATCGAGGTCACCGAGGTCTACGACCGCTGGCTGAACCAGCTCGACAGCAAGGACATCCGCTGCCTCGACAAGGCCGGCCGCGACTCCCTGGCCGACTTCCTGCCCACCCTGCAGCTGACCAGCGGCACCGACGCCTCCATGGCCATCAACAAGATCAAGCAGGGCGCCATCATCATCGCCGGCAGCGGCATGTGCACCGGCGGTCGCATCCGCCACCACTTCAAGCATCGCCTGTGGCGCGAGCAGAACACGGTGCTGTTCATCGGCTTTCAGGCGAAGGGCACCCTGGGCAGGCTGCTGGTGGACGGCATGAAGAAGGTGCGCCTGTTCGGCGACGAGTACCTGGTGCGTGCCCGCATCGAGACACTGGGCGGCTTCTCGGCCCACGCCGGGCAGAGCGAACTGCTGGACTGGGCGAAGCAGTTCGAGACGAACCCGCGCTTCATGCTGGTGCATGGAGAAGCCCAGGCGCTGGAGGCGCTGTCGCAGAAGCTGTGGACGGACTGCGGCATCCGCAGTGAGATTCCGGCCCGGGGCAGCACCATCGCCTTCTGAGCCGGCGCGTCCTCAGACGCCCAGCGCGCGCAGACCCTCGGCCAGCAGCGGGGCCAGATCGATCTGTTCCCCCGGCCCGGGAATGCTGTTGCAGGTCACCACCCGCAGCCCCGCCGCCAGCATCTCCTCGCGCGCCCCCGGCGCGAAGATGCCGTGCACGCCGATGCACAGCGGGGCGCACAGACCCGCCGCCTGCAGATGCTGTGCTGCCTGCTGCATGGTGCGCCCGGTGCTGATGATGTCGTCCACCAGCACCGGCGTGTGCTCGCGATACGCCTCGACATGGGGCAGGGACACCTGCACGTCACGATCGCCGAAACGCTCCTTGGTGAGCACCTCGTACGGACAGCCCGCCGCCTCGGCCACGCGCGCCGCCCATTGCTCCGACTCGCCGTCCGGCCCGATCACCACGGGCTTTTGCACATGCTCGCGCAGCCACGCGGCAATCGGTTGCACGGCGGTCATGGCCAGCGCGGGAATGCTGTAGACCTCGCGCAGGGCGTGGATGCGGTGCAGATGCGGGTCCACCGTCAGCAGCCAGTCCACCTGGCTGCTCAGCAGGCGGGCGAAGTAGCGCGCACTGATGCCCTCGCCCTCCTCGAAGCGCTTGTCCTGGCGCATATAGGCCAGATAGGGCGCGATGATGCCCACGCGCCGGGCGCCCAGATCCCGCAGCGTCGCCACCAGCAGCAACAGCGGCAGGGTCTTCTCGTCGGGGTGATGCAGCTGACACAGGATGGCCACGTCCGCCCCGCGCACGTCATCCAGCACGCGGACATAGGTCTCGCCGTCCGGGAACTGCCGCAGGCGCAGGGCGCCCAGGCCCATGCCCGTCAGGGGCGCCAGCGTGGCCCCCAGGGCCTGCTGATCGGCCAGCACGCAAAGCAGGCGCTTCATACCACTTCCTCCTCGATGCGCAGCACTTCCGGATGGCTGCGGTAGAAATCCAGCGCGTACTCCAGCTCCCCCGCCGCCTCGGCATGCAGGGTCATGACAGGCTGCCCGGCCTCGACGCGATCCCCCAGGCGCACATGCAGGTCCAACCCGGCCGCCGGCGCCGTGGGTGCGCCGGCCAGACTCGCCAGACGCGAGATCACCCGGTTGTTGAACAAGGCCAAAATGCCGGTGCGCGGCGCCAGGATAGGGTGCTGATGCGCCGCCACGGGCGGCGTCTTCAGCCCGCCCTGTGCCTCGCAGATCGCCACGAACTTGCGCCAGGCCGCCCCGCTTTCCAGCGTGGTGGTGGCCAGCGCCAGCCCGGCGCGCGGCGCACAGGCCCCGCCCAGTTCCAGCAGGGCGGCGGCCACGGTCAGGGCGCGCTGCCGCAGATCCAGTGGCGCCCCTGCCCTGCCCTGCAGCACGGCCAGCACATCGCGAGCCTCCAGGGCCGGACCGACGCCCCTCCCCACCGGCTGGCTGCCGTCGCTGTACAGGATCTTCACCTGCAGGCCGAGCGCCTCTCCGGTGCGGGTCAGCAGGGCGCCCAGGCGCTCGGCCAGGGCATGGCTGCGCACCTTGGCAGTAGGGCCCACGGGAATGTCGATGAGCACATGGGTCGAGCCGGCCGCGATCTTCTTGGAGATCACCGAGGCCACCAGCTGTCCCTCGCTGTCCAGGTCCAGCGCCCGCTCCACCCGGATGATGATGTCGTCGGTGGGGCTCAGTGCCACCGAGCCGCCCCAGGCCAGACAGGCCCCTTCCTTTTCCACCACCGCGCGCATGGTCTCGAAGCTCAGGGTGACCTGGGTGAGTGTCTCCATGGTGTCGGCGGTGCCAGCCGGCGAGGTGATGGCTCGCGAGGAGGTCTTGGGCATCAGCAGGCCGTTGGCGGCCACGATGGCCACCACGATGGGCGTGGTGCGATTGCCGGGCAGGCCACCCACACAGTGCTTGTCCAGCACCTGCACGCCCTTGCCCCAGTCGAAACGCTGCCCGCATTCCACCATGGCCTGGGTGACGGCGATGGTCTCGGGCAGACTCAGGCTGGTGGACGCGCAGGCGGTGACATAGGCCGCCAGCTGGATGTCGGAATAGCGCTCCTGACTGATGTCGGTGATGATGGCGCGCGCCCCTTCCAGGGTGATGGGCTTGCCATAGAGCTTGCCGCGCACATGGGACATGGACTCCACCGGCGGCGCATGCTTGAAGCGGGCCTTGTCGCCCTCCCGGGCGCCCAGAAGCAGCCAGGCACTCTCGCTCAGGGCCGCCTTCTGATGACTGAGCAAATCCCCGCGCACGATGTTGAGCGTGGCGATGATGCTGCGCTCGCCCACACAGACCCGCACCCGGCTCTGCGCCGAGAAGCCTTCCGAGCGGCACACGTGGCAGTCGTCGCGCATGTAGACCACGGCTTCCTGGTGGGTGTCGATGCCGGCGCGGGTGAGATACAGAAAGCTCTCATCCACGGCATCCGCGGCGGCTGTGCATTCGATCATCAGCGCCCCTCCAGCAAGTCCAGCGCCGCCGCCACGATCTGCGCGGCACTCTGGCCGTTGGCCTGCTGCATGCCGGCCACGTCGAGCGTGCCGCCGCGATTGCGATAGCCCAGGAACACACTGTCCCGCGCGCCCGTGTCCAGGCGACGCAGCACGCCAGTCATCACCTCGGCGCGGGTGTGGCAGACGAAGAGGCGCTTGCGCACCGGCGGGATGATGGCAGCGATGTCGGCATCGGCATGCACGTAGGCGGCCTCGCGGGCATCGCGCGGCAGACGGAAGCGCCCAGGCTCCACCAGGGCCACGACCGAGCAGCGCAGGCCCTGACTCTGCAATATCTGCGCAGCGTCCAGTGCCGCCTGCAGCTGGCAGGCGCCCAGCGCCAGCAACTGCAGATCGGCGTGCTCTGCATGCTGCAGCAACAGAGCCCCATCACGCACGGCCTGGGCTGCGTGGGCAGCGCTGCAGTGCTGCGGTGCGACGCTCTTGGCCGCCACCACGGTGGCCACACGTCCACGACTGCCCATCAGGGCATGCACCACGGCCACCGCGCTGTGGGCGTCAAAAGGGAAATACACCGGCGCCACATCGGCCATCTCGCCCAGCCAGGCCTCGCACAGCGTCGGGTCCTGATGGGATTGTTCATTCTTGCCGTTCTCCCAGGTGTGGGAGCTGACCAGCACCGGCACCGACACCCAGGCCACCTCGCGACCGGCCTCCAGGGCATGGCGCGCGAAGATCACTTCCTGACGCAGGGCGCCCAGCATCTTCACCGCGAAGGCCTCGTAACTCACGGCCAGATTCAGGCCCTGCTTGTTCGCCAGCGCGGCGCTGATGACGGCTTCCTCATTCAGTGCCGTGATCACGCTGCCCTGCAGCGATTCGGCCACGCCATTCTCGGGCGACGTGACCCGGTGCTGCAACAGGTCGAGCGTCTTGTTCATGCGGTTGCTGCGCATTTCATCGGGATTTCCCACGCGAATCCGCATGCCAGGGTTGGCAAGTGCCAGTTCGCACACCCACTCGTCGATGGCCGCCATGGGCGCCATGGGCTGCTGCGCGGGCAGCGCGCGCGGCGCAGGCAATACCGGCGCCGGCACCACGAGACGCCGCAGACAGTGATCGCGTTCCAGAACCCGACCCTGCGCCGCGTGGGTCTGCAGCGTGGCGATGGCGTCCTGCAACTGCTCGACGGGCACGTGCAGCAAGGCACAGCCCTCATTGAACAGTTCCCGTGTGCGCAGATCGTGCGCCCCGCTGCCGGGCAGCGGCAGATTGTGCGCGGCATTGGTGCCGGCCCCCGGGAAGCCGAAGCCCTTCACGGTCTCGGCGATGGCATAGGGCAGACGGACGGGATAGTTCGCAACTCCGGCGCGGATGGCCTCGTGCTGCTGCTGCAGACGCTCGCCCATGTGCAGGATGGCCCAGGCGAAGGCGGCCGGGTCGCGGCCGTCAATGTCCACCGGCTCGAAGCCATTGAGCTGCAGATGCTCGCGGAACCAGTGCACGCCGCCGGACTGGGACATGGTGGTGCGCTGATCGATGCGGCGCCCATTGGCGATCATCACGGGCATCACCAGCCCGGTGTCCTCCCCACGCCACCAGCGCGCCGCCCAGTCGCTGCCACGTTGTTCCTCGAAGGCGCCGTCGCTGAGGAAACTCACCAGCTCCTGCCCCGGCAGCGGCATGTGCACATACTGCAGCCCGGCGAAGCCCAGATAGCCGCCCTCGCTGATGCCCCCGGCGGTGTGCACGTTGACGTGACTGCCCAGCGGCGCCGCAGGACGGCCGTCGGGCGTGATCGCGTAGCTGTAGAAATCCTGGCACAACCGGCTCAGGCCCTCGTCGCTCAGCGGGTAGCGTTCCTGCTGCTCGGGCTCCAGGTTGCGCGTGAGCAGGTTGACGGCGTCGATGGCCGCCACGCAATGCCCCTGCCCCATCATCCAGGCGCGGGTCTTGCCCGACAGCGCATTGGCCAGCAGATAGCCGACATAGGCGGGCACCATGTTGAGCGCCCCGCCCGTGTGCCCCTCGGGCACGTCCTTGAAGTCCTGCGCCGTCATGGCACGGCCATCCAGCCAGACCTGCCGGGCATAGGTCATGTGCGCGGTCAGCCACAGACCCATGCTGCACAGCCGGTCGGCGGCGGCGAACAGGCGCCAGGCCTGCTGTGCCGGACACTGGCCGGTGCTGTCCAGATACTCCACGAGGGCGCTCACCCGCTCGCGGGTGTCCTCGCGGTGCTGGATGACGCCGAGCCCGCGCTGCCAGGCCTGCTGTGGGTCATGCATGGAAAGTCTCCTGTGTCGTGAGGGAAATCGCGAAGCCGCGCCTGTCAGCAAACTGCCTGAACATCTCGGCCATTTCATTGACGGGGGTCAAGCTCAGGCGCACGGCGCTGCCGGGCAGCTCCAACGCACACCGCCCCTGCGC
>JAURIJ010000062.1 GCA_030832825.1 Gammaproteobacteria bacterium
GGTCAAGCCGCAGACCAACAACCTGCAGATCGTGGCCGACCATGAACTGGACCAGTGGATCGAGGAGTATGACGACTCCGAGGACAAGCAGCGCATGATCGAGCTGTCGCACATGATCCAGCAGCGTCATCACGAGTACGCGTCGTTCTCGCCGGGGTTCGTCGAGACCTTCTACCGCACCGCCTACTGGCGCTGGGTGCGCTGGCCGGAAGGCTTCAACTTCCGCTATACCAGCACGCCGCAGGAGATGTTCGCGCACTGGATCGACGAGGACATGAAGGCCGAGACGCAGGAAGCGCGTCGTGCCGGCCGGCCCTTCGAGCCGGTGATCGAAGTCTATGACCAGTACCAGGGCCTGCAATGAGCGCAGGGTCCGTCCTGACAAAGCTGTGCGGACTGCGCCGGGCCCTGCTGCTCGGCGCAGCGCTGCTGCTCGCGGCCTGCGGGGGGGAATCGACGCCTGACAGTGCGGGCTCGGCGCCTGCCGCCACGGCCGACATCAGCGCCGACGTGCAGGCCTGGTATGCCGCGCGCCCTGAGCTGATCGCCTTCAAGACGCCGGCGGACATTCCCACCGGGCTCGTCTGGGAAGACGGCATGGACCTGCCTGACATCGGCTCGCCCGAGGCCACCAAGGGCGGCACGCAGTACGAGTACATGCCCGACTTCCCGGCCACGCTGCGCGTCAACGGCCCGGATTCCTCGGGCGAATTCCGCCGCTGGATCCTGGACTACACGGCACTGTCGCTGGCGCATCGCCACCCCAATGAATTCGAGTTCTACCCGGCCATCGCCACCGAGTGGGCGGTGGATTTCCCGAGCAAGACGGTCTATGTGCGCCTGAACCCGGCGGCCCGCTTCACCGATGGCGAGCCCATCACGGCTGACGACTTCCTGTTCATGTTCTATTTCTACCTGTCCGAGCACATCAACGACCCGTGGTCGGCCAACTGGTACTCGACGCAGTACACCAACATCAGCAAGTACGACGAGCACACGATCTCCATCAGCATGGTCGAGGCCAAGCCGGACATGGCCGCGCTGGCCCTGAGTCTGGCGCCGGTGCCCGAGCACTTCTTCCAGGAACTGGGCCCCGACTTCACCGAGCGCTATCAGTGGCGCTTCGTGCCCCACGCCGGCGCCTACGAGATCCGGCCCGAGAACGTGAACATGGGCGTCAACATCGTGATGACGCGCGTGCAGGACTGGTGGGCGAAGGATCTGAAGTTCTTCCGCAACCGCTACAACATGGACCGCATCAGCTTCAGCGTGATCCGCGACACCGCGAATCAATTCGAGGCCTTCCGCCGCGGCGACATCGATCAGTTCAAGATCCGCACCGCCGACTACTGGTACGAGAACCTGCCCGACACCGACCCGGATGTGGCCGGGGGCTACATTCACAAATCCATGTTCTACAACGACGGGCCACGTGCGCCCTGGGGCCTCGGGATCAACACGTCCCGGCCGCATCTGGACAATCTCGAGGTGCGTCTGGGCATCCAGTACGCCGCGAACTTCGCACTGGTGATCGAGCGTTATTTCCGGGGCGATTTCACGCGCCTGGATTCTGCCCAGCAGGGCTATGGCGAGTTCACCAATCCGGCGGTGAAGGCGCGCCCCTATGACATCGCCCTGGCACGGGAGCACTTCGCCCGGGCCGGCTTCGAGCGCAGCGGGCCCGACGGCATCCTGGTGAACGCGGCGGGCGAGCGCCTGTCCTTCACCCTTTCGACCCACTACGAGCGCTACCGCGACGTCTTCACCATCCTGCGTGAAGAGGCCGCCAAGGCCGGCCTGGAACTGCGGCTGGAGATGCTCGATGTCGCCGCCGGCTCGCGCAAGGCGCAGGAAAAGCAGCACGACATGTACTTCATCGCCTTCAATTACGGGCTGGAGATGTACCCGCGTTACTGGGATTCCTACCACTCCGACAATGCCTATGACGATGCCTTCCTGGCGGATGGCAGCGTGAACCCAGCGCGGGTGGTCAAGCCGCAGACCAACAATCTGGAAGTGTTCGCGAATGTCGAGATGGACCAGATGATCGAGCGCTACGTGGCGTCTTCCGACCGCGCCGAGATGATCGATCTGGCTCACCGCATGACACAGCTGCACCATGACCAGGCCTCGTTCGTGCCGGCCTTCGTCGAGCCGTTCTACTGGCACGCGTCCTGGCGCTGGGTGCGCTGGCCCGAGGATTTCAACGTGCGCTACTCCAGCTTTGCCGAAGACGCCTTCGTGCACTGGATCGACATGGCCATGAAGGACGAGACCCTGGCGGCGCGCCGCGCGGGCCAGACCTTCCCGCCCCAGATCAACGTCTATGACCAGTACTTTCAGCAGTAGGCCCCTATGTCGGATGTGATTCTCTCTGTCAGGAACCTTGTCACCGAATTCGCCACGGACGAAGGTCGCGTGCGCGCAGTGGACGATGTCAGCTTCGACCTGAAGGCGGGCCAGACCCTGGGCATCGTGGGCGAGTCCGGCTGTGGCAAGAGCGTCACGGCGCTCTCCATCATGCGCCTGCTGCCGCAGCCGGTCGGGCAGATCATGGGCGGGCAGATCCTGCTGCAGGGCGAGGATCTGGTGCCCATGAGCATCGCACAGATGCAAAAGGTGCGCGGGGCGCGGATCGGCATGGTGTTCCAGGAGCCGATGACGGCGCTGAACCCGGTGCACACCATCGGGCGCCAGCTCACCGAAGTGCTGTTGCTGCACAAGAAAATCAGCAAGGAGCAGGCCATCCGCGAAGGCGTGGAGATGCTCGCCAAGGTGGGTATCCCGGCGCCGGACATCCGCATGACGGAATACCCGCACCAGCTCTCGGGCGGCATGCGCCAGCGCGTGGTGATCGCCATGGCCCTGGCCTGCCAGCCGGCACTGCTGATCGCTGACGAGCCCACCACCGCGCTGGACGTGACCATCCAGGCGCAGATCCTGGAGCTGATCAAGCAGCTGCAGCGCGACATGGGCATGTCGGTGATCCTGATCACCCACGACCTGGGGGTGATCGCCGAGACCTCGGCCGAGGTGGTGGTGATGTACGCGGGCAAGGTGGCGGAGAAGGGCAGTGTGCTCGATGTGTTCGACCGCCCGAGCCACCCCTACACGCGTGGCCTGCTGGAGTCGATCCCGCGTCTGGACACCCCGCCCAAGTCGCGCCTGACCATCATTCCGGGCATGGTGCCCGGCCTGCTCGACATGCCCAAGGGCTGCCGCTTCGAGAACCGCTGCCGCTACCGCAAGGACAGCTGTCTGCTGGCACCGCCCACGGCCGAGATCATCGCCCCGGGCCATCAGGTGGCGTGCTACGAATGGCGTGAGCTGCAGAGCCAGGAAGCGCCGAGCGGCGGCGGCGACAGCAGCAGTTTCAAGCGCTGTGCGCTGGGGAGTCTGGCGGCATGAGTGTGACCCTTCTGAACAATGCCTCGGTGCAGCCGCTGCTGCAGGTACGCGACCTCAAGATGCACTTCCCGGTGAAGGAGGGCATCTTCATGCGCACCGGCAAGTTCAACAAGGCGGTGGACGGCGTGAGCTTCGACATCCTGCCCGGCGAAACCCTCGGCCTGGTGGGCGAGTCCGGCTGCGGCAAGTCCACGCTGGGGCGCTGCATCGCGCGGCTCTACCAGCCCACGGCCGGCGAGATTCTCTTCAACGGCACCGACCTGGCGCGCCTCGGTCGCAAGGCGATGATGCCGTTCCGGCGCGACATCCAGATGATCTTCCAGGACCCGATGGAATCGCTGAACTCCCGTCACACCGTGGGGGAGATCCTGGAAGAGCCGTTCATCGTGCATGCCATGGGCGACAAGGTCTGGCGGCGTCAGCGCGTCACCGAGCTGCTGGAGCTGGTGGGTCTGCCGGCGCGCTCGGCCACGCGCTATCCCTTCGAGTTCTCCGGCGGCCAGCGCCAGCGTATCGGCATCGCCCGGGCCATCGCCCTGAACCCGAAGCTGATCATCTGCGACGAGCCGGTGTCGGCGCTGGACGTGTCCATCCAGAGCCAGATTCTCAATCTGCTGATCGACCTGCAGAAGGAGTTCAATCTGTCCTACCTGTTCATCGCCCACGACCTGGCGGTGGTGAAACACATCTCCGACCGCATCGCCATCATGTATCTGGGGCGCATCGTGGAGAGCGGGGAGGGCGAGAGCATCTACCGCACGGCGCGGCACCCTTACACCCAGTCGCTGATCTCGGCGATTCCGGTGCCGGACCCGCACCATGTGTCGCAGCGCCAGATCCTGGTGGGCGATGTGCCGTCGCCGATCAACCCGCCGAGCGGCTGCGCCTTCCACACGCGCTGCCCGAAGGTGATGGATGTCTGCCGCAGCGTCGCCCCTGTGCTGACGAGCGACCGACAGCCCGTGTCCTGCCATCTGCACACGTCCTGAGGCCGCTGCCCGGCGGTTTGCGCGTATCCTGGTGAATTCCTGTCCTGTGTACGGCCCTTGTGACCTCAGTCACTCGGGCTGGCTGCATTCCTGTCTATATTCGGTTCATGCGTTTTGTGTGAAATATTTCCACAAATGCGAGACAACCAGAACCAGAGAAGATTCCAAGGAGAGTGCATCGTGACATTCAAAGGCAGTGTGATCGTCAAGGCAGCCGCCTCCTGGCTGCTGTTTTCCAGCGCTCTGGCGCAGGCGCAATACGGCGTGGTGGAGCAGCTCGTGCTCAGCCCGTCCCCGCTCACCGATCGCAGCCTGATCGAAGTGCAGGTGAAGGGGCTCGTGGGCAGCCCCTGCGACATCATCGAGAGCAGCATCGTCATGGAGGGAGCGCGGATCATCGTGGACACCAGCATCCGAGGCAATCCGGTGGCGATCTGCATTGCCGCTGTGGTGCCGCTGGATTTTACCGAGACCATTGGAGCGCTCACGCCGGGGGTTTATAGCGTTGAAGCGCGCATCAACGGCGTGGCGTCGGGGCCGCAAGAGGCGTTCTCGGTCGTGGCGCCAGCACCGGGCTTCTCGCTCTCGCCGCCCACCGGCACCTATGCCGCGAACCAGCAGTTCGACTTCGCCATGATCCTGGAACGTGAGGGCAGCATCGTGTCGGGCAAGGCGACCTTGTCCGGGCCGAACACAGGCAGCGCGGCGCGGCGGGATGTCTCGCAACAGCTGGCGCAGTGTCTGCAGCAGTACCACCTTTCCGCGGGTGGCAAGGTGCTGCGCTGTCCGGGGCTGGCCGCCGGGCTGGGCCAAGGCAGCCATACTCTGGATGTGAGTCTGACGCTGGATACGCTGGAAGTGGTGCGCGATTACGTGACGTGGACGGTGTTGCCGGTGGGCCTTCCCGCCGTGAAGGGTGGTCCGGGTGCGGTGGCACCGCAGTAGCCGTCAGCCCTGCCCCTTCATCTTGTTCGGGCCCTTCATGCTGTCCTTCTCCATGTAGGCGATGATGGCCCCGGCAATGTCCTTGCCGGTGGCCTTCTCGATGCCCTCCAGGCCCGGCGAGGAGTTGACCTCCAGCACCAGCGGGCCGTGATTGGAGCGGATGATGTCCACGCCCGCCACGTCCAGCCCCATCACCTGAGCGGCCTGCACCGCCAGCTTGCGCTCGTCGGGGCGCAGCCGCACCACGGTGGCCGAGCCGCCGCGGTGCAGGTTGGAGCGGAATTCGCCTGGCAGCGCCGTGCGCTGCATGGCGGCGATCACCTTGTCGCCGATCACGAAGCAGCGGATGTCCGAGCCGCCGGCTTCCTTGATGAATTCCTGCACCAGGAAGTCAGCCTCCAGCCCGCGGAAGGCGTTGATCAGCGCCTCGGCCGCCTTGTCGGTCTCGGCCAGCACCACACCATTGCCGTGGGTGCTCTCCATGATCTTCACCACCAGCGGGGCACCGCCGACCGAGGCGATCAGATCGCTGGTGGCATCAGCCGAGTGGGCGTAGCTGGTGATGGGCTGGCCGATGCCCTTGCGGGCCAGCAGCTGGTGAGCGCGCAATTTGTCGCGGGAGCGCGTGATGGCGATGGATTCATTGACGGAATAGATGCCGCACACCTCGAACTGGCGCAGTACGGCGCAGCCATAGCCCGTGACGCTGGCGCCGATGCGCGGAATCACCGCGTCAAACTCCAGCGCCTCGGGCGCATGCGCGCCGGCGGACTTGTAGTACACCAGCGGGTTGTTCGCGGTGATGTTCATGTAGCACTTCAGCACATCCACCACGCGGACCTCATGACCCCGCGCGCGGGCTGCCTCCACGAGTCTGCGGGTGGAGTAGAGCTTGCTGTTTCTGGACAGTACGCCGATTTTCATGCTGGTGATTTCCTGGAGCGAGGGGCTGGTAGTGCGGATGGCAGCGGGCGCCTAAATTACCACAAGGCCCCTGCAAAAGAGATGACACGCCGCAAAAACAGTCGCGTCGGCGAGGTGCCCCCACTAGAATCCTGCGCTCGGGCAGCGCCCTGTGTGTCCTACTCAGCGTCGACGCAGGTATACTCCCGGCCGCACCTGCCCCCCTACACTTGACGGAACTCATCGCCATGATTGTCACGCGTCCCTCGCTGTACGTTGCCGCCTCTCTCAGCCTGCTGCTTGCCGCCTGCAGCGACAATGCCCCGTCCACCCCGGCAACGCCGGCGACCCCTGTCGCCAGCAACGCCAGTGGCTGCGAGGCCGCCGACCTGGTGCTGCACAACACCACGATCTACACCTCCAATGAGGCGCAGTGGACCGCCGAGGCCGCTGCCGTGCGTGACGGCCGCATCATCTTCGTGGGCAGCAATGCCGACGCGCAGCGCTATCTGTGCGGCACTGCCGAGCAGCTCGACCTGGCCGGGCGCTACGTCTTTGCCGGGTTCACCGATAGTCACCAGCACCTGGAAGGCGTGGGTCGGCGCACCAAGACCCTGA
>JAURIJ010000056.1 GCA_030832825.1 Gammaproteobacteria bacterium
ACTTTTTTTTACACGGCAATCCTGACAGCGTCCTGCACATTCGCTCATGCACAGGACGATGGTCTCACTTCCGCCCCCACTGCCGCGCCCGATCTGCAGGCGCAGGCAGCGCAGCATGTCGCGCTGGTCGACGACATGGCGGCGGAATTCGGCCCCTATGATCTGCGCCTGACGGAGCCACTGCTGGCTGCGGCCGATCTGCAGGCGGAGGCGGGGCTTTTCACCCAGGCGCTGGAGGGCTACGAACAGGCTCTGCAGATCACGCGCATCAACACCGGGCTTTTCAGTGAGCAGCAGATCACCCTGGTGGAACGCATCATCGACTGCCACGTCTCGTTGGCCGACTGGCCCAATGTGGACGAGCAGTTCCGCTACCTCCAGCTGCTTTATTCACGAGTATACGAACCGGGTTCCGAAGGCTGGGCGCGCGGCATTGCCCAGGTCTCGGACTGGCACGTGCTGGTGATCAATCACGGGCTGGCCACGAATCGCCAGGACCATCTGAAACAGGCTCACGAACTGCTGAGGCAGCGACTCGAATTCACGCAGAAGCTGGAAGGCGCGGATGCGCAGGTGCTGGAGGTGTTGCGGCGCAACGTCGAGTTGACCACGCATTACATGCGCATGGCAGCAAGGCGTTCGGCACAGGAAGCCTTCGATGGCGCCAGACTCAGTCTGGTGGATCAGGTGGCCTGGACGAACTGACAGAGCAGCTCGCAGGAGGAGAGGTCGCTGAGGATCGGAACCTGCAGACTGCTCAGTGTCGGAAAGGAGGGGGGCAAAGATCGTCCTGCAGGCCCTCTCCTCAGCTGTTTCTGTCCGGTTGCCACACTCCCTGGCGGCTGTTGAACAGAAAGTGAGCGGATAGTAGAACAGGGGTTTCGCGCAGAAATTCGAGCGTTACAAACTGTTGCAAACCCTCAATCTGTGCCACGTGGGCACTGCGGTGCCCACCTGGCAAAGTCGAACGCTCGTTCTCCTTTCTGTGCGTTGCACCGCAACTCAGTTGCCAACTTCCGGCGTCATGCGGGCGTTGGTGGTGTCATCGCCACTGCCGAATCGTCTGCGCAGGCTTTGCAGATGCTCACGCAGCTTGCTCGGCAGGGCGAGCATGGCCGGTGTGATGATCAGCGTGAGGATCGTGCCGAAGGTCAGGCCGTACACGATCGCACTTGCCAGTTGCACCCACTGCGACGTGATCGGACCGCCCACTTCGACTTCGGCCAGGATCAGGTCGATCGAGACGTGCATGGCCAGCGGCAGCAGTCCGAAGCCCGTCGTGAAAGTGGTCAGGAACACCGGGCGCAGACGCTGCACTCCTGTCTGCACGATCACTTCCTCCAGACTCCAGTCCTTGCGGCTGCTGCGCAGATAATTGAAGGTGTCGATCAGGATGATGTTGTTGTTCACGATGATGCCTGCGAGCGCCACGATGCCCACGCCCGTCAGGATCACGCTGAAGGTCTGACCCGTGAGGAGCAGGCCGAGCAGCACGCCAGTGGTGGACAGCAGTACCGCAGAGAGGATCAACAGAGTCTGGTAGAAGCTGTTGAACTGGGTCACGAGCAGAATTGCCATCAACATCAGGGAAATGCCGAAGGCCTGCATCAGGAAAGCGAAGGACTGCTCCTGCTCCTCGTTCGCCCCACGGAACTGATAGTCCACGCCGGGCATCATGGGATTGGTTTCGAGCCACTGCTCGAGTTCCACCAGCTTGTTGGCGGTCACCACGCCCGGTGCAGGGTTGGCACGCACGTAGATGACCTTGTTGCCATCCACGCGCTGGATCGAGCTCACCTTCGGTTCTGGAACGCGGGTGATGAAGCTGCTGACCGGTGCCGGACCGCTGTTGGTGTTCACCATGATCTTCTCGATCTGCTCGAGGCCGCGATACTCCTCTGGGTAGCGCACACGAATGTCCACTTCCTCTTCGGTATCGTCCGGGCGATAGTCTCCCATGCGCACGCCCTCGGTGAGCAGCTGCACAGCGGTGCCCACTTCGGCGATGTTCGCGCCGAACATGGCGGCGCGTGCACGGTCGACATTGATGGCCCATTCGATGCCGGGAATTGGCGTGGTGTCATCGATGTCGATCAGGCCGGTCATGCCCGTTTCCAGATGCTCCCGCACGCGCTTCGCCTCGGTGATCAGGTCATCGAGATTGTCGCCGAATATCTCGATCTGCAGTTCCTTGCCCACCGGCGGGCCCTGCTCGATGGTGGCAATCTCCGCGCGTACGCCGGGGATGTTGCTGATCGCCTCGCGGTAGAGGTTCTCGATCTCGAAGCCGTTGACGTCACGGATGCGGCGGTCAGTGAACTCCACGAAGATGGTGCCCACCAGATCCGGTGCGGAACTCTGGCCGCCGCCAAGGCTCTGCCCGGCGCCGGACTGCGTGACGATGTTCTTGTAGTAGCCCACGTTCATGATGCGCTGTTCGACATCCACCACCATGTCGCGGATTTCCTCGGGCGAGAAATTGCCGCGCGCGAACACCTGCACACGCGTCTGGTTGGGCTCGACGGCGGTGAAGAATTCCACGCCGGCGCCGTAATTGAAATAGGCGTTCGCGATGCCGACCAGTGTTCCCACGCTGCCCAGGAATACCAGTCCTGGCGAGCGCGCTGCCGTACGCAAGACATTGGCATAGAGGCGGCTGACCCCCTTGAGGTGCGAAGAATCCACTTCGTCGTGATGCGCTGCCGTGAGAGTGCCTGCCACCTTGGGCTCCTTGGCGAACAAGGCACCGATGACGGGGGCGAACCAGAGGGCGTAAAGCAGGGATCCCACCAGCACTGCGAACACGGTAATTGGCAGATAGCGCATGAATTCGCCTGCAACCCCGGGCCAGAACATCATGGGCAGGAAGGCTGCCAGCGTGGTGAGCGTGGACGCGATGATCGGCCAGAACATGCGGTTCACGGCCTCTGCGTAGGCGTCCTCCTTGCTGTAACCCTCGGCCATTCGGGTGTCGGCGAATTCCACCATCACCACCGCCCCATCCACGAGCATGCCCAGTCCGAGCAGCAGGCCGAAGATCACCATGAAATTGTAGGTGAAGCCCAGCATGGAGATGACGATGAAGGCGAAGAAGAAGGAGAAGGGCACGGCTAGCGTCACCATGATGCCGGAGCGCACACCCACGGCGGCGATGACCACGATCAGTACCAGCACCATGGACGACACCATGTTGCCCTGCAGGCCGAGGTTCTGCTCGATCACGATAGGCGCCGTGTTGTTCAAGTAGGCAATGGTCACGGCGGGAGGCAGTGTGGGCAGCATCTCCTCCACGATCACATCGATCTTGTCCATGGCCTCAATGAGGTTGGCGCCCTTGCGCTTCTGCACATCGATGGAGATGGAGCGCTCGCCATTGGCGTAGGAGTAGCGCTGGGCATCCTTGAAGGTGCGGCGCACTTCCGCGATGTCGCTTAGCGTCAGCACGCCGAACTGGTTCGCCGCGATGGGGATGTCGAACAGGTCTTCCTGTGTCTCGATCAGCCCCGGCAGTTTCACGGAAAAACTGCCTTGCCCGGTGTTCACGGCGCCCGCGGGGATCAGCCGGTTGTTGCTGGTCACTGCCTGCACGATCTGCTGATTGGTGAGGCCGTAGGTCTCCAGCTGGGCGGGATCGATGATTGCCTCCAGCAGTTCCTCGCGATCACCCACCATGTCGGCGGACATCACTTCCGGCAGTGTCTCAATGCGGCGTTGCAGATCCTGAGCCACCTGCAGCAGCACGCGTTCGGGCACGTCCTTGCCGCTGATGGCGATCTGCACCAGCGGGACGGAGGCAGCCGAGACCTCCTGCACGATCGGCTCTTCCGTGGACTGCGGGAAGCGGGCCTGGGCGCGGTCGATGGCGGTGCGGATTTCCTGCAGTGCGATGGTCGAATCGAGGGTCACGTCGAACTCGGCAATGATCGTGGCCGCGCCTTCGCTGGAGAAGGAGCTCACCTCGGTGATGCCTTCAATCGTCTTGAGTTCCACTTCCGCCGGCTTGGCCAGAAGGCGCTCGGCGTCCTCGGGCGAAATGCCCTCGTGAATGATCGTGGTGACGATGATGGGCACCGACACGTCCGGATTGAGCTCGACGGGGATGGTCAGATAGGACACGAAGCCCGTGGCCATGATGGCCGCGAAGATGCTCAGTGTGGTTCTGGCCCGTGATACAGAGGCACGTATGTAGCGCATGTCAGTTATCCGTTCAGAGGGTTGACCAGGAAGAATCGGGAACCACGGTCTGGCCGGCGAAGACGATCTCCTGACCGTGGGTGATCACCTGCACGCTCGCAGGCAGGCCCGTCACCCACATCCCGGGGTCGACGGTGGTGTTCTCGCCCACGATGCTGACGGGTGCGAAGTGCACCAGGTTGCTGGCGTCGACATACTTGATGCCTACCATGCCGGCGTCGTCCATGGTCAGTGCGGAGGCCGGCACCAGATGGGCCTGGGTCTCGCTGGCGGCGATGTAGATCTCGGCGGTGATGCCCTGACGGATGGGCTGCTGAGTTGCGTCGATCTCGACTTCGATGCCGTAGCTGCGGGAGGTGCTGTCGGCTGCGCGGGAGATATAGGTCACCTTGCCCGTCACGGATTCGCCCGACAGCAGGGTGGCGCTCACCGGCGCACCGAGCGCCAGCTTGCCGACGTCCTGCTCCGGCACGAGACCGGTGAGCAGCATGGGGGTGTCATCCAGGAGAGAAGCACATTGGCCGCCCATGTCCATCAGATCGCCCACTTCCACGGCACGGGTTTCCATGATGCCGGCAAAGGGGGCCGTGATGCGGGTGCGCTGCAGGGAGAGTTCCGCGCGCTTGACGGCCGCAGTGGAGGAATCCAGCGCGGCCTTGAGCTGAGCCAGCCCCACGCGGGACTGCAGACCGCGGGCCTGCAGGTCGAGGGCGCCCTGATACTCCATGCGTGCCTGCTCTTCCCGGCTGATGGCTTCCTGCAGATCGGTCGCGCGGGTGTCGATGGCGATCTCGCACAGAACGTCGCCGGCATTCACGCGGGCACCGCGCGCCACCGGGGTGGCCACCACGCGGCCTGCCGCCTCGGCGCGCACATCCACCAGGCGGAAGGCCTTGGTCTGGCCACGCACGCGGACGCGCTGCACGTAGTTCTGCGCATCTACGCGGGCCACACGCACGGTGAAGGTCTGGTTGTCGCTGGTAATGGGGGTATTGCCTGCGACAGCGGCGACCGCCGCATCACTCTGCGGCAGCGCGTAGCCGTCGTCCAGCGCACCGCGTTCCCGCGGCCAGCCCATCCAAATCGCTACGACAACAACCATTGCGATGGCTGTCACATGTTTGATTTTCACGTCGATCTCCAGTTATCGAAAGGGTTGCATGGCCGCCTTGGCGGCCGCTCATGGCATCCGTAGTCACGCTTTCATGGCAAGTTGTACGACAGAGACATAAGAAGTGGTCGCTGCTGCGTTCCATCAGCAAGGCGCCGAGTGTCTCTGGAATGCTTAGCTGGGGCTGCTGATTTATGTTGCGAACGGCAGAAGTGACATGGCACTGCGGTGCGTGGAGCCTCGGCAGCAGCGATCAGAGGCGTCCACTTTTTTTGTGGGGCGCATTGTAACCGAGCAGGCAGGCATTGCAACGCCGCGATTCTATTCTGCCAGAGACACTCTCTGCGATTCTCTGGTCAATAACCTGACTTGGGTACGCGGTACGGGGGAGGCTGGATCAGCGCTGCACGGGGCGCTTCTGCAGCTTGCGCTGCAGAGTGCGGCGATGCATTTTCAATTGCCGCGCGGTTTCGGAAATATTGCCGTCATTTTCCTTCAACACCTTCTGGATGTGTTCCCATTCAAGACGGCGCACGGACATCGGCTCCTGCACGGCGGCATCGTCCAGATGCGCTGCCTGCGCCTTGCTCAGGGCGGCGAGGATCTCGTCGGCATCCGCCGGCTTGGCGAGGTAATTGTCGGCGCCAAGCTTGATGGCATCCACGGCCGTGGCAATACTGGCATATCCGGTCAACACCAGCAGGCGGATGCCGGGACACTGTTCCTTGAGCACCGGAATCAGCGGCAGTGACGAGTGACCGCCCAGGTTCAGGTCCAGCACTGCCAGAGCGAAGTCCTGCCCGTCGAGCAGTGCGGTGGCGTCGCCCAGACTGGCAGCATGCTGGACCACGAGCCCGCGTTGGCGCAGCGCTCGGCCGATCACATGGGCAAAGACCTCGTCGTCTTCCACCAGCAGCAGACTCAGGCCTTCCATGCCGGCTCCCGGTCGCTGCCCGCTGCAGGTGTGGTGCCTTCGACTACGCTGGTTGGCAGGCGAATGATGCTCATGGCGCCGCCTGACTTGCGATTGAACATCTCGATGCTGCCGGCATGGCGCATGATGGCGGCATTGGCGAGGAAGATGCCCAGCCCCATGCTGTCCTTGCGGGTGGAGATGAAGGGCTCGCCCATGTTCTCCATGACCGAGGCCGGAATGCCGGGGCCGTCATCCTGAATGCATATCTCCATGCACTGGCCGCTGTCGCGCTCGGCGGGGCAGGGACGGCAATGCACTTGCACTTCACTGCGTGCCGCCTTGATGGCGTTCTCGATCAGGTTGATGACCGCATGTCGCAGACTCAGATCGGCAGCGATGCGCAGCGCGCCCGTCACAGCGTCCACATGGAACTGCACGCGGGAGCGGGGGTGAATGTTGACGATGTAGTCGCGGATGTCCGCGATCAGTTCCGCGCAGGTGCTGCCCTGCAGCTCCGCACGATTGGACTTGTTGTAGAACTGCGTGAGCTGATTGAGCGAGTCCTTGCAGCGCACCACCTGCTGCCGCAGCAGGCTGATGTCCTCCTTGAGCGGCGTGCGGGCGAGCTGCTCGGCGCTGAGCTTGTCCAGGTCCGTGAGCAGCACCGACATGGTGGAAAGCGGCGTGCCGAGGGCGTGGGCGGTGCCGGCGGCCAGGGTGCCGATGGCCACCAGCTGCTCGTTGCGCATCTCGTTCTCGCGCGCCTTGGCCAGGGTCAGTTCGCGGCTGCGGATGGCGGCCGCCATGCGTGTGACGAAAACGGTGATGAGCATGGCGCTGAGCACGAAGGTGACCCACATGCCCACGAGGTGCAGCTGGAAGTTCACCATCATGTGGTCGGTGTGCTCGTTCTGCAGTTCACTCAGCAGGAAGAACGTGTAGGTCAGGATGCTGCCCAGCGAGAAAAGGGTCACGTAGCCCTGATTCAGCAAGGTGGCTCCCACCGCCAGCAGCACCAGCAGATAGGAGATCATGGGATTGCTGGCTCCCCCGGTGTCCAGCAGCAGCGCGATCAGGAAGGCGGCGTCCACCACCAGCTGCGCAAACAGTTCCTTCTGGGTGATCAGCGTGGCCCGGCGCAGCCGCCAGTGGCCGACGCCCAGTGAGGCGGCAATGCCGGCCACCAGGCCCAGCAGGAACAGCGGGGCGATGTTCAGCGGTGAGAAGGCATGGAAGATCGCTGCGCCTGTCAGGCCCAGCAGGGTCACGAGCAGACGCAGCAGCAACAGCCTTTGCAGGGCCTGTCGCGCCGAGCTCTCGGTGCCGGCCGGTTCCGGCCGCAGAATCTCCAGCACGCGTTCGCGCAGGGAGGGACGTGTCACGGGGCTTGTCATGGCCGGCATTCTACCCCAGGTCCGTGTCGGTCAGGGTGCGACAAAATGCTGCAGCCTGGCGTCGATTTCGCCCGACGAGGCGGCTGGGGTATAGTGCAGCCTGTTCCCGCACCCCGGTTGTCAGCCTTGTCATGAATCCCCGCCTTCTGCCGTTTCCCTTGAATGTCTACGCCCAGACGCTGACGCTGGCCTCTGGCGCGCCGGTCGAGCTGCTGCATTTCGGGGTGTTCGACACTGACGCCGAGCTGACGGATGGCTACCCCGCGGCCCAGCAGCGGGCCCAGCAGCGCCTGCTCACGCTGATGCTGCCGCCTCCGGCACGCGTGCTGGAAATCGGTTGCGGCTCCGGCACGCTGGCACGCGATCTTGCCGCGCAGGGCTATGAGGTCACGGCCATCACCGAGATCGAGGAAGAATGGCGCAACGCGTCTGCCCTGCCGGGCCAGGCGGCGCACTGCGAGTGCGTGAGTCTGCGGGAGTTCGCCGACGGTCGGCTGTTCGACATCGTCCTGCTGCAGCAGTCCTCCCAGTATCTCGATACGCTGCTGCTGTTCTGCCGCGCTGCCACGCTGCTCGGGGAAGGCGGGCAGCTGCTGCTGGCAGATGAATTCCTGCTCGATGACAGTCGCATGGCCCCGGAGCCACGACCGCTGCTGAGCAATTTCCTGCAACTGGCCGAGCGCTGCGGGTTTCGCGTGGCGCGTCAGCGCGAGCTGGGGCGCCAGGTGGCCCCTGGACTGCAGCTGTTCGCCGGGCTGCTGCAGCGGCACCGAGCAGAAACCGCCGCAAGTCTGGCGCTCGCTGACGAGGAACTTCTGGCCTTGGAGCAAGCGCTGCAGAACCAGGCGGCAAAGTTTGCCACTGCCAGGCTGGGCTACACCCTCCTCGATCTGCGCCGCGGGCCGGTCGAGTCCATGAGCACCGAGTACGACAGCGCGGGCACCTTCACCCTCGACGAGGTGCGCCCCTTGTTCGAGCGCAGTTTTGAGGTGCCGTTCAGTGCGGCGGTATGGCAGTGGAAATATGGCAATGGGCGTGGTCGCGCCGTGGGGGCCCGCCAGCAGGGGCAGCTGATTGCGCACTACGGCGGTGCGCCGCGCGAGATCCGCTATTTCGGCACGCCCTCCCGGGCGGTGCAGATCTGCGACGTGATGGTGCTTCCCGAACATCGCAGCTTCGTCAGTCGCGACACGCTGTTCTTCAAGACGGCTGCCACATTTCTGGAACAACAGATCGGCAATTGCGCCGAGCACCTGCTGGGTTTCGGCTTCCCGAATGCCCGTGTGCTGAAGGTGGCCTGCCGTCTGGGCCTGTACGATGTCACCGACCGCTTCATCGAGCTGCATTACCCAAGGGAGTGCGCCACAGCAGCGGACGGCCTGCAGGTGCTGCCGCTGGCGCTGGCCAGCGAAGACGCTCGCGCCGATGTCGCCCAGTGCTGGAAGCGCATGGCCGAGTCCCTGCAGAACGGCATTGTCGGCGTGCGTGACCTGGACTATCTGCAGTATCGCTACTGCCAACATCCCTTGTGGGAGCAGGGGGGGTACGAGAGTCTGGCCGTGTGGGCCGAGGAAGCGTCTGCGCCCCTGGCCATCGTGGTGTTGAAGAAGCTGGGGCAGGAGCGTCTGCTGATGGATATCGTGGCCGCGGTGCAGGACATGCCCGCCGCCCTCGAGGCCGTGCGCCGCAGCCTCGCGCAGCAGCAGCTGGGTCTGCACGCCCGCATCACCCAGGCGCAGTCAGCCACGTTGCTGTTGCCCGACACCGTGGTGCACGAACTGGACATCGAGATTCCCTGCAACGTCTGGACGCGCGGGCCCACTGCTGCCACCCTCGCCGGGGCCTGGTGGCTCACGGCGGGGGACATGGATTTCCTCTGAGCGACGCCCGGCAGTCAGCGCCTCAGAAGCGCGCCTGCAGCGTGACGCGCACACTGCGCGGTTCGGCCGGGTGGAAATGCAGATCTTCCACCGGCGCCGCTTCCCCCGGCAGCTGCGACTCATAGAAGTAGGTGATGTCGTGGTCGGCGCTGTCCAGCAGGTTCAACACTTCCACGCTCAGCGACCACGCAGGATTGAACTGATACTGTGCCTGGGCATTCAGGAGCAGGGTCGACTCCGACCGCATCGAGTTGTCCTCGATCAGCGGCGCCGCGCCCAGATAGCGCACCCGCAGCCCGCCACTGAAACTCTTCAGGTTGTTGACGATCAGCCCCAGCGACGCCGTGCGATCGACGGAATTGGGAATGCGGTCATCCGCGCCCACGCCCAGCAGGCGCGCCCGGGTCAGGGTGAGATCGGCGTCCAGCAGCAGCCAGGGGCGTGGTGCGTAGATGGCGCCCACCTCGATGCCGCGCCGCTTGCTCTCGCCCAGGGCCTCGGTGGTGCCGGCATCGCCCACGTACAGCAGTTCCGAATCCAGCTTCAGCGAGAACAGCGAAACGGCCAGTTGCATGTTGTCCAGCGCCGAGGTGCGCAGTCCCAGTTCGACGTTGCGTGCCTTTGCGAGCGGGTCTACCGGGTCGGCCGGATCCCCGCTTGCAGGGTCGATGGCGATGGTGGTGCCGCGGGCGTCATTGCTGTGGAAGCCCTGCCCGCCGCTGAGGAACAGCTCCGTGCTCTGAGTGGGGGCATAGATCAG
>JAURIJ010000026.1 GCA_030832825.1 Gammaproteobacteria bacterium
AGGGACGGCACGCCGTTGCCGGCGGCGTCTTCACTCAAGGCAAACGACGGGCTTGAGGCCAGCGCCCCCAGCCCCAACATGAACACCAGACTCACAACTCGCTTGCTCATCGCAGACACCTCTCTTGCTTCACACGGATGGTCGAACGTTGCAGCCGCCATGACTCAGCAGCTCATGGCGCTACAGTGCAGCCGCAGAGAACGAAATACCTGTGGAAAAGCGGAAGTTTTCATCCAGAAAATGTGATGAAACCGGCAAAGCGCCGTGCCGCGCTGGAAAGCTGATCCAAATAGGGATAAAAGACGTTAAGGGCATAGAGAAGACATCGCGCAGGTCCGGACCTGCGATGGATATCCAGCGCGCGAAAGCGCAGAGGCCGACATGACACAGACACATCGCATTGCCGAGACCAGCCATGCTTCCCTGGACGCTCGCGGCAGCGCCTTCATGCTGCAGCGCTGGCTCGTCGACCCGGCAAGCCGCCAACTGCAGCATCTGGACAGCGGCGAGGTCCGCTCGCTCGAACCACGCCTGATGCGCCTGCTGTGTCTGTTGTGCGCAGCGCCAGGACGCGTGCTGAGCCGCGAGAGCCTGATGGAGGAACTGTGGCCGCGCGTGGTGGTGAACGAGAATTCCCTGACTCGCGCCGTCTCGGAGCTGCGTCGTCGACTGGAAACCGACAGTACCGATGCCTCGCTGATCGACACCATTCCCAAGACGGGCTATCGCCTCGCCACGCATTGCCGCGTGCAGGACGTCGACTCGACCACGGACTTCCGCCGTGCCGCGGGGGAGCCGATGCGTGCGCAGGCGTCCTTTGTCTCACCCTCCACCACGCCGCGCCTGCGTCTGCCTGCGCGACCGCTGCTGGGGGGCGCCATCAGCATGGCTCTCGGCGCTTTCATGCTGCTGGGCGCACAGGGCCTGCTGACGGCCGATGCCCCGACCCCGGCCGCCTATCCGCTGGCCGACATCAATCTGAGCAGCGAGACCGCAGCCCAGCGCCTGGTGGGCGGGCATCTGGCGCCGGCCTCTGCCACGCTGACGGATGACGCGACGCCGGGTCTCGAAATCAGCCCGCTCTCCGGCACGCAGCCCGTGCGCTCGAGCGACGGCCGTCTGTTCGCCATGGTGCGCTATGGCGAAGAGGGCTCCAGCCTGCTGCTCGGCTCGACCGAATTGCCGAATTCTCCCGTGACTGTGCTCAGCACCCAGGACGTGATCTACAACCTGCAATGGTCCCCGCTGGACCGCGCCCTGCTGTTCGCCCAGGCCCCGCGCCTGGCGCCGGCCTCGCTGCAGGGGCAGGATGAGCGGGCCAGCCTGGTGATGTTCGACCTCGACAGCTTCCAGACCCGCCTGCTGCAGGGCCCCGACGTGAAGTACGACACCAACCCCGAGGCCCGGGAACAGACGCGCGGCTTCAAGCTGACGGCATTGACGCGCCATTTCGACTGGCTGTCCTGAGCCCCCCGACGCCCGGCTGGACGCCCCTGCGCTGTATATGAAATGATACAGCGCATGGTTCCGACCCCCACTCTGGAGCGTCCCTGATGTCCCCGACCCTTCCCTTGCACCGCCTCGCCGCGCTCGTCATGGCGTGGCTGCTGCCATGCGCGGCAGGGCAGGCGCAGACGCCGACTGTGGCCGCCGCGTCCGATCTGCAGTTCGCGCTGCAGGAAGTGCACGCGCAGTTCGTGCGAGACACGAGGCAGCAGGTGCAGCTGGTGTTCGGCTCCTCTGGCAATTTCTACCGCCAGATCGTCGAGGGCGCGCCCTTCGAGTTGTTCCTCTCGGCAGACGAAAGCTTCGTGACGCGGCTCGCCGAGCAAGGCTTGACCCGCGACGAAGGCCGGCTTTATGCCATCGGCCGTCTGGCCCTGTTCGCCCCGCATGGCTCTCCGCTGCAGGTGGATGCCGAATTGAACGGCCTGCGTGCCGCGCTGCAGCGGGGTGATATCCGCCGCTTCGCGATTGCCAGCCCCGAACACGCGCCTTACGGGGCGCGCGCCGAGGAAGCCCTGCGACATGCCGGCCTGTGGGAAGCCCTGCAGGACGCGCTGGTGCTGGGCGAGAACGTCTCGCAGGCCGCGCAGTTCGCCGCCTCCGGCAATGCCCAGGGCGGCATCATCGCCTACTCGCTGGCACTGGCGCCGAATGTGGCAGCGCTCGGCACGTCGGCCGTGCTGCCGGAACAATGGCACTCGCCGCTGCGCCAGCGCATGGTGCTGCTGAAGACGGCGTCGCCGGGCATCGAGGCCTTCTACGACTATCTGCAGCAGCCGGCGGCCCTGGCCATCTTGACCCGCTACGGCTTTGCCCTGCCGGCTGAGGACTGAGCGGACATGGACTGGACCGCCCTGCTGCTTTCCCTGGAACTGTCCCTGTGGACGATGCTGATCCTGCTGCCCATCGGCATCTGGTCGGGCCGTCGCCTGGCCTGGACGCCGGTGCGGGGCAAGAGCCTGCTCGAGGCCCTGGTGGCACTGCCACTGGTGCTGCCCCCCACCGTGCTGGGTTTCTACCTGCTGGTGGCCATGGGCGCGGGCTCGCCCTTCGGCCGCGCCTGGGAATCGCTGTTCGGTCAGCAGCTCACCTTCTCCTTCGCCGGCCTGCTGATCGCCTCGGTCATCTTCAACCTGCCCTTCGCCATCCAGCCCATGCAGCGCGCCTTCGAGGCGATTGCGCCGGAAGTGCGCGAGGCCGGCCGCTGCTGCGGCATGAGCCCCTGGCAGATCCTGCTGCGCATCGAACTGCCGCTGGCCTGGCCGGGCATTCTCTCGGCCCTGGTGCTGACCTTCGCCCACACCCTGGGGGAGTTCGGCGTGGTGCTGATGGTGGGCGGCAGCATTCCCGGCGAGACCCGCACCATCGCCGTCTCGATCTATGACCGCGTGCAGGCCTTCGACAACCAGTCCGCCGGGCTGATGTCGGCCGTGCTGCTGGGCATCTCCCTCGCGGCGATCAGCCTGTCCTACCTCGCCACCGCGCGACTGCAGAAGAGTCAGCCCCATGCCTGACGGTCTGCATCTGACACTGCAACAGCAGACACCTATCCCGCTGGAGGCCCGCCTGCATTGCGCGCCTGGGGAAGTTCTGGCGCTGGTCGGTCCGTCGGGCAGCGGGAAGACCACGCTGCTGCGCAGCATCGCCGGACTGCATCCGCACGGGCAGGGCCGCATCGAGTGCCATGGCGTGGTCTGGTATGACAGCGCTTCGCGACTCTGCCTGCCGACTCAGCAGCGTCGCGTGGGCATGGTGTTCCAGCAGTTCGCGCTGTTCCCGCACCTGAGCGCACTGGACAACGTGGCGGCGGCGATGCTCGACTTGCCGGCAGGGGAACGCCGACAGCATGCTCAGCGCTGGCTGGCACGCATGCATCTGCAGGGGCTGGAGAACAGGCTGCCGCGTCAGCTGTCGGGCGGCCAGCAACAGCGCGTGGCCGTGGCCCGCGCCCTGGCGCGCGAACCGCAGATCCTGCTGCTGGACGAGCCCTTCTCGGCGGTGGATCGCGCCACTCGCGAAGCCCTGTACTACGAGCTGGCGGAGCTGCGCGAGGAATTGCGCATGCCCGTGATCCTCGTCACCCATGATCTCGATGAAGCCACCCTGCTGGCCGATCGCATGTGCATGCTCGACCACGGCCGCATCCTGCAGACGGCGACCCCGGACGAACTGCTGCGGGCCCCGGCCAGCGCGGCCGTGGCAAGAATGCTGGGCATGCGCAATCTGTTCGCCGGCACGCTGCTGGGCCATGAGTCGAACTGCAGCGTGCTGCGCTGGCAGGGGCAGACGCTGCGCATTGCACGCCAGTTGCACATGGCGCCTGGCGAGGACGTGATGTGGGCAGTGCCCGGCACGGGCGTGATGCTGCTCAGCAGCCATGGGACGAGTCTGCAACCGCTGGAGAATCAGGTGTCGGTGCAGGTGACGCGCATTCTCGCGCTGGGGGAACAGCTGCGCGTGATGCTGCAGTGCGGCAGCGACACTCTCACCATGAGCGTGCCGCGGCATGTCGCCCAGCGCCATGCGTTGAGCGAAGGCCAGCCCCTGCAGGTGCGCCTGCGCGGCGAGCTGATTCACGTCATGCCGGCCGCGCACACGCAGGGCTGAGGCCCTTCACCGGACTGTCAGTCGGCCACCTTGACCAGCTGCTTGCCCAGATTGCGTCCGCGCAACAGGCCGCGGAAATACTCAGGCGCCTTCTCGAGCCCCTCGCCCACCGTTTCGCGGTACTGGATGCGCCCTTCCTTCACCCACTGCCCGAGCTGCCGCGTGGCCTCGGGCCAGCGCGCAAACCACTCGCTGACTAAGAAAAAGCGGTGCTCGGGCACCACCGGCAAGGCCTTGAGGATGTCGGCCGGAAGCACCGACTGACTGATGTCCTTGTCGTTGTAACTGGAGACATAGCCGCAGATGGGCACACGCGCGCCAGGGGTGAGCAGCGGCGCCACGGCGCGGGTGACCTCCCCGCCGACGTTCTCGAAGTAGATGTCGATGCCGCGCGGACAGGCCGCTGCCAGACGTTCGGCCAGGTGCGGCTCGCGATAGTCCAGGCAGTCATCGAAGCCCAGCTCCTCGCGCACATGACGGCACTTCTGCTCGCCGCCCGCGATGCCCACCACATGCAGGCCCTTGAGCTTCGCGATCTGGCCCACCACGGAGCCGACCGCGCCGGAAGCTGCCGCCACCACGAGAGTCTCGCCCGGCTGCGGGCGACCAAGCTCCAGCAGGCCGAAGTAGGCCGTGCGACCGGGCATGCCCACCACGCCCAGATGGGCCGAGAGCGTGCCATTGGCCAGGTCGACCTTCATGAGCATGGGGTCGGTGTCGTCCGCCACGATCATGCTGCGCCAGCCCTTGTGGATGGTGACATGGTCGCCCACCGCATAGCGGCTGGAGCGCGACTGCAGCACCACACCGGCCGTCTCGCCCGGCATGATGTCGCCAATCTCCAGCGGCTTGGCATAGGACTTGGCGTCATTCATGCGCCCGCGCATGTACGGGTCCAAGGACAGCCAGAGGACCTTGATCAGGATCTGCCCCTCGCCGAGTTCGGGGACTTCTTCGTGGACGATGCCGAAACAGGCATCCTCGGGTTCGCCGACCGGACGCCGGGCCAGCACGATCTTCGTGTTCTGCATGGAATTCTCCTTGAAGGCGCGCGGCAGAGGTCCGCGCGCCGGCCATGGTACCCAATCCGCTCGCCACTTGCCGCCCCTCTGCCGGGAACCGCGCTCAGGCTGCGCGGACAGCCGCAGCGCCTGGTGCCAGCACATCGGCGCAGGCTCTGCGCAGGATATCCAGCCCTTCCTCCCACTCCGCCGGCTCCAGCAGCAGACTCGGAATCAGGCGCAGCACCGCATTGCGGGTCGGCGTCACCAGCAGTCCGCGTGCCAGGGCCGCTTCGGTCAGGGCGCTCACCTGGGCGTCGCTGTGCAGCTGCAGCCCCAGCAGCAGGCCCTGGCCGCGCACTTCGCGCAGCAGCTGCGGATACTCGACAGCGAGCTGTTGCAGATCCTGCAGGGCGCGATGTCCCAGACGCGCCACACGCGCGGCCACGTCGTGAGTGACCAGATAGTCCACCACGGCACTGGCGGCAGCGCAGCCCAGCGGATTGCCGCAATAGGTGCCGCCGTGATCGCCTCTGGCCACGCCGGCCGCCACCTGTCGCGTCACGGCGAAGGCCGCCAGAGGAAAGCCCCCTGCGATGCCCTTGCCCATGGTGAGAATGTCCGGCTTCACGCCGGCCGCGTCCACCGCGAAGAAACTGCCCGTGCGACAGAAACCCGTCTGCACCTCATCGGCGATCAGCAAGGCGCCATGCTCACGGCACAGCGCCGCCACTGCCGGCAGATAGTCGGGCACCGGCACGCGCACGCCGCCCTCGCCCTGCACCGGCTCCAGCAGCACGGCAGCGACGTGGTCGCTCATCGCGGCCCGCAGCGCGTGCACATCACCAAAGGGCAGGAACTGATGACCCGGCACCTGCGGCGCGAAGCGCGCCCCATTCTCCGGCCCGCCGGAAAGGGACAGTGTGGCCAGGGTGCGGCCGTGGAAGGAATTGGACGCCACCAACACCTTGCTGCGCCCGGTCACCTTGCGCGCCAGCTTGACGGCGGCATCGTTGGCCTCGGCGCCGCTGTTGGCGAAGAAGACACGCTCCAGTCCGGCCGGCAGCACGCCCTGCAGCTGCTGCAGCAGCTTCGCGCGCACCGGGGAGTAGGTGAACCCGGAATTGGGATTCTGCATCAGCCTGCCCGCCTGTTCGGCGATCGCCGCCACCAGCACCGGGTGGGAATGGCCCAGCGAGGTCACGCCCCAGCCGGCGGTGAAGTCGAGGAAGGCGCGGCCCTGCTCGTCCCAGACACGGGCGCCCAGACCGCGTTCGATGGCCACTGGCTGTTTCATGCAGACAGACAGCGCGAGGCTGTCTTCAATCTCGATCGTGTTCATAAGCCCTCCGGCTTTCTTCAAGGCAAAAAAAAACCTCCAGGAGTCGCGCGACGCCTGGAGGTTCTATGGGGTACTGCAATCGTGCTTAGAAGGTCTCCGACATCGGCGCTGAATGGGCGGCACGCGCGCGCGCGCGACGACGCGCCGCGGCAGCACGCGCGGCTGACATGGCGGCAGCCATGGCAAGGTCGGTCAAGCGAAGCGCAGTGGTGTTCATGGGCCGTATCCAGCGTGGTGCAAAAGTGCACGTCGGGTTTGAGGCGCGCGAATCTATGTGATCTACTTGGCCGTGTCAACCACGTGATCAAGGCGAATCGCGGCATGCACACACTGCCCCCGCAGGCTGTCCAACGATCTGTCCGTTTGCGCAAGGCGCTGGCGCTGGCGGCCACCGCCCTGTTGCTGCCCGGCATGACGACGCAGGCGCAGGATGACGATCTGTCCCCCGCCATGCAGCGTGCCCTGGAGATGGAGGCCCGCATTGCGCAGTACGAAGAGACGCTCGGCGCCCTGCAGAGCGCTCACGGCCCCTTCGACCAGCGCCTGCTGGAGCCGCTCGACGACTTGATCGGCGTGCACATCGAGAACGAACGTTTCGACGACGCCGCCTCCCTGCTCGATCAGCAGCTGCAGATACAGCGCATCACGCACGGCCTGTACTCCCCCGAACAGATTCCGGTCATCGAGACCCTGCTCGAGCTGCAGTCCCGCCAGGGCCAGTGGGGCCGCATCGACGAGACCCTGCAGTACCTGAGCTGGCTTTACGAGCGCGACGACTCCCTGCCCGCCGAGGCTCGGCTGGCCGGGCTGAAGAAGATCGGCGAGTGGCACCTGAGGGCACTGGAAAAGGATGAGAGCGCGCGCGAAGCCCACCACCTGGTCCGTCTGAGCACGATGGAAGAGAAAGCCGCCGAACTCGCCGAGGAGCAGCTGGGCGCCGACAGCGAGGCGCTGGTGCCCTATCTCTACGAAAAGTCGGTGGCAGAGCTCTATATCGCCCTGGCGATCATGCTCACCGACGACACCTCGCAGGCGCTGATGCTGGAAACCGAGGGGGTGCGCAATCGCGGAGCCCTGGGCGCAGGCAGCGGTGCCGGAGGACTGGGCGTGGCGGAAGTCGAGGCGCTCTATGGCTCGCGCGCCAGCACGGTCATCGAGCGCTCCTTCAAGGCCAACATGGGCGCCAGCTATGAGGAGCTTGAGCGCATTCGCGACATCTATGCCGGCAGCGGCAATCGCGAGGCCGAGGCCCTGGCCTTGATGGCGATGGGGGATTCGGTGCTGATGCGCACCCAGTTCGAGGACCGTCCCGGCAGTTTTGCCGGCATGCAGCGCGGCTCCTCGTCGGCCGGAGCGGCCATGATGTCGTATCAGGACGCCTTCGAGCTGCTGGCGGAAGCCGGCTTTACGGAGGAGCGGATCGCGGCGCTGACCCGCTGCCCGGTCATGCTGCCTGTGACTGTCTTTCATGCCAGCATCGATGCAGCGCTGCCGAGCTGTGACTACATGGCCGATCCGGTGTCCTACACGCTGGATGACTACAATCTGATCTCGACGCTGATTCCCGGGCTGCAGGGCGATCCCGCCAATCCCGAAGACACGCTGCAGGCCAGACTGCGCTTCAATGTGCGCAGCAACGGCCAGGTGGGCAATGTGGAATATCTGGAAGTCACCCCGGACAGCACGCCCAATCGCGTGAAACTGCGCAAGCTCAGCGAGTTGCTGCAATTTCGTCCGGCCCTGCGCGATGGCGCGCCGGTGCGTGCCGAGAACGTGCTGCTGACAGTGCGCATGCCCGCGGCACGCGAGTGACCGAGCCCCTCAACGCTGGAGCCGTGGCTCCAGCCCCACCATGTCATCCCGCAACGTGCGCTCGCGACGGTTGCTCCGCGCACGAGGCCTGCAACAAGGCCGGCAGGAAGAATTCCGCCACCAGCAGCGGAAGTCCATGCAGATAGAACAGGGAACGGCGGCCCCAGATTCCGGCGTCATGCGTCAGCTCCAGCTGGAAGCGCTGCATGCTCGGTTCGCGGAAGAGAAACTCGCCCAGGGGGCGCTCATCCAAACGACGCAGGCGCTTGAGCGGTCCCTGCATGCTGCTGAGCGGAATCAGGGAATGCGCGGCGACCCAGGGAGTCTGCCCGCATTGCAGAAGCACCTTGCGCGACCACATCCGCTGATGCGCCACATGGGGCTGAAAACACTGCAGAAGGGAGGGAGAACAGTGGCGCACCCAGCCTTCCTCCAGCACGCGAACGCGAAACTGCGGACCTGCCAGGGCCTTCAGTCGGGCGGTCAGGGAACCAGGGTCCAGCAGCCAGCTCTGCAGGGCAGGCGCTGGTCGTGGCACCACCTCGGCGGCGGGCTTCCACAGCAGCCCGGAGGCGTCGAGACCTGGCCATGTTGACGGGAACGTTGCGCTCAATTGTTCACCTGTTCCAGTGGGCACTGCCGCTAAAGAAAACCCCCGACGCCGAGAGGCCCCGGGGGTTGTGGTCACTGACCGGCCGACTTCTCAACGCTGCTCGAAGCGCTCGAAGGTCGTGGTGATGACACTTTCCACGCGACGGTTCTGTGCGCGGCCATCGGCGGTGTCATTGCTGGCGACCGGACGGGATTCGCCGAAACCCTGTGCACGCAAACGGTTGGCGGCGATGCCGAACTGGTTGATCAGCACCTGGCGCACGGCCTCCACGCGACGCTGGGACAGGCTCTGGTTGTACTCGTCGGGGCCCATGGCGTCGGTGTGACCTTCCAGGGACGCGACGGTGTCCGGGTACTGACGCAGGAAGTCAGCCACTTCCTGGATCTCGTCATTGAACTCGGGCTCGACAACGGCCTGGTCGAAATCGAACTGCACGTTCAGGGTGATGCGGGCCACTTCCTGCACGGGGATGGAGCAGCCGCGGGCATCCACACGGTGGGTGCTCGGGGTGTCCGGGCAGGCGTCGCTGGCGTTCACCACGCCGTCACGATCGTCATCGGCCGGCGCTGCGGCTGGAGCCGGCGCTGCCGCCCGTGGCGCGAGCGCTGCGCTGCCGCCGAAGCTGTAGACCAGGGCCATGTCGATGCCGTAGTCATGCATGTGCTCGTCCATGCCCCAGAACTTGCGCAGTGCCGTTCGCAGGACGAGGTTCTCGTTGATCTGGTACTTCACGCCCACGCCGGCGTCCCAGACGGTTTCCTCGTTCTGCGAGTAGTCGTTGTGACCCGCACCGGCCACGAAGAACGGCGTCAGCGTGCCCATCTGACGTGCGAACGTGTAGAACATATCGAAGCGGTAATGGAAGAGGTCATCGTCCGGACCTGCGCCGTCGAGATCCATGTCGAAAACATTGATTTCGCCGCTGAGTTGATTCGTGAAGTCGTAACCCAGTCCCAGCGTGAATCCGTAGTCGTTGTCGAGCATGCGCTCTGAATCGAAGTCAAGCCACTGCACTCCCGGCGCGATGTAGAACTGGCCTTCGTCTGCCATTGCCGTGGTGCCCAGCGTCAGTGCGCCAGTCGCCAGCAGCAAGTGCACTGCAGTTTTGCAAGTCTTTTTCATGGTATCTCCCGTGGTGTGCCCAAGTGTCAAAAAGCGCGCGCATTATAGCCTGGGTTGCCAAGCCTTCTAGAGCAAAAAAATGCCCGAATCTCCGCGCCTTGGCACATTTTGCGAACTGTATCCCGAAAATGCGGCGACAAGCGGGCCTCCGTCTGCCCTGACAACGAGCAATCCTCCCGCGACGCGGCAAGGAAACTGTCAACAATCTGTCATGTGCATGACGCCAGACTGCAACAATCGCCGTCTAGGATTCCGCCTGTAAAACGTTCTCAACGCCATCCGCTCACTTCGAGACAGGACTACAGGAGTCACCATGAATTTCACACGCAAAGCCCTTTGTTCCGCCATCAGCGCTGTCGCGCTCGGGCTCGCTGCCCTCTCCGCACACGCTGCCGAACCGGCACTGACTGGCGCGACTGCCAGCGGCGCAGCCACAACAGCTTCGTTCACCGGCGGTGCCACCATCAACAACGGCTCCTCTTGGATCAGCAGTGCGGCCAGCAGCGCCGCGGTGGATGTCATGGGCACCATCAAGGTGGCCCTGGCCGACGTTGGCAGGAAAGGGTCCCTGGTGGCGGTGGTGCAGGTTCCGGGCATGGGCACGTACCAGATGGTGTCCGGCGGCCTGTTCCTGCCGTGGAACGGCGAGGTCAGCAGCCTGCAGCCCTTCGCGGTGAAGACGCTGGCGGCCTCTGAGCCGGTCACCATTCTGGATGACCTGATCGGCGTGAACTCCGGCCTCTCCGGTCTGAGCTTCCAGGTCTTCTTCGGTTACTACACCAACAACGACGTGAGCACTCTGGCCTACACCGGCAGTCCGATCTCCTTCGCCATCGCGGCCAAGCCGGCAGCCGGCTGCCCCACGAACACGACGCTCTCCACCGGCGGCACCTTCGAAGGCAAGCCCGTGTGCATGCTCTCTGGCACCATCACGAGCAATACCCACCTGAACGCGAACAATGTCTACCTGCTCAACGGTGCCGTATTCATCGGCGGCGACAACACCAACTCCGCCACGTTGACCATCGATGCGGGCGTGAAGGTCATCAGCCCCGTCGGCCTGAACTTCCTGGTCATCCGTCGCGGCTCCAAGATCCAGGCGCTGGGTAGCGAAGCTGCGCCAATCGTGTTCACCTACGACGGCGAAGCCAGTGCAACCGCCACCACCACTGGTCGCTGGGGCGGCATCATCATCAACGGCAATGCGCCGGTGAATGGCTGCGCGGCCGGCACGGCCCTGTGCGAGCTGGAGGGCGAAGGCTCCACCGGCAAATACGGCGGCAACAACCCGACCGACAGCAGCGGCACGCTGAACTACGTGATCGTGAAATACCCGGGCCAGAACATCACCGAGACCAACGAACTGAACGGCATCGCCTTCCAGGCCGTGGGCAGCGGCACTGTCGTCGACTACGTGCAGGTGCACGGCAGCTCGGATGACGGCGTCGAGTTCTTCGGCGGCACCGTGAACGCCAAGCACCTCGTGCTGACCAGCAATGAGGACGACTCCTTCGACTGGACCTTCGGCTTCCAGGGCAAGGTGCAGCACGCCGTGATCAAGCAGCGCACCGGTTTCGGTGACCGTGGCATCGAAGCGGACAACAACGAGTTCGCCTTTGACTCACTGCCCCGCTCCAAGCCCACACTGGCCAACTTCACCTTCATCGGTCGCGGCACCGGCGGTCGTGGCATCGAGCTGCGTCGCGGCACAGGCGCCAACATCCACAACTTCGTGATCAGCAACTTCGCGAACTACTGTGTGGACGTGAACGATACCGCCACCTTCACCAACGCCGGCAGCTCTGCCACGGCGCTGAGTGGCAATCTGAAGATGACTTCGTCGCGTCTGGATTGCACCACCACGTTCGCGACATCCAGCACCGAGCCCTGGACACTGGCTGACTGGTTCAATGGCCAGGCCCGCAACAGCACCGGCACTGCGGATCTGACAGGGTTCGTGAACGGACCGCAGGTCAACGCCGTGGTGCCGACCACCTTCACTGACAGCTTCTTCGACAACGTCAGCCACATCGGCGCGGTCAAGGACCAGTCCAGTGACTGGACAGCCAAGTGGATCTTCCGCGACTGATTCCAGTGCAGTGTGATGTTGAGGTTGAGAAGGGGGCGCCCAGAGCGTCCCTTTTTCTTTGGACAAGGAACTCTTGTTCCAGTTTTTTCTGACTTATTTCTGTCATTCATCACCGTGAAATATTTCTGTCACGTTACAGCACTACACTTGCCCCGCAATCGAGACAATCACTCTGCTTACGGAACTTCCTATGATGATCAAGCGCGCTCTTCCTGCGGCCATTGCCTTGGCTCTGAGCTCACAGACTGCCCTGGCCCAAGACACCCCCGCCACCCAGACCGAGCGTCCCCAGATCGAGGAGATCTCGGTGGTCGGCCGCTTCGTCCCCGATGAGAAACGCAACACCTCCGCACTCTCGAGTGTCCTGACCAACGAGGAATTCTCGCGCTCCGGCGACACCAACATTGCGGAAGGTCTCAAGCGCGTGGCGGGTCTGAGCCTGGTGGGCGGCAAGTTCGTCTATGTGCGCGGCCTGGGCGAACGCTACTCCTCGGCACTTCTCAATGGATCGAGCATTCCCAGTCCGGAGCCGCTGAATCGTGTGGTGCCACTGGACCTGTTCCCGAATGCCATCATGGACAGCGTGGTGGTGCAGAAGACCTACTCGGCACAGTTCCCCAGTGAATTCGGCGGCGGCGTGCTGCAGATGCGCACCAAGCGCAGCAGCGATGAATTCTTCTTCAATCTTGCCAGCTCCGTGGGCATGACGGAGAACACCGCCTTCTCCAAAGGCGTGCAGGCCTCTGGCGGCAGCCGCGACTGGCTGGGCTACGACGACGGTGCGCGCGAGATGCCGCAGCTGCTGAAGAATGCCACCGCGGATGGGCAGCGCCTGCAGCGCGGCAGCCCGTTTCTGAACACCGGCGGTTCCACCCCGGCGGAACTGCAGGCCATCGGCCAGAGCCTGAACCAGGACTATGCCCTGAGTGACAAGACGCTGCCGGCGGATATCGGCCTGACCGCGAGTCTCGGCAATTATCACGATGTCGGCAGCGCCCGCTTCAACTACCTGGCGGCACTGGACTACAAGAACGGCTGGGACACACACGAGATCGAACGCAATTCCTACAAGGTGGGCGGCGTCGATGAACTGGTGCGCGAGAATGCCTTCACCTACTACGGCACCGAGAACAACATCGACATCAGTGGCATTCTCTCCACCGGTCTGGAGCTGAACGACAACCACACCATCAGTGCCACCAACATCATGCTGCGTCAGTCCGACGACATCGCGGGCGAGGAGATCGGCTTCTTCGGCGACGAGCGCATCGACAGCCGCTTCACGCAGATCGAGTACATCCAGCGCGAGCTTTACTCCAATCAGCTGCAGGGCGATCACTACTTCCCCGACGCCAATGAATTGAATGTGACCTGGCGCGTCAACCAGTCCAGTGCTGACCGCATGGCGCCGGACACACGCGAGTACCGCTACGACGCAGTGGACGAAGAGTACGTCTTCAACCTGCGTTCCGATGGCAATGTGCGCCGCTTCAGCGAGCTGCACGACGACAACACCGACTATGGCCTGGACACCTCCATGGTGTTCTATGGACCGCTGAGTTCCACCATCGTGATGTCCGCCGGGTACAACAATCAGGACAGCGAGCGTGACTACGAGATCCGTCGCTTCGCCTTCATCGAGCAGGGCGATGTGGTCAGTCGCGAGGGCTTCCTGACGCAGCCGCTGGAGCAGATCCTGGCTGCACAGAATATCGGCCCGACTGAGTTCGAACTCTCCGAAACCACGCGTCCGACCGACACCTACGCGGCTACACGCACTCTCGAATCCTGGTATCTGCAGGCCGACCTGAACTTCAATGATCGCATTCAGCTGCTGGCCGGCGTGCGCCAGGAAGACTACCTGCAGAACGTGCGCACCTTCGACCTGTTCCGCCCCGACGACGCCATCGAGGCCACCCTGGCGTCGCGCGACCTGCTGCCCGGCATCACGGCCACCTACATCGCCGGCAATCACCAGTTCCGCTTCGCTTACAGCGAAACCACCTCGCGCCCTGACTTCCGTGAACTCTCCCCCGCCACATTCACGAACCCACTGACGGGCTACGAGGTGGTCGGCAACCCCAACCTGCGTGTGGCCAGCATCAAGAACTACGACCTGCGCTGGGAATGGTATTTCGCCGATCTTGACAGCCTGTCTCTGGGGGTATTCATGAAGGACTTCGACTCGCCCATCGAGTCGGTGGTGCAACCTGGCGCCAACAGTGCGCGCAGCTATGTCAATGCTGAATCGGCCGAGAACCGGGGCATTGAGTTCGAGGCGCGCAAGCAGTTCGACTTCCTGGGCGAGCGCTGGGAGGACTTCTATGTCTCCGGCAACCTCTCCTACATCACCTCGGACGTGACCATTGGCGTGACCGATCAGAACATCCTGACCAACAGCTCGCGTCCGCTGCAGGGGCAGTCTGACTGGCTCTTCAACGGTCAGCTGGGCTATGACAACTTCGATGGCGTGACCGCCACCCTGCTTTATCACTACTTCGGCGAGCGCATCTATGAAGTGGGCATCCTCGGTGCGCCTGACCTGCTCGAAGCGCCCCATGGCGAAGTGGACTTCGTCCTGAGCAAGGAATTCCGCAACCGCTGGAAACTGAACCTCAAGGCGCAGAACCTGCTGGATCGCCGCAAGGAGATCACTCAGGGCGGACTGGTGGCCACCGGCTACAGCGAAGGGCGTTCCGCCAGCCTGAAACTGGAGTACAGTTTCTAGCAAACCTCAGTCGCCGTGCGGCCTGCAGCGATTGCATGTCACACGGCTGTCACACAAAGTTGCTTCAATATACGCAACGAATATGACAAGCCAATTGACGAAACGGTAGCATGAGACCATGAGCGATCCGACCATCCTGATAGTCGACGACGAACCCGCCATCCGCGACATGATCGGCATCACCCTCGATCTTGCCGGGTTCAACAGTGTTTCCGCCGAATCCGCCCACGAGGCCCATGTGAGCATCGTGGACCGTCGCCCCGACCTGGTGCTGCTGGACTGGATGCTGCCAGGCGGCAGCGGCATCGAGCTGGCACGACGCCTCAAGCGCGACGAGCTCACCGCCTCCCTGCCCATCATCATGCTGACGGCCAAGACCAGTGAGGACAACAAGGTGCAGGGGCTGGACGTAGGCGTGGATGACTACGTCACCAAGCCCTTCTCGCCGCGCGAGCTGGTGGCCCGCATCAAGGCCGTTCTGCGTCGCACCACCGGCGCACAGGTCGACAAGGCGATTCGCGTCTTCGATCTGCAGCTGGATCCGTCCAGTCACCGTGTCACCATTGAGGACCAGCCGGTGGACATCGGCCCGACCGAGTTCAAACTGCTGCGTTTCTTCATGTCGCACCAGGAGAAGGTCTTCACCCGCGATCACATCCAGGATCAAGTCTGGGGCGGCAATGTGTATCTGGAAGAGCGCACCATCGACGTTCACATCCGCCGGCTGCGCAAGGCGCTCAGCTCCGTGCCTGGTACCAGTATCGACTACTCGCGCCTGGTGCAGACGGTGCGCGGTGCCGGTTATCGCTTCTCCGTGAAACCGGCCTGACGTTCCCTTGGCGCGGCACATTCGCTATAGTGGGCCGCAGTTTCCAAGACCTCCGGGAAAACCGCCTTGCTCCGCGATTGGCAGAAAGAACTCAAACGGCTCCTGCTCGTCATGACGGGAGCCCTCCTCGTCGGAGCTCTCTTCGGCGTCACCGCCGAGGCCCTCGCCCTTGCGCTTGTGGGCTACCTGGCACACTCCTTCCGTCAACTGTACATCTTTCAGCGCTGGCTGCGTGACATCGCCCATGACAGTCGTCTCGAACCGCCGGAGAGCTCCGGTGTCTGGGGAGAGATATTCGATGGTATCCACCGTTTGCAGCGGCGGGAACGCGAAGCGGCACTCTATCTGAAGGACATTCTGGACAAGGCCCAGGAGTCCTCGGCAGCCCTGGAGATGGCCGTGGTCATGATCAATGACAAGGGCGGACTGTCGTGGTGGAACAAGGCCGCGGAAGTGCTGTTGGGATTTCGTCAGCCGCAGGACCAGCAGCAAAGCGTGACGAATCTGCTGCGCGAACCGCGTTTCATCGACTACTTCGAGAAAAACAATTACGCCGACCCACTGCGCATCCCATCACCCACCAACAAGAAGCAGATGCTGGAATTCCAGATCACCCTGTTTGGCGAAGGGGAGCGTCTGATGCTGGTGCGTGACGTGTCGCAGATGCACCGACTGGAGTCGATGCGTTCCGATTTCGTGGGCAATGTCTCCCACGAACTGCGCACACCCATCACGGTCATCAATGGCTACCTCGAGACGCTGCTGGATCACCGCGATGCGGTGGCTCCACGCTGGATCAAGCCTTTGGAGCAGATGCAACAGCAGGCGCAGCGCATGGAGAACATCGTGCGCGATCTGCTCACGCTGACCCGCCTCGAGACCAAGGCGCTGCCCCGCGTGCAGGACGAGATCCACCTTCCCTCATTGCTGCGCGAGGTCAAGAACGAGGCTGAACTGGCATTCGCTGCAAAGCACCACCACTTCGCGCTGACGTGCGAGGGGGAATATCGGGTGCGCGGCAGCATGAACGAGTTGTACAGCGCGGTCTCGAATCTGGTGTTCAATGCGGCAAAGTACACGCAGGAAGGCGGGGAAATCCACATCCGGCTGGGCAAGTCGAGCACCGGACTGTCCATCGAGGTGAAGGACAACGGCGCGGGGATCGAAGAGCATCATCTGCCGAGGCTCACCGAACGCTTCTATCGCGTGGATGAGAGCCGCTCCACGGACACCGGCGGCACGGGTCTTGGGCTGGCCATCGTCAAGCATGTGCTGGCGCGTCACGGGGCCAGCCTGCAGATTGCGAGCACTGTCGGAGTCGGCAGTCGCTTCACCTGTCACTTCCCGGCCGAGCGGGTGCTGGCCGATGCGGCCCCAGGCACCGCGCTTAGCGCGAGCGCCTGAGCCCCGCGACATCTCAGAAACGCACTTCCAGCCCCACTCCAACCTGATCGGAACGCTGAGCGCGATTGTCGGCCCGGGTGGCCGTCATGAAGGAGTACCACTTGAAGTCAGCATTGACCACGTAGTCGACGCCGAGCGAGGTCTGCCGATTGCCGTCGCGACGCTGCTCGGAGGCGCCGGTCTGCGCCTTGTAGACCAGCTTGCCGCGGGTCAGCGCCGCGCTGACGAACAAGCCGTCCTCCTTGCCTCGCGTGTTGGTGCCGTTCTCGGACAGCTCGTAGAGCAGGCCGAGTTGCAGATCGCCCTCCCGATACTGGGTGACGAACCGGAACACGTCATTGTTCAGCACATCGTTGTCGATCGCGACACCGACGTAAACGCGATCCGTGTTGTAGGCCAGTGACGAGGACGTGCTCTTGGTGGCGCGATCACGCAGACTGTCCTGCCCATCGATGATGGCACTGTAACTGAACGTGAAGCCTGCGACGCTGGGGCTCACGTAATTGACGGTATCGTTCGGACGATTCTCACCCACGACCAGGGTGCGCACATCGCCCTGCATGTCATTGAACAGGTCGATGCGTTGCTGCAGCAGCTTCATGGGCGTGTCATTGCGCCCCGCAAAGAGCGTGCCCCAGGGGGTGCTCACCCCTGCCCAGGAGTTGCGCTGGGTGAAGAAGCGGTCGTTGAAATCCTGCTTGTTCGGGTTGATCTGGTATTCCGCCTGATAGATGAGATCGATGCCGTCGGTGACAGGGATCTCACCCTCGAGCCCGATGCGCGACGCATGACTCACGACATCGGAATTCGAGCCACGGTTGTCCGGCATGTTCAGCACGGGGGCCAGGTTGATGCGGCCATAGAGCGCGGGCAGCAGCGAACTGTCCTGCGCCTGCACGCTGTGAGCTGGCAGCCAGATTGCTGCCAGAAGAAGTGGAATGCTGCGTTTGCTTGACATGAGTACTCTCCGGTACGAAACGGCCATTGGCCTTCATTCAGGTACTGGAGACTATATTACCAATATGTGACATTTGCATGACATCATGACAGTTGCGTGAAATATTCGTGACAAATCACCTATGGCCTCAGTCGAGGCGCACGGTTTTCTCGAGTCCGTCCAGCCCGAGATGGCGCACATCAGTGCCCTTCACGAGATAAATCACGTGCTCAGCGATGTTCTTCGCGTGATCGCCCACTCGCTCCAGTGCCCGCAGTGCCCATACCACATTGAGCACACGCGTGATGCTGCGCGGGTCCTCAATCATGTAGGTGATCATCTCGCGCATCGCGCTGCTGTATTCGACATCGACACTCGCATCCTCGCGTGCCACCGCCAGTGCCGCATCAATGTCATAACGGGCAAAGGCGTCCAGCGCCATCGACACCATGCGACGCACATGCTCGCCGATGTGGCGGATCTCGACATAGCCCTTGGAAGACTCGCCCTGCTCTGTCAGTTCGATGGCCAGCCGCGCAATCTTGGCAGACTCGTCACCAATACGCTCAAGATCGTTCACTGCCTTGATGATGGAGAGCACCAGTCGCAGATCGCTCGCCGCAGGCTGACGCCGGGCCAGAATGCGATTGCACTCTTCGTCAATCTGCATTTCCATCGCATTGATGGCCGCATCGTCCTCGCGCACCAGGGCCCCCAGGCCACTGTCGGCATTGATGATGGCATCAATGGCATCGCTGAGTTGCTTTTCCACCATACCGCCCATTTCGAGCAGATTGTTCTTGATCTCTTCGAGATCGGCATTGAACTGCTGAGAGATGTGATGACTGTGAATTTTGGCATCTTTGTTCATGATTGACGTCCTTGCGCCTGCCTCAACCGTAGCGACCGGTGATGTAATCTTCCGTCTGCTTCTCGGCGGGGTTCGTGAAAATGGTGTCGGTGCGGTCGAACTCGATCAGCTTGCCCATGTACATGAAAGCGGTGAAATCGGACACGCGGGCCGCCTGCTGCATGTTGTGGGTCACGATGATGATCGTGTAGCGATCCTTCAGATCGTTGATCAGTTCCTCGATCTTCAGGGTGGAAATCGGGTCCAGCGCAGACGCCGGCTCGTCGAGCAGCAGCACTTCCGGCTCCACGGCGATGGTGCGCGCGATGACGAGTCGCTGTTGCTGACCACCGGAGAGACCGAGTGCGCTTTCATGCAGACGATCCTTCACTTCTTCCCAGAGCGCAGATGCCTTCAGGGACTTCTCGACGCTTTCGTCGAGAATGCGCTTCTTGTTGATGCCCTGGATACGCAGGCCATAGGCCACGTTCTCATATATGGACTTGGGAAAGGGGTTGGGCTTCTGGAACACCATGCCAACACGGCGGCGCAGATCAGCCACATCGACGGAGCGATGGTAGATGTCCTCGCCGTCCAGCGCGATGCTGCCCTTGATCTGACAGCCGTCCACCAGATCGTTCATGCGATTGAAGCAGCGCAGCAGCGTGGACTTGCCACAGCCGGACGGGCCGATGAAGGCCGTGACCCGCTGGCTCGGAATGCTGAGATTGACCGAGCGCAGGGCCTGCGCCGGTCCGTAGAACAGATTCAGATCGGTGACGCGCAAGCAGCAGGGCAGCTCCTCTGCGCGCAGGCCGCCTTCGTGCCCGCCGATCTTGGACATGTCGATCTTCTTGAACTTCGACCGGCTGGCCGTCGCGTATTCGGTATTCGACTCAGTCATTGCGTCAATTCCATTGCAGTTGCAGTCAGTGTAACAGCGCTTCACATATCCAGGGCTTTGTATTTCTCACGCAGCCGATTGCGAATCGAGACAGCGAGCTGGTTCAGCACGGCGATCACCAGCACCAGCAGCAGCGCGGTGGCGAACACCAGTGGGCGTGCCGCCTCCACGTTCGGGCTCTGGAAGCCCACGTCGTAGATGTGAAAACCCAGATGCATGAACTTCTGGTCCAGATGAAAGTACGGATAGTTGCCATCCACCGGCAGCGCCGGTGCCAGCTTCACCACACCCACCAGCATCAAAGGAGCCACTTCTCCCGCAGCGCGTGCCACGGCCAGGATCAAGCCAGTCATCATTGCCGGACTCGCCATGGGCAGCACGACTCGCCACAGGGTCTCGAACTTGGTGGCGCCCAGGGCCAGGCTGCCTTCGCGCAGGCTGCGCGGAATGCGGGCCAGACCTTCCTCGGTCGACACAATGACCACGGGCACCGTCAGCAGGGCCAGAGTCAGCGAGGCCCACAGCAGCCCGGGGGTGCCGAAAGTGGGCGCCGGCAGGGCTTCGGGGTAGAACACCTGGTCGACTTCGGCACCCACGAAGTAGATGAAGAAGCCGAGGCCGAACACGCCGTAGACGATGGAGGGCACACCCGCCAGATTGTTCACGGCGATACGGATGATGCGGGTGACCAGACCCTGCCGCGCGTACTCGCGCAGGTAGACGGCAGCGACCACGCCGAACGGCGTCACGAAAACGGACATCAGCAGCACCATGACCACGGTGCCGAAGATGGCAGGGAAAATGCCCCCTTCGGTGTTGGCCTCGCGCGGCTCGTCGGAGAGGAATTCCCACAGCTTGGAGCCGTAGGTGGCCAGCTTGCCGCCCAAGTGCATGGCATTGGGCTGATAGGCCCGCACGATCTCGGATACGGCGATCGCGGTCTCTTGATCGTTCATGGCCAGCATCACCACTGTATCGCGTTCGCTTGCCTCATGAAGTGCATTGAGGCGCTCCTGCATCGCTTCGTACTGGGCGTCCCACTGGGCACGCTCCGCCGCGATCGCGGCGAGCGCCTCGGGCGTGGCTTCGCCACGCAGCTCCAGAGCACGTTCCTGCAGACGCAGACGCTCGATGGCGTAGTTGACCTCGCCGATCTCCTCCTTTTCCAGCGCGGCGATCTCGTCGTGCAGGGCGAGTGCACGCGCAATGCGCGGCTGCAGTGCCTGCCAGGCCGCCGTGTCCTGCTCGTTGGCAGGATCGCTCACAGCCACCGTCGCACCTGCCTCGTGCACTTCCTTCACATAGCCGTAGAAGTGCCCCCACTCCCGCCGCTCGAAGGTGGTGAGGTGTCGGGGATAACGAATGTCGCTCAGATAGTCGGACAGCAGCCAGGTGTAGTCGCTGTCGTTGAGATCGCGGTTGCCGATCTTGACCAGTTCACGCTCGTGATAGGGCTGGTCGGCGGACACGGGGATGCCCGAGGAAATGATGCGCTCGGCGCTCACCACTTCGCTGTTGACGCGCTCGCCGATGATCTCGCGCACGAGCGGCTCGCCCTCGCTCACAGGCTGGGAATACTGCGCCAGCATGATGTCCTTGGGCCAGAAGTGGCCCAGGCCGTTGTAGGCCAGCAACAGCAGCAGGCCCACCGTCATGATGATGCTGATGGCCACTGCGCCGGCGTTGACCCAGATCCACGGCGTGCCGCTGGCAAAGAATTTCTGGAAACTGTTCTTCATAGATTGCTGTACTTGCGTCGCAGACGCTGCCTCACGATTTCAGCCAGGGTGTTGACAACAAACGTGAACATGAACAGCACCAGCGCGGCCAGGAACAGAATGCGGTAATGCGTGCTGTCCACCTCAGACTCGGGCACCTCCACCGCGATGTTGGCCGCCAGCGTGCGCATGCCTTCGAAGATGTTGATGTCCATGATGGGCGTATTGCCCGTGGCCATCAGCACGATCATGGTTTCGCCCACCGCACGACCCATGCCGATCATCAGGGCCGAGAAGATGCCGGGGCTGGCGGTGGCCAGAACGACGCGACTGAGAGTCTGCCAAGGCGTGGCACCCAAGGCGAGTGAGCCATAGGTCAACTGCTTGGGCACCGTGAAAATCGCATCTTCGGCGATGGAGAAAATGGTCGGGATCACGGCGAAGCCCATGGCCAGCCCGACGACCATGGCGTTGCGCTGATCATAGGGGATACCCAGGTCATTGGTGATCCAGACACGCATGTCGCCACCGAAGAACATCTGCTCCATGGGAGTGGCCAGCAGGAAGGCCAGCAGCACACTGAGCAGGATCACGGGAATCAGGATGGCCGCTTCCCAGCCATCGGGCACGCGGAAGCGCACTTCTTCGGGCAGACGCGTCCAGACATAGGCCGCCAGAAGGGTTCCCGTGGGCACCAGCACCAGCATGCTGAATATCCCCAGCAGATTGTTCTCGAGGAACGGCGCCAGCCACAGACCGGCGAGAAAGCCCAGCACCACGGTGGGCAACGCCCCCATCAGCTCGATCAGCGGCTTGACGTTCTGACGCATGCGCGGCGCCATGAAGTAACCGGTGAAGATGGCACCGCACACCGCCAGCGGAGCAGCAAGGATCATGCCGTAGAACGCTGCCTTGAGGGTGCCGAAAGCCAACGGGGCCAGACTGTACTTGGGTTCGAAATCATTGTTGGCGGCAGAGGACTGCCAGATGTATTCCGGTTCCTGGTAGTTCTCGTACCACACCTCGGACCAGAACGCCTCCCAGGAGACTTCGGGGTGATGATTCAAGACGCTGTGCATCACATAGCTGCCATCGGCCTGTTCGATCAGCAGACCGTCACCCCGGGCTGCCACGGCGATGGCACGGGGCGCGCCGCTGGCCAGTTGTTCATAGGCCACTTCGCGATGCGCGGTGGCGTTGTAGATGCCGACGTAGCCCTCGTCGTTCGCCATGACGAAGTTCTTGCGGCGTTGCTCGGAACTCAGGGCCACCACACGGCTGCGGGCATCGAAATCACGCACCTTTTCCAGCGCGAAGTCGCCGTCGCGGCGCACCAGGAACCACTGAGCAATGGTGCCCTCGGAATCCCCCACCAGCAGCGAGATGCCGCCGAGCAGGAAGGTCAATTCAGTCACCTGACCGGGCGCTTCCACCAGCAGCAGTTCCTGCGTCACCACGGGGGTGCCATTGCTGAAGGCCGGCTGGATGTCGACGATGCTCACGCGGCCAGACGCCCCGATGGCGAACAGCCAGCGGCGGTTCACGTCCAGGTGCAGTTGATCCACACTCGGCAACAGCCCGTTGAGGGTGGCGAGCTCGGTTTCCCACTGGGCACCACCGCCCCCGAAGGAGGAGAGCAGGCTGGTTTCGCGACGGGCACGCAACAGACTGACATCGCCGGCGGCGCTGCTGCCGGCCAGCATCAGCTCATTGCGGCTTGAACGCACACTGACTCGTGAGACGGCATCGCCACCGAACAGCTCGAAGGGTTCCTCTCCGAACGGATAGGAAATTGAGGGACTCACTACTCGGGTATTGTCCGGCCCGAAGCTTTCGTCATAACCATACTGCGCCAGCAGCACCTGCCCGCCCGAAAGTCCGATGGCGAAGATGCCGCTGACATCTGTGTCCAGCGCGAAGCTGCTGATGCTCTGTCCCTGTGGCACCGACAGTGCAATGCGCCCGATCTCGGCGCCATCGTCCGTGCTGAAATAGACCATCTGCCCGTCACTGCCCAGGCGCATGCCCACTTCCAAGCGCTCTTCCAGCGCGAGATGCAGCACCTCGCTGGACTCTTGCGTCTGCAACTCGAAGCGACTTTGCTCGGTGATGTAGGCCCCGCGGAAAAGGGGCATCACTTCATAGATCAAGTAAAGAAAGATCGTGAGGATGGCGGCAATGACCCCCAGACCGCCGATGGCGATCAGAACGGCGGCAAGCTTATCCTTGAAGTGCCGAAAACGACGGTGTGAAACGACCGCGGCAGAAGCTGCGAATGCAGCTCCTGCCGCGGTGGATGGGGTCTTTGCAGGCGTGACAATCGGCTCTTGATTCATGGGGTGCGAGTCTATTGGGCAAATATGACATTTTGATGACAGCGCTCGAACGCGCCGAAACGGCGCCGCGTGCAGCAGCGCCGTTCACCCGCAATCAAAGTCCCAGCGCTTCGAACGTCGCCTTGACCACATTGACCGGCAGCGGGATGTAACCATCCTTGAGCACCACTTCCTGACCGGCCTTCGACAGCACCAGCTTGATGAATTCCTGCTCCAGCGGCGCCAGCGGCTTGTTCGGTTCCTTGTTCACGTACACGAGCAGGAAGCGTGCAAGCGGGTAATCGCCGGCCAGGGCATTCTCGGGCGTGGCAGCGAAGAACTCGTTACCGGCCTCGCGTGCGAGCGGCAGCGACTTCACGCTCGACGTGGTGTAGCCCAGCCCGGAGTAGCCGATGCCGTTGATGGAGGTGCTGACGGACTGCACCACGGACGCGGAGCCCGGCTGCTCGTTAACGGAATTCTTGAAGTCGCCGGTGCACAGTGCGGTCTCCTTGAAGTAACCGTAGGTGCCGGACACGGAATTGCGACCGAACAGTTGCAGGTCGCGACGCTCCCAGGCCCCGGTCAGGCCAAGCTGCCCCCAGTTCTCGATCAGCTGATCGTGACCACAACGCAGGGTCGACGAGAAGATCGCATCGACTTGCGCCATGGTGAGGCCTTCGATGGGATTGTCCTTGTGCACGAATACGGCCAGTGCGTCGATGGCGACAGGGATGGCAGTGGGCTTGTAGCCGTACTTGTTCTCGAAGGCCTCGATCTCGTTGTCCTTCATCTCGCGACTCATCGGCCCCATGTTGGCAGTGCCTTCGGTGATCGCGGGCGGCGCAGTGGAGGAACCGGCGGCCTGGATCTGGATGTTCACGTTCGGGTAGAAGCGCTTGAATTCCTCGGCCCACAGGGTCATCAGGTTGGCCAGAGTGTCGGAGCCCACGCTGGAGAAATTGCCAGAGACGCCGCTGGCGCTCTCGTAGTCGGGCAGGCCGGGGTCGACTTCGGCAGCGAATGTCATGGCGCTGCACAGGGCACTGAACAGCAGGGCCAGGGGCTTCATCGTGTGTCTGAGGGTCATCGTGTGTCTCCGGGGTGAGGACGTCCAGTGGTCGTTGTGATACGCCACTATAAGTCGCCTCTGTGACAGAAATATGACAAGACCGACACCTTGCCCAGCCACGCGCAGTCATCCATCTGTCACTTTCTTCCCTGAGGCCCTCATGTAGAATGCCGGCAACAATCTGCGGGAATAATGAGCAAGCGCATGAGCACGAAAGTGACAGTGATCCACGCTGACGACGATCTCCCGATTGCCAGCGACATCCCGAACCCGCCACTGGCAGACTTCGAAGACAGCAACTCCGTGCCGGACACCATCGCCACGGCCGAGTCATCACTCGCCCGCGCCGCGGAAGCCGCGCCGGTGGATCTGGATAACAGCGCGCTGTATCTCAATCGCGAGCTCAGTTATCTGCAGTTCAACCTGCGCGTGCTGGATCAGGCACGGAATTCGCGCCACCCCCTGCTCGAACGGTTGATGTTCCTGCTGATCTTCAGTTCGAACCTGGACGAGTTCTACGAGATCCGCATCTCGGGCCTGAAGAAGCAGCTGGAATTCGGCCGCCAGCGGCCCGGCCCCGACGGAAAGTACCCCGACGAGGTGCTGCGCGAGATCAATCAACAGGTGCGCGTGGCGCTGACTGAACAGTACCGCATCCTCAACGAGGATCTCTTCCCGTCGCTGGCACAGCAGAACATCCGCTTTCTGTACCGCAACGAATGGAACACAGCATTGACCGTGTGGGCACGCGACTATTTTCGCGACGAGGTGCTGCCCGTCATCAGCCCGCTGGGGCTGGACCCGGCGCACCCTTTCCCGCGTCTGGTGAACAAGAGCCTCAATTTCATCCTGTCCCTGGAGGGCAAGGATGCCTTCGGTCGGGACAGCGGCCTGGCGATCGTGCCGGCGCCGCGCTCCCTGCCACGCCTGATCAAGGTGCCGCGCGAGATCGTGCCCGAGGGCGACAACTTCATCTTTCTGTCGTCGATCATCCATGCCCATGTGGAAGAGTTCTTCCCCGGCATGCGGGTCAAGGAATGCCACCAGTTCCGCGTGACGCGCAACTCCGACCTGGAAATGTCGAATGTGGAAGTGGAAGACGTGGCCAGCGCCTTGCAGGGAGAGCTGCACTCCCGTCGCTTTGGCACGGCGGCCAAGCTGGAGGTCGGTGCCACCTGCCCGCAGGAGCTGACCGATTTCTTGCTGCAACGCTTCAATCTGACGGAAGACGCCCTGTTCCGGCTGGACGGACCCGTGAACCTGCAGCGCCTGATGACACTGACCAGCATGGTGAACCGGCCGGATCTCTGCTACCCGCCTTTCACACCTGGCACGCCGCCGGCACTGGAAGAAGGCGTCTCCATGTTCAATGCCGTGACCAAGGAAGATCTCCTGCTGCTGCACCCCTTCCAATCCTTCCTGCCCATCATCGACTGGGTGCGCCAGGCCGCCAAGGACCCTGCGGTGCTGTCCATCAAGCAGACGCTGTACCGCACCAATGAATCCTCGGAACTCGTGGAAGCGTTGTCCGAAGCGGCTCGCAATGGCAAGGAAGTGACCGTGGTCATCGAACTGCGGGCGCGATTCGACGAGCAGGAAAACCTGCAGTTCGCCAGCAAGCTGCAGGAAGCGGGTGCCGTGGTGGTCTATGGCGTCATGGGCTACAAGACCCACGCCAAGATGCTGCTGATCGTGCGGCGCGAGGGGGGCAGGCTCAAGCGCTACGCCCACCTCGGCACGGGCAACTACCACCGCAAGACATCCCTGGTCTACACCGACTATGGCTTGATGACCTGCGATGAAACCCTGTGTGCCGACGTGCACAAGGTGTTCCAGCAGATCACCGGCATGGGCAAGCGCATCGTGCCGGACCTGGTCATCCACGCGCCCTTCCGCCTGAAGAAGTCGCTGATCCGCTTGATCCAGCAGGAGAAGAACGCGGCGCTGGAGGGACGTCCCGCCCGCATCATCGCCAAGATGAATGCGCTGACGGATCCCGATGTGATCCGCGAGCTCTACAGCGCCTCGCGCAATGGCGTGAAGATCGACCTCATCGTGCGCGGCATCTGCTGCCTGAAACCCGGAATTGCGGGAATCTCGGAAAATATCCGCGTGGTGTCGATCATCGGGCGCTTCCTGGAGCACTCGCGGGTGTTCTACTTCGCCAACAATCTTCACCCGCTGTATTGCTCCAGCGCTGACTGGATGGAACGCAATCTCATGCATCGCATCGAGGTGGCATTCCCGATCCTGCGCAAGAAATGGGTGAGCCGGATTCTGGAGGAGCTGGAGATGTATCTGAACGATCGTTGCCAGAGCTGGGAATTGCAGCCCGACGGCAGCTATCTGCGCCTGGCGCCCGAGGAATGTGACAAGCGCGAACCCGTGCAGACGCTTCTGCTGCAGCAACTGGCGACGGTGCGTTACAGCACGGTCTGAGTCACCCGCGGCATCGACTGCGGATCGAGCCTCGAGGTGTCGGGGCCATTCTGCATCATGAAATGCAACATGCCCTCGCGCAGGGCCGTGGGACTGAACTGCATCGAATCGATCTCGAAAGCCTCCATCATCCCCATCAACACCGCCCAACCAGGCAGGAGAAGATCCTTGCGTCTGTCTTTAAGCCCTGGCAGCAAAGCTTCCTGGTCGGCCGCACACGCCAGCACGTCTGCCCGCAGTGCCTGAAGTGAGGTCCGCTTGATCTGCCCTGCGGGCTGGCCGCGCATCTGCAGAATCGCTGCCAGCATCTTCGCAGTGCCGGACGAGGCAAAGGCTGCCGCCCAGGGGTGCTGCAGACACTCCGCCTGGATGCTCGCGAATACAGCCCGAGCTTCGGCGACGGCGTTGTCCAGTGTCTGACTCTGCAGGGAGGGCTTGTCGACCACCGGCGTGAAGAAGCGATCGCGCCAGCTGACACAGCCGATCGGCAGACTGCGGGTGACCAGTCGCGTGCCCTGACGACCGATGATCACCTCGGTGCTGCCACCGCCGATGTCGGCCACCAGCCGCACCTCGTCGGTCGGCGGCAGACCCGACATCACGCCCAGGTAGACCAGCACCGCTTCCTGCAGCCCGGAAATGACTGACACTTCCAGCCCCAGTTCCCGCGCGGCTGCCAGGAACTGCGGCGCATTGCGTGCCAGGCGCAAGGCATTGGTGCCCAACGCCCAGTACTGCCGGATGGGATAGCGGGACATGACGTCGACGAATTCTCGCAGGGAGTCGATGCCGCGCCCGAAGGCCGCTGGGGATATCTCCCCGCTCAACGTGACCCCCTCTCCCAACTGCACGATATGACTGAAGCGCTCGACGATCTCGCTCCTGCCGTCATGCCAGCGGGCAATCAGCAGGTGGAAACTGTTGGAGCCCAGGTCGATGCAGGCATACATGACAGAGAAGGATTCCTGTGCGGGTACGGAATGCGATGCGTCACCTTACCCCTGCTCTGTGGCAGTAATGTGACAGTGACGCGCGCAGCCGCTCAGATCATGGATTGCTGGTAATTCTCGATGCCTATCCTGTCGATCAGGTTGAGCTGGGTCTCCAGCCAGTCGACATGCTCTTCCTCACTGCGCAGGATGGCTGCCAGCAGATCGCGGCTGACGTAGTCCTGCACGGACTCGGCATAGGCGATGCCTTCCTTGAGAGTAGGCAGGGCCTGCATCTCGAGTTGCAGATCGCACTCCAGCATTTCGCGCGTATGTTCGCCGATCAGCAGCTTGCCGAGGTTCTGCAGATTGGGCAGCCCTTCCAGAAACAGGATGCGGCCGATCAGTTCATCGGCATGCTTCATTTCGTCGATGGATTCTTCGTACTCTTTGCTGGCCAGCTTGCCCATCCCCCACTCGCGGAACATGCGGGAATGCAGGAAGTACTGATTGATGGCAATCAATTCATTGCCCAGGGCCTTGTTGAGATGCTTGATGACGGTCGCGTCGGCTTTCATGAGAGTGTCCTCTGGCGTGAAATTCAGCACACAGGGTCGTCGCTAAGCGCCGGCGTGTCAAGGCCCGAAAAATGTAAGACACTGATATTAATGAGAAACGAACGCATTCACTGGTTGTGCTGCGACTGCTGAGGAAGGTTCACGCAATGGCGGCATTGACGTAGGTCGCGGTGCTCTTGAATTCGCTGACGATGCTCATGGCGTGGCGGCCACACTTGCCGCATTCGGAGGCGACGCCCAGTTTCTCGCGGATATCCGCCATGCGACGGGACCCTTCGCTGCAGAATTCGCGAATCTGGCTGTCAGTGATTTGGCGGCAGATACAGACGTACATGGTGGCTCCTCCATTGGTCCAAATTTTAAAGCGTAATGAGAATGATTGTCAAACAGTTTACTGTTTGCCTGCGCGACAGCGTCCTGCAGACTTCGTGCTACCATGCCGTCAGTTTCCGCACGCCAGTGAATGCCCTCCATGGATCACCACTTCTCAATTCCGTCCTCGCCCTTTCTCGCCCGGCACCCGGGCAGATGGCTGCTCACTGGCCTTCTGGTGGTGCTCGTATTGAAGCTGTTGCTGGCCTGGAACCTGGATCTCTACAGCGACGAGATCTTCTACTGGCAGGCCTCCACTCGGCCCGCTCTGGCCTACAGCGATCTGCCCTTCATGTCCGCCCTGCTGGCCGGTCTGGGCACTGCGCTTCTGGGGAACTCCGCCTTCGGTGTGCGCACGCTGTTCCTGCTGATGGGCACCAGCATTCCCCTGCTGGTGTACTGGCTGGCCCGGCCTCTGCTGCCACGACAGCAAGCACTGGAAGCCTCCGCCCTGGCCCTGTGCCTGCCCCTGTGTGCATTCCTGGGCCTGCTGGCCGTGCCGGATGTGCCTCTGCTGTTCTTCGGCCTGCTGCTGACGGGTTGCCTTGAACGCGCCACACGGCATGGCACGCTGTCGTGGTGGCTTGCTGCCGGGGTGGCCGCCGCGCTGGGCATCAGCACGCATTACCGCTTTGCGCCATGGCTGCTGGCAGCCCTGATCTTCATGTTGGTGTTCAGGCCGATGCATCGGCACTGGAGGCAACCCGGGCTGTGGCTTGCGGCGGCCATCCTGGCGCTGGGGCTTTACCCGATCCTCGCCTTCAATCTGGGCAATCAACTGAGCGGTGTCGACTACCATCTGCTGGAACGCCACCCCTGGGAATTCCAGGCCGAAGGTCTGCTGCACATCGTCAAGCAGGCGGGCCTGGTCACCCCTCTGCTCTATGCCGCACTCATCGCCACGCTTGTTCGTCTGCTGCGAGCGGGGCGGGCAGGCGACCATCGTCGCGGTCTGTTCGGCATCCTGGCGCTGGTCAATCTGAGCCTCTACCTGGTGCTGGCCCCCTGGTCCGACAACACGCGAACCTCCATCCACTGGCCCTTGTCCGGCTATCTGCCGTTGCTGGTGTTCCTGCCGGAGACTCTGCGCAAGCTGCACGCGCGATTGACTGCACGCCATGGCGACGTGGTCGCAGGACGCATCCTGAAGACGACTCTGGGCATGGGCTTTGCTGGAACGCTCGTGGCGCTGCTGGGCATGGGGACACAGAGCCTTCAGGACACGCTGCGCCCGCTGATTGGCGAGGGGGTGCTGTCCAACAAGATGGCTGGCTGGCGGCCGTTTGTCGCCTATACCAATCAGGTGCTGCAGGCGGAGCACTTGCGCCCCGACGATCTGCTGGTCACCGACAACTATTACACCGGCGCGCAACTGGCTCTTGCCCTTGGCGAGACACGCCCCGTGTTCAATATCGACATGGACAAGTCCATCCGCGACGGCCGCGCGGTGCAGTACGAGATATGGCGCACCAACCTGACCGGCCTGCGGGACAACAGCGGGCGCAGCGCCCTGTTCATCACGGAGGACAGCACACTCACCGTTCCCGACAAACTCGCTGTACTGGAGCGTGTCTGCGCTGAGTTCCAGCATCTGGAGTTCCTGAGTCAGCTGTCCCTTTTAGGGGGCGAGAAGCGCTTCAGCTATTACCGCGCCGACAATGTCGGAGCGAGCCCCGCGGGCGCTTGCCCGCTACCGTCGTTGGGTTGGGTCGATGCACCGGAGGACGACGCCCGCCTGTCTGGCAACTTCTCGGTATCGGGCTGGGTCATCAACGAGGGACTGGGCGTCGATCGCGTCGAAGTGGAACTGGACGGCGAGACCTTGGGCGAGGCCCAATACGGTCAGTCACGACCGGATGTCGTGGCGGCCATGTCCGCGGAGGACGATCCCAACGCCCCCCTGCTCGGCTATGCACTGACGCTGGACGCCGGCACCCTGCCCTCAGGCCGCGCGCGACTGCGCATCAAGACCACGGGCAAGTCAGGCGAGGTTCAATACTTTGGTGACAGGACAGTGTTTGTGGAGTGAGGCAGGAGGGATGGCTCAGTAAGGATTGAGCACTTCCACCGCGATGCGCCATTCACCCTCGGGGGTGAAGCGCCAGTAACGCAGATAATTCGTGTTGAACTCCGAGCCCTGGGCACTCATGGTGCCGAAGGTGTAACCCACGTCACCAGACTCTGACAGAAAGTAGCCTCCTGGCTCGTGCTGAATCGCGGACATTTCCAGACTCTCGTCCAGATACGCGCCATAGACCTGTGCACCTGCTTCATTGCCAATGCCTGGCGCCATGCCTGGCACGTAGACCCGCTGGTTCTCCAATCCATAGCGCAGCATGGCTCGCATGCCGCCACGGAAATTGATGGAACTGATGAAGCGCTCATCCGCTTCCACCAGGGAATCGAGACTGTTGTGTTCAACATCGGCCGTTACGGCCTCATCGAGCGAGCGCATGGTTTCGCCGATATCGGGATCGACATCCAGACTCAGCACGCCGGGAACACGCACGGTCATGTCGGCAGCCATGCGCCACTGTCCATCAAATTTGCGCCAGATCGTGACGAAGTGGCCGTAGGTGCGGCGGGCATCACTGCCGCTGCCATTGGTGAAGCGGTATGGCCCGCTCGTCAGGCCGAGATCACCGGCACGGGAGAAGTCGATGTAATTGGCCTTTGATTCGAGGGCCGTTTCACCACGCTGCGCGGGACCGGCCTGCTCGTAAAGATTACGCGCGTCGACAGGGCCGCGGCGGAAAATGACAGCGCCTTCACTGAATGAATTGAGAAATGCCTGATTGAAACCCAGGGTACGGGAACTGTCAGCCAGCCTGACATCAGCTTCCAACAGACTTTCCCAAATCTGCGTGCGTTCGTCTGACTGAGCAAACACGGTATCCGGAACAAGCAATGGGAAGAGAGCCAGCAGCGCAATTTGGGACGATTTCATGGATGCACCATTTTCTTATCGTTCTGTGACTGCTTGTGTCGCGCGGGCAGTATCGCTCATTCCGCAGCCAAGGTATAGCATGTCGTTCCCGGGATGACTTTTCGCGCCGTCTGGAAGTAACATCGCTTGGCACTCCGTCAGGATGTTGGGAGTCAACTGTATTAGCCCCTAATTAAACCGGACACCCTGTATCGAACAGTGCGAATCTACATGAGCGCCGGTTCTTGATGTATCAGGATTTTCATGGCCTTTCCAGCCCGCCCTTCTCCACGACACCGGATACTCGATTCTTTCTGGAATTGAACAATGCGAGAGTGCTGTTCAAGGAATTGCTCGCCACCCTGAATGGTCCTGACGGCTTCATGCTCGTGCGCGGAAAACCAGGCATGGGCAAGACCATTCTGTGTCGCAAGTTGTTGAATGCCCTGTACTGTCATCGTTCGTGCTACCGCGTCATTCACCTCGCACATCCGCGACTGACCGAACGCAATTTCCTCAGCGCCATTGCACTCGAACTCGTCCTGGACGAGACCACGCTGGACACGCTGGAGGACGGCGTGGTGGCGGAATTGCAGAGAAGCGCAGACAAGGGGCTGATCAATGCCCTGATCATCGATGAAGCACAGACGATGCCCGACGAGACGCTCGTTGGTCTGCGCCGGCTTGCAGACCACAGGACACCCTCGGGCAACCTGCTCCGCGTCGTGCTCTTCGCCCAGCCCACACAGCAGAAGCATCTGCGGGAGTCGCGCAGCAGAATCCTGGCAGATTGCATCACGATGGAACGCAGCCTGGGCCCGCTGCGCGACGCAGACACCTCCACCTCTATCAATCTGCGCCTCACTCGCGCGGGGTATCAAGGAACAGGCTTGTTCACTCTGCGCGCGATTCAACTGATCGCCGGTGCCAGTCGCGGCATCCCGCGCCTGATCAATCTGCTTGCCCACAAATCCTTGCTGCAGGCAACTCAGGAAGGCGCGAGGAAGGAGAACAAGGACCACATGCGCCTGGTGATCGCGCGCACAGAGGCCGCCGAGAAATATGAGCGGCACCCGGCCAAGGACTGGATTGAGAGGATCTCCGGCCGCTGACACCTGCTGTGGCGGCGTCGGCGCCGATTGTCAGCCTGCCGCCGTCGGCTATAATCTGCGCCAGTTTCACAGGCCACACGGACCCGCCTCATGCAGAACAGAATCTGGATCAAGCTCTACGAAGAAGCCACACGCCTGGTAGAAACAGAGCCTCTGCTGGCGAGCTACGTCTACGCCTGCATCCTCAATCACAACAGTCTTGGATCCTCTCTCAGCTACCTGCTGGCCAACAAGCTGGCGGATGCGGTGATGCCGGCCATCGCGGTGCGAGAATTGTTTGACGCCGCCTATGTTCAGTCGCCCGACATGATCGTCAACGCTGTCCACGACATGCAGGCGGTCTATGATCGCGATGCGGCCACCAATTCGTACCTGCCTATCCTGCTCTTTCTGAAGGGGTACCAGTCGATACAAGTGCATCGTCTGGCGCATTTCCTGTGGCAGAACAAGCGCAGAGAACTGGCGCTGTTCATGCAAAGCCGCAATTCCGAAGTCTTCGGAGTCGACATCCATCCGGCCTGCGTGATGGGCAAGGGCATCATGTTCGACCATGCAACGGGCATCGTCATCGGCGAGACCACCGTGATCGAGGACGACGTCTCGATCATGCAATCCGTCACTCTGGGCGGCACCGGCAATGAAACCGGTGACCGCCACCCCAAGATCCGTTCCGGCGTCCTGATTTCCACCGGCGCCAAAGTACTCGGGAACATCGAGGTCGGCACGGGTGCCAAGGTCGGCGCCGGCAGTGTGGTGCTGGAAAATGTTCCTCCGCACACCACGGTGGTCGGTGTGCCTGCACGCAAGGTGGGCAAGCCGTGTTCCGATCTGCCATCACGCACCATGGACCAGAATGTGTTCAACGATGAATCGGCATTGAACTGATAGTCGGCGATGTAACACCGCAGTCACATGTCCTGCCGACACTGAAGCCCCTTCAGTTCAAGGTGAGCCGGCGTTCGACACAGCATGACCTCAGAGATGACGCTCGGCGTAGGCAGCAAGAGGTGATCGGGGAATGCCCTGCAACTGCAGGCTTCCCCCATGTTCAAAGCGTTTGAAACGTTCGGTCATATACGTCAGTCCTGAACTGGTTGGGCTGAGATACGGGGTGTCGATCTGGGCAAGATTGCCGAGGCAGATCACCTTCGATCCATTTCCCGCGCGCGTCACGATCGTCTTGATCTGGTGTGGGGTCAGGTTCTGGGACTCGTCGATCAGAATCAGGCTGTGCTGAAAGCTGCGTCCCCGAATGAAATTGAGTGACTTGAAAAGCAGAGGCACGCGTGAGAGCACGTAGTCAATGCTGCTCGCGCTGTTGTCATCGTCCCAGTGCAGAGCCTCCAGATTGTCCGTGATGGCGCCAAGCCAAGGCTCCATCTTTTCCTCCTCGGTGCCAGGGAGAAAGCCGATGTCCTCGTCCAGCCCCTGCATGCTTCTCGTGACAATGATGCGTCGATAAAGCTTTTGCGGAACCGTCATCTCGATGGCGGCCGCCAGAGCCAGGATGGTCTTGCCTGAGCCTGCTGCGCCAGTGAGATTGACAAGATGGATGTCAGGATCCAGCAGCAGATTGAGCGCCATGGCCTGATACGCGTCACGTGGCTTCAGTCCCCAAGTATCACGCTCTAGCATCTTCGCAAGATCGAGGTGCCGCAATACGATCTGCACCTTGCCAACCTTGAGCACCCTGGCAAGAAATCCTGTCCGATCGTACAGAAACTGGTTCGGATAGACCTCTTGCGCAATGACATGACGTGGAATGTGATAAAGGGTCCCTCCATTGGTGTGCTCTGTGCGCACGTCCTCCACTTCATCCCAGAAGCTCTGCTTGAATTCGATGTAGCCCTTGTTCAGCTGCGCAATATCACCGAGCAACTGGTCACTGTGGTAATCCTCTGACTCGATGCCGATGCCCCGCGCCTTCAAGCGCATGTTGATGTCCTTGGTGACAAGCACCACGCGTCGTCCTGGATGACGCTGCTTCAGGCCAGCCACCGCGTTGAGAATCTTGTTGTCATTCAGATGGGTCGGCAGCAGAACCACATTGGCTGGAGTGTCAGCCATCAGAACCGAGAGATTGCCGAGAGGATTCAACTTCTTGCCACGCTCGATGGGGACCCCCTGCTCGACCTGCTCTGGAGACGCTCGCCCCAGCACATTGTCGATCTCCCGGATTGCCTGACGGCAGTCGGCCGCCATGGCCACCTTGCCGCTCTTGAGCTTGTCGAGTTCTTCCAGCACGGTGATGGGGATTACGACATGATGTTCGTCGAAATTGCGAATTGCAGCGGGATCGTGGATCAGGACATTGGTATCGAGGACGTAAAAGATTGGACTGCAGAGCGCGGGGACGGACGACGGCGGACTTGCAAGCTTTGCTTCACCCATCGAAAGACACCTTTCGTGAACAACGGTTGCTGAAAATCACTGTCGAAAATAACCTGTCTACTGGTCGGGAATGTGACAGTCCCGTGCTTACTCCCTCACGATGGCCAGACGAAATCCGATGAAAGGTCGACGCGCGCCGGGGTCTGCCGCGCCACGAACTGCAGTTCTTATGTTGCTCTCCTCGTCGTTGAATGATCCCCCGCGCATGACCCAGAGCGCATCTTCCTGCAGATTGACAGCCGGATTGTCGGAATCAAAGGGATAAGGCAGATAGGGGCTGCGCGTCCATTCCCAGACATTTCCGCTCATGTCCCTGAGTCCATAGGGGCACTCCGGACACGGAATGCTGCCTGCAGGAACAGTGCCGGCAGCTGCGAAATTCGCCCTGTCCTTGCGCACGGCATTGCCCCAGGGAAATATCCTCGGCTCGGTTCCCCGCGCGGCCTTCTCCCACTGGGCTTCATCCGGCAGTGTCAGGTGCCACCCATTGGACAGCAGTCGGCGAAGCCCCGCAGGAGCCTGCTCGGATGTGGTCAGCTCAGCTTCCAGCCAGCGGGCATAAGCCAGTGCATCCGTCCATGATACGCCGGACACAGGATGATTGCCTGCAGCCGCATCGAACATCTCCACAAGTCGGTAGTTGGCCTCTTCCATGAAGACGACAAACTGGTCGACAGTGGTTTCATAGCGAGCGATGTAGAACTCGGGCAAATCCACTGTCCCCTGTCGCCGCGTCTCCGACCAGCGCTCATTCTCGAACGCCATCGGATCGATCAGAGGATTGCTGCCCATGGGGAAAGGTCCGGCGGGAATCTCGACAAAACCAAGTAGAGGCTCGTCGGGCAGGTGCCATGCCTGCGCCCGAAAAACGGGCCCCGGCTCTGCGGAGGTCACCGTGTTGACAGGGGTCTGCGCGTGGGCGAATCCCAGCATCAGCCCACTCGCAGACAGAGCGGTCACCACCGCTCTGCGCCACACGGACTGTGTGCTCACATAACAGCCGGTATCGACCGCAAGCAGCCAGCTGATCGGGCTCATCTGAACTCGCCTGAAGAGGTTGTGTGCACTGGGACCCCCTGCAGCATGATCAAAGGACAGTGGCCACCGACGTCTGGCACGCATGCGCCCAACCGTGCTCGCAGGCACGCTGGTACAAATCGGACTCTGGCATTTCCAGAAGGTTCTGCCCACCCTCGCGCAACAACAATCGCAGATCGAAGGCTCGCGGGTCTGCCACCATCGCCCTCTCAGGCTCGAGCAAGTTCAAACATCCGGCCTGAAACCGCAGTTCACAGGCTCGAGCGAAAAAACCCAGTGCGCGTTCCGGATCCTGCTCGGCCACGTCGCCTCTGATGTAGTGTGCACCAATCTCGTTGCAGGCCCAGCCGGAATTGTCGGCACAGTAATTCGATTCAATGAGCAGCAATCTGTCGCATGCGCTTGCGCGGCCTTCAACACATGCTTGAGCCCAGAATGGAACACTATCGCCGACATGTCGACCATCGGTCTTCCCGATAAAGGTCATGGTCGCGAAGAACACGATCCACACGGACATGTGGGCCAGATTGGCTCGCCGACTGGGAATGACACCAAGGCCGATTCGCTCGAGCGGCCTGTTGTCCCGCAATCGCTGCACGGCTCGGTCTATCCATTGCACGCTGAGGTTCAGCAGCGGCACGCAAAGCAACTTGTCATAGAAAGTGGGCGCGCCAAACGCACTCAGAATGCTGTACAAGGCGAACACACCAAGTCCATAGAGAATGCCAAACACCAATTTGCCCGGAGGTGTGCGGGGAGAGGTTGACGGATCAGTGACAAGCAGATGCAGACCAAGGAACACCGCCGTGGGAATCTCCGAGTCCAAAAAATAAGGAACACCAGTCATGGCGTAGTAGAGCGCACTCAGCCCAAACAGCACTGCGGCCGCCGAGGCAGCAATCAAGGTGATCGAGAAGAAGTACATGACAACCAGCCCGCCGAGGAACAGGTAGGTGTAGATCCCTGGCGCCAGACTGAGGGTGGACGCAATCTGCGGTCCCCACGTGATGTCGGTGGAATTGCTGAGAATCAGCACGAGTGAGAACAAGCCCAGCGTGAACGCAGAAGGATTGAAGATATGCGTGCTCTTGCCGTCACGATTCCAGCGGACGAATTCCTTGCCCATAAATCCCACGGCGATCATCAGAAACTGCAGATAGAACCAATCATCTCGGAACCACATGAAGAGATTGGTGCTGAAAATGATCGGAAAGGGTCCGAAGCCCAGCAGATAGTTATCGCGACGCGTCCACGCCATGAGAATATCGAACGCGTAGGCGAACAGTAGCTGAGCGAGCAGCAGAAGCGCATGTTCCTGCACAGGCGGCCAATGCCAGCCCCAGTAGGTGTACACCGACAGATGCACCATGGCCTGAATGTAATGTTGCGGTTTTGGTGCAGTGAGCACAAAGGACTTCTTGTTGCCAGAAGCGCTGGTCCGGACGTACATCAGCACGAGCCAGATGGCCAGCACAGCGGTGGCGGCCCAGAAAGACCACACCAAGGTCTGATTCCCTTGGACTCGAGGCAGAAAGGACAGCAGGAAGAATGCCGTGGTGAAAAGAGCAGGTACCGCCAAGAGGCTGCGACCAGTGATGCGCTTCGATGTCTCGGGGGCCCCTGCGGCAGTCGCACCCGATGAACGTGGAGACCTGGAAAAACTGGCGGAATTCCTTTTGTCGGAATAAGACTGCATGAACTTCACTCTGCATACCATGTTGCCTGATGAGTAATCTTAAACCAGCACATCAGCGAATACAATTTACGGAAATTCGATGGAAATCCCCCTGTGCCCAAGTTGCCAACTGTCGCGGCAACTCGGTGGCAGTTTTCTTTGGCATATGAATACGGCTCCCGTATCATCGACGGGTCCGATATTTTCGAGTAAGCCAATAGAACCCCAGTCTGTCATTTCCTCATCCAATCAGGAAAATAAAATGAAAAAGTCCATAATTGCTGCAAGCCTGTTGCTGGCCGGAGCCGGAGCGTTTCTGACAGCCTCTGCACAACAGCAGGAGCCCACACCAGAACAACTCGCAGTCAGTGCTACCGAAACCCGTCAAGGTGTATTCAAGCTGCTTTCCTACAACATGGGCGCCATCAGCGGCATGGCTAGAGGAACTGTAGAATTCGATGCGGCCATTGCCGAGCGCAATGCCAATAGAATTGCAATGCTGGCTCCGATGATACCGGAACTGTTTGCAGCCAGAGATACACGAGCCTTTACAGTGGAAACAGAGGCTCTTCCGCTGATCTGGGATTCAATGGACGAGTTCAATCAGAAGGCCGTGAATCTTGTGAATGCAGCCAATACATTTGCAGAAATCGCGCGAGCTGGCGACAGAACAGCAACGACTGCTGCAGTTCGAGCTTTTGGCGGGGCGTGCGGCAATTGCCACGAAACGTTCCGCGTCGACTAAGCACGGGATATTGCAAAGCCCGCGCGACGCCTGAAGTTACAAATGTCAGCGCGGGCCTTCAAATTTGAAAAACCGAGCCATGGCTAGACGATCATCTTCTGTCAGTCGACTCGTATTATGAGCTATGACTGACTCCATCGCACCACCGACATATTCCTCATCCGGTTTCATTCCCAGAAAAAGGAAGAATGCAAAATCATCAACGCTCCAATTATGCAGTGCATCGAGGTTGATCGGGTCCGCATGACTTTCGCCGATAGTGGCACCGCCAAACTCCTGATCTGCACTTAGAATGCCCAAGGAATTGCGAGGAGTATGGCACTCTCCGCAATGCCCGAGATATCTTGCCAAATAAGCACCGCGAGCAACGACTGGATCAGTGATAGCAACCGGCTTCTCCGCCTCAAGGTCAGCCAACAAGTTCCAGCCAGCCATCATCCAGTTTCCAATCCAAAGTGGCAGGTCATGTTCTCCTGTGTCGTTTGCAACAGGCTCCAGCGACATCAAATAAGAACCCATATCAAGCACGTCCTGGTCACTCAAACCGGAGTACGCTCGGTAGGGAAACGCCGGAAAATAGAAACCGCCGTCAGTATTCCTGCCGTGCCTTATGGCACGAACGAAATCTTCCGCAGACCAATTCCCTATACCGGTGGAGATATCGGGAGTGATATTCGGAACACGGAAAACGCCAAAGTCGGACTCCAGCGCCATTCCACCGCTGAGAGAATTGCCTTGGTCCGGATTGATGTGACAACTGACACATCCCCCTGCCGTGACAAGATACCCACCTCTCTGCAAGGCTGCGGTATCTTCTGAGAACTGGTAACTCCCCACAAAGGGAAGCCTGAAGAGCAAGAAAGCAAATGCACCAACCAGAGCAATCAGCGCAACCAGCACGACGCTTTTCATTAGATTCCCTAAACCTTCTGACAAGTCTGTCTTCGCCTGATGATAAGGTCTGCATGTGAATGCAGCGCGTAAATCGTATGCCCATTAAGCACAAAACCCCAAGCAGGAGTTCTGCTTGGGGTTTGTGTATTTAGGAGCCTGACGATGTCCTACTCTCACATGGGGAGACCCCACACTACCATCGGCGCTGAGCACTTTCACTTCTGAGTTC
>JAURIJ010000011.1 GCA_030832825.1 Gammaproteobacteria bacterium
AATGCGGTGCGGCGGTCAAGCGGAAGATCAGGGAGTGACGGTCACCGGCACGAAGGCGTTGGACCAGCAGCACTGATTGTCGAACTGGCTGTCAGGCGCTTCGAAGTTGTCGACGCGCAGACGTACCACGTAGTCACCGGGGGCTGTGAAGGTGGCACTGGTGCTGACTTCGGTCCAGCCGTTGGCACCTCCATTGGCACCACTCTCGCCGGCATCACTGGCACGCTCACGGCCGGTGCTCTTGGCCACGTCGAACATCACGTCGCCCGGACCCTGGTGCATGATCCACTCGGTGCCCAGCGGGTAGGCATCGGGCAGTTCATACTGCTCACGCTCGCCACGGTCCTGGATCAGCGCAGACAGGGTGACCGGCTTGCCGACAGAGGCGGTGACGCGCTTGGCGAACACACTGCCGCGATCCGTCGCTTCAGCACCAGAGGACTCGAAGCGGATGGCCGGGTTCAGCGAGCCATAGGCGGCCGGGTCGTTGCTCATCTCGTAGGCGGGGTGCACGGCACGCCCTGGAACAGCGTAGGTGTGACCGGCGTGGTTCAAGGTCCAGACCACTTCAGTGCCTTTCATTTCCGCAGGAACGGTCACCTGGAACACGCCGCGCTCCTGCAGACCCACGAAGCCACCACGACTGTAGGTGGGGAAGTGCGTGGGCTGCACGCCGTCGAACTGCTTGGGCTCGATGAAGTTGTTCGGGCCCAGCGGGATGTCGACGATCTCCTTCGCGTTCTTGTTGGCGAAGCCGAAGATGAACGTGGTGGAACCATCATCGTTGGCGATCCAGCCGTTGAACATCGGGGCGATCACGTCTCCCTTGTCGCGCTGCGCGGCCAGTGCGTAGTCACGCAGATGGTCGGGCAGTTGAGCCTGTGCGGGAGCCATCAGGATGCCGGTCAAGGCAACAGCCAGTGCTGTGGTGGCAAATTTGACTGATGTGTTCATGGTTCACTCTCCGATGGAAGCAACTGAGTTGGCGTCACGAGCCTGACGTTCGGCAAGCAGATCCTGGTAGCCGTCTTCGTCGAGGTGAGTCACGGCGATCCAGGCGTGAGACATCTCGTCAGTGGTGCGCTGACCTGCACCCACCCACTGATCCGGGTCAGGGTTGCGGGGGTTGGCGGCACTGTTGTCGAACCAGGACGTCAGGATGATCGTGGCGCCGGCGGGCAACAGGGGCTCGAAGCCTTCTTCATACGTGTGGCTGTGGTTCCAGCCTGCATTCCAGTTGGAGATCTGGCTCAGGATTTCACGACGACCGGTGCGCGGATCGAAGGACTCGATGCTCATCGCCACGCCGCGCAGGTGCAGGTGCGGCTGGAAGCTGTCGATACGAACCGGATGGTCAAAGGAGTGGAAGCCCTGAGTCATCAGCTTGCCGTGCGGCGGAATCAGGTAGTCGCCGCCACCCTGCAGGGAGTACAGGCGCAGATCCTGCGGGTAGGCAGTCTCTTCGTCGAACTCATCCTCTTCGTCGTAGTACCAGATGCCCACGGACACTTGGTCGTTCGGCACGAAATTGCCATCGGGGTAGTAGTGAATGCTCCACTTCACCTTGGAATCCACGGGCACCTTGCGGCAGGCGCCTTTCGGCACTTTCTCGCCCAGCTTGCCGAACGCGAACTCGGACAGACGGATGTCATCGACCCACTCGCCGGCTTCGTTCTTCACCAGGAAGTGCGAGTTGGCGTGGTGCGTGGAGCCGTGCGCGGCGCGGGACGGCATGGTCTCAACGGCCTTGATGCAGCGTGATTCGGTGATGTTGGCGTCGACTTCCGGCTCCCACCACAGATCCTGGCCGGCTGCGGGCACATCCCAGGCGGCAGACTTGATGATGTGATCCGGCTCGCCAAGCTCGCTGGCAAGACGCCACTGACCAATCTCGGGGTATTTGACCGGTTCGGGCAGATCGGCGATGTCGCCAAGCTGTGCGCCCTCTTCGACCCACTTCACGATGGTGTCGATGTCGGACTGCTCCATGCGCCAGTCATCCTTCAGTTCCTGCACGCCGACGTGCGCGTCGTACTGATAGGGAGGCATCTCGCGCTGCGCGACTTTCTGCGCGATCAGCGGGGCCCAGGGGCGCACTTCTTCATAGGTGGTCAAGGACATGGGGCCGATCTGACCGGGCTGGTGGCAGCCCTGGCAGTTTTCCTGAATGATGCGTGAGACTTCACGGGCGTAAGTAATGTCGTGGGACACTGGCTCTGCAGCGCCGGCGAACGCGGGCAGCAATGCAACGAACGGCAGCAACCCTGTCATTCTGGTTTTTTTCATGATCCTCTCCTGACTCTCACTGGGTGTTGGTTATGCAACGGTGCTACCCGAAAGCAGCCCTTGGACTGCAGTGTAGAGAGACGAGGAAGGCGTTTATTGATGTAGATCAGAGTCCGGCAAAAGCCGGCGGGAAGCGAGAAGGTGTTCGAAGAATTCTTGATTTAGATCATGAAACGAAGGGAGTGTGGTCAAGATCGGGGGCAGGAACCGGGGTCAGAGACACTTGCCAGGGCAAGTGTCTCTGACCCCTTGAATCACGCCAGATCGAAGCGATCGGCGTTCATCACCTTGGTCCAGGCAGCCACGAAGTCCTTCACGAACTTCTCGCGGCTGTCGTCCTGGGCATACACCTCGGCATAGGCACGCAGCACCGAGTTGGAACCCAGCACCAGATCCACCCGCGTGGCTGTCCACTTCACGGCACCGCTGCTGCGCTCGCGGACCTCGTAGAGATTGCGGCCGGCAGGCTTCCAGGTGCAGGCCATGTCGGTGAGGTTGACGAAGAAGTCATTGCTGAGCGTGCCCACGCGCGCGGTCATCACGCCATGTCTGCTGCTGCCATGGTTGGTGCCCAGCACGCGCATGCCGCCGATCAGCACGGTCATCTCCTGCGCCGTCAGCCCCATCAGCTGGGTGCGATCAAGCAGCAGTTCCTCGGCACTGACCACGTAGTCCTTCTGCAGATAGTTGCGGAAGCCATCGTGGATGGGCTCCAGCGGCGCGAAAGACGCGACGTCGGTCTGTGCCTGCGAGGCATCGCCACGGCCCGGGGAGAACGGCACGCTGACCTCGAATCCGGCCGCCTTGGCGGCCATCTCCACGCCCACGTTGCCGCCCAGCACGATCACGTCGGCCAGGCTCGCGCCCGCCGCATCGGCAATCGGCTGCAGCACGCCCAGCACCTTGGCCAGTCGCGCCGGCTCATTGCCGGCCCAGTCCTTCTGCGGCGCCAGACGAATGCGCGCGCCATTGGCCCCGCCGCGCATGTCGGAGCTGCGGAAGGTGCGGGCGCTGTCCCAGGCCGTGGCCACCAGATCGCCAATGGACAGACCGCTGGCGGCGATCTTCGCCTTGACGTTGCCCACGTCGTAACGGGTGTTGCCGGCCGGCACCGGGTCTTGCCAGATCAGGTCCTCGGCCGGCACTTCCGGCCCGAAGTAGCGGGCCTTCGGCCCCATGTCGCGATGCGTCAGCTTGAACCAGGCGCGGGCGAACACGTCCGAGAAGTAGGCGTGATCCTTGTAGAAGCGCTCGGAGATCTTGCGGTACTCCGGGTCCATCTTCATGGCCATGTCGGCGTCGGTCATGATCGGGTTGTAGCGCTTGCTCGGGTCCTCGACATCGACAGGCTTGTCTTCCTCCTTGATGTTGACGGGCTCCCACTGATTCGCGCCGGCCGGGCTCTTCTTCAGTTCCCAGTCGTAATTGAGCAGCAGGTGGAAGTAGCCGTTGTCCCACTTGGTCGGGTGGGTGGTCCAGGCGCCTTCCAGGCCGCTGGACACGGTGTTGCGACCGATGCCGCGGCTGGTGTTGTTCATCCAGCCCAGGCCCTGCTCGTGCAGGTCGGCGCCTTCCGGGTTCGGCCCGAGGTTGGCCGGATTGCCATTGCCGTGGCACTTGCCCACGGTGTGACCGCCGGCGGCGAGCGCCACGGTCTCTTCATCGTTCATGGCCATGCGGGCGAAGGTCAGGCGCACATCGTGGGCCGTCTTCAGCGGATCGGGCACGCCGTTCACGCCTTCCGGGTTCACGTAGATCAGGCCCATCTGCACGGCGGCCAGCGGGTTCTCCAGCGTCTCGCGGTTGTCGCCGTCATAACGGGTGGAGGCGAGCCACTCCTTCTCGGAGCCCCAGTAGATGTCCTTCTCGGGGTGCCAGATGTCTTCACGGCCGAAGGCGAAGCCATACATCGTCAGCCCCATGGATTCGTAGGCGGCATTGCCGGCCAGCACCAGCAGGTCGGCCCAGCTGATCTTGTTGCCGTATTTCTTCTTGATCGGCCACAGCAGACGACGTGCCTTGTCCAGGTTCACGTTGTCGGGCCAGGAGTTCAGGGGGGCGAAGCGCTGATTGCCGGTGCCGGCGCCGCCACGCCCATCGGCGATGCGGTAGGTGCCGGCCGCGTGCCAGGCCATGCGGATCATCAGGCCGCCGTAGTGGCCCCAGTCGGCCGGCCACCAGGGCTGGCTGTCCGTCATCAAGGCGTGCAGGTCTTTCTTGAGGGCCGCGACATCCAGTTTCTTGAGTTCTTCGCGGTAGTTCACTTCCTTCAGCGGGTTCGTCTTGGTGTCGTGCTGATGCAGGATGTCCAGGTTGAGCGCATTGGGCCACCATTCCTGATTGGCCATGCTGGCGCTGGACGAGGTTGCACCTCCGTGCATGACCGGACACTTGCCGGCACTGTTTTGCTTGTTGCTCTCCATCGTGATCACCTCTTCTGGCTGGATGTGGTTGATTCAGGCAAGTTCGAGATTACCCCGGCCAGGATTGCCGCGGCCACCACAATTTGCCTATTGTCGTCATAGCCACGACAGCGGCGGGTTCAGGGCTTGAGCAGGAACAAGCGGTCAGCATCGCGGCGCACGCGCTGCGCTTTCTCGAGGCGGGCGATGCAGCGATACAGGGCTTCGTGGGTCACCCCGAGTTGACGGGCGATGGACTTGAGGCCGGAGCTCAGGGGGTAGGCCCCGTCACTGCCCTCGGTTTCCACCAGATGTACAAGGCGCTCCTCCACGGTGAGCAGGCTGAGACGTTCGCACTGGCGACGCAAGCGCATGATCTCGCGATTGAGCATGCTGACCCAGCGCATGGAGAAGGCCGGGTCGCCGGCCAGCCCCTGGCGCAGATCGCGCAGCGGGATGCGCACGGCGAGGGTGTCGATGACGGCCACCGCATCGCAGTGATAGGCGGGCGACTGCAGGCTGGCCTCGCTCACGAAGCCATGGCGGGTGCGCAGCAGGATGATGGTGTTGCCGTCGAGGCTGTAGCGCTCCAGGGTGACCTCGCCGGATTCGACGAAGTACATGTACTCGGGCTTGCGGCCGGTTTCGAACAGTCGCGCGCCACGGGGGAAGAACTGACTGACGCAGTGGGGATGGATGCTGACGGGCAGCAGTTCCAGGAGATCGCTTGGCGGGGCTCGGTGCAACATATGACAGGCATCATACGTTGCAGCCCCGCCGTGCGGCAATCCGGATCAGCCCTGCAGCTTGCGCTTGCTGTGCCAGAGACTGGCGACGACCGAGATGAGCAGGATGATGGCCACCACGCTCAAGGAAACGAGCACAGGGATCTTGTACCAATTCACGATCAGCATCTTGGTACCGATGAACATCAGGATCACCGCCAGACCGTACTTGAGCAGCTCGAAGCGATTGCCCATGTCCGCCATCAGGAAGTACATCGCCCGCAGGCCGAGAATGGCGAACAGGTTGGAGGTGAGCACGATGAAGGGGTCGGTCGTGATGGCGAAAACTGCCGGAATGCTGTCCACCGCGAAGATCACGTCGGTGATCTCCACCAGCACCAGGGCCAGGAACAGTGGCGTCATCATGCGCACACCGCCACTCAGGACGAAGAAGCGTTCGCCTTCGAGATGCTCGGTGATGGGGTAATGTGACCGGATGTAGCGGATGAACGGGTTCTTGCCAAGGTTCGGATCATGGTCGGAGAACCACATCATCTTCAGGCCGGTGACGATGAGGAACGCGCCAAACACATACAGCAGCCAGTGGAATTCGGTGATGAGCCAGCTGCCGGCGAAGATCATGATGGTGCGCAGCACGATGGCGCCCAGGATGCCGTAAAGCAGCACGCGCCGCTGCAGTTCCAGCGGGATGGAGAAGTAGCTGAAGATCATCATCCAGACGAAGACGTTGTCGACAGCGAGGGATTTCTCGACGAGATAACCGGTGATGAACTCCACCACCTTGACGTTGGCGATGGCGCGGCCGGATGTCTGATCCAGATACATCCAGAGGCCGGAAGCGAAGAGGAGCGAGACAGTGACCCAGGCCAGAGACCAGCCTGCCGCCTCTTTCAAGGACACCTTGTGTTGTTTGCCGCCGCCAACCAGCAGCAGGTCGATCAACAGCATACCCGCGACGATGCAGGCGAAGATCGCCCACATCCAGCCATTGCCTATTGTTTCCATCAACGCTCCAAAAACGAAAAGTGCCTGAATCCGCTGGGTCAAGGCTCTTGCGTATGAATCGCGCGCATGCACCTTGCCCATGGGCAAGGTCTCGCTTGCAACGCTGGCGTTGCCCGCAGAACCGGGAAGCCTGATGCAATGTCAGGCTGCCGTGATGACGACGCTGCGGCGGAAAAGCTACTCCCCTTGTTGCCGGCGAGTTTAGACAGACGAATGCCGAAGTCAAGCTCAGGGCAAAGCCGCGGGAACAGGAAACCGGCTTCGGCTCTTTGCATGCTGTCACACAGGCAGCCTAGAATGCCGCCCATCATCACGTCTCAGGAGCCCCTGCATGACTCTCAGCCGCCGCAACTTCTTCAAACTCACCGGCCTTGGTGCCGCCGCTGCCGCCACCCCGGGCGCCTTCGCCCAGAATGCCGCCCCCGGCAATGCGGGTGCGCTCGGATACCCCGTGCAAGCCATTGCCCGGTTGGATGCCCTCGTGGTGAACCAACCCGTGGACTTTGCCTATCCCGATGCCGCCTCGGCCTGCCAGCTGCTGCGCCTGGGACATGCCGTGCCCGGCGGCATCGGCCCGCAGCAGGACATCGTGGCCTACAGCATCCTGTGTCCGCACATGGGCTGCCCGACCAGCTATGAAAGCAGTTCCCGCCGCTACAAGTGCGGCTGCCACTTCAGCGTGTTCGACCCGGAGATGGGCGGTCAGCAGGTGATCGGTCAGGCCACGCAGGACCTGCCCCGCGTGTTGCTGGAACTGGCCGAGGACGGCAGCATCCGCGCCGTGGGCATGGTCGGACTGGTGTACGGACGCCAGAGCAATGTCCAGTTCCAGGAGGTGTCCGCATGAGCCAGTTCAGCGATCGCATTCCCCTGCCGCCTGTCGATGCACAGACCACGAATCTGACCTGCCATTTCTGCATCGTCGGCTGTGGCTACAAGGCCTACAAGTGGCCACGCCAGCAGGAAGGCGGGCCGGCCGCGGCCGACAACGCCCTGGGCCTGGACTTCACCCGTCCCCTGCCCCCGCTGGCCGCCTGTCTCAGCCCCGCCATGGTGAACAGCCTGCGCGACAAGCAAGGCCAGGACTGGCATGTGATGATCGTGCCGGACAAGGACTGTGTCGTGAATCAGGGTCAGGCCTCCACCCGCGGCGGCATGATGGCCAGCCTGATCGCCAATGGCCAGGGCGTCTCGGCCAGCCGTCTGACCTCACCCATGCTCCATGGCGGCGGCAACTGGCGGCCGGCCGGCTGGGAGGAAGCCATTGCGCTGTATGCCGGGCTCACGCAACGCCTTCTCGATGCCGAGGGCCCCGACGCCCTGCTGTTCAATCTGTTCGACCACGGCGGTGCAGGCGGCGGGTACGAGAACACCTGGGCCACGGGCAAGCTGATCTTCTCCGGTCTGGGCACCTCCATGGTCCGCATTCACAACCGACCGGCCTACAACTCCGAGTGCCATGCCACCCGCGACATGGGCATCAACGAGCTGAACAACAGCTACGAAGACGCCGAGCTCGCCGACGTGCTGTGGTCCATCGGCAACAATCCCTACGAAACCCAGACCAATTACTTCCTCGTGCACTGGCTGCCCAATCTGCAGGGCAACACCGTGGCGAAGAAGCAGGCCCGCTTCCCCGGCGAGACCGTGGGCCCTGGCCGCATCATCTTCGTGGACCCGCGCCGCACCGCCAGCATCGCCGTGGCCGAACAGGCCGCCGGTCGCGACAACGTGCTGCACCTGGCTATCAACCCGGGCACCGACACGGCGCTGTTCAACGGCTTGTTGACCTATGTGGTGGAGCAGGACTGGATCGACCGCGAGTTCATTGCTGCCCGCACCTCCGGCTTCGAGGCCGCCGTGCAAGCCAATCGCCTGAGCCTGGAGGAGTGCAGCGCCATCACCGGCGTGCCCGTGGCCCAGCTGCAGCAAGCCGCCGAGTGGTCGTACCGACCCAAGGCCTCCGGCCATCGCCCGCGCACCATGCACGCCTACGAGAAGGGCATCATCTGGGGCAACGACAATTACCGCATCCAGTCGGCGCTGGTGGATCTGGTGCTGGCCACCGGCAATGTCGGCGGCCGGCGCGGCGCAGGAGTGGTGCGCATGGGTGGGCATCAGGAAGGCTATGTGCGTCCGCCCTTCCCCGGCGGACGCCCGGCCCCCTTCGTCGATGAAGCCGTCATCGCCGGCCAGGGCAGAATGCTCACCGCCTGGGCCTGCGATGCCTTCCGCAGCACCTTGAACGCGCAGCAGTACCGCGCCGTGGTGACCAAGCGCGCGGCCATCGTGCGCGAGGCCATCGACCAGGCGCGTGGAGCCAGCACCGCTGAGCTGATCGACATCCTCTTCGACGCCGTCACCAACAAGGGCGGCCTGTTCGTGACCTCCATCGACCTCTACCCCAAGCCCATCGGCGAGATCGGCCATCTCATGCTGCCGGCCGCCGTGCCGGGCGAGATGAATCTGACCTCCATGAACGGCGAGCGCCGTATGCGCCTGTCCGAGAAATTCATGGACCCGCCCGGCATCGCCAAGCCCGACTGCCTGATCGCCGCCGAGATGGGCAAGGCGCTGCACGCCCTCTACACCCAGGCGGGCAATGCCGCCATGGCGGCGCGCTTCGCCGGCTTCGACTGGGAAAGCGAGGAAGACGCCTTCAACGATGGCTTCCGTCAGAACGAGAGCGAACTGGTGACCTACGAGCGCCTGCGCGCCCTGGGCAACAACGGCGTGCAGCTGCCGGTGCAGGGACTGGAGAACGGGGTGCTGGTAGGCACCGAGGTGCTTTACACCGAACGCTTCGCCACCGAGGACGGCAGGGCGCGCTTCCAGCCGGCGCCCTGGAGCGGGCTGCTGCCGATCGCGCAGGCGCAGAAGGACAAGTACCCGTTCTGGGTGAACAACGGCCGCGTGAACGAGCTGTGGCAGACGCTCTACAACGACGAGCACAACCCCGCGCGCATGGCGCGCTGGCCGGCCACCCTGGTGGAGATCGGCACGGCGGATGCCGCGCGGCTGGGCATTGCCAGTGGCGATCTGGTGGAGCTTTACAACGACTACGGCAGCACTCAGGGCATGGCGCATATTGAACCGGGCATTCGCGAAGGCCAGGTGTTCATGATGGCGATGGGGCGTCAGGGCGTCATGGGCGACCTGGCCACCACGGCGGTGGACGAGAACGTGCTGCCCTACTACAAGGGCACCTGGGCGGCGGTGCGGCGCCTGGGCGATGCGGCCTACAGCGCGAGTGTGACGGGCAAGTCACGGCACTACTGATCAGCGCACATAGAGCCGTGCGGCCTCGGTGAAGCCGCTCACGGCGTCTGGCGCGACATCGGGGAACACCTGCACTTTCAACTGTTCGCCCGGCAGCACCTGCAGCAGGATGGTGCCCAGCCCGGGCGACTGCGCATTGGAGAGCGCAGGCGGCCCGCCGTTGGGGGGCTGCACCAGCTCCAGCTTCACCAGACCGGTGGCCGGCGTGATGGTCGCCGGGTCCTGCGGCATGCTGCGCACGCCAAGCTGGGTCGCTTGCCCCTTGAACTCGCCCAGTGAGACCACGTAGTAACTCGGGTCCATCACATAGGGCACAATCGCCAGGTGTCCCACATGGTACTGGCTGGTGTTGGCCACCTCGGCAGCACCGGCATAGCCATTGGTGTTCTGCAGGAACCAGTTGCCGCGCAGGGCGCCGGACACATCGAAGTCGATCTTGCCGATGCGCGGCAGCGCCACGCGGTTGGTCTTGGCCAGCAGTTGACTGCGCAGCGGCTCGTCATACGCGGCGAAGGTGTCCACCGTGAATATCTTCCAGGGCTCGCGGGCATAGCTGGCAGGGCGGATGAAGCCCGGCAGGAAGGTGTTCGTGTCCACGTTGGCGAAGTCCAGCGTCTTGCCGCCGATGCGCCCCAGCACCTGCCCGCCGCTCACACTGATGGGCCCGCGGTGGATCTTGCCGTTGTCCAGCGCCCCCGCCGGAATCTGGCTGGCGATGGCCGGGTCGAGCACATCGATCAGGTCGTAGTAGCTGTAGAAATTCGCGGTGTGCTGCAGCACCACGCGGTATTCAACGCCGGTGCTGGTGTGATTGGGGCGCGTGCTGATCTCGCTGATCACGCCATTGCCCACCACGTAGACTTCGTAGGCACCCAGCGGCGAGTCCCGGTTGATGGGGCCGAAGTAGATGTGATCGATGGGCGTCACGTGCCCGCCGGCCATCAGCCCCAGCGGGATGATGGACTCCACGTCCTGCATGCGCATGGGCAGATGCGTCAGGCGGGGGCTGCCGCTGCTGGTGGCGCCGTGGGCATTCCAGCTGCGCATCAGCTCGGTGCGGATCACGGCGCGCTCGGCAGCATCCTTCTCGACCTTCTGCGTTTCCAGCACCTGGCGCACCTCGGCCACAGTGCCGGGGCTGCTCAGCGTCTCCCCGAAGGGCCCGCCGAGCAGATGCAGACGCTCGTTCTGCAATCCGATGTAGACACCACTGGCGCTGTAATGCCGATAGACGTATCCCTGAAAGGTGCCCAGCTCGCCGCCGCCGCTGAACAGCTCAGGGTAGAGCTGCGGCGCCAGCGTGAACACCTGATGGGCGTCCTCGCTGATGGCGATCTGGGCCTGGCTGACAGAGGGCAGGCCGGCAACGGCGAGAGCCGCTGCCAGGGACCAGAAGTGAAGCAGACGACGCACGGGGCCACTCCCTTCGCTGCGCGAGGCAGGATCAGCTGAACGAAATCTGATCATACGAAGTCGACGGGAGAAAGTCGCCCCCCGATTACTCGAGTTGGGGGGCGAAAACCGGGGTCACTCCCACACGTCACGCACGCTCAGCGGCAGGTCGGACTTGTTGCCGTTGGCGTTCTCCACATGGATCGTGAAGCTGTCGCCATTGCGCGTGTAGCCCAGCGACTTCATGCCGCCTTCCGTCACCGCCGTGAAATGCACGTGGTTGTCGGCGATCATCGACAGCTCCATTTTCTGCGGCGCCGGCGTGCGCGGCACGAAGCCCGGATTCCACTGCTGGATGCGCAGCACCAGGGAGCCGTCCACTTCCTCGATGGTGATCATCTCGAACATGCTGGTGGCGCCCTCGCCCGTGGTCATGCGCACCATGGCGGCGATGGAGCGGCCTTCGGCCTTGATCCAGTTCTCCTCCAGCTGATTGGCGCCGAGCTTGCCGGCATAGGTGCCTGTCATCCATGACAGCTGGTCGATGGTGGCAGCCGGCCCGGCAGCAAAACTGAAGGAAGAAGCGAGGGCGAGCAGGGAACTGGCGATGAGCGTTCTTGTTGTTCTTGGCATGGCGTTCTCCAGGGTGAGGGAAAAGGGGGTGGCCAGAGCTTACCACCAGCTTGGCCCTGCACGGCAATGGAGTATCATCGGCGCCATTCCAACAAGAGGACGTCAGCATGAATTATCGCTACATCGGCAAGAGCGGCCTGCGGGTCACCCCCGTCTGCATGGGCACCATGAGCTTCGGCACCTGGAGCGACGAGAAGGAAGCCTTTCGCATCCTGGACAAGGCCTACGAGCGCGGCATCAATTTCTATGACACCGCCGAGGTCTACCCCGTGCCGCCCAGCCCCGACACCATCGGCATGACCGAAACCATCTTCGGCAAGTGGCTGAAGACTCGCAACCGCGACGCCATCATCATCGCCACCAAGGTGGTGGGCGCCGCCGCCGGCTGGATGGTGCCCCCGGTGCGGGCCGGCCTCACGGCCATGGACCGCCACCACATCGAGCGCGGCATCGAAGGCAGCCTGCGTCGTCTGGGCACCGATTACGTGGACCTGTACCAAGTGCACTGGCCCGACCCGATCGTGCCGCTGGAACAGACCATGGACGCGCTCGACCGCCTGGTGGAAGCCGGCAAGGTGCGCTACATCGGCACCTCCAACGACAGCGCCTACGGCCTGACCAAGGCCAACACCATCGCCGACTACGAAGGCTATGCGCGCTTCCAGTCCATCCAGAACAATTTCTCGCTGCTCCACCGCCGCTTCCTGGACGAGCTGGCCACCGTGTGCCGCCGCGAGAACGTGTCCCTGCTGCCCTACTCGCCCATTGGTGGCGGTGTGCTCAGCGGCAAGTACAACGTGCCCGAGATCCCGGCGCGCAGCCGTTTCGGCGAATACCTGGCGATGCAGAACCCGCGTCAGCGCGCCATGGCCGAGCGCTTCCTGAACCAGGCCACACTGGACTCCACGGCCCGCTACATCGAGATCGCCCGCGAGGCCGGCATGAGCCCCACCACCCTGGCCACCGCCTGGAGCATGCATTTCGACTTCGTGGCCTCGACGATCATCGGCGCGCGCGATGCCGCCCAGCTCGACGACTCGCTGGCGGCGCTGGACGTGACCTTGAGTGCGGAAGTACTGGCGGCCTGCGACGCGGTGCACAAGGCCTATCCGTATCCGATGGGGTGAGGGTCAGGCGAACATTTCCAGAAGGACCGGGTGCCAGACCGCGCGCTCGATGACCCCCATGCGCGCGCCGAGACGCCCCTTGTCGACGGCGCGCAACTGGTCCAGCAGGATACGGGCGGGCTTGTTATGGAAAACCAGTTCCGGCCGGCATCCCAGAGGCTGACCGGCGCTGGTCAGCGGCGCGATGATCACTCGGGGCAGCACCGCGTTCATGTCGTCAGGCGACACCACGAGCGCGGGGCGGGTCTTGCGAATCTCGCTGCCGACAACAGGGTCGAGATTGACCCAGAAGACGTCTCCACTTCTTACCACGTCCATTCCTCATCTCCTTCATCCATGGGGATCGCTTCCAGCAAGCTCGCATCCGCTGCGGCGTCGTAGGCCTCGAACCAGCCTTCGCGCGGCTGCCTGATGGCTTCGATGACAAGTTTCTTGCCATCGATCTGCAAGTCCACGGTATCGCCCAGCTCGCAGGATGCCAGCAAGGGTGCAGGGATGATAATGCCGCGGGAGTTGCCGACCTTGATCAGATTGACGCGCATGGGATGTCTCCAGAAAGCAGGCTTGTTCAGCAAGAAGTAATTACAAAGTTATTACAACAAAGAACATCGAGCAAGCCTGCTGCTTCAAGCGTAGATCACGACAACGGAGACGACCTCACTTCATCGGCGAGTAATCCGCCGAACTCAGCATGTACGACTGCACCTGCAGCGGCACCGGGTACTTCTCCAGCAGCGCCACCCACTCCGGGTCGGTGCGGAAAGCAGCCCAGACCTCGTCGCGGTGCGCGCGGTCACGGTAGGCCAGCATCCACACCAGCGTGTTCGGGTCGTCCATGCGCTGCCACACCGCCACGATCTCGGCGCCCAGACGCTGGAAGATGCCGATCTCGGCCTCGCGGAAACGCTGGTGCAGCGTGTTGATGCTGGGCGCTTCGTCCACCGGCTGCGCGGTGTACATGCGCAGCTCGAAGCAGCGCGAGTCAGCCGCCACGTTGGTGGCCAGCTCGGCACTCAGCTGCCCGGCCGGGCCACAGGGTGCGGGCGGGGCAGCAGGAGCAGCCGCCGGGGCCGGGGCACTCTGGGCCAGCGCGAACGAGCTGGCGAGAAACAGCGGGGCAAGCAGGATTCCGACTTTTTTCATGTTGTTCTCCGGGATGCATAAAAAGGGACTGACCCGGGTGATTGCGCCCGAATGGCCCACCGAAGTCAACGCCGCCGCCGATGCGAAGGTGAGCCCTTGGCTCAGGGCAGCGGGATGTGCCAGAGCACGGCCACCACATGACACGCACTGCCCGCCAGCACAAAGACGTGAAACAGCGCGTGATTGAAGGGCAGCGCCCGGACGCTGTAGAGCAGCGCGCCCACCGTGTAGGCCACACCGCCCGCCACCAGCCAGCGCAGCCCGGCGGACGAGAGCGAGTTCACCAGCGGCTCGAGGGCGAACACGATCATCCAGCCCATGGCCAGGTAGAGCAGCGTGGAGAACAGCCGGAAGCGGCCGGTGAAGAACAGCTTGAGCACGATGCCCAGAAGGGCCATGGACCAGGACACGCCGAAGATCACCCAGCCCACCGGCGCCGGCAGCACCAGAAGGCAGAACGGCGTGTAAGTGCCCGCTATCAGCCCGTAGATGGCCGCGTGGTCGGCAATGCGCAGACGCGCCCGGCGCAGCGAATGCGCGCTGCGGTGATACACGGTGGACACGCCATAGAGCGTGACCAAGCTCAGCCCGAACAGACCGAAGCTGGCCACCGCCAGCCAGGAACCACTGAGCAGCGCCTTGCCGAGCAAGGCCAGCAAGGCCCCCACGCCGAGCACGAAGCCCAGGGCATGGGAGCCGACATTGAGACGCTCCTCGGCAGGAGAATACTGCGGCACAGCGCGACGACTCATGACACCCCTCAAGACTGACAGACACGCATCAACAGGGCCGAAATGGCCTGCCTCCATGCTATGCCAGAGGCGCCCGCGCCTGCCACCGCGCGGTGTGCCTGGTTGACTTTGGGGTGGGGGTCCAGAAAACTCCGGGAAAAAGCTGGAAGGAACCTGCGCCATGGACTACTACACACGGCACGCGGAGGCGCTCTTCGCGCGCTACGACTCCCTGCCACCCGAGCAAGTGCACCGCTGCTGGCTCGACCTGCTGCCCCACCAAGCGGGACTGGCCTGCGACATCGGCGCCGGATCGGGCCGCGATGCCCGCTGGCTTGCCGCGCAAGGCTGGGATGTGACCGCCGTCGAACCCAATGCCGCGCTGCGCACCCTCGCCCAGGCCAGCCCCACCCCCACCCGAGGCAGCGTGACCTGGCTGGACGACAGCCTGCCCGAGCTCCAGCGCCTGCGCGCCCTCGACATTCGCTTCCAACTCATCCTGATCAGCGCCGTGTGGATGCACCTGACGCCCACGCAGCACGCGCGCGCCATGCGCATCGTCAGCGACCTGCTCGCCCCCGGCGGCCTGCTGGTGGTGACGCTGCGCAAGGGGCCGGATGCGGAGGGGCGGTTTCATCCCATCTCCACCGACGCATTGATCCAGCACGCCCGCGATCGCGCCCTGATGCTGGCGCGCGAATGCCGCGACCAAGCGGATGTGACGCGAGGGGAGGTGGGGTGGGATTGTGTGGTGCTGTGTAAAGAGAAAGGACAACCAGCGAGGTGAGAGCAAATATGGAGTTTTATGCCAATTCAATCTGACGACCCACTTGGTGGCTCACTAATCGTGGGCAGCAAAGAAGATCCGTTTCTTCCGCATCTATGCGCCGCAATTCACATGGCCGATGAAATCGAAATGGCTGTGGCTTTTGTCATGAGCACTGGACTGCGATTGCTAATGCCGGACTTGTTAGATGCATCGCAAAGAAACGAAACAGTGACTCCTGCGGCGACGGGGGCTCTGCGTCGAGTTCGAATACTAACCAGTGACTATCTCGATGTGACGGACCCCGATGCACTACGTCAGTTAATGCTGCTCCAGGAGCAAGGTGCCGAGGTTCGTGTCTACGAAGCAGCGCAACGAAGCTTTCACATGAAAGCGTATATTTTTGCCGGCAAAAAGGCCTGCGGCGAAGAATGGGGACGCGCATTTATTGGCTCTAGCAACATTAGCCGAGAAGCGCTGCAGCTAGGACTTGAGTGGAACTACAGAATCAACTTTCCGGGCGATAGGGGCTTTCTTGAAGCAAGACGCCAATTTCAGAAGCTCTTTGACGACCCCCTCGCCAAGCCCCTCTCCTACGCATGGATCGACGAATACGAAAAAAGGCGTGTAAAGCCAACAAAAGCTATTGCTCCAGGTACGTTAGAGGTTGAACCAGCACCTACACCAAATCCAGTGCAAGTAAGTGCATTAGCTGCCTTGCAAGAAACACGAGAGCTAGGATATTCACGCGGTCTGGTCGTACTAGCGACAGGCCTTGGAAAAACCTGGCTAGCTGCCTTTGATGCACAACAGGCAGTTGCCAAGCGGCTGCTTTTTGTCGCTCATCGCGAAGAGATCCTAGTGCAGGCAGCAGAGACATTTGCCCGTATTCGGCCGCGAGCAAGTATCGGCTTTTACAAGGGACAGCAACGCGACAGCCAAGTTGACATCTTGTTTGCGTCCATTCAGACAATTGGTAAGTCAGCTCACCTTTCCACCTTCCACGAGAAGCACTTCGATTACATCGTTGTCGATGAATTTCACCACGCAAGCGCTCCGAGCTACCAGAAACTGCTCGCACATTTTTTACCTAAATTTCTGTTGGGTCTGACAGCGACGCCTAACCGATCGGATCGCGCAGATATTCTCTCGCTCTGCGATGACAACCTAGTTTTTGAGAGAGATCTGTTTGCGGGAGTCAATCAATCCCTTCTCGTGCCATTTCACTACTACGGCATTTTCGATGAGGAAGTCGACTATAAGGCAATTCCTTGGAGAAACGGCAAGTTTGACCCAGATGAATTGGCAAACAGACTGGCAACGCTTGCTCGCGCAAACCACGCCTATAGAACTTGGCAAATTCACAAACAAACGCGCACCTTGGCGTTCTGCATTTCCAAGCGACATGCGGACTTTATGGCGGAGTATTTCAGAAATAGAGGGATTCACGCGGCGGCGGTCTATTCGGACTCGATTCTCTCTAGAGGCGAAGCGCTAGAGCAGCTTCGTAGCGGAAAAATTGAAATTCTATTCTCCGTAGACCTGTTCAATGAGGGCATGGACCTTCCGGGGATTGATTCAATCATGATGCTGCGCCCCACAGAGTCCAAGATACTGTTTTTACAGCAACTCGGCCGCGGCCTTCGTATGGCACCTGGCAAAGAGAAATTGATAGTCATGGATTTCGTTGCTAACCACCATAGTTTTCTCCACAAGCCGCAAGCTCTAATGAACATGGCCATGACTCATGGTGAACTGGCAAAATTCGCCGAGACCGCCATGGCCAATGCGCTGACATTGCCGCCAGGTTGCTTTATCAATTACGACCTGCGCTTCATTGAATTTCTACGCTCGTTGAACACTACCAGCACAGAGGACGAATACAGGGCACTTCGAGACACGCTAAATCGTCGCCCTACGATCACTGAATTCCTGTTCTCTGGTGCGAGTGTCCAAAATGTGCGAAAGAAATTTGGGAGCTGGTTTGAATTCGTCTCGCATATGGGCGACCTGAAAGAACAAGAATCTGATGTAGCCTCCACTTATCGGGAATTCTTGAGTGAAGTGGAAACTACTTCAAGACAAAAGTCTTATAAGCTAGTCCTCCTAGATGCCTTGAGAGAATTGAATGGGTGGCAAGCACCTACGCAGCTTGAGACTTTGGCACAAAAGTCATGGGAGATTCTGCAGCGACGGAGAAGTCTGCTTGTAGATTTGCCTGAGGAGTACCGAACTACTCAGCAGTTGCCAGGAGGTTGGACAAGCTATTGGAGGAAAAATCCTGTCCAGGCCTGGATTGGTGGAAACTCGAAGAAAGGAGCTAGCGCGTTCTTTTCCATCGAAGCAGGCAAGTTCAAAGCGAACTTCACGCTCAAGCAAGACCACCACGACGTCTTCTTGGATCTAGCGCAAGAACTAATTAGCTTTCGCCTCGCTGAGTACATGCAAAGTAAAATACAGCCTACAGAGAATCGTCCTAGTTCTGTGACACCTCTGCGGCAGACGACGTTCTCGTATTTTTCCGATTTGAAAATTGCCTGTGGCAACTTCCGTACTGGCGATATCACACAGGAAGAACACCGATCTTTAGGAGGAAGTTATAGCAAGTTTGACCCCATTCGCCATTTCATCGCTCGTGCGTCCGGGAATTCAATGGATGGGGGTGATAGCCCAATTCGCGACAAAGATTTGCTGCTTTTGGAGATTGTTGGCCCAGAAGATATTGGCTCTATTCCAGATGATGTCATTGCGATCGAAAGAAAGTCGACCAGCAACGAGAACCAGTATTTGCTTCGGAAAGTCGTTCGGAATGCGAATGGATCTATTGTTCTCCGAGCCAATAATCCGCTGTATGAAGATATGCTTGTGACCCCGAAGCTGGCGTCAGAATTCAGGACCTTTGCACGATTAAAGAAGGTCCTGCATCCATTAGAAATCGAAGTTGGCCATAGATTCTTGCGCGAGGATATTCCCGCATTTTTTGGCACTGAATTTAATCCAGGCAATTGGAATAGTGGCCATGTCATTCTCAGCCAGCAAAAGGCGCAGGTTCTTTTTGTCACCTTGAATAAGCAAGGCCGGGCGGCGGACCATCGGTACCTAGATCACTGGTTGGATGAAAGGCACTTCCATTGGCAAAGCCAGGACAAGACCACGCCAACGAGCTCTAAAGGAAAGTCAATAATCCACCATGCTCGGAGTGAGGTCGCAATTCATCTTTTCGTTCGAGAGCATAAATTGGAAGCAAACAAGGCTGCTCCTTTTACCTATCAAGGCAAAGTCAAATACATCAGCCATACAGGGTCCTCCCCTATGAGCGTGACTTTCGAGTTGGAGGACTAATCGGATTCCCCCCAAACCTCCTCCGCAACCCCTCCAGATGCCGCTTGCGACTCCCGCGCGTCGACGGGATGGCCTTGACGTAAAGCTCGATGAACAGCTCCTCCACCTGCTGCATCGTGAAGACGACTTGCCTGAAGGACTGGATATAGGCCGTCATGCCCCCGTCGAAGAACACATTGGGCGGCATCTCCGTCTTGGGTTCCGCGCTGCCCACAAACGCGACAATCGAGTGAAGGGTGTCCGGTGACACGTTCAGCAGCTACTCCACCGCCTTGACGTGCTTGTGGTTCTGGCGCAGCGGATTCTGGAATCGCGAGTGCTTGCGGAAGATCTTCTGCGTCCACTCGGCTTGCTTCTCGGAGCCGAAGATCCAGCCCGTCATGTTCTTGGTTTCGATGATGAAGAGGCCGAAGGGGGAGACCACCACGCTGGGCGACTGGAGCAGCGAAAGCAGCACCAGAATGGGGACGAACCAGAGCAGGTAGCTCAGACTTTGCAGAGGCAATTGCAGAAGGACATCCATGCGTCTTTCTCCATGTGGCTGTGACCAGCCGATTTCCTGAGGCCGACCTTAGCACACCCCGCGACATCCACCACCCCCTCTGCCACAATCGCCCCACCCTTCCTCCACCAGGACGCATCCCCATGGCCATCTGGACTCGCCCCTTCGACATCGCCGCCACCATGGCGCACAGCCGCAACACCGCTGCCGAGAGTCTCGGCATCGAGATCACCGAGGCAGGCGACGACTTCCTGCGCGGGCGCATGCCTGTGGATGCGCGCACGCTGCAGCCCTATGGCGTGCTGCATGGCGGCGCGTCGGTGCTGTTTGCGGAAACGCTGGGCAGCATCGCGGCGAATCATTGCGTGCGGGGCAAGCACGAACGCGCGGTGGGGCTGGAGATCAATGCCAATCATCTGCGGCCGGTGCCGCCGGGCTGGGTCACGGGCACGGCGCGCCCGCTGCATCTGGGCAGCACCACGCAGGTGTGGGAGATCCGCATCGAGAACGAGCAGGGCAAGTTGTGCTGCGTGTCGCGGCTGACGGTGGCGGTGATCGGGGGGTGAGTCAGAGCGTGTCGTAGTGGCCGCCGAGTGCGAACGCGTGAATCGTGGCGTCGTCGAAGCGGTAGATGATGCGATCCTTGTGCGAAATGCGACGGGACCACAGGCCGCTGAGATTGTGTTTCAGCGGCTCCGGCTTCCCACTGCCAAAGGCAGGATTTTCGCAGCGTAGCAATTCCTTGATGATTCGTCGTGCAGCCTCATGGAGCACCTTGTCCTTGTGGCGCATCTGTTCATACGCCTCCCAAGTGTTGCCCTCAAATACCAGTGATCTCATCGAGTTGCTCTTTCGTCGGGGTGTAACCGGTGCGCTCTGTGTGCGTCTTCATCGAATCGGCAATCTGCTGCATCAGACTGCTGTTCTGCAGAACGTGGAGCGTTTCCTGTTCGCGCTCCCAGTCTTGTGCGCTCATCACCACAAAGTCCTGGCCGCTGCGACGAGAGACCCGCAGTGGTTCGTGTCGACTGATGGCGTCTTCCACCAGAGTCTTCAGGTTGTCGCGAAACACATTGACGCTCACAGTTTCCATCTTGTCCACCTCGAAATGTACGGAAAGGCCGTACAAGTATAGCGGCGGGTACAAAGTCTTCACAAGAGCGTGCCTGCCTCAAGGGCAGGGGTACTTTCAGCAGACGTCAAAAGGGCTTGCTGTGCTGCGTGTCGCGGCTGACTGTGGCGGTGATCGGGGTGAGAAGCGTCATCAAGCATTCCGTCACTCGCCCAGTTCAACGGACAAAGGATGCGCAATCGCATCTGCATGAACACTTCGCGCTTCAAGGTCCTTGACCAGATATGTCTCGCTGAAGCGCACTGGGCCCGCCTCCGCCAGCACGGCCTCTGGTACGGCACGCAGGACATCGTCAATGGCGCTGCGCACCGCCTCTGCAGCCGTCGGGCTCTCCTACATCCTGCGAGTGAAGCGAGGGGCTGGGTGGCGGCACACCCTACCCACCCCCGCCCCTTTGGAGTAGAGTCGGCCTGACCCCATGCGCGTTTCCCATTCGTAGCTTCCAATACAACAAGAAGACGAGGACACCCCGATCATGAAGCGCCCCCTGCCTCTTGCGATCTCCACACTCACCCTGCTGGCTCTGGCCGGCTGCGGCGGTGATACCGCCACCACGTCCGATGCAGGGCAGCCTGTGGCCCCTGCGCCGGCCACACCACGCGCGCCGCAAGTCGACGATGACGACATCGCGGGCAGTGTCTTCGGCCCCAACGGCCCCGAAGCGGGCGTGTGGGTGATTGCCGAGACGCGCGATCTGGCCACGCTCTACTCCAAGACGGTGGTCACCGACGAGAACGGCCTGTTCGTGATCCCCGACCTGCCGCTGGCCACCTACGAGGTGTTCGTGCGCGGTTACGGGCTGGTGGATTCGCCGCGCCAGAGCACGGGGCCAGGCGTGTCGCTCGACCTGCGCGCGGTGCCTGCACCGAGTGCGGCGGCCGCGGCGCAGTACTACCCGGCGGGCTACTGGTATTCCCTGCTGGAAGTGCCCGAGGCGCATGAGTTCCCCGGCACGGGGCAGGACGGCAACGGCATCGCCGAGGGCATCCTGCATCAGGACGACTTCATCCGCCGTGTCAGCAATGGCGGCTGCGTGGTGTGTCATCAGATGGGCACCGAGGCCACGCGCACCCTTCCCGATCTCTTCGCCAGCGCCGAAAACTCCTTCGAGGCCTGGAACCAGCGCGTGCGGGCCGGTCAGGCCGGCGCCTTCATGACCAACACCCTGGCTGGCATGGGCGACAAGCGCACGCTGCAGATGTATGCCGACTGGAGCGACCGCATCGCGGCGGGCGAGCTGCCCCCGGCACCGCAGCGGCCCCACGGCCTGGAGCGCAATGTGGTGATCACCCAGTGGGACTGGGCCGACCCGCAGGCCTATCTGCATGATCTGGTGTCCACCGACCGGCGCAACCCGACGGTGAACGCCTATGGCCGGCTCTACGGGGCGCTGGAAGAGAGCGCTGACTATCTGCCGGTGCTCGACCCGCTGGCGCATGCCACCTATCAGGTGCCGGTGTTCCCGGAAGACCCGGACTACAAGCCGCCGGTGGTGCCGCCCATGGGGCCGTCGGCCTATTGGGGTCAGGAGCCGATCTGGGACACCTCCACCACGGTGCACAACCCGATGATGGATCAGGACGGCCGCGTGTGGATCACCTCCCGCGCGCGCGACCCGGCCGATGTGCCGGCCTTCTGTCAGGAGGGCTCGGATCACCCTTCCGCTCGGATGTTCCCGGTGGGCCGCTCAGGCCGGCATCTGGGGGTGTATGACCCGCGCACCGACGTCTACACGCCTATCAACACCTGCTTCGGCACGCATCACCTGATGTTCGCCGAAGACGCCGACAACACGCTGTGGACGAGCGGCGGCGGCGCGGTGGTGGGCTGGCTGAACACGCGGCAGTACTTGGAGACCGGCGACGCCGTAGCAGCCCAGGGCTGGACGCCGCTGATCCTCGACACCAATGGCAATGGCGTGCGCGACGAAGGCTATGCGCAACCGGACGACGCGGTGGACCCGGCGCGCGACAAGCGCATCCTGGCGGGGCTTTATGCCGTCTCCCCAGCGCCGGACGGTTCGGTGTGGGGCTCCACGCTGAGTTACCCGGGCGCGGTGCTGCGCCTGGTGCCGGGGGCCGACCCGTCCACCACGGCGCTGACCGAATACTACGAGCTGCCGGTGGATGCCGACGGCAATGCCATCGAGGGCTTCTCGCCGCGCGGCATGGACATCGACCGTGACGGCGTGGTGTGGGCGGCGCTGTCCAGCGGCCACATGGCGAGCTTCGATCGGCGCAAGTGCACGGGGCCGCTGAACGGGCCGACGGCCACGGGGCAGCATTGCCCGGAAGGCTGGAGTTTCTACACGGAGCCCTTGCCGCAGTTCAAGAACCTGAACCAGCCGGGCAGTTCCGAGGGCAGCTATTACACCTGGGTGGACCAGCACAACACCTTCGGTCTGGGCGACAACACGCCGATCAACACGGGCAATCAGTCAGGCGCGCTGCTGGTGCTGGACGATGGCGAGTGGGTGCGCCTGACGGTGCCTTACCCGCTGGGCTTCTACACCAAGTGGCTGGACGGGCGCATCGACGACGCCTCAGCAGGCTGGAAAGGCCGCGGCCTGTGGGCCACGCTGAGCAGCCGCGCGCCCTTCCACATGGAAACGGGGCCGGGCACGACGAGCAAGGTGTATCACTTCCAGATGCGCCCGGACCCGCTGGCGAGGTGAGCTGACGCCGATTCACCCCAGCGCCCGCACCCGGTGATTCTCGCTGTCGGTCACGTAGAGCACGCCCGCGTGCATGAACACGCCATGAGGCCGCGCCAGTGCGCAGCGCAGCGGGTCGCCATCAGGCCCGTCGGCCACCTGACCGGTGCCGAGTACTGTGCTGATCAGTCCGGAATCCAGGGCCATGCGCCGGATCGCATGATTCTCCGTGTCCACGATGTAGAGCGCGTTGTCGGCCGCTGACCAGGCGATGCCCTTGGGCCCGTTGAAGGTGGCGTCGATGGCTGCCCCCCCGTCCCCGCTGTAACCACTCTCGCCAGTGCCGGCGATGCGTTCCAGCGTGTCCCCACGCAGATTGAGCCGGAACACGGCATTGCCCTCGCGCAGCACCAGATAGGCATTGCCCGAGGCGTCGGTGTCGATGGAGCGCGGCCCGCGCAATGGTGTGCCCCGCAGCGGGCCGCGATCGGGCGTGGCCTCGCGCGTGCCATCACCCCCGATCGTGCGAATGATGCCGCTGGCACGCTCGATCACCCGCAGCCGTTGATTGCCGATGTCGCAGATCAGCAGATTGCCGTCGGCGTCGAAGGCGATGCTGTGGGGCTGTCGCAATTGCGCCAGAGTGGCAGGGCCGTCGTCGCCGGAAAAGCCGGGCTCGCCCGTGCCGGCCACGGTCGACACCAGACCGGTGACGGCATCGACGCGGCGCACCACATGGGCATCGCGCTCCACCACGAACAGGTGACCGTCGCGGTCGAAGCGAATCTCATGCGGTGCCGAGAACGCGGCCTGCAGCGCGGGTCCGCCATCGCCTGTCCAGCCTTTCTCGCCGTTGCCAGCCACGGTGGTGATCACGCCCTCAGGCAGGGACACCCGGCGCGTGCGCCCCGTGTCCACCTCGCAGAAATACACTGCGCCATCGGGCCCCACCACCACGCCATAGGGGTTGTTGATGGGCGTCAGCGTGGCACTCAGGCCCGCCAGATCGTTCTCGTAGCCCGCCACGCCGGTGCCGGCGAAGGTGCTCACCCGCAGGGCCTGAGCGAAGGCACGCACGGGGGCGAGCAGGCAGGTGGAAGCCACGGTGGCGAGGCGAAGGAAATGACGGCGGGTGAAAAGCATGGGACTCTCCTGATTGTTCCGTATTGTCATTGGAGAAGATGGTGTGAGCTTGCATGCCAGTGTGTCTTGCTCTCGGCGCCCACGGCAATCACTGGCAATTGCCGCATGCAGTTCACGGTGGAATAGCCCGAACACGATGGCCCTGCTGCCCGAATCTGTAGGTGGCCGGGTCGACCTGGCGCCGCCCGAGGCCTGGCCTTGCAACGTGGAGGATCCCACTACCGCGAGAGTGTCTGCAACTGTTCCAACGCATCCTCGTGACCCTGCTCGGCCGCCTGCTGCAGCAGGCGTCTGGCCTCCTCGCGATCCTCCGCCACGCCCTCGCCGCGCAGGTACATCCGGCCCAGAACCGCCTGGGCATTGGCATGCCCCTGCTCGGCCGCCAGGGCATACCAGCGGGCGGCTTCCGTGGCACTCTGCGGCACCCCGCGCCCGTCGGCGTGCAGCGTGCCGATGTTGAACTCGGCATCGGCATCGCCGCCCGCTGCGGCCTGCTGGTACCAGATCAGCGCCTGCTGCGGGTTCTGCGCCACGCCCTGCCCGAAGTCATACATCATGCCCAGGCTGAACTGCGCCCGGGCGTGCCCCTGCGCCGCCGCCAGCTGCAGCCAGCGCCGCGCCTCGTCGAGGTCCTGCAGCAGGCCCTCGCCATTGCGGTACAGAATGCCGAGATTGTTCTGCGCATTGGCCACGCCCTGGTCCGCCAGCGGCCGCCACAGGCTCAGTGCGGTGCTGAAATCGCCCTCGAAATAGGCGCGGCGAGCGCGGGCCAGCGGGTCATCCCAGGTCTGGCGGCTGGCAGCCTCCAGCAGGGTGCGACGATTGGCCGCACTGGGCGGCGGCTCCGAATCACCGAAGATGCCCGCCAGCCAGTGGCCGTCGGTGGGGTTGGGAAAAAGCACGTAGTCGATGCCGAAACGTGCGCTGTCCTCGCGCATGGCGGCCAGGCGGCCGTCGATGTCGCCACGCACATAGTACTTGCGGCGGAAATCATTGAGGCTGTCGCCCATCAGCACCACGACGTCGTACTGCGCCATGAGTTCGTCCTGGCGCGGTTCCTTGTTGGAGGTCTCGCGCAGCACGGTCAGATGCGCCTCGTCGGCAAAGGGCAAACCGGCGCTGCGCAGATGCTGCAGGGCCAGCGCGAAGGTGTTCTCGCCCTGATCGCGGTTGGTGACATAGAACACCTCCACGCCGTTGGCACGGCAGAACTCCAGGAAGTCGATCGCGCCGGGCGTGGGCGTGGCGAGATTGGCAGCCACCCAGCGGTCCCAGTCGGCGTCGTCGAAGAAGTCGCGCCCGTCACGCACCAGATGCCCCCAATAGGTCAGCGCATGCAGCACGGTGTCGTCCACATCGCTGATCACGGCCAGCGGCTTGTCGCCGCTCTGTCGCGCGGCGAGCGCGGCTTCGACATGCATTCGCGCGACATTGAAGCCCTGATGGTAGAGCGCCTCGTACTCGGCGGCAGTCTGTTTCCAGGCCAGGGCGTAGAGCAGCGGATTGCGCGTGTCGTCCGGCGCATTCTGGGCCGAAGCATCCAGAACCAGCACGGCAAGCAGAGCGGTGAGCAAGACTCTGGCACGGGTCATCGAAGGTCTCCTGCGGGCGGCGCAGCATCCTGCGCGGCATCATCTGGTGAGAGCGGGTCCTGTGGGAGCGTGCTTGCACGCGAATCCTGAGCCTGAGCCTGCTGCGGCAGTGTGCTCGCACGCGCACCCTGTGCCGCAGTCTCCTCGATCCCCCCTGGCGGCGACACCAGCTGCACCTTGCTCTCTGCGATGTACCTGTCCAGGAACACCGCCGCCTTGGCGGCCTGATCCACCACGCGGTGCAGATCACTCAGCCGCTCCAGCGTCTCGGCCATGCTGCGCGGCAGAATCGCGCCCGCCGTGCCGGCCTGCAGCAGCTGCGCCTTCATGGCCTGATACTGCGTCTCGAAATCCCGGCGCGCCTCGGCCAGACGCTGCGCATCCCACTGCGGACTGTCGACCCGGGTCAGATCAAGCAGCTCCACAGCGGAGGCGCGCAGGGCATTGCGGCTCACCGCGAGTGCGGACTCGGGGGCCAGCACCGATTCGTGATGCAGCTGCAGCATTTCACGCGCATGCTCGGCCACGTTCACCAGATACTGCCCCACGCGCTGCGCATGGGGCAACGCATTCTGCTGCTCGGCCGACATGGTGGCGCGGGGAATGCCGCTGGCGAATTCGCTGATGGCGATGTTCAGCGACTCCAGCGCACGGTGCCCGATTTCCAGAGAAGGATTGTGCGGGTCTTCCGCGCTGATGGCGGCGTTGGCCACGCGCCGCGCGATCGCCTGCATGCGATGCAGCTCCTGCGCCAGGGCGTCCAGGGCCAGCGAGGGCGCACTCTGCACGTTGCGGTCCATGAAGCGCGGCCGGCTCTCGTCCTCTTCCAGCGTGCGGAAGCGTGTCTCGAGATACGCCACCAGCCGAGGGGTCAGGGGCCACATGACCAGGATTCCAAGAATGTTTACCAAGGTGTGGAAGATGGCGAGAGACATGGCCAGCTGGTCCTGCGAGCCGATGACCTGCGCCATGACATGCACCACCCCGAGCAGCGGCAGCAACAGCGTGAAGGACACCAGCGCGACCACGAGATTGAAGATCACGTGGGACATTGCGGCCCGGCGTGCCGCTGCCGTGGCATCGAACACGGCAAACAGCGCCGTTGAGGTGGTGCCCACGTTGGCGCCGATCACCATGGCGGCCGCAGCTGTCAACGGAATCAAACCGCCGGCGGTGGCCGTGAGAATGACCGTCAGAGCCGCGCTGGAGGAGTGGATGATCACGGTGAGCATGATGCCGAGCAGCACGAACAGCAGCAGATTCAGCACCCCTTCTCCGGCCCAGCGGTGCAGGTCGATGACATCGCCGATGCCGTCGAAGGCATCCTTGAGCACATCGATGCCCATGAAAAACAGGCCGAAACCGGCCATGGCGCGACCCAAGGCGCCATATTGCCCTTTTCCCAGCGCCACGGAGATGGCCATGCCGATGCCGATGGCCGGCAGGGCGATCACTTGCAGGTCGAGATTGAAACCAATCAGAGCGACGATCCACGAGGTGAGCGTGGTGCCCAGATTGCTGCCGAAGATCACGCCCACCGCCTGCGGCAGTGCCAGCAGGCTCGCGTTGACGAAACCGATGGTGGTGAACACCACTGCGGTGGAGGACTGCACAAGCGCGGTGATGAGAATGCCGGAGAAAATGGCGCGCCCGCGGCTGCGCGTGGCGGCGCTGAGGATGACGCGCAAGGTGTCGCCCGCTGCGGTGGTCAAGCCATCGGTCATCAGACGCATGCCCAGCAGGAACAGCCCGATGCCTCCCAGAAAATTCAGTGCGCCTGCGATTGTCACGATCTACCTCTGGTGTCAGTGCGTAAGCAAGAGTACAAAGAACCGCGAGCCGAAGCGAGTCCCCAGATGTGTCCGGTTTCGATCCGGCCCCGGGCGGCGGGCGCCACGGGGCCGGGTCGATACCACTAAAGGAAACACAGGACACCGCATGAAAATCAAGACCGTGATTTTCGACTGGGACGGCACTCTCGTCGACTCCATCGAACACATCGCCACCTCCCTGCATCTGGCCGCCACCGAGATGGGCTTTCCGGCGCTGGAAAAGGCCGCCTATCGCCACATCATCGGCCTGGGCATGGTGGACGCGCTCAAGACTCTCTACCCCGGTCTCAGCGACGCCGAGATCGAAGGCATTCGCCAGCGCTACAGCGAGTATTTCTTCGCCAAGGAAGCCACGCCCCAACAGATCTTCGCCGGCGTGCCCGCCCTGCTCGACGAACTGCGCACCCAGGGGCGCGGCCGGGCCGTGGCCACCGGGAAGAGCCGTCGAGGGCTGGATGCGGCGCTCGGCTCCAGCGGTCTGCGCGCCCACTTCGACATCACCCGCTGCGCCGACGAGACCCGCTCCAAGCCCGACCCGGCCATGCTGCTGGAGATCCTGCAGTTCTACGGCCTTGAACCCGACCAGGCCGTGATGATCGGCGATACCACCTACGACATGGAGATGGCGCAGCGCATTGGCATGCCAGCCATTGGCGTGCGCTGGGGCGTGCATGCGCCAGACGAATTGCAGCGCCACGCGCCCCTGGCCATCGTCGAGAGCGTGGCGGAGCTGACCAGCCTGCTGCGCCGACTCTGACTGTTGCCGCACTGCCCATCGCACGCCCGCTGCTGTTCGTCACGGGCTTCCCTGCTATAGTCGGCGCCAGCAACGCCGCTGTCGGAGCGAGCGCGCTGTACACCCTCACAACAAGAATCACTGAACAAGAGCCTCGACATCATGACATTCACACCTCGTATGATCAGCCTCGCGCTGGCCGGCCTGCTGCTGCAGACCGCCTGCAGTCCGGCTGTGGAGCAGACCTCCGCCCCGGCAGCCCCTGCCGCGACGGCCTGGGTGGCCACGCCCGAGATGCTGGCCTGTGCCGACAGCCACGCCAGCCTGGTGGAAGGCACCGGCAATTTCAGCCGCGACATCGCCTCGCCCTCGTCCGAGGCCCAGGCCTATTTCGACCAGGGCCTGCGTCTGGCCTATGGCTATTACTTCCCGGAAGCGGTGTCGTCCTTCAATGCAGCCCTGTGTTTCGACCCGGACAACGCCCGCATCCACTGGGCCCGCGCTCAGGGCCTTGGCCCCAATGCCAACAGCCGCAACAGCGGCCTGCCGGATGACCCGCAGGGCGAAGGCGCCCGCGCGCTGGAGCAGGCCATCGCCCACATGGCCGAGGAACCCCAGCAGTGGCAGGACACCATCAATGCCCTGCGTCCGATGTTCGACATGCAGACCTACCCGGACATGGCCGAGCGCAGCCAGGCCGTGATCGCGTCCACCCGGGCGCTGTACGAGAAATACCCGGACGATCTGGAAGCCGCGTTCACCTTCACCCACGCCATCATGATGGCCTCGCCCTGGTACTACTTCGAGTGGGACGGCACGCCCCGCGAGAACATCGTGGAGGCGCGGGACGTGATGGAGAAAGGCATGGCGCAGGACCCCTACCATCCTGGCCTGACCCACCTGCACGTGCACCTGATGGAAGCCTCGCGCGAGCCCGTGCGCGCCGAGACCTCCGCCGACGCGCTGGAGCCGCTGACCCCGATGATCGGCCACATGGCCCACATGCCCGGCCACATCTTCATGCGCATCGGCCGCTACCAGGATTCCATCGAGGCCAACCGCCGCTCCGTGGTGGCCGATGAATACTTCGTGCAGCAGTGGGGCGACCGGCCCTATCCGCAGTACGGCACCTATTTCCTGTCGGCCACCAACCACCGCAACCACGCCCGCATGTTCATCCACTGGGGCGGCCTGCTGCAGGGCAACCCTGAGGTGGCCTTCGAGATCACCGGCCCGATTGCCGCCGCCACCACGGCGGAGCAGCTGGATCGCGGCAACTCCCTGCGCAACATCACGGTGGAATGGATGACGATGAAGGCCTTCGGCATGTGGGACGAGATCCTCGCCCTGCCCGCGCAGCCTGACACGCGCCCCTTCCTGCAGGGCACGCTGAACCACGTGCGCGGGGCCGCCCTGGCGGCACAAGGCGACATCGCCGGTGCCGAAGCCGAACTGGCCGCGCTGGACGCCGTCATGAGCAACCCGGTGCTGCAGACCCAGCGCGCCGCCGTGAACACCGCCGCCAGCATCCTGGCCATCAACCGTGCCTCGCTGGCCGGCGAGATCGCCAATGCCAAGGGTGACCACACCGCCGCCATCGCCGCCTTCACCCAGGCGGTGGACTTGCAGGACCACCTGCGCTACATGGAGCCGCCCGACTGGATCCAGTCCATGCGCCTGTTCCTGGGCCAGGCCTACCTGAACGCCGGTCAGGCCGAGGACGCCCGCCGCGTGTTCCTGGAAGACCTCGACCTGCTGCAGGAGAACGGCTGGGCGCTGTTCGGACTCGCCAATGCCCTGACTGCGCTGGGCGAGGACGAGCAGGCGGCCGAGGCCCGCGAGCGTTTCGACGAGGCGTGGGAATACGCCACTGTCGAACTGACCAAGGCGCACTTCTGAGATGCGCGTCCTCGTCACCGGTGGCAGCGGCTTCCTGGGGCAGGCCCTGACCCACGCTCTGCTGGCCCGCGGTGACGAGGTCATCATCCTGAGTCGCAACCCGACCACCCACAGCGCGCGCCGTGCCGGCAGCGTGTGGGTGCAGGAGCTGCAGCAGATCGACACTCCCGTGGACGCCGTCGTCAATCTGGCCGGCGCCAACCTATTCGCCGCCCCCTGGACGCAGTCCCACAAGCAGCTGCTGCATGACAGCCGCGTGGCCCTGACCTGGAAACTGGCCAGCTGGATCCTCTCGCAAACCACCCTGCCCAAGGTGTTTCTTTCCGGCTCGGCCATCGGCTTTCATGGCGAAGGCGGTGAGCAAGCCCTCACGGAGCAGAGCCCGCCCGGCAGCGACTGGGCGGCCACGCTGGTGCAGGACTGGGAGCAGGCCACAAGGCACGTGGAGGAAGCCGGGGTGCGCACCGTGCTGTTGCGCACGGGGCTGGTGCTGGGGCACGGCGGACTGCTCGGGCCGATCCTGCCGCTGTTCAAGGCGTATCTGGGCGGTTCCTTGGGGGCGGGAAAATTCTGGTATAGCTGGATTCATCTGCAGGACTGGGTGAACGCCACGCTGTTCCTGCTGGATCGCGGCACGGCCAGCGGGCCGTATCTGCTCACCGCGCCGCAGCCGGTGCGCTACGGCGAGTTCGCCCGCACCCTGGGCCGAGTGCTGCAGCGGCCGGTGTGGCTGACGCCGCCGGGCTGGGTGTTGCGCCTGCTGCTGGGCCAGCGTGCCGCTCTGATGCTGAGCAGCACGAAGGCCTTGCCCGCACGGCTGCAGGAGGCAGGGTTCCAGTGGCGGTTCCCGGCATTGGAAGAGGCCCTGCGCGACATCGTCAGCAAGGACGCCGGGGTCTGACAAGCCTCAGGCCCGCCGCGCGCAGGCCGGCCGGGCTCACTTGGCGAACAGGCTCTTCTCGATGTCGCGGAACGCCTTGAATTCCAGCGCATTGCCGGACGGGTCGAGGAAGAACATCGTGGCCTGTTCCCCCGGCAGCCCCTTGAAGCGGATGTGCGGCTCGATCAGGAACTGCGGCACGAAGGTCTGCACCAGCGCGGCCAGCGCCTCCCACTCATCCATCTCCAGCACCACCCCGAAATGCGGCACCGGCACGCCGTGCCCGTCCACATGATTGCCGATCTGGTTCACCTTGCCATCCGGCCCCAGCGTGGGGTTCACATGCACCACCAGCTGATGGCCTAACAGGTCGAAGTCGATCCAGTGGTCGGAGCTGCGCCCCTCAGGCAGACCCATCTTCGTGCCATAGAAATCCCGGGCTTCGGCCAGGTCACGCACCTGGATGGCGAGGTGGAAGGGCATGAGGCGGCGTGTCGAGATCATGGGGCATCCTGAACAAGGGCTGGGGGCGTGGCCGTGCGGCCTGCCGGTGAGCGCGACCCTAGCGCCGGGCCAGGGGGAGTGTCAAACGCCGCCATTCGCACCGTTCTGGTGCGCTCGCGCCCCGCGATGCGGCAGCAGGCCCTCTGACGCAGGCGTAAACCGCGTCGACTGAGCGCGAAATATCCTTAACCCATTGTTTTAGTTATTAATTAAAAACATGGCACGAATAGTGAATTAATCTGGGCGTAGTACTCTCCAGTACCAAATTCTTGAATCGGGTAACGATGCCTGCCTCCCCCATGGGTCGCAGGCTTTTTTTTGCCTGCGGCTGTGTAGAATCCGCCGGCAAGCCTATTTCTGTCTGGTCCCACGTTCATGCAGCCAAGCGCCACCACGAGCTTCACCACCACCTGCCCCTACTGCGGCGTCGGCTGCGGCGTGCAGGCCTGGGTGACGGATGCTCGCCTGCAGCGGGTGAAGGGCGAGGAGAACCACCCGGCCAATCTCGGCCGTCTGTGCGTGAAAGGCGCTGCCCTGCCCGACATCGCGCAGCCCCCCGGACGCCTGCTGCATCCCCGCCTGCACGGCGTGCGCACCGACTGGAACACCGCGCTCGACCATGTCGCGGCCAGCCTGCGTGGCATCATCCAGGCGCACGGCCCCGAGTCGGTGGCCATGTACGTGTCAGGCCAGTTGCTCACCGAGGATCTCTACGTCGCCAACAAGCTGATGAAGGGCTTCATCGGCTCCGCCCATATCGACGGCAGCGCGCGGCTGAGCATGGCCCCTGCGGCGACGGCCAGCCTGGCCAGCCTGGGCACCGCAGCGCCCGTCTGCTGTTTCGAGGACATGGAAACCTGCGACCTGCTGGTGCTGGCCGGCTGGAACGCGGCCTGGACCCACCCGGTGCTGTTCCAGCGCTTCAGCGCCGCACGGGCCGCCCGCAGCGGTATGCGTCTGGTCGTGCTGGACCCGCGCCGCACGGCGACTGCCGCGCTCGCCGATCTGCATCTGCCCTTGCGGCCGGGCAGCGATGACGCGCTGTTCTGCGGCCTGCTGCACTTTCTGCAGCGCCGCGGGGCGCTGGACCATGACTTCCTGGCGGCGCACACCGAAGGCGCCGAGGCCGCGCTGCAGGCCTGCGCCCCGTTCGATCTCGACGCCACCGCCGCGCAGACCGGCCTCGACCCGGCCGATCTGGAACAGTTCTTTCAATGGTTCGCGCGCACGCCGCGCACGGTCACGGTGCTGTCCCAGGGCATTGCCCAGTCTGCCAGCGGCGCGGCACAGTGCCAGGCCATCCTCAATTGCCATCTCGCCACGGGGCGCATCGGTCAGCCCGGCATGGGCGTGTTTCCCATCAGCGGCCAGGCCAACGGCGTGGGCGTGCAGGACGTGGGGGCCCAGGCCACTCAGCTTGCCGCCGGGATGAGCTTCACGCCGGAGAGCATCGAACGCGTGGCGCGCTTCTGGAATGCCCCGCGCATGGCGACGGCGCCAGGCGTCACTGCGCTCGGTCTGACCGAGGCGCTGGAAGGCGGGCAGATCAAGGCCCTGTGGATCCTGGGCAGCAACCCCGTGGCGAGCCTGCCCCACGCGGATCGCGTGCGCTGCGCGTTGCAGACCTGCCCGCTGGTGATCGTGTCGGACTGCCGTGAGCACACCGACACCACGGCCATGGCCCACGTGCTGCTGCCGGCCGCCGACTGGGGCGAGAAGGACGGCACCCAGACCAGCGCCGAACGGCGCCTGCTGCGCCAGCGCGCGCTGCTGCCAGCGGCGGGCGAGGCGCGGCCCGACTGGTGGATCGTGTGCGACGTGGCGCGCCGACTCGGCTTTGCCGAGGCCTTCGCCTATGACTCGCCTGCCGCCATCTTCCGCGAACACGCCACGCTCTCCACCTTCGAGAACGCGGGCAAGCGCGTGTTCGACCTCGGCGCACTCGCCGGACTGGATGAAGTCGCTTACGACGCCCTGCCGCCACTGCCATGGCCGGTCACCGCGCAGGCGCCAGAGGGGACGCCGCGCCTGTTCACTGACCGGCGCTTCGCCACGCCTTCCGGCCGCGCCCGCCTGCAGCCGGTGCACCCGGAACCGGCCCCTGCGCCCCGGGCGCATGACACTCCCTTCCTGCTCAACAACGGCCGCCTGCGCGACCAGTGGCTCGGCATGGGCCGCACGGGGCAGGCCCCGCGCCTGCTGGCCCATACCGACACCCCGTTCGTGGCGCTGCAGCCCCGCGATGCCCGCAGCCTGGGGCTGCGCGAGGGCGATCTGGTGGAGCTGTTCGCCCGCGACGAGGACGGCCAGCGCCACGCCCTGCCGCTGCCGGTGCGCCTCGACCCCGGCCAGCGCGATGGCGAACTGTTCGTACCCCTGCATTGGAACGTGCAGTTGGCTTCCCACGGCGGGGTGTCACGACTTTTCTGCGATACGGTCGATACCGTCTCCAGCCGGCCGGCGCTCAAGGCTGCCTGGGTAGGGTTGCGGCCGCTGAAGGTGGCGCGCTGGGCGGCGGTGCTCAGTCGCCTGCCGCTGCAGGACGTGCCCTTTGACTGGTGGGTGCGCCGGCCATTGCGCGAAGGTTGGCTGACGCTGCTGGCCGAGCTGCCGGGCGGCACGAGCGCCTGGCCGGTCTGGTTCGAACAGCTGCGCGGAGCGCTGGAGTTCATGGAATATCAGGACGACGCGGCAGGCATTCAGCGTGTGCTGCTGCATCAGGGCGCGCGCCTGGAGGCGGCCGTGTTTGTCGCGGCGACGCCCGGGGCGCTGCCGGACAGCGACTGGCTGCAGCGCCTGCTGCTGCAGGAGGTGACGGCGGATTCACGTGCGCTGCTGCAACAGGAACATCACAGCTCGCTCATGGCTGCTCGACTGATCTGCAACTGCTTCCGCGTCAGCGAAGCGCAGATTCACGCCGCCATTGCAGAAGGGGCACGCAGTGTGGAGGAACTGGGAAAGCGGCTGCGCTGCGGCACCAATTGCGGGTCGTGCCTTTCGGAGCTGCAGCAGTTGCTCAAGCAGCCACGGTAATGCCGCATGCGTGCCGATGCCGGGCCTCACGTACCGTGATCTCGATGCGCTGATCCAGCGCGACCAGCGCCAGCATCAGGCGCTCAAGGGAAATGTTCTGCAACTTGTAGTGCCGGATGGCGGACACTCTTGGCTGGTGCATGCCGGTCAGTTGGGCCACGTCCGCCTGGCTCAGCTGTCGAGAGTCGATGAGGGCATTCAGCTTCATCGCAAGCTGAGTCTTCACCGTCAATTCCTGCGCATCTTCAAGCGCCAGGTCGTGCAGCGTATTGGTGGAGCCTTTGCTGGTGTCGCCGTGTTTCATGTTGTCTGGCTCCTCATTTGTCGATAGCGAAGCAGCACTTCCTTGAATCGTTTCTCGATCAAGCTGACGTCCGCCTTCGGGGTGCTGACACCGAACTTGGACTTTTTCTGAAACGCATGCAGAACGTGAATCGCATCATCACCCACGAGCGCAAGACCGACCCTGAATGTGTCGCCGCGTGCATTCTCGCGAAGCTCGATCACGCCGCTTCCCAGCCCTTTCCATGGCTTTGCATCGGGCGGCCAGCCCCCTAGTTGCAAGAGGTAGAGGGCAACGCCGAGGTCCTTCTGCACTGACAGTGGGAACGACTTCACATCCTGTCTCGAACTGGCCTCCCAGTAGACCAGCCTGCTTTTCGGTTCGTCCATGAATATACCTTTTCATATATATCCCGCAACTCCCTGTTGCACGAAAAAGTATAGGCATGAAAACGCTACTTCGTGGCCCCTACCCCCGATCCACCCGCAGCAACAACGCCGGAAAGACCAGCAAGTCCAGCAGCAGCGCCACCACCACGATGGGCACGAGCAGCATGGCCGCCTGCTGGAAGTAGAGCGTGCTGGCCGCCATCAGCACACAGGTGCCCACGGCCATCACGGTGGTGGTGAGAATCAGCGCCGGGCCGGCCTTCGCCAGAGCGTGCTCCACCGCCTGCTGCGGTGAAAGCCCCTGCCCCCGCGAGCTCTGATAGCTGCTGAGGATGTGCACCGTGTCGTCCACCACCAGGCCGATGCTGATGCTGAACAGCATCATCACGAAGGGGTCAAGACTCCCCACCAGCAGCCCCCAGGCACCGAACACCAACACCGCCGGCAACAGATTCGGCAACATGCTGAGCAAGCCGTAGCGCAGGCTGCGCAGGCCCACCACCAGCGCCACGGTGATCAGCAGCAGGCTGAGCGCATAGCCTTCCAGCAGCTCGAAGGTCACGGCGCGGTCCATGCGCGCGAAGATCAGCGTGCTGCTGCCATGCAGCAGGGCGTACTCGGGCAGCAGCCGGGCGAACTGCGCGCCGATGCGCTCGTTCAGATCGAGAATGGCCTGGTTGTTCATGGACGCGGTGCCCACGAACACGCGGATCAGCGAATAGTCGGCGTTGATGAAATTGTCCAGTGTGAAGGAGCTCACCTGCACCGTCTGATAATTGAAAAGATGGTCTTCAATGACGCTGCGCTCGTCTGGAATCAGCGCGAATTCCTGCTGATTCTCGTTGACCACCTGATTCACGCCCTTCACCAGCTCCACCAGACTCGCCACCTGCAGCACGCCCTCCTGCGCACGCAGCCACTGCGCGAAGGCGTCCACGCGCTGCAGGAACTGCGAGTCGACCACCCCGTCGGGCACCCGCGCATCGATGCCATAGACCAGCTGCGGCCCCCGCGCCATGCGCGCCCCCACAGCGGTGACATAGTCGTGCAGCACCGAGTCTTCGTTGACGAAGGAGCCGCGATCGAAGTCGGTGGAATTGCGCAGGCTCAGCGGCAGTGCCACCAGGGTCAGCAGCGCGGCGCCCCACAGCAAGACCTTGCCGTGAGCCAGTACCAGCGCGCGACAGCCTTGCAGCAGCCGGGTCAGCAGAGGCTGTTGCGCCACGCGCAGGCCGGCGCGCGCCGGCAGCAGCAGCACCAGAGCCGGCAGCACCAGCAGACTCAGCGCCCACGCGTACACCACGCCCAGCGCCACCACCGAGCCGAAGCTGCTCACCGCGGGCGCACTCGCCAGGTTCAGGCTGCCGAAGCCCACCGCGGTGGTCAGCGCCGCCAGACTCACCGGCCGCAGATTGAATTGCAGGCTGTGACCCATGGCGTCCAGCGGCAGCACGCCGGCCAGCCGTTGCTGCCGGTAGATGGACACCAGATGCACGCTGTTGGCCACCGCAATCGTGACCACCACCAGCGGCGCCATCACCGAGACCGTGTTGAAGCGCACGCCGAGCCAGCCCAGGCTGCCCACGGTCCAGACGATGGTGAGCAGGGAGACTCCCAGAATGCAGCCGCCCAGCAGCAGCGAGCGGAAGCTGTAGCAGAGGATGCCATTGCACAGCAGGATCACCAGAGGGAGCAGGTAGAACAGATCGTCCAGCATGGCCTGCCGGCTCGACTGCTCGTAGAGCGCCTCGCTGCTGACATGGATCGCCACCTCGGGGTGACGCGCCTGCAGTTCGTCGCGCAGGGCCAGGGTGGCCTCGGCCGTGCTGCGGCGCTGCTCGTCGTTCAGGCTGGCGCTGCCCAGACGGATGGACGCCAGCGCCAGGTCGCCCTCAGGCGCCAGGAGGATGCCGGCCACGAAGGGTTCCTGCAGCGCGCGCGCCCGCCGCTCCTGCAGTTCGGCGTCGGTGTAGGTGAAGAGCTGTGCGAGTGGCTTCTCGAAGAAGGTGTCGTCACCATAGGGCGACTGCCAGGCGAGTATGGAATTCATGCCGCGCGCCAGTGGAATCTGCCGGTAGTGCTGACTCAGATCAACCATGGCGGCGAGTGCGGGGTGGGTGAAGACATCGCCACTGGCCGGCTCGAAGGCGAAGCTGATCTCGCTCTGGCCGGGGAACTCGGCCAGCATGCGGTGACGCTCCGCCAGCCAGGGATCGCTGCGAGTGAGCAGCACGCTTACCGAGGTGTCGAAGCCCGTGCGCGGGATGCCCGCGGCCAACAGCAGACTCAGCAGCAGCGCCAGCAGCAACAGCGCTCTGCGACGTTGCACCACGATGGCGATGAAGGCCTGCATGGGGGAGTCCTGGCACCGGCGCGGGCGCGGTTCAGTGCGTGAGTGAGTAGATCAGGTAGTTGATGCCCAGCTGGTAGGCGGCATTGGCATAGCGCGTCGGGTAGTACGGGTGATAGGTGTGCTCCCAGCCATCGCCCATGTCCGAATTCCAGTTGATCAGCACCATCACGCGGCCGAAGTCGTCGAGGATGGCGTGGTTGCTGGCCACGTCGATGCCCTGCTCGCCGCGCGAATCGTCCCGGCTCAGCGCCGGAATCATCTGCGGGCCGTCGATGTCGTAGTAGGTGCGAAAGATCTCGTGATCGTGAGGCAGCTCGACGATCTCGCGGTCGGGGAAGATCTGCGAAAAGGAATCGTGGAAGTTGCTCCACTGACGCTCGCCCCAGAAATCGTCGATCAGCAGGAAGCCGCCGCGCAGCAGGTATTCACGCACATTGTCGATCTCCTCCTGGCTCAGCATGATGCCGCCCTGCTGACCCACTTCCAGCATGTACAAGAAGGGGTAGTCGAAGATCTGCTCGTCGTCGAAGCGCAGCACGATCGGGTCCCGCATCACGCGGATATTGGTCAGGCGCGAGACGCCGCGCAGGAAGTTCATGTCGGCACCGGGGAAGTCGATGGACCAGGTGGGGCCGCCATCGCCGAAAAAGCCCCAGCCACCGCCACCCCCGCCCTGCCAGGTGTCGAACTGCACGCGCACGAAATTGAATTCCCCGCCCGGGTCGTACTCGATGTCCGGAATGGCCGGTTGCGGCTGCGCCATGAAGGGATTGTCGCCGAAGGGCTGAGCCAGCGCGGCAGGGCCGACCAGCAGGGTCGCGCCCAGCAGGGCGCCGGCCAGCAGCGATTTCAGGAAGGGGCTCGTGCAGTGCATGGACAGCCTCGATCACGGCCGCCGGGGCGACGGCCAATGCCCGCCATTAAACCTGCCGCGCCGGCGCCTTTCAACCCTCGGCGCGGGCGGGCGCTGCAGGGCTGTGCCGCTGCAGCGAGATCACCGGAATGAACAGACTCATCAGAAAGCCCACCAGGATGATCCACAGGCTGGTGCTGAACATGCCGGTGATGGCATTGGAGAACGCCAGGCGCACGCCGGACTCGATGCGCGTGACCAGGGTGTCCACCTGCCCGGCCAGCAGGCTGCGCAGGGTGTTCAGGCGCTGCTCGATCTCGGCGGGCGGCAGCGGCTGCGTGCCGGACTGCTGCACCTGCTCGCGGATCTGCTGCGGCACCTGGCTGTTGGCCTGCACGGCGGCGATCGCGGCGGCATCGCCGGCATAGGCCTGGCCGAGCGTTACCAGCATGGCTTCCAGATCGCCTTCGATGCGCGCACGCAGCGCGCCGGGATTCATCACGCTGCTCTGGGCCTGGCTCATGTCGAAGGCGGGACTGCTGGCGGAACTGGGCATGGGCGGCAGCTGCCGCGGCAGCTCGGCCGTGAGGTTGAGCGTCAGCAGCGTGCCGAAGATGGCCACGCCCACGGTGTTGCCGATCTGGCGGAAGAACTGGGTGGAACTGGTGGCCACGCCGATCTGCTGCGGCGGGAACGCTGCCTGCACGATCAGGTTCACCAGACTCTGCGACGGCCCCAGTCCGAGTCCCACCACCACCATGCGCCAGGCCAGCTCAAGCTGAGTGGTCTCCGGCCCGATGCCGCCGAGCAGGAACACGCCGGCGATCAGCACGGCAGCGCCGCCCACCATGAAGGGCTTGTAATGCCCGGTGCGCGACACGACCCGGCCGCTCAGGATGCTGCCGACCATCAGGCCCAGCATCAGCGGGAACATGGAGAAGCCACTGTTGGTGGCGTTGACGCCCAGCACCACCTGCATGAACAGCGGCATGAACATCACCACGCCCAGGAAGGCCATGCCGATGACGAAGGACGTGAGATTGGTGATCACGAACACGCGGCTCTTGAACAGGTCCATCGGCATGATGGCATCGGGCGTGCGCCGCTCCACCAGCACGAAGGCGATCAGCGCCACCGCGCTGAGGGCGAACATGCCCAGCAGCACCGATGAATTCCAGTCATAGCGATTGCCGCCCCAGGTCAGCGCCAGCAGGAAGGGAATGAAGGCCACCAGCAGCAGGGCCGCGCCGAGAAAGTCGATGCGCCCGCCCGTGGCCTTGTTCAGGCTCGGCGTCTTGTAGGCGATCATCAGCAGGGCCACGATGCCCAGCGGCACATTGGCGTAGAACACCCAGCGCCAGCCGGCGATCTCGTGCCCGGCCACGGTGACGGTGGCGAAGTCGGTGAGGAAGCCGCCCAGGGCCGGCCCGACGATGCTGGCGATGCCGAAGATCGCCCCGAACAGGCCCATGAACTTGGCGCGCTGCAGCGGCGGGTAGATGTCCGCGATGATGCCGATCGCGCTGGTGAACAGCGCCGCGCCACCGATGCCCTTCACCGCGCGGAAGATGATCAGCTGCATCATGCCCGAGCCCAGCAGGGGCAGGTCGCCGAACTCGCCGCTGATGCCGCAGAGCATGGAGCCGAGCAGGAAGATGCTGATGCCGATCAGCAGGATCGGCTTGCGGCCATACAGATCCCCCAGCTTGCCGTAGATCGGCACCAGCACGGTGGAGGCCAGCATGTAGGCGGTGGTGACCCAGGCATACAGCTCCAGCCCCTGCAGCTCGGCGACGATGCGCGGCATGGCGGTGGACAGGATGGTCATGTCGAGGGCGGCGAGCAGGAAGACGATGAGCAGGGCGATCAGAGTGGTGCGCTTGTCCTTGTCGGACAGCGTCACGCCGGAGTCAGCTGGATTCAAGAGAGGCACCTTCACGGAATGTCGGAAAGACAGGCCGCGCTATGCTACGCCGCCCCCTCCGAAGGGAACAGAAAAGCTTTCAGCCCGCCGACTCGCTTCGTCTCTGACTGAAGTCATTTCGTCGTATGGCGTTCACAACCAGCGGCGCACGCGGGCGCAGTAGGCCTCGAACTCGCTGCCGAACAGCTGCGCCAGCACGCGCTCCTCGGGCGCGATCTGGAAGCGGCGGATGTAGAGCATGAAGGCCGGCACGCCCAGCAGCATCCACGGCGAGGCCAGGAACACGGCCCAGGCCAGCAGCAGGATGGCGAAGCCCAGGTACATCGGGTTGCGTGACACCTGGTAGATGCCGCCCGTGACCAGCCGGCTGGCCTTGTGGGGGTGCAGCGGGTCCACCGTGGTCTGCGCCTTGCGGAAGCAGTACACCCCCGCCAGACAGCAGAACACGCCATCAATGAGGAACATCCCGGCCAGCACCAGGCGCAGGGTGTCGTCCACTTCCAGACGGGGCAGCAGTCGGGCGAACTGCCCCATGGCCAGGCCGGTGAGCAGCATGACCAGGGGCGGCGGTATGCGGTGTTCGAGGGCGTTCATGGCGCAGATACTCCTTGGAAAATCCCGGCGCTGCAAGTAAGGTCGGGGCCGGTCGGTCACGCCTGATGCAGCGCACACACGACACCATGACAACGACAACAAGAGACGCGCATGAAGACACGGATTTCGCACGATGAGCCTTGTGGGAGCTTGCTTGCAAGCGAACGCAGACCAATTCGCTTGCCAGCAAGCTCCAACGACTCCAGGACTTGCAGGGCACTGGCGGTCGCCGCCCTGCTGCTGAGCCTCACCGCCCCCTTGACCCTGCAGGCGGCCGAGGAATCCCCCGACGACACCACGCTGCGCTACCCTGCCGAGTTCTTCACCCAGTGGAGCCCGGTCACCGTGCGCGACATGATCGACCGCATCCCCGGCATCACCGTGTCGCTGGAGGCCCCCACCGGGAATCAGAACCAGCGCGGCCTCAGCGCCACCGAGAACATCCTGATCAACGGCCGCCGCCTGAGCGGTCGCGACAACAATGCCGAAACCCAGCTGCGCCGCATCCCCTTCGACCAGGTGGAGCGCATCGAAGTGATCCGCGGCACCTCCAGCGAGCTGGTCGGCGTGCGCAGCACGGGCCAGGTGATCAACATCGTCACCCGCGCCAGCAGCCAGCGCTCGCTCACCGTGGAGACCTCGGCCACACAGTACCAGGACGCCCACGTGGAGCCCGGCGCCAACCTCAGTCTGATTGGCAGCGCCAATGCCCTGGAATACCGGCTCGGCCTGGAGCGCCGCTCGGAGTACCTGGCTCTGCGCTCGCGCGAGGACAGTATCCACGGCACCGGCAACTTCGGACCCAATGACCTGCGCCTGACCCGCGAAACCACGGACCAGGTGAACCTCAACCTCAACGGCGCCTTCTCCTGGACGATCAGCCCCGCCAGCGTGCTGTCGGTGAACGTGCAGGCCGAGCAGAGCGACCCACCCCGGCTGATCGAGCGCTTCATCCGCGACTTCAACAGCCGCCCCGCGCTGGATTCGCGGGAACGCGAGCGCTACGACGCCACCCGCGACAGCTGGGAGCTGGGGCTGAACTTCAACCATGGCTTCGCCGATGGCAGCCAGCTGGAACTGCTCACCGTGAACAACCGCCGCGCGGAGGACACGCTGCGCGAGCGCTTTCGCCTGGACGTCAGCCCGGGCCGGGACCTGCAGGACCTGGCGCTGGACACCGCCACCGTCAATGCCGAGCAGATCGTGCGCGGCGTGTATTCGCGCCCGCTGCGCGCCGGCCAGGATGTGGAGTTCGGCCTGCAGCGCGCCCTCACCTCGCTGGACACCGTGCTGCAGCTCTCCCAGCTGCAGAGCGGCGTGCTGCGCCGCGTGGCCGTGCCCAACGCCAATTCGCTGATCGAGGAGGAGCGCTACGAAAGCTTCGCTGTGCATCACTGGCAGATCACCCCGAAGCTGCGCCTGGAGAGCACGCTGGCGGTGGAGCAGTCCACCATCCGCCAGACCGGTGATGTCTCGCGCTCGCGCGATTTCCGCTTCACCAAGCCGAAGCTGGATCTGCGCTACGACTTCAGCAATGCGCTGCAATTCAGCCTGGGGGCGGAGAAGGTCATCGGCCAGCTGCGCTTCGCCGATTTCGCGGCGGCCTCCGATCCGCGCGACGAGAACCGCAACACCATCGCGGGCAATCCGGAACTCAAGCAGGATCAGACCTGGCGCTACAGCCTGGGCGTGGAACAACGCCTGCTGCAGGGGCGGCTGGTGCTGAGCGCACGCGGGCAGTACTGGGATGTCACCGACGCCACCGGCCGCATCGAGACCACCGTGCCAGGAGGCCCACTCACGTCGGCCAACGGCAACATCGGCGACGGCGAAGTGCTGTCGCTCCAGCTCAACGGCAGCTATCGCGTGACACAGGGCCTGCTGGTGAATGTGAGCGTCCTGGCACGCGCCTCGGAGACCCGCGACCCGTTCACGGGCCAGACGCGCCGCCTGGTGCCCAATGACCGGGGCAACTACCGCGTCACTGTGCGCCATGATCTGCCGGTGTGGAATGCCAGTTACGGCATAGACTATCTGGGCGCGGACCAGGGCAATCGGCCGCTGCCGGACATCGACCGCTGGGAGGAACTGGACCAGCGCGAGGACCTGAGCCTGTTCCTGGAACGCCATTCACTCACCGCGCTGAATCTGGCGCTGCGGCTGGAGCTGGGCAATGTGCTGGACGTTCGCGAGTGCGTGAATCGCAAGCGCTACGCCGGGCATATCCGCAACGGCGTGATCCGCGAGATCGAGGAGCGCTGCAATGCCCGCGGGCCGCACGTGGCGCTGAAGCTGCGCGGGACGTTCTAGGCGAACAGCGCCAGCTTCTCCACCGGCAGCGGGAACAGGGCGTCCAGTTCTGCGGGCACGCCAAGGAAATCCCGCAGTGCCCGGTGAATGTGCTTCGGCGTCACCAGCAGGCCGGCGGAATGTGGCTCCAGCGTCGAGGCATTCAGCTTGAGCGCCTCGAAGTTCGCATCCGTCGCCCCGATCAAAGTGTTGCCGGTGATGCCCGCGCCCATCGCCAGCACACTGGTGATGTTCCAGTGATCCTTGCCGTCGGCGGTGTTGTAGAAGGGCGTGCGGCCGAAGTCCGAGCCGATGACGACCGTGACCTTGTCCTGCAGCCCGCGCTGTTCGATCTGCGTCCACAGATGATCCACCCCTTCCAGCAGCGCCGTGAGCGCGGCCGTCTGGTCCTCGTCGTGATCCCCGTGGGTGTCGAAGCCGCCCAGATTGAGCCCGGCGCTCACCGCCAGCCCGCTGGCAAAGGCGGCGACGGCGATCTCCGCCTGCCCCTTCAGACCGGCCGACACCGTAGCCGGCAGATGACTCAGAAGCGCCTCCAGGGGCACATCGCTGTCGCGCACTGTCTGCAGACGCGCCATCTGCGCCGCCCGCTCGGGCAGCGCCTCGCTCACGCGCAGCCGCGTCAGGCGCTGCTCCCGGGCGGCCTGCACGGCGGTATAGGTGGGTGAGCTGAAGAAGCCGACACTGCGCAGGGCCGGATCGCTCGGCGTCAGGCTGTTGGGATAGGCCAGGGCCGTGAACGTGCTGGCTGCCGCCGTGCGCACGGGCGCCACCAGGGCGGCCGTGAAGTCGTAGCCGCCATTGGAGATGAAGGCCATCGGCTGGCTCGCATAGGGCGCTGCCGCCAGCGCGGCCACACTCGGGTAGCCTTCTTCGAGCTTGCCGCTCCACACAAAGCGCTGCCCCGTTTCGTGGCCGTTGGTCTGGGTATCCACGCCGTTGATGACGCGCAGCCGCGTGTAGTGCTTCGCGAAGAAGGTGTCCAGATGCCCGGGCGAGTCGGTGCCTGGCGGCGTGACGCCGTCCGGGTAGGCGGCGTAGCGCAAGCGGCCGATGGACTTGATCTGCGACGCCGGGTAGTTGTTCACCGGCCCCAGCCCGTCGGCGCGCAGGGCATTGCCCTTGGGGTCAACCAGGGCCGTCGGGTCCCAGCCCCCCGAGGCGCTGACGGTGATGAGAAAGCGCGACGGCGTGGCGCCCAGGGCGGGACGCACCAGGGACATGGGAAGGACGCCGGCTATGCCGATGCCCGTCAACAGACGCAGAAAGTGGCGACGTTCCATGACAGTTTCCTAGGCGTAGAGGAAGCGGTAGTCGGACAGCAGGTAGGCCACCACGGCCATCCACGCCCGGATCGTGTAGTTCGGGTCATTGCGCAGCCGGCCGTCCACGCCGCCGCTGTTGAGCGAGGCGCCGGTCAGCAGGTCGTTGTTGCGCTGGCACAGCGCGGGCAGTGTCGTCAGCTCCGACACGCCCACGCGCTTGCGTCCCTCGACCTGCACGGCTGCGAAGAGCTGGTAGGTGGCCTCGATCTCGGGGCTGTCCAGCGCCAGGGTCTCGCCCAGCAGGTAGGCATGCAGATGCTGGATCGTGGCGCGCACGGCCGCGCGCTCCTGCGCGGTATTGAGTTGCGTCGTGATGTCCACGCCCGCGAACAGGCGGCGTCCGGTCTTCTGCGCCAGGAAGTCGTTCGGCACGGCGTAGCAGGCCATCTCGTTGGCCATGCGCTCCTGCACCAGCACCATGAGTCCGTTCGGGTCACCCAGGCGCACGGTGATCGTGAACGAGTCGATGCCACCATAGATCTGTTGATAGTACTGACGACTGTCAAGCAGGCGCGCGCTGGCGAGCACATTGCGACTGGTGGCATAGCTGTTGAGCGTGCCGCGCCATTCGAAGCCGAACAGGGCGTTGAGCTTGCGATGCAGCATCTCCGGCGTCAGCAGCCGGGCCGGGCCCGTGGCCGCGTGCACCACGCCCTGTGCCGGATCGCTCAGACCATCCGCCCGCCAGTAGGGGCTCAGCACCAGCTCCTTCACCAGAGTCTTGAGTGTGCGATTGGCCGCGACATAGCGCGCCTGGATCTCGTCGAGATGGGCGGACTCCGCCAGCCACGCCTCCGTCTCGGCCGCCGTGGCGTCCGGGCCGGGCGCGTCGAGGGGCTCCTGCCCCATCAGGCCGGTGTAGACCAGACGCACGATGGCCGCATCGAAGCGCGCGTCCTGCACAATGCGCTGGCTCAGCCACTGCAGGGGCTCTTGCATGGAAGTCCCTGGGAAGGCCGTGCCGTTGAAGCCCGCCTGGAACATGTCGGTGTACCACGAGCGGGCGCGCACGAAATTGCCTGCGAGGTTCCAGTTCTGGAACGAGGAAGCCACCGGGTCGAGCAGGCTGTGGCACTTCACGCAGTCGGCGTTCTCCAGCGTGGGCGCGGGGCTGCTGATGTCCACGGCGGTGCCGTCGGGACGCGCGCCGTCCAGCGCCAGGATGTCCACATCCAGGAACAGGTCGTACACCACCCGTGAGCGGGCCCGGTTGCGATTGGTGGCACTGGTGGGGTAGCGATTGAGGAACATCAGCGAGCTGAGGATGCCGGCATGGGGCACGCCAGTGAGCCTGACCGGGCGAAACTCGGTGGCATCCCATTCGTTGGTGAAGATCGACGTGTCCGCGCCGTAGCTCTTGGCGGAATAGCCGTTGAGCATCACGTAGTCGGCGGTGAGCATCTGCGTCATGGGCAGGTCGTTGCGCACCACATGGTTGATCAGCTCCAGCGGCTCGCGCGCCACGCTGTCGTTGGTGGTGTTGCGCAGGGTCACGTAATCGCTGCCACGATTGGCGACGCCCGGGTCGTACCAGCGCGCGTTCGGGTAGCGGCGCATCAGCTGGATGGCGGCCTCGCCGCCATTGGTGGAGAGATAGCGATTGGTCAGCAGCCAGTCGTTGAAGATCTCCGACAATCGGCTGTAGAACGCCGGTTCCGTCATCATGCCGTCGAGCACGCCGCGAATGCCGGTTTCCCCTTCGTTGGCCACACGTGCCTGCTCCAGCGCCGTCGGCAAGCGGCTGACCAGCTGCAGGGCGGCACTGCGCAGCGTGGCCTCCAGGGGCAGCACTTCGATGGCGGCCATGGCCGTGCCTCCACCACTGCTGGTGCCGTTGAACACATCGAGCACGTAGGCGGCGACGGTGCTGGCGCAAGTGCCGGTGCAGGCCGCCGGATTGCCCAGCGGCATGGTGCCGGCGATCTTGCTCTCCAGGCTGGCGAGGGACGTGCAGTTCACGCAGTTCTTCAGGCTGACGCCCACCGCGCCGCCCAGCCCATCCGCACCGTGACAGCCTGCGCATTGCGTCGTGTAGTCGAGCTGCCCGGGCAGCACGACCTCCTCGGCGGCGAGCAGCTGGAAGACGTCGCCCGGCAGCCGCTGCAGGCGCAGCGCATGAAACGCAGTGCCGGCCTTCACGGTGGGAATCACCAGCAGGCCGTCACCGAGCGTGAAGGTCGCCCCTGGCTCCAGCCCGGCAGTGGCGGGCACGGCCGAGGCGATGGCGAAGCGCAGGCTGGCCTCGTCCTGCAGCACCAGGCTCAGGCTGATCGCGCCGTAGCCCTCGACATCCACGCGGGGAATCTGCAGCACGGGGTGCACGAAGGTGGGCAGCGACGCGCCGCTGGCGGCCCGGGCACCGACGGGCGTCAGCAGACCGGCGAAAACCACAAGCAGAATACCCAGCGCGGCAAGGCGCTGTGCGAGGCGAGTAGAAGTAGAAATCGTCAACATAACGGTGGCTCTCTCTGCGTGTCTGCGGGCGAGTGTAACCGCAGAATTGTGTTAGCAGACAAACTTTCGCAAGAAATGCCAATCTGTTGGCAGAGCGTGGCCAGCGCAGCGGCGAGCAGCGGGAGACGCCGGCCTGCGGTGTTGCGTTTGCTTGCATCAATCGATTACCTCGCCTGTTCCACTATTTTTCGCCCCGGAACAGGGAGCCTGGGTTATTCCCCTGTGCCAAGTCGCGCAATCAGCGTCCTGGCTCGCGGGGGACGATCGCGTCGCCAATTGACACAGGCGATAATTGATTAATATTTATTCATTCGTAAACTATCAATGTTGCTAGACTGCGCTATCTGCCGCTCCGAAGGGAGTCCTTTACATGTTTCGCATGCCCCTCCCCGCCCTGCGGCACCTTGCACTGGCCACCAGCCTCGCGCTGGGCAGCCTGTTCAGCCCCCTGACCCTGGCGCAGGAGCCCATCCGCATCGCCTTCATCGACCCCCAATCGGGCAGCTTCGCCGCCACCGGCAACAGCGCCTACCAGGTGCTCACCTTCGCGGCGGAGCATTACTACAACAGCCGGGGCGGCGTGCTGGGCGGTCGCCGACTGGAGGTGGTGGCGCTGGACAACAAGGCCGCCGTGGCCGATTCCCAGCTGCAGCTGCGTCGTGCCATCAGCGAGGGCATGCAATTCGTGATCTCCGGTCAGAGCTCGGCCGTGGCCAGTGCGCTCAGTACCGGCATCGAGCGCCACAACGAGCGCAACCCCGAGGCACGCGTGCTGCTTCTCAACTATGCCGCCGTGGACCCGGTGCTGACCGAGGACGCCTGCAGCTTCTGGCACTTCCGCTTCGACGCCCATGCCGACATGAAGATGGCGGTGATGGCCGATCACATCGCGGCCAACCCGGCCATCACCCGGGTCTACGTGATCGGTCAGGACTACTCCTTCGGTCAGGCTGTGGGCGCCGCCGCCGCGCGTCTGCTGCCGGCCCGGCGCGCCGACCTGCAGCTGGTGGGCAACGAGCTGCACCCCATTGGTCAGGTAAAGGACTTCACGCCCTACATCAGCAAGATCGTGGCCTCGGGGGCCAATGCGGTGGTCACGGGCAACTGGGGCGCCGACATGGTGGCGCTGGCGCACGGCATCGCCGACGCCGGCCTCGACCTGCCGGTCTACACCTTCTATGCGGCCTACGACGGCATCACCCGCACGCTTGGCGAGGCGGGCAGGAACCGCATCCACATGGTCCACAACGACCACGCCAACCCGTTCCCGAGCGACGAGCGCCGCGACTTCACCCGGGCCTTCGAGGCAGCCCACCCAGAGCTGAACGTGACCCAGCCGCGCCTGGTCAACACGCTGATGATGCTGGTGCAGGCCATGGAAGCGGCGGGCAGCAGCGATCCGCTGCAGGTGGCGCTGGCGCTGGAGGACAGCCGCCTGACCACCATGACGGGCGAGCAGATCTGGATGCGCCCGCAGGACCATCAGCTGTTCGCGCCGCTGCATGTCTCGGTGCACACCGACGAGGGCATCGAGTTCGATCTGGATCGCTCGGGCTGGGGCCTGCGCACCGTCCACACCACGCCGCTGGAGGCCACGCTGACCCCGTCCAGCTGCCAGATGCAGCGCCCCGCGCCCTGAGCCAGCGACCATGGCCGACGCCCTGCTCTTCGCGACGCTCAACGGACTCGTGACCGGCCTGTTGCTGTTCATGCTGGCCAGTGGCGTCACCCTGATCTTCAGCATGATGGGCGTGCTCAACTTCGCGCACGCCAGCTTCTACATGCTGGGGGCCTACTTCGCCTTCTCGCTCAGCCAGCACCTGGGCTTCTGGCCCGCCCTGCTGCTGGCGCCGCTGCTCACCGGCGTGCTCGGCGCGCTGGTCGAGCGCTACGGCCTGCGCCAGGTGCACCGCCACGGCGCGGTGGCCGAACTGGTGTTCACCTTCGGTCTGGCCTTTCTGATCGAGGAACTGGTGCAGCTGTTCTGGGGCCGCGCGACGCAGGACTTCCGTGTGCCCGCGCTGCTGGACTTCCCCCTGTTCACCCTGTTCGGCCAGGACTTCCCGGCCTGGCGCGCGTTCATGCTGCTGCTCTCGCTCGGTATCTTCGCGGGTCTGTACGCTGGGCTGACCCGCACGCGCTACGGCCTGATCCTGCGCGCGGCCATCACCCATCCGCAGACGGTGGCGAATCTCGGACACAACGTGCCGCGCATCTTCATGCTGGCCTTCGGCGTGGGGACCGCTCTGGCGGGGCTGGCCGGCGTGATCGCGGGGCCGGTGCTCGGCACCTGGCCCGGCATGGCCGCAAGCCTGGGCAGTCTGGTGTTCGTGATCGTGGTGATCGGCGGTCTGGGCTCGCTCACCGGCGCCTTCGTGGCTGCCCTGCTGATCGGTCTGCTGCAGTCCTGGGCCATCGCCTCGTCCGTGGGCATGGCCGATGTGCTGGCCCTGCTGGGCGTGAGCTTTCCGCCCGACCACCCGCTGCGCGATCTCTGGCGCCTGACGCTGCCCCAGGTGGCGCCGCTGCTGCCCTATGTGCTGCTGGTGCTGATGCTGCTCCTGCGCCCCGCCGGCCTGGCCGGCAATCGGGAGGACTGAGCATGGGCAGTCGCAAGGCCTGGGCCGCGGCGGCGGCGTTGCTGGGGGCGTTGCCCCTGCTGTTCGACTCGGTGCTGAGCGTGGGCATTCTCAACCAGATGCTCATCGCGGTGCTGTTCGCCCTGAGCTACAACACCCTGCTCGGCCAAGGCGGCCTGCTCTCGTTCGGCCATGCGGTGTATTTCGGGCTGGGCGGCTATGTCGCGGCGCATGCCCTGCGTCTGACCGAACTGGGCAGTATCGGCATGCCCCTGGTGCTGCTGCCGCTGGCGGGCGCGGCGGGAGGGCTGCTGGCAGCGCTGCTGCTGGGCAGCGTCTCGACGCGACGCGGCGGCACGGCCTTCACCATGATCTCGCTGGGGCTGGGCGAACTGCTGGCAGCGGCCGCCCTGATCCTGGTGGCCTTCTTCGGGGGCGAGGCCGGCATCAGCGGGGACCGCACTGCCGGCCCGGCACTGCTTGGCGTGAACTTCGCGCGGGAGACGCAGGTGTACTACCACGCCGCCGTCTGGGTGTTCCTCGGCGCGCTCTGCCTGGCGGCGTTCCGGCAGACCCCGGCGGGCCGTCTCGCGATGGCGGTGCGCGACAATCCGCTGCGCGCGCAGTGCCTGGGTTACAGCGCCGCACGAGTGCGCCTGCTGTGCTTCCTCGTGGCCGGCACCTTCGCGGGGCTGGCCGGAGCACTGTTCGCCATCCACAACGAGATCATCACCTCCCAGGCCCTGGGCACCGCGAATGCCGGCCAAGTGCTGCTGATGTGCTTTCTGGGCGGCACGGGATATTTCCTGGGGCCGGTGCTCGGCGCCGTGCTGCTGACCCTGTGCTCGGCGCTGCTCAGCGACTACACCACGCTCTCGACACTCTATCTGGGCCTGCTGTTCGTGGGCTGCGTGATGTTCCTGCCCGAGGGGCTGGGCGGTCTGCTGGTGCAGCTGCACGCGCGCTGGCGGCACGGGAGGCTCGGGTCGCTCGCCCGCCCGCTCGCGCGCTGCGCGCTGCCGACCGCCGCCCTGCTGCTGAGTGGGGTGCTGCTGCTGGAACTGGCCGCCCGCGAAGGCGAGGTGCTGCACGTGGCGGGGCTGGCCCTGCAGGCTGCAAACGTGTGGAGTTGGCTCGGCCTGGCAGGGTTCGGCGCCGTGGCGAGTCTGCTGCTGCGCCGCGAGCTGCCGGCGCTGCAGGCAGCCTGGCAGCAGACTGGCGCCGCGCACATCAGTCAGGGGCGCCCATGAGCCTGCTGCGTCTGGAGCAAGTGAGCAAGCAGTTCGGCCGCACCCGGGTGCTGCACGCGGTGGACCTGGCAATCGAGCCCGGCGAATGCCACGCCATCATCGGCCCGAACGGCGCCGGCAAGTCCACCCTGTTCCATCTGATCAGCGGCCTGCTGAGGCCCGACAGCGGCCAGATCGCATTCGAGGGCAAGCCCATCCACGGCCTGCCGAGCGAGCAGATCGCCCGCCGCGGCATCGCCCGCAGCTTCCAGATCAGCCAGCTGTTCACTCGGCTGAGCGTCTTCGAGAACCTGCGCTGCGCCCTGCTCTGGCCCATGGGCTATGGCTGTTCCCTGCGCCATCTGCTGGGGCGCGAGAAGGCGCTGAACGCACGGGCCGACGCCCTGCTGGATGAGCTGGGTCTGCAGGCGCTGCGCGACGTGCCGGCCGGCGAGCTGGCCTATGCGGCGCAACGTGCCCTGGAGCTGGGCCTGGCGATTGCCGGAGACGCACGCCTGATCCTGCTCGATGAACCCGTGGCCGGCATGAGTCACAGCGAGGCGGCTCAGGCCCTGGCGCTGATCCGCCGCGTGACGGCCGAGCGCACCCTGCTGCTGGTTGAACACGACATGAGCGTGGTGTTCGAGCTGGCCGACCGCATCACGGTGCTGGCCCGGGGCGAGGTGATCGCCACCGACACGCCGGCGCGCATCCGCACCAATGCACGAGTGCAGGAGGTGTATCTGGGGACGGGAGCAGGAGGGCAAAGCGATGCTTGAGGTGGAAAATCTGCAGGCCTGGTACGGCCAGAGTCACGTGCTGCAGGGCGTCAGCCTGCGGGTGGGCGAGGGCGAGATCGTCGCCCTGCTCGGCCGCAATGGCGTCGGGCGTTCCACCACCGTGCGCGCGCTGATGGGCGAGCTGCGGACCACGGGTGAGGCGCGCTGGCAGGGGCACTCCCTGGTGGGGCTGCCGAGTCATGCCATCGCCCGCCTGGGTGTCGGCTGCGTGCCCGAGCAGCGCGACATCTTCCCGGGACTCAGCGTCATGCAGAACCTGCAATTGGGCCTCAAGCCGGGACAGACGCTGGCGCCGGGGCAGCTGGAAGCGCTGTTCGCACTTTTCCCCGCGCTCGCGGCACGCCTGAATGTGGCCGGCGGCGCCCTGAGCGGCGGCGAGCAGCAGATGCTGTGCATCGCCCGCACGCTCATGGGGGCCCCGCGCCTGCTGCTGGTGGACGAGCCCACGGAAGGGCTGGCCCCGCGCCTGGCCGCGCAGGTGGCGCAGAGCCTGCAGCAGATCGCCGCCGGCGGCGTCGGCATCCTGCTGGTGGAACAGAAGCTCGACATCGCGCTGCGCATCGCCGCACGGGTGTACGTCATGGGCCGCGGCCGGATCGTGTTCGAGGGCACGCCGGACGCACTGCAGCAGGCCGAGGCGGTGCGACGGGAGTGGATGGAGGTTTGAGTATCGGTTCTCGCCAGGTCTTGCAGACCGCTCACTGAGGCGGAATTTTCTGCAGATAGTAACGATCAAACCAGCGTGGCACCTGGTCCGGGGAGATTGGATCCCAGACCTTGCGGCCCTGCTCGCGTCTGAAATGCGCAAACGGCTCGAAACGGTTGGTTTCACCCGTTCTTGAATTGTCGAAGAAATAGGCCTGCCACGCGCATTCCGCGGCGTCGTACAACAAGTCCATCGCTCTCTCGTACCGCGCTCTCACGGTGTCATCGGGAACATCGTGTCCTCCCTGTCGCACTCGCACTTCCTTGATTCTGGCGATGTTGATCTCCGGACTCTCGGTAGCGACGTAGTACAGATAGATCCGATAACCCAAGGCTTTGGCGCGATGCAGCAGCGCGAGTTTGGAAGGGTGGGAGAACACGGTTTCGATGGAGAGTTTCCGGCCGTCCTGCAAGAGTCGATCGCGCAGCAGAGTTGCCAGCAATTGCGCGAGATGTTCGCGGCGCTCTGGCCTCTGCAGGATCACATCGCCGTTGTCGCGCGTACTGAAACAGGACAGGAATTCCTGCAGGGGAAAGCGCTCGCCAATCAGTCCCGTGCCGAGTGCGGACTCGACGAATTGCGCTCGCGTAACCCCTTGCAGGGCGAAATCGTCGAAATGAAAACAGTCATGGCGCAAGGACTCGGCAATGTCATCGGCATTCACGTAAATGCCGAAGTCGATCGGGCGATCACGGACAGTCCTCTTGCGAATGGCGTCGATCATCGTCGTCTTGCCCGAGCCATTCGGCCCGGCAAAGACTCGCAGCCGGCGCTGCTCCTCACTCATACAGACTGGCCAACCGTTGGGTCAGCGCCGCATTCGGGGCCTTGGGCGGCAACTGCTTGAGCTTCGTGCAAGTCCCATCCTTGTAGCGCCTGACCACCCAGCCATCTTCCACCTCGAGAACCGATCCTGCCGTATCCATGGCATTGCGGGAAGCTTGCTTGAAGCCCTTGTCTATCGCGCGCATGGTGATCGCCTTGGTGAGATAGGGAGACTTTTTCGACGCTTTCTTCATTTTTGCAATCCCCACTGATTGGCGTGACGTGTATCTGATCACTGCTGGCCGCAGCGTTGTCTCAGAGAATAGCACAGGGCCCTGGCGGCGGCTTTCTTGCTTGGTTTGCTCTTTCCTCTCAGGTTACAGTACCCCCCGCATTCCCAGCCGGAGTTCTCCCCGACCATGTCCCCCCGCTTCCGCCACCGCCTTGCCCGTCGCCTGCGTCAGAGCGCCCTGCTGTGGCTGGCCCTGCTGGCCGGCATGCCGGCTCTCGCCTGGGACGCCACCGGTCATCGCCTCAGCGCCTACGTGGTGTGGGAGTCCCTCTCCCTGGAGCGGCGCGCCGAACTGATCAGCCTGCTGGAGGCGCATCCGCGCTACCAGCAGGACTTCGTGGAGCAGATGCCGCTGACCGTCCTGGTGGGCAGCGAGGAAGAGAAACTGCGCTGGACACTCGGCCAGGCGGCCGTGTGGCCCGATCTGGTGCGCGGGCTGGACGAGGAAGAGCGCATCCGGCACGACCGCCCGCAATGGCATTACATCGACGGGGCCTGGCTGCGCGGGGCGGGCCTGCAGGGCAACCTCTATGTCGGGGTGGACCCGCACCCGGACATCGCCGGCGGACGCGCCGACGCCAGCACCGACGAGCGCGACGTCGACAATGTGCTGCTCGCGCTCGACTACAACCTCGCCCGCTTCAATGATGCCTCCCTGCCGGAAGCAGCGCGCGCCGTGGCCCTGTGCTGGCTGCTGCATCTGGCCGGCGACATCCACCAGCCCCTGCATTCCGGCGCGCTGATCTCGCACAGCCTCTTCCCCAACGGGGATCGCGGCGGCAACGGCATTCCCACGCGCAACGGCAATCTGCACTCGGAATGGGACGAAGCCCTGCGCAACCAGGCCTTCGAGGACACCCTGCGGCGCATGGTGGTCACCGCCGACCAGGCCGATCTGCACAGCCTGTCGCTGGACACCGATGTCTGGCTGCAGGAGAGCCGCCGCCTGCTGCTCGACTTTGTCTACCCGGACGAGATCAAGGCCGCCGTGCTGCGCGCCGAACGTCTGGAGACGCGCATGGAAGGCATCGTGATCGACGCCGACTACCAGAGCCGCATGCAGGCGATCTCGGAGGATCGTGTCACGCTGGCGGCCATGCGCCTGATCATGCTGCTGGGCGGCCCGGACGAGCAGCCCTTCGCGCCGCTCAATGAAGTGCAGCCGCCGGAATTCACGCCGCTGCCGGCGCAGTGAACTCCTGGCGCGGTCAGGACGTAATGCGCTGGAGTGATTCGTGAGGCGCAGCAGTTCGGGGCGAGGTTTGCAGACCGTGAGCCGCCTGGCCGGAAAACGCTCCTTCATTTCCGGCACTCCCGCCATCCATGGCGGTCGGATGGCGGCGAGTCGAGCCGCCAGGGATGGCTTCACGGCGTGTCTGCAAACCTCGCCACGAGCTGATGTGCCACGCGTCGCTGCAGCCTGCCCGGTTGTGGTGCAGGCGCGTCTTGCCTGACAATACAGACTGTTTTTCGTCCAGCCCAACATGAGTTCGCCAACACCATGACTATCGCCACCGCGTCACCCTCGTCACCCCTGCTGCAAGACACTCCTGCGCTGCACCGCTACCGCCGCATGGCCTGGATCACCCTGGCCGCGGTGTACTTCCTGATCATGGTGGGCGCCAGCGTGCGCGCCTCGGGCGCCGGCATGGGCTGCCCCGACTGGCCGACCTGTTTCGGCAGCTGGATTCCACCGACGAGCGTCGAGCAGCTCCCGGCCAACTATCAGGAGATCTACGCCGACCTGGGCTATGCCGAGACCGAGTTCAACGTGGTGAAGACCTGGACGGAATACCTGAACCGCCTCACCGGCGTGACCATCGGTTTCCTGATCCTGCTGACGGCCCTCTATTCCTGGTCCGTGCGCTCCCACGACCGCGCCATTCTCACGGCCTCGGTGGCTGCCTTCCTGATGACGGGCTTCCAGGGCTGGCTGGGTTCAAAGGTGGTGGCCTCCAATCTGCAGCCCGGCATGATCACCCTGCACATGCTGATGGCACTGGCGATCGTGGGCACGCTGCTGTTCGCGCTGGCAAGGGCACGGCGCGGCATCATGATGGCGGAGTCCATCGCCCGCCTTGATCCGCGTTTCGAGAAATGGCTCTACATCGTGATGGCGCTGACAGTCGTGCAGGTCACCATGGGCACGCAGGTGCGGGAGATGGTGGACTACCTGAATCATCAGCAGGGGGCGGAGCGCTCGTCCTGGATCTCTGCGCTGCCATGGTTCTTCTACGTGCACCGCAGCTTTTCGGCGGTGGTGCTGTTCGCGAACCTGTGGCTGGGCTGGCTGCAGCTGCGCTCGCTGGGCTGGCAGCATTCGCTGACGCGGATGACGGCGGCGATGATCGGGGTGATCGTGCTGTCGGTGGTGACGGGGGCCACGCTGGGCCATCTGGGCATGCCGGCGTTCGTGCAGCCGTTGCATCTGGTGGGGGCGTCGTTGCTGTTCGGGCTCCAATTTCTGATCTGGATGAGCTACGGCCATGCCCGCGCGGCGGCCTCGCAGGGCACGCTGGCGCGCGCCTGATTTCCTCTGGATTCCGGTTCAGGACCCGGGCTGACAGTTCGGGACACGCCGTGAATCCTTCCCTGGAGGCTCGGTGGCCGCCGTCCTGGCGGCCAACGGTCCCTAACTGTCAGCCCGGCCCCTGAACCTCACTTCCGCGCCGCGTCAGGCTCGCCCCAGCGTGCCCTGCGAGGCTGCTGCGTGGGCCTGGCCGTCGCGGGGAGCGGGCCGAGCGTTCCCCCTTGGCTCCCTGCCCGCTGCTTCGAAGGTGTCACTGCCCTTCAGCACGCGCAAGAGGGCGGGGCGACGCACGACTACCACTGCTCGAGTCGCCCCTGCCAATGCAGGCCGGCGGGGCGGGCGGAGGCATTTCGTGACCGTTGGCCGCCTGGACGGCGGCCACCGAGCCCCCATGGATGGGTTCACGGCGTGTCACGAAATGCCTCCGCCCGCCCCACCGACCGAGCTACGAAGTACCGACCGCTGCAACAGATCAGTGCGTCGCCCCGCCCTCTTGCGCCTGCTCGAACAGCAGAGACACTTCGCCCGGGCCGAAATTGTATTCGGTCCCACAGAACTCGCAGCTGATCTCCACCCCGCCCCTCTCGGCGACGATGCTCTCGATCTCCTCCCGCCCCAGCGCCGCCAGCGCCCGCGCCGTGCGCTCACGGCTGCAGCTGCACTTGAACACCAGCTCGCGCGTCGGAAACACCCGAAGCTCCTCCTGGTGGAAGAGCCGGTGCAGGATCTCGGCATTGGGCAACTGCAGCAGTTCCTCCGACGTCAGCGTGCGCGCCAGGGTCGAGAAGTGCTCCCAATGGCTCGCGCGCGCCTCGGCATTGCGCTGCAGCTGGGCGGGCAGCTGCTGCAGCATCATCCCGGCCACCGTGTCGCGGTCGACGGCGAAGTAGAACACCGTGCCCAGCTGCTCTGACTGCTGGAAATAGGCCTGCAGCGACTGCGCCAGCGAATCCCCCTCCAGCGCGACAATGCCCTGGTAGGGCTCGCCCTTGCGGGTGTCGATGGTGATCACCAGCGTGCCGTTGCGCAGCAGCTCGGCGAAGGCGGTGGCCGTCGGCGTCTCGGCATAGCGGGCGATGCCGCGCAGTTCGCCGTTGCTGGTGCACTCGGCCATGATCACCGCCAGCTCGCCCTCGCTGCGCACCTGCAGCACCAGTCGACCATCGAACTTGATGGTGGTGCTGAGCAGGGCGCTGGCCGCCAGGAACTGCCCCAGCAGCTGCGCCACGGCATCCGGGTAGTGCTTGCCGGCGATGGCCGTGGCATAGCTGTGGCGCAGACGCACGATCTCGCCGCGCACATCGGCGTGCTCGAAAATTAAACGCTGGCTGGAGTCAGGGCTGTGCGGTGAGCTGGTCATGGGCAGAGGTTCCGTGTGTCGTGTGGCTGGTCATGTGGCTGGTATTGCGTTCGCTGAGCGCCCTCCTGCGAGAGCGCGCGTAGTGTACAACATTGGCCAGCAGGGTCCGTCCGGCATCCTGCTGCAGGCTGAGCAGGGATTCCGGATGAAACTGCACGGCCTGCACCGGCAGGCGGCGATGTTCCACGGCCATGACCACGCCGTCCTGCGTGCGGGCGATGACCTGCAGGCAGTCCGGCACCGTCTGGGCATGCAGGGAGTGATAGCGCCCGGCGGCAAAACGCGGGGGGACCCCGGCGAACAGCGGCGAGCCGGTGTGCTGCACCCAGGACGCCTTGCCATGCAGGGGCGCGTCGAGCACGCCCAGACTGCCGCCGAAATGCTCGACGATGCCCTGCAGGCCGAGACACACCCCGAACACCGGCAGCTGCCGCGCCAGGCACAGCGCAAGGGTAGCGGAAAGGCCCGCATCGGCAGGACGCCCCGGTCCAGGCGACAGCACCACCAGGTCGAAGGGCTCTGCCTGCAGGGCCGCGCGGGCGAGCGCCGGACGCAGGGTACGCAGCTGCACCCCCTGCTCGCGCAGATAGCTGCCGAGGGTGTGCACGAAAGAATCGTGATGATCGACCATCAGCACGCGCAGTGCGGGCTCGTCCGCGTCCAGCCCCGAGCGTTCGGGGACGACTGACGGCGAGGCACGCAGCGGACGTTCACCCCGGATCGCCGCCAGCACGGCACTGGCCTTGAGCCGGGTCTCAGCCTCCTCGGCCTGCGGGTCGGAATCCAGCAGCAGCGTGGCCCCCACCCGCACCTGCGCCACGCCGTCCACGATGCGGGCGGCGCGCAGGGTCAGGCCGGTGTTCATGTCGCCGTTGAAGCCGAGCAGGCCGATGGCGCCGCCGTACCAGTGCCGGGGCGATTTCTCATGCGCCTCGAGGAACTGGATCGCGGCCTGCTTGGGCGCGCCGGTCACCGTCACCGCCCAGGCATGGCTGAGAAAGCCGTCCAGGGCATCGAAGGGCTCGGCGAGAGTGCCCTCCACATGATCGACGGTGTGAATCAGGCGCGAATACAGCTCCACCTGCCGGCGCCCGAGGATGCGCACGCTGCCGGGCACGCAGACGCGGCTCTTGTCGTTGCGGTCCACGTCGGTGCACATCGACAGCTCGGCCTCGTCCTTCTCGGAGTTGAGCAGGGTGCGGATCTGCTGCGCGTCCTCCAGGGCATCGCGACCCCGGGCGATGGTGCCGGAGATCGGACAGGTCTCGATGCGCCGGCCCGTCACCCGCACATACATCTCGGGCGAGGCCGCCAGCAGATACTCGCCCTCGCCGAGGTTCATCAGGGTGCCGTAGGGCGCGGGATTGTCGCGCTGCAGACGGGCGAAGATCTGCGCCGGGGAATCCCGACAGGGCTCCTGGAACACCTGGCCGGGCACCACCTCGAACAGATCGCCACGCTGAAAATGGCGCACGGCTTCGCGCACCACCTCGGCATACTCGCCCGGGGCGTGGTCGCAGGCAGGTTCCCGAGCCTGGCTCTGTGCCGTGGCGGCTGGCACGAAGGGCGTCTTCGCCCCGGTGCGCCGCAGCCCGCCGGTGGTCTGCAGGCCGGCAGCAGAGGCGCCGGCCGCCGCCAACGGCCGACAGTGAAACTCGTAGCGGCGCAGGGTGGCGGTGCCCGTCATGTGGTCATGCACCAGCAGTTCGTCCGGCAGGTAGAGCACCAGATCGCGTGTCTCGGCGCGGCGCGGCAGATGCTGCTGCACCGCCTCGAACTGGAAGCACAGGTCATAGCCGAAGGCGCCGTAAAGCCCCAGATGCGCATCCTCGGGACTGGCGAAGTGGGCACTCACGGCCCGCAGGATGCAGAAGGTGCTGGGCTGGCGACTGCGCTGCTCTTCGGCACACGCGGCCGACGCCTCGCGCACCTGCACGCACAGCGCGTCGTCCTCGCGGTGCAGCTGCGTGAGATCGGGGTGTCCCGCCAGCGCGCGCTGCAACTCGGGCAGCAGCACCCGGCCACGCGCATTCAGCGCTTCCAGCCGCAGCTGCCGTCCCCGCGCGGTGATCACGAGCGGCGGGTTGACGAAGCCGATGTCCCAGCGGGTGTACCGCCCCGGATACTCGTAGCGCGAACTCAGCAGCACGCCGCGCTCGCTATCGAGACGCACCTGCAGCCGGCTCAGGGCCTCGCCCGGGTTGACGCTGAACTGCGTGCACGCAATGCGCACGCCGCCGGCGCTGGTGTAGTGATGGTGGACGGCGTGCTGCGGCGCGCCGATGGTGGTCTCTGGCATGGTCCTCTCTCCTGCGTGGGCGCACGAAGGCGCCGTGGGGCCGATTGACCGGGGCCGGACACTGGAGACGGAGGACTCTGAAGCTGACGCGAGGCGCGCAAGGCGCGGGGACTGTCGAAGAGGCCGCCGGATTCCAGGGCGGCCTCGGGGAATTCACTGCATATCCCGTCTGTGGCAACCCGAAGAAGCGGGCCACCAGCGAAACGATGCGCGGCGGTTGATGTGTGTCTGTGTATTCATGGGCGGCGAGTGTCGGCGCGCGACCGGGACTTGTCAAGCGCAGCGCCTGTCGCCCCCGCCACCGGCTGTGGACTACAATCGGCCGTCGCTCCCCTCTCACACTGGCAATGACAACAACATGAACAGTCTCCTGCGTACGCTCGTCCCCGCTCTTTCCCTGCCCTTGACCGGCCTGTTCGGCGCGAGCGCCCTGGCCCAGAACGTCGACGCCCCGCCCGGCTGGACCATGCCGCGCACGGAGTACGGTCACCCGAACCTGCAGGGCTACTGGGGCAATCAGACGCAGACGCCGATGGAGCGGCCGGCCGATCTCGCCGACAAGCCGGTCTATAGTGAGGAGGAAGCCCGCGCGCTCGAGCAACGCCTGCGCGAGCAGCTGAACGGCACGGTCACCGTGCTCGATCCCAACCGCCCGGCCCCGGAAGCCGGCGCCCGTGTGGGCCAGGAGGCCGAGGCCGAGAACACCGACGTGGAAGTGGGCTTCACCCGCATCAACGGCCAGTACCGCACCTCCCTGGTGGTGGACCCGGCCGATGGCCGGTTCCCCTTCCTCGAGAACGGCCGCAGCCGCGACATTTACGGCCAGTGGCGCGCCCAGGGCTTCGGCGAGTTCGACGGGCCGGAGATCCGCAATGCCGGCGAGCGTTGTCTGTCGGCCATTGGCACCATGCCGCCCATGGCGCTGCTGCCCTACAACTCCAACGTGCAGATCGTGCAGAACAAGGACTACGTGATGATCGTGGGCGAGATGGTGCACGACGCGCGCATCATCCGCCTGAACGGCGAACATCAACCTGAACACGTGAAGACCTGGTTCGGGGATTCCATCGGCCACTGGGAAGGCGACACCCTGGTGGTGCACACCACGCATTTCCGGCCCGAGATCTCCAATTTCCGCATCGTGTCCTCGGGCGAGCTGCAGGTGGACGAGCGCTACACCCTCGTGAACGAGCGCGAGATTCTCTACGCCTACACCGTCACCGACCCGCAGATCTACAAGCAGCCCTACTCCGTGGAAATGCTGCTGCATCGCATGGAGCCCCACGAGAAGATGTACGAGTTCGCCTGCCACGAGGGCAATTACTCGATGGAGCTGATCCTGCGCGGCGCCCGCCAGCAGGAGCACGACGAACGTCTGAAGCAGGCCGGCACGCCCTGAGGCGGACGCGCCGCTGAAAGCGTTCTTTCACTCCACTGAGTCCGGTGCGAGACACACCGGTCAGACAGCCAGCCCGACTCTCCCGACACCCAGGAGAGAACATCATGCTGCACTGAATCGCTTGTACGCTTCGTCATTCCAGACCGGGACGCATGCTGCGGGACACATGGCACATCGCCACGCTGACCTGGTCGCTCTGCTTCGACTGCAGTCTCCAGCACTCCTGACTGGCTGCAAGATCCATCGGCAGCCATCACCCCTGCCGTGCGGCATCCCATTGCGCGAAGCTGCTGCCACTGGCGGCCAGTTGCGCCAGCAGCGGCGCGGGCTGCCAGTAGGTCTCACCCAGCTCCCGACCGAAGCGCAGAATGCCCTCGTACACGGTCTGCAGCCCGACTTCGTCGGCATGGAACATCGGTCCGCCCTTGGCGGCCGGGAAGGCATAGCCATAGACATAGACGATGTCGATGTCGCCTGGACGCTGCGCGATGCCTTCTTCGAGGATACGAGCCCCCTCGTTGATCAGCGGATAGAACAAACGGGCCAGAATCTCCTCGCGGCTGATCTCACGCTGCGCGATGCCGAGGCGGCCGGCGTGCTCGCGGATCAGGGCTTCCACCTGGGGGTCGCTCTGCCGGGCTCGGGTCTGGCTGTCATAGCGGTAATAGCCCGCACCGCTCTTCTGCCCGAGCCGCCCCAATTCCACCAGCGCCGACGCCACGCAATGCGTGGCCGGGTCGAGCACCTCGCCCGCTGCCTCGCGGGCCTGCCGCGCCTTGTAGGCGATATCCAGGCCGGCCAGGTCGCTCACGGCCAGCGGGCCCATGGCCATGCCGAAGTCCTCGGCCACCGCATCGACCTGCGCCGGCGTAGCGCCATCGAGCAGCAGCATGTGGGCCTGGCGCGCGTAGCCCGTCAGCATGCGATTGCCGATGAAGCCATAGCACACGCGGGACAGTGCGCAGATCTTGCCGATGCGCCGCCCCACCTGCATGGCGGTGGCCAGCACCTCGGGCGAGGTTCTCGCGCCGCGCACCACTTCCAGCAGCTTCATGACATTGGCCGGACTGAAGAAATGCATGCCCAGCACGTCCTGTGGACGGGAGGTCACGGCGGCGATCTCGTCGATGTTCTGGTAGGACGTGTTGGTGGCGAGGATCGCACCCGGCCTGCACACGGCATCGAGCCGGCGAAACACGTCCTTCTTGATGTCGGGATTCTCGAACACGGCCTCGATCACCAGATCGACCTGCGCCAGATCGGCATAATCGGCACTGCCGGTGATCAACTGCAGACGCTGTTGCATCTCGGCCTCGCTCAGCTTGCCCTTCTGCACCGAGCCCGCGTAATTCTTGCGAACGATGCCCAGCCCGCGCTCCAGGGCTTCGTTGCTGATCTCTAGCAGGATCACCGGAATGCCTGCATTGGCGAAGCACATGGCGATGCCCCCGCCCATGGTGCCGCCGCCCACCACCGCAACGTGCCGGATGTCCCGCACAGGTGTGTCCGCCGGCAGATCGCGGATCTTCGCCGCCTCGCGCTCGGCGAAGAAAATGTGCCGCATGGCACGGGACTGTGGCGAATTGAGCAGCTCCAGGAACAGGTCACGCTCGCGAATCAGACCGTGATCCATCGGCAGGGTCACCGCCGCTTCCACCGCCGAAACGATGCGATCCGGCGCGATCTGACCGCGGGCACGCTCAGCCAGGCGACGGCGGTAATTGTCGAAGAAGCCCGGCTCCAGCTTGTCAGGGTCGATGCTGATGTCGCGCACCCGCTTGAGCAGGGCACCGGATTCCACCAGATCATGCGCATAGGCAATGGCGCCTGCGCGCAGATTCTCGTCGGTCAGCACCTCGTCCAGCAGGTTCAGCTCGGCTGCCTCGGCGGCGCTGAGCGGATTGCCGTTGATGATGATCTCCAGGGCCGCCTTGACTCCCGCCAGACGCGTCACCCGCTGCGTGCCGCCCGCACCGGGCAGCAGGCCGAGCTTGACCTCGGGCAGACCGACGCGGGCGGATGGCACCGCGCAGCGGTAGTGGCAGGCCAGCGCCGTCTCGAAGCCCCCGCCAAGCGCGGTGCCGTGCATGGCCGCCACGATCAGCTTGCGCGAATTCTCGAGCGCGGCCAGCACCTCGGCCAGCGAGGGCGACTGCGGCGGCTTGCCGAACTCGGTGATGTCGGCCCCGGCGATGAAGGTACGCCCGGCACACAGCAGCACCAATGCCTCGCTGGCATCCTTCTGTCCCGCGGTGACCACCTCCAGCAGCCCCTGGCGCAGTGCCTGGGAGAGGGCATTCACTGGCGGATTGTCGATGGTGATGACGCCGATGTTGTCGATGAGTTCGTAACGGACCACGCTGGACATGACGCCCCCCTATGACGCGTGTATGGAATCTTTCTGATTTCAGTCGAGTCGTTCAAGAATGGCGGCCACGCCTTGGCCGAAACCGCTGCTCCCAGTGGATGGCCGCAGACGCTGCGTGCGCCGCCACGGACACTGGCATGCAGGAGTTGCGGCATGATGGGATCCCAGTCAGGTGGCGACACGCGCGGCCATGGTAGCACAGCCTTTCAAAGGGGTGGAATTCGCCCCGCGCTGCCCGTAAGCTTGCGCAACAGAGTGAAAATGCAGGAGTTTTCGATGAACCAGGAGGCGGGCTGAGGCCCAGGCAAAATGCCCTCACTCGAACTGCGCGTGCTCAGTTTGAACATCCACAAGGGCTTCGCCCTCGGCCCCAAACGTCTGGTGTTGAGCAAGATCCGCGAATGCCTGCGTGAAAGCCGGGCCAGCGTGGTGTTCCTGCAGGAAGTGGTCGGCGCCAATGAACGCCACCAGAAGCGCATGCGGGCGTGGCCCTCGCAGACGCAGCTGGAGTATCTGGCCGACACGGTGTGGACGCACCACGCCTACGGCAAGAATGCCATCTACCAGCACGGCCACCATGGCAACGCGATCCTCAGCGCGCTGCCCTTCGTGCGCTGGGACAATATCGATGCCTCCATCCTGAGTTTCTCCCAGCGCGGGTTCCTGCACGGCACCATCGCGGGCGGTCTGCATCTGATCTGTGTGCATCTGGGTCTGTTCGAACGCGAGCGGCAATTGCAGATCGCGCATCTGATCGAGCACATCACCCGCACCGTCGGCCCCGGCGAACCGCTGATTCTCGCGGGCGATTTCAACGACTGGCGGCTGCATGGGCATCGCCGTCTCATCGAGGCGCTCGGCGTGGAGGAAGTGCACGAGGTCGTCATGGGACGTCCGGCCCGCACCTATCCAGCCTTCATGCCGGTGCTGGCCATGGACCGCATCTATGTGCGCGGGCTGCGCATCGGGCTCTGCCGCTGCATCGCGGGCCAGCACTGGCGCGATTTCTCCGACCACCGCGCGCTGCTCACCGACCTGCTGCTGGAGACTCCCGTCACGGTGGCGCCACCCGACCTCTCCCAGGAGCTGCCCCAATGACCCTGACCACGGCCCTGCTCTGGCTGGCGCCTCCCCTGCTGCTGGTGATCTCGCTGATTGCCGCCGGCCATGCCCTGCTCAACAAGCGCGACTCGCGCGCCGCCTTCGGCTGGATCGGCGTGTGCATGAGCCTGCCGCTGGCCGGGCCGCTGCTGTACCTGATCTTCGGCATCAACCGCGTGAATGCCACGGCCCGCCGCCACTACGTGACCAGGCTGCCCAAGGACACCGCCGGCACGGAGCAGACCCCGGCGGGCACGGCGTTCCGCCCGCTGTCTCTGGTGGGCGAGAACGTGGTGGGCAAGGGCCTGACCTGCTGCGACGAAGTGTTGCTGCTGGAGAACGGCGAGGCGCTCTACCCGACGATGCTGGAAGCGATTGCCGGCGCGCGGCACAAGGTGCTGCTGTGCACCTATCTCTTCGATACTGACGGCACGGGTCAGCAGTTCGTCGCAGCCCTGTGTGCGGCGCGCGACCGCGGCGTGGAGGTGAAGATCATCGTGGATGGCATGGGCGAGCGTCTGAGCGTGGGCCGCATCGGCCCGCTGCTGCGCCGCCACGGCCTTGATTTCACCTGTTTCAATCCGCTCACGCTGATTCCTCCCGCGCTCAACGTGAACCTGCGCAGCCACCGCAAGCTGCTGATCGTCGACAACGACTACGCGTTCACAGGCGGTGCCAACATCGGCGATCGTCATCTGGCGCAGCGCGAGGACAATCCCCATCGTGTGCTGGACATCCACTTTCGTCTGCGCGGCCGCATAGTCGACGAACTGGAATGGGCCTTCCGGCGCGACTGGCACTACTGCCAGGAAACCCGTGACCTGCGCCCCTTCACCCACACC